>DAOTTQ010000029.1:0-268962 GCA_034437555.1 Anaerolineae bacterium | reverse complement strand
CTGTCCCGTAAATGTGGGTGGGGTTGGCTTCGGTGCTGTTATTGCCATCACCAAAGTCCCACAAGAAGCTATCGACTGTGCCTGATGAGGTGTTGGTGAATACGACCGTTAGGGGGGCTGTGCCACTCGATACGTCGGTTGTAAACGCCGCGACAGGGGCAACAATCGGCTGTGTAACGCTGATTATTTGCTCTGCACTTGTTGAGCCACTTGCTCCAGTTGCAGTCAGTTTAACAGTGTACGTACCTGCCTGTGTGAAGATAAACGAAGGATTCGCTTCTGTGCTATCTGGAGAGGCATCATTCTGGAAATCCCAGACATAAGTCGCCGTGCCAGACGTGGTATTTGTAAATGTAACAGTTAAGGGTGCATCACCTGAAAGTGGGGACGCTGTGAAGGATGCTACAGGGGCCTGTGGTGGGTTTTGAACGGTAATTTGAGCCGTTGCTGTAGCTTGACCACCTGCGCCAATGACAGTCAATCTTACTTCGTAGTTTCCGGCAACAGTGTATTGATGGGTTGGTGATTTTTCTATGCTATCTGTGATGCCGTCACCATTAAAATCCCATAGATACTGAGTTGCTGTGTCGCTGGAAGTATTTGTAAACGTTACCGTAAGAGGTACATCACCTGATGTAACGCTGGGTGTAAAAGATGCGGTTGGCGCGGGAACTTGGGGGTTGCTTACCGTAATCTGTCTTACAACACGACTCGTTCCTCCGTCCCCGGAAACTTGCAAAATAACATTGTAAGTTCCTACTGTGTTGAATAAATGGGTTGGTGATGCAACGGTGCTGTTGTTGCTATCGCCAAAGTCCCAGTTGTAGGCACGAATATTACCGGTAGAACGATTGGTGAATACCACGCTTAGAGGCGCAGTTCCGCTTACTTTATCTGATGTAAAAGAAGCAATCGGAGGATTAATACCCGTTACACTAATTTGTCTTGAAACGTTACTTGTACCACCTGGGCCTGTGACTTGCAGGGTAATGTTATATGTGCCTGCGCGTGGATAGGTGTATGTGGGATCTTTTGCTGTAGAAGTTACGCCATCTCCAAAATACCACTGGTAGGCTGTAATCTGACCTTGTGACTGGTTTGTGAAGCGTACTACCAGTGGTGCATTACCTGTAGAAACATCTTGGGTAAACGCAGCAATAGGGCGTGCCACATTAGGCGTGCTAGTAGGAACAGGTGTTGGGTTTTGATTTTGAACGCGGATATTGTTTACGGTTGTTTGTTCTTGACGACCATCTCGTAAGAATACACGCAAGCGAAGTTGGTAAACGCCATCAGGTGTTCCACCACTGGTCGTATTCCAAATACCTAAATTGCCATTCAAAACTGTGTTTTGAACAACACCCGTAATTGGGAACCATAAGTTACTTGGGTTTGGTTCGGGCCCATATTCAAGCCGATATTGTAAAAATTGCGGGTGGATGGCAGATCCAACCACTTGAATGTTCCCAGCAATAATGTTGCCTGAAGTTGGCGACAAAATAAAAATGCTCGTAGGAATAGGGTTACTGGTAGGAAACTGAACAGGTGGTAATACGGATACCTGTGTCACAATGCCTGCCGAGCGTGTTGGGAACGGAATGGGCGTAATTGTGACAGGTGTAGGAAACTCGTTGGGGAGTGACGTTCTGGTTAATACTACTGTGTTGGTCGGGATGGCTGTTAGGTCTACGGCTTGGTCTGGTGATGCGCCTAAGTTACAGGCCGCTAAACCAAGTAGTAAGACGGTAACCCACCCAACGAGCCAACCTCGTTTGTGGTATCTTCGATTGTTCATAGTGTGCCTTCCAATGTCTAAAATATGGTAGAATGAACCTAATTATCATTATAGCGTATCTGTGGGTAATTATCTGACACACATCATACGATACGCCTATTCCGTAGGTAAATAGCATGAAAATTCTAGTTATTGATGACGAACAAGACATCAGAGAAGCATTGGGCAGACGGCTTAAACGCGAAGGTTTTGAAATTGTTCTGGGAAGCGATGGTTTAGAAGGCTTGCGTGTGTTCCACACAGAGAAGCCAGACTTGGTTATCCTAGACATTTACATGCCGAATGGCATGGATGGATTTACCGTTTGTACACGTATTAGAGAAATTTCTGATGCCCCTGTAATGATGCTTTCGGCACAAGCAATTACAGAGAAAGATATTGTAGAGGGTCTAAACGCTGGTGCGGACGAATATCTTATCAAACCGATAGGGATGGATGAGTTTGTGGCGAGAGTTCGTGCTTTGCTAAGACGTTCACAGATTGTCAACACAGACCCCGACCAAAACTACGATGATGGCTACCTACAAATTGATTTACACCGTCGACAGGTTTATCTTCAGGGCAAACGCACGCATCTAACACCAACAGAATTTAAGTTGCTCGCAACACTAATGGAAAACTCCGGCAAAGTGGTTTCTCAACGCGATTTACTAGAACAAGTATGGGGTCGTGAGTATATTGACGATGTGTATTATCCCAGAGTATATGTAAGCCAATTACGCCGAAAGATTGAAGTAGACCCAACCAATCCCGTGTATATCTTAACGGAACATCGGATAGGGTATCGATTTGAAAAGCAAGTAAGGCGTAACGAAGACCATTGAACGCCACACCACTTCTTCCCTTTGTCTTAGTTGCCAACGGTCTCGCTGTTGCGTTCTCTTTAAGTTTCTTTGTGATCATTTTATGGTACGACCTAAAAAGAACAACCAATCAATTCTTGGCAGTATTTTTAGGTTTTCTTGTCCTATGGAATTTAGGATATTTGCTAGGGGAAATAGCACAAATCATTACCCGCGATTTACTATTTTCAAGGCTTATGTTGGGTGTAACTTCTATTGGTATTACAGGCGTATCTGTGGCGTTTTATGCCCTAATTACAGTTCTAACGAACCTTAAAACACGCTATTTTAGTCTCTTTGTTGCGCTAAGCCTTGCTGTGATTGTGATACTCAACTTTATCCCGTTAGTACAAAGAGATAACCTATCTTTACGGGATCTGCCCACGTTCTTATTTGTGTTTTACGATAGTGCTGGCTTATATTTGATTTGGTATTACAGACGCACTATCTCCAGTTCACTCATCACAATAGGCGGTTTTTTATTTGTAGTGGGGCAGGGCAGCCTTTTACTTAATGAAGCTCTAAATATACACCCCATCTCTGTAGCTATTAGTTCATTTGGCGCGTTGTGTATTTGTGTATCGTTCTTACAAAAAGAGCTGATCTTCCCCCTTCTAAATCGTAACAAACAGCTAGAAACTATGCATGAAGTTAGCCTGGCTATCACAACTCGTATTGCTACTGATGAACTGTTGAATGAAATTGCGGAACGCTCTGTTGCGTGGGCGGGCGCAGACGCCGCTGGTATTTATCTTATACACCCTAACGGTTATGAATTGGTATCTATTTTTCAGCTTCCCGACCTTTTTCTGGGAACGTATGACACGGCTTTAGACAGCATTCCTAGATGGACAATTGAAAGTAATAAATCTCTGTTGATAGAGAACTATAGTAGAGATTGGAAGGGGGAACCCCTCTTTCAGGGCATTTCAGATGCTTTTGGCTCTATCATCAGTACCCCCATGACGTTTGACAATAAGCCCATTGGCGTATTATTGGTTATTGCAAATCGTCAAGGCAAGCTCTTTCAGAATGATGATGTTCGTTTATTAGAATTATTAGCCTCACAGGCTGCTGTGGCAATTACGCACGACGTTTTTATTTCTAATCAGCTTGAATTAGACCGTATCAAGAGTGAAATGGTGAGAATGACAAGCCATGACCTTAAAAACCCGCTTCAAGCCGCCACAGCGAACCTAGATTTACTAAAAGATGACCTCAAAACACAGAACATTACAGACCCTGAAATTTTGCTTTCTGTAAGCAATGTGGAACGACAACTCTATAAAATGCAACGCATCATCGGGGGTATTTTAGATTTAGAGCGTGTTCGGCTAGGTGTTGTCTTAAAAGATGTGTGTGACCTAGAGAAAATTATATTGTCTGCCATAGAAGAAGTGCTAGATGCTGCCAAAGAAAAGAATATTCATGTGGCGTTCGTAAAAAAAGAACATCAGCTATTTTTAGGCGATAAAAATCAATTAGAAAGAGCTATCGTTAATTTGTTAGATAACGCCATCAAATTTACTCCAAAAGAAGGTATAGTAAGTATTTCACTAAATACGGAGAATAAAACTGTGGCAATTGCAGTTACCGATAATGGGGTTGGTATTCCTGCAGAAATTCACGAGCAAATTTTTGACCGATTTTTTAGGGGTAACCAACAAGGGGTTGAATCTGTACGTGGTTCAGGGTTAGGATTAAGCCTTGTGAAAGCCGTTGTGGAAAGCCATCGAGGCAAAATATGGGTAGAAAGCCAATTGGGTTCCGGCGCAACGTTTCACGTTTTAATCCCTATCACTGAAAATAACCACCTAGCCAAGGAATATGAAAATGAAGATGGTTAAATACTGGGCAAGCTTATCAGTTTTTATTGTGAGTACTACGCTTTTTGCCCAAACATCAACGTCAACACCGGCACCAACAAAAACGCCTCCTGTAGCCGCTCCGGAAACAACCCTATCATCAGAAACCACAGAAACGCCTTTGTCTATCTCACTATCAGAACCCTTTGTTCAGTCTGATTTATCTGTCCTTGTAGGCAATGTACAAAGACCGAATGGATTTGTGTGGTTTAATGGGTTTTTGTATGCGGCATGTAGTGGGGACTTTACGCTTTATGAAATAAATGCGGAAAACGGACAAACAACAACGTTTGTCTATGGGGTTCGCGATGCTTATACCCTATACGCCGAAGAAACACAGCTTGGGTTCGATCTATGGATTCCTGATTTCGATACGGATCGTATCTTAAAGCTAGACCAACGCAGGGGCGCTCCAAGACAAGTTGTTAGCGGTCTTTCGTCACCATGGGGAATTGCCTACTTGGATGAAGAAAACTTTCTTGTAACGAATTTTAAGAGTAATGACATTGTCAAAGTGTCACGCACAGGTGAAACAAGTCTTTTACTAGATGGTTTACGCTCACCTGCCGGTATCGTAGTTAACGACGACATTGTTTACTTTGTAAACAACGGTAGCACAAGGCGTGCAATAGAATGGTTTTCGTTAGATGAGGAAGTGCCGTCACCTAAACCGTTAGTCAGTGGCTTGGATAATGCCACTAACCTTATTTTAGGGCAGGATGGCTATCTTTATTTTGCTTATGCGTTGGGTACAAGAGGCGTTGTTGGGCGTGTAAAGCCCGCACAATGTGCCGAAGAGGGTTGCTCTAATGAGGAAGTTGAGATCGTCGTTTATACAGACCTTCAAGCTCCTTTAGCGGGGTTAACGCTATCTCCTGATATGACACTTTATGTTCACACCATCTACCGACCCGAAATTTATACAGTTAGTCTTGCGCCATAATATAATTTTGGGCAGGGGTCAAGAAGACTCCTGCCCAAAATTTTTATTGACCTAGCGGTTCTGCCAATAATAAGCCCACCAAGGCTAAGATAATGCCTAAGTTTTGTAGCACTACATGCACTAGCTCCAGGCTATCCAAATTTAGAGACATATTGATAAGCTGAACAATAAAAGCAGAAACTACAAGAATTAGCCCAATAATGATTGGTAATCCCCGTTGTTTTGCAAGAATTCCAGAAAGACGCTGAAGCAAACGAATTAGAAACTGCGAACGGTCTAGGCGTTTGAACATGCTTTACCTCACTTTATGATGTATTCATCAAAAATATCTTCAAAACTGGGGGGTAAATCCACTTCCATAATGATACCCCATTCTGTGTGTTCATGATTCCTCACGCGCGCCACTTGGAACAACTGTGAAGCCAAGTCTCCTCGTTCATGAGGAATAAGGAGTTTACTGGGTTTGAGTAACTCGCTTAAAGAGGTTTCAATAGCTTCTAGTAACGTATCAAGACCACTCATTTTAGTAGATGATGTCTGAATTTGCGCGACATAGCCTCTTTCAGTAATTTCTGGAAGAACATCATGGTGATATCGGTCGCTTTTGTTCCATACAAGGATTCTTGGAAGTGTTGGCACGTCAATTTCTGCTAATGTGTCCTCAACTGCCTCAATATGCGAGAGAACGTTGGGGTGTGAACCATCAACAACATGCAAAAGCAAGTCTGCTTCACTAATTTCTTCTAGTGTTGCTCTAAATGCGGCAATGAGTGTTGTTGGGAGCTTTTGGATAAACCCCACAGTGTCTGTCAGTAAAGATTCTCGCCCGCTAGGAAGCACAATCCGTCGCGTTGTGGGGTCTAGTGTCGCAAATAATTGGTCTGCTACATAAACACTGGAATCGGAAAGCGCGTTAAGCAATGTAGACTTACCCGCGTTAGTGTATCCCACTAATGCCACCACAGGCACACCGCTTTTGCGTCTTTGAACACGGTGCTGACTTCTTTGTCGCCTAACTAAATCAAGGTCTTGCTTAAGTTTGGTAATCTTTCTGCCGATTTCTCGTTTGTCTACTTCTAGTTGTGTTTCACCGGGACCTCTAAGACCCACGCCACCGCTACCACCACGCGCCGACCCACCGCCTGCTTGTCGGGCAAGATGTGTCCATTGACGAGTGAGGCGTGGCAAACGGTATTCGTATTGTGCCAATTCTACCTGCAACGCACCCTCACGGGTGCTGGCATGTTGGGCAAAAATATCGAGAATCAAGGCTGAACGGTCAAGTAACTTTACATCTTGACCAAACTGCTTGTTTAACTCGCGTTGATGTCTTGGGGATAATTCCTCATCAAAAATCACCGTTTTTACTTTGCTCTCTTTTAGCATTTCGATGATTTCTTTTACCTTGCCAGATCCGATAAATGTTGAAGGGTCGATGTGGCTTACTGCCTGTGTTACTCGTTCAACAATATCAATTCCTGCGGTGTCGGCTAGTAAAACTAGCTCATCCATAGAATCTTCTAAGTTGAGTAATGGGCGACTGCCTTTAACATTTGCGCCTACAATGATGGCGGTTTCTCGTTGATTTTCTACTTCTTGCATGGGCTACAACTTTTCATACCAATTTGATAAACGATGGATGGCTTCTTCAATGCGCTCATTAGCAATACTAAGGCTAATGCGTAAATAATCTTGCCCACCGGGCCCATAAGTTAGACCAGGTGCCAATGAGACATGAGCCTCGGTTAATGCACGTTCTACATACTCACTTGCGGATATCCCTTTAACCCTTGCCCAGATGTATAGCGTTCCCTTAGGCTGATTTGCACTTAATCCTATATGGTCAAGCGATTTCATGACTAAGTCCCTACGGCTTGCGTAGATATTATTACGTTCCTCAAGCCACACATTTGACACTTGGTCTATTGCGATAACCCCTGCATCATAAATAGGGATAAAGTGACCACTATCCACATTACTTTTTACGTTTAGTAACAGCTTGATGGCATCACTAGAACCCACAGCAGCCCCTAAACGCCACCCTGCCATGTTATAGGTTTTGGATAGCGAATTAAACTCTATCATGTGTTCCTTTGCCCCTTCAAGTTGCAAAGGACTTGGCGCAACATAGCCATCAAACGTTACATCAGCATAAGGGTTATCTGACACGAGCAAAATATCATTCTCACGGCAAAAATCTAAAAGGTGTTGATAGTATTCAAGTTCTACCACTTCCCCTGTGGGATTATTAGGGAAATTAATCCACAGGAGTTTTGCACGTTTCAGAATGTCACTGGGAATGTTGCTAATATCAGGGCGAAAGTGGTTTTCGGGTGAGCATTTTAACCAAAATACCTCTGCGCCTGCTAAGCTCGCCCCCATAGCATATGAAGGATAAGAAATATCTGGAACAAGAGACACATCTCCCTTATCTAAATACGCCAAAGATAGGTTTACAATACCTTCTTTGCTTCCCATGACAGGTAAAACTTCTTTGTCAGAGTCTAAAGCAACACCAAAGCGCCGTTGATAATAACGAGCAGTGGCTTGACGATAGCTAGGAATACCTGAGTAGCCAGAATACCCGTGATTTTTAACGTTATGTGCTGATTTTGCCAGTTCATCGTTTACAAAATCGGGTGGGGGCAAATCAGGACTGCCAATATCTAAGCGAATAACATCAATACCTTGCTTTTGAAGTGACCGTAAGCGTTCTCCAATAACTGCAAAAGGATAGGGGGGAAGTTGTGTGAGGCGTTGTGACGGTAAGGGCATTATAAGCTCTCCAATTCATATAAGTATGTGTTCACCTCATCAAGCCTTGTGTTAAGTAATGCATCTTGGGCAGATACAATGCTTTGCTTCATGGCATGCAAGGCACGAGATGAGTAAGCCATTTTTCGGTCGTTCTTATTGGTTTTTTCTTCTAGTTCAGGCATTATGCCAAAATTAGCTTTCATAGGTTGAAAGTGCTTGGGTTCGGCGTGTGTAATATAGTGACAAAGCGCACCTAGCATTGTATCTTTGGGTGGAATCCATGCAAGTTGTTGAGTGAGTTCTCTATGCAAGTTTAGAGCGGCTACAACTCCCGTTGCAACATTGCCCACATAGCCTTCAATACCTGTAATTTGACCCGCAAAGTATAAACCTTCCCGTTGTTTGAACTGCATTGTGGGATGCAAAAGGGTAGGGGAATTTACAAAAGTGTTACGGTGCATTTGCCCCATTCTTACAAAATTAGCCTTTTCTAGCCCTGGAATCATTCGTAAAACTTCTTTTTGTTGCCCCCACTTCATATTGGTTTGAAAACCCACAAGGTTATAGAGTGTTCCAAGAAGATTATCTCTGCGAAGTTGTACCACAGCGTAAGGACGCTTGCCTGTTCTTGGGTCTCTAAGCCCTACTGGGCGCATTGTACCGTAGGCTAGAGTATCTTCACCTCGTTTTGCTAATTGCTCTACAGGAATACATCCCTCAAAGAAATGCGGGTCTTCTTTCTCGAAATTGCGCAGTTCTATAATTTCTGCCTCACGAAGTGCAGTAACAAGACGATAGTATTCATCGCGATTTAGTGGGCAATTGATGTAATCACCCTCTTCAGTTTCACCGCGTTCATAACGATTTCCACGAAATGCTATGTCCATGCTGATGCTATCTAGCGTCACAATTGGGGAAAGGGCATCATAAAAATACAGATATTCTTGCCCTGTGAGCTTCCCTATATCTTCTGATAGTGCGATGGAAGTTAGGGGTCCCGTTGCGACAATTGTTGGTACATCAACAGGAATTTCCTTCATTTCTTCACGAATAACTGTGATATTAGGGTGTTCACTGATTACTTGTGTGATCCTTTGCGAAAATAGCTCTCTATCAACAGCTAATGCGCCCCCAGCAGGTAAAGATGTTTCTTCAGCAATGCGGATTAGCAGTGAACCAAGCATTTTCATTTCTGTTTGCAGCAAACCAGTCGCTCGATCTATCAATTTAGATCCTAGCGAATTGCTACACACCAGTTCCCCAAGACCCTCAGAAACATGCGCTCCTGTTGTCTTATTAGGGCGCATCTCATAGAGTATTACCTGGTGACCGCGTTCTGCAAGTTGCCACGCAGCTTCAGAACCTGCTAAGCCGCCACCAATAACAATTATTTTATCACTGTTCATAGTTGCCTCTGTTTTGCAATCTCAGAATATTTGTCTGCTTCTGTTGTCTGCCCTAGCATTCGGTAAATGCTACTCACTAACTCATAGAAGTAGGCTTCAAACGTTTTTTCTTTATTGTTAATTATTTCTAACAAGCTAGAGAGCGCTTTTTGATACTGCCCCAGAAGGTAATAGCACTTGCCAATTCTATAGTAAATTGTCTCTTCCCATGGATGATATGGGTTGTATTGGAGCGAATGCTGATAGGACTCAATGGCGGCTTCATAGCGTTTCAGGTCAAATTGTGCATCACCAAGCATTTCAAATGCTCTTGACCATGTTACATCAATACCCACAGGGTCTTTGCTAAGCTGTAAAAAATGTTGTATCGCCTCTACGACTTCCTGGTTGGCTTGTGTTGACTTTGACAATACATCTGCTAGTACGAACAAAGATTCAGCCACATACGTTTTTTGTGCAGGTTGTTGCATTGCGATGGAAAGGGCTTTTCTTGCCGAACGTATGGCTTCAAAAAGGTCCCCCGACTGTAAGATGCGACTACGCAGGATATATGTTTGTATTAGCCACTGCTGTGGCTCTGCTGAGGGGTAAACATGAATTGCTTTTCTGGCGTAGACATCTGCTTGGTAGGAGTCTTGATACTCATAGAACGAAATAAACGCCATTCGTTCAAAACAGTACGCCACCAAAGTTGTTAAATGGCTAGGTTTAAAAATAGCTTCTCGGAACTCAATTTCAGCTTTTTTTGTATCGCCCAAAATAAGGTAGATACGTCCTAGCTGGTAATGCAACCAACCCGAGTTACTGTAGGTAGGTTCTTGAATCAGCAATCGAGTGTAAATGATTTGCGATTGCTGAATATCTTGTTTGTCTGCAAACCCCGTGCTGGATTGTTCAAACCGTTGCAGATAGCTATCAGCGAGTATTTCTTGTGTTTTTAGCAACTCAAAGATTTTTGTCCCAGCGAGGCAAAGGATGTCCTCTATGGCATCAGAGGCACGTGAAGCCAAAAGGCGCAATTGCGCCCGATATGCGTAATAGGTTTCAAGTTGATCGTCGGTTAAACCCGATTTGAACAACTTTGCCAGGAGAACTTCTCCTCGCTTAACATCACGAGACTGTATACTTGCTTCAACATCACGCCATAACACAGGCTGTTATCCTCACCAAGATTCTTAAGAGTATAGCACAGTTTATTGGGTTTCTGTGACAACTAGCCCTTGAAAACGAGCTTTTATAGCTTGAATTGTTTTGCCCGAAATCGCTCTGCGTGCCTGATTTACAGCGTTCTTAACCGCGTTAGCATCTCCACCACCGTGACCAATAATCACAACGCCATCTACGCCCAACAACGGCGCACCACCTATTTCACCTGTATCAAGTTTTGCACGTATTGTTCTAAATGCACCTCTTAGCAAAAGCGCACCCACTTGGTATAGCAAAGACTTTCCTACTTCTTGACGCATAAGACTGGTGAAATAAGAAATAGACCCTTCAAAGGTCTTGATAAAGATATTCCCAACAAATCCATCCATCACCACAACATCTACTTTACCCGATAATATTTCTTTGGGTTCAATGTGTCCGATATAATTCAGAGAAGATTTTTGTAGTCTTGTTTGGGCATCTTTAGTTAGTTGGTTGCCTTTGCCTTCTTCTTCTCCATTAGAAAGCGTGGCGACACGCGGGTTTTTCTTTCCAAGTGCTGTTTCTGCATATACACATCCCATAATGGCAAATTGCTCTAGCCAATCAACCTTTACATCCGAGTTTGCGCCAATATCAAGAAAAATCACATCTTGACCATTTGCAGAAAAAAGTGTAGTTAGCGCAGGACGATATACCCCTGAAATTCGCCTTAATGTTTTTAGAGTAGCAATTGCATGGGCGGCACCTGTGTTTCCCATGGTTACAAAGCCATCCGCCAATCCATTTTTTACAAGATTCATTCCAATGTGCATAGAAGAATTTAGTTTGGTCTTGATAATCAGGCTAGGCGTATCATCCATATGTATTTCTTCACTGGCGTGAACTACTTCAATGGCTAACCCGCTTGTGTTGTGCTTAGACAACTCGTTTTGAATGACAGTTTCGTCCCCCACCATGATAATAGTGGTGTCGGGATACGCACGAGCTGCAAGTAATCCACCTTCAATATCTGGAACTGGACGCTTATCTGTCCCCATCACATCAAGTACAATACGCATTTTTAATAATCCTTAAGTTAGTGAGTGGATCTACATTCATTCTAGCGTAAAAATAGCCAGCTTAAAGACATAAAAAAGTATTGACACTTCTTATGCTTTTGCCTATAATCCATCCTATAAATGCCCTGATGGCGGAACTGGCAGACGCGTATGGTTGAGGGCCATATCCTTAACGGGGTGGAGGTTCAAGTCCTCTTCAGGGCAAAAAGGGATGCAAAACCGCATCCCTTTTTGCTTTCTATATGTTGCACGTCATTTCATATAGATGTAAACTCCATATCACAAGGATTACTCTTAAAGGGGATTGTGTTATGAACAACGCTACGCAAGTTATGGAAGATGCCTACTTACTCATTGAAAAAGGAGACCTTCAACAAGCAAATACCCTTCTTCAACCTCTCACAACCTCTCAAAAAAATAATCCTGACTTTTGGTGGCTGGTGTTACACGCTACAGAAGACCCTTCTGAAGGCAAACAAGCACTTCAAAACCTTAAGGAGATAAACCCAAACTACGACGGTCTTCAAAATATTTTATCACTAGAAGAAAAACGTCAAGACGAAAATAAACCCTCTACCTTACGTAGATTAATCCCGTTGCTACTTGTGCTTGTAGTTGCCATTGTTTTGTTTGGTTTCTTGTTAACATCAGGCATCGGCGCACCCACTAATAATGTTGCGCAACAACCCACAGCAACTGTTGGTGTTGACGCAACCCCAACACAAGAACTGTCTCCTATCCCTTTCGATTCACAATCTGCTGTGTCTTTAGAAGACATCTTTCAAGGGTTTGAGATTCCAGAGGATGGCATACAGAATCAAGACAAAGTCTTGTCTATTGCAGTATGTGGCACTTTAGGTGTTGGTGGTGGTAACATCGTTAGAGATATTTTTGTTACCTTAGCATCAAACTTGAATTCAATTGAAGCAGAAACACAAGATGTGGAAGTCTCAATTCAAAACTGTACCGATACAGGTGAAATTTTAAGAACACTCTCTGTTCCAGTATCTATATTAGAAGACTTTGCGTTGGGACAACTGACGTTACAAGAACTTCAACAAGCCGTCCAGCCTATTCGCTAACTTGATAGGGGAGGAGAACAGAAAAGACTGTCCCCTCTCCTTCAACACTTTTTACGTCTATAGAACCATGATGATTCTTGATAATTTCATGGCTTACAAATAACCCTAAACCAGAGCCATTTTCTTCTTTTGTAGAGGTAAATGGCTCAAACAAATTTTCTTGAATGTCTGGACGAATCCCCCTCCCATTATCCCTTACTTCAATACATAAAGAATCTCTTTGGTGTTTAGCGACAATAGTGATTGTTCCGTTACTTTGGATTGCGTCCTTAGCGTTAAGTACCAAATTAAGCAAAACTTGTTCTATTTGGTCGCGGTTCACATGAACTGGACGTAAACTATCGTCTAGTAGAACTATCAGATCTATGTTTTCTTGCTGAAGATAGCCTTTGCTTAACAAAACAACGTTTTTGATAATGTCTTTGACCTCAGTGGCAACTATGCTAACTTTTTCCTGTTCGCCCCTTCGAGTAAATTGCAGCAAGCGTTGTACAATTCGTTTAATTCTCTCTGCACTATTGTAAATAGCTTCTACGTCTTCTAGGCTTACTGGTCTTTCTGCTTTAATGTCCTCAATAATGAGGTCAAGATTGATGATAATGGGTGTGAGAGGATTATTGATTTCGTGGGCTATTCCACTTGCAAGTCTCCCTACGGAGGCAAGTTTTTCAGAGCGTACAAGCAGGCTTTGCGCCGATACAAGCTCTTTAGTGCGTTCTTGTACATCACGCTCTAAATTAATGGCGTAGTGAGCTTTTAAGGTGTATAAGTCTGCGTTCATCAGGGCAAGCGTCGCTTGCTTACCCATATTTTCTAGTAGGAGGAGTTGATGGTGGTCATAGGCTGTTTCCTTAATCACTAAAAAAAAGCCGTTTTCTTTTTCCATCCCGATGGGTATGAATGCAAGATACAAATCTTTCGATTCAAATGTGTATACACTGCTTTCGCTAAAATGTCCTTTCGATTCACGTTCAATATTAAATAGCTCAACTTCGGACATCACGCCTAACTTTGACTCAGTCATTTGTTTAAGAATAACTTTATTGATACCCCTATATATAATGGCAACATGAATAGCCCCGGTTAAATCTACGATGAGGTGTGTGGCGAGTTCTAGTAGTTCTTCTAGCTCGAGCTGTGTGTTAAGTGCATTACTGATGCGTAAAATAACCTCTAGGTCGCGGGTTCTTTGTCGTAAAGAGTCTCTAAGTAATTTTGCTTCTAACTTATTTTTTGTTCTTGCGAGCAATTCTCGTGGTTCAACGGGCTTTGGAATATAGTCCACCGCGCCCATTTTTAGACCATACTCGATATCAACAGGCGTATCTTTTGCAGTAATGAAAATAACAGGGATGTCTTTGGTTGCCTCTTTAGACTGTAGATGGGCTAAAACCTCAAACCCATTCAAACCCGGCATCATCACATCCAAAAAAATAAGGTCGGGTAATAAGGTTTCAGCTTGTAAAATAGCTTGCTTACCGTCAAATGCTTTGTACACCGTATAATTTGCCGAACTAAATAGCCTGTTGAGCATCTCAACAGCAGGAATATGGTCATCTACCACCAATATACTGGCTTTTCTTGTCTCATTCATCTTGTTCCTGCCCCTCAGCATGACTATCCGCTATACTGAACATTTTACAGTACAACGCATTGAAAGGGTGAGTATGGGTATTTTAAGATCCGTTTTAGTGGGTGTCTTTTTAGGCTTATTCTTAGCATGTATCTTTGCTTTAGGTTTCTTTTTCCGTGATTTCCTTGATGTTTCTTATGGTAACATCTTTGCTTCTCAAACAACTTTAGATTCATATCCACTCTTGGATGAGGCACAGGCTATTATCGATCAAGTTTACTTACGAGAACAACCAGATAGCGCTGCAAGACAATATGCAGCTATACGAGGCGTTTTAAGCGCGCTAGAAGACCGCAACACCTTTTTTATCGAACCACCAGTGGCACAAAGCGAATCGCAGGTTTTAGCGGGTGTTTATGGGGGCATTGGGGTGGCGGTTCAGCGCGGTGAAGATGGGAGAGTCTTTCTATATCCCTTTGAAGATTCACCAGCAAGCCGTGGGGGCATTAGTCAAGGGGATGTATTGGTTTCTGTTAATGGGGAAACCTTAGCATCTACAGAATCTATTGATGCTCTTGACCAAAAACTTCGTGGAGAAGTCAAAGATAATAATGGAGTTGCGCTGGTGATTATTAGATCGAGTGGCGAGCAAAAAGAATTTTTTATACCTTTTGACGTTATCAGAGTGCCTTCTGTGCTTTGGCGCATGGTGACAGATGAGATAGGCTATGTTCAGATATTGCGTTTTACAAACAGAACGCCCGATGAACTGCAAGAAGCCCTTCGAGACCTTATTTCTCAAAATATGTCGGAGATGGTGCTTGACCTCAGAAACAATGGCGGTGGTTTACTAGAAGAAGCCGTCACAGTAGCGGGATTCTTTCTTGATGGTGGTGTTGTAACATATGAGGTCAGTAAAGACCTCGAAAAGCCTTATACAACCAATTCTAGTGGCATTGCAAAAGACATTCCATTAGTTATTATTGTAAATCAACGGACTGCCAGCGCATCAGAACTAGTTGCTGGTGCTATTCAAGATACAAATCGTGGTATTCTAATAGGACAGGTAACTTACGGAAAAGGAACTGTACAACAAATTTATTCACTCTCTGACGGCTCATCAATTCATGTAACATCTGCCGAGTGGCTTACGCCCAACCGATTTACAATTGATGGAGTAGGGCTAGTGCCAAATATTGAAATGATTCCAGATGCTAGTGGACGTGATGTGGAGCTTGGAGAGGCAATTCGCTATTTAGCGCAATGAGTAGGCTATATGAACGCACAAGTTAAAATTCAAAGTGATCGCAAAATCATCACACGAAACAAGAAAGCAAGTTTTGATTACCACCTATTCAACACATATGATGCTGGGCTTGTGTTGGCGGGGTCTGAGATTAAATCTATTCGAGATAACAGGGTCAACATTCAAGATGGCTTCGTACAAGAACGAAACGGTGAGCTTTGGCTGATGAATGTTCACATTTCTCTTTACGAACAAGCTAAAACTTTTGGTCACAAAGACCCCATTAGACCCAGAAAGCTACTACTTCACAAAAAAGAAATCGCGCAAATTTTAATGCGAATTCGAGATAAGGGATACACAGTTGTTCCTGTTTCTGTGTTTTTGCAAAGGGGTAGAGCAAAAGTAGAAATCGCGCTTGCACAGGGTAAAAAACTGTATGACAAGCGAGATGCCATTGCTAAACGAGATTCTGACCGACAAATTAAACGTGCACTTAAGGGTGAAGACAATTGAGTGATTTTCCTAGCTCTATACGTGAAATCAATAGGTTAGATATCGGCGAAAAGAAGGCGATTTATCGTACTCTAATCCCAAATTGGCTGTTAGATGACTTTAATATAGACCGCGAAACACTAACCTACAACAATCACAGTGTTGTAAGCTATGTTTATCAGCATGGCAGCCGTGCTATGGAGATTACGCTTAAGCAACAGGCAACCGATAGAGACCCACTTATGTACTTAAACATGGTGGATACTTTCAATAATCAGCTATTGGTTTTGCTTGTTGTTGTAAATGACCCAGAATCACCGCGTTTTAACATTGATATTGACGAACATGGCAACAACACAAATTTTGGCACAAGTGGACGAAATATCCCAGCAGAGATTGCTGCTATGCAAGAAGGATTGGCACCCGGTCAGGTTAAAAGAGGATTGAGGGCGTTTAAGCGTTCTGTACCTATTTTTGAGGAATTTGTATCAAAGATGGGTCACGAACTCTTCTTAATTGAGCCGCTTGCCTATCATAATGCGATCATTTTTGAGCGATATGGGTTCAATTATGTAAAAGGTCTGCGTGACATGGAAGAAATTCATAGCGGCTTTTTAGAAAATGGTGAATACCGTAGTCGCTTACAAAATCAAACGCCGTTTCGCCATTCTGATGCTTGGTGGACCGTTAGGGGACGTGCTTGGGCAATTCATGACGGCATACTCGGGCATCCCTTTACCGGTTTTCAAATGTATAAACGTATAGGCATCCATGCTGGACTAAACACCTTTCCAGAGTTTGCTTGGTGATTTTCACACTTATCATGACTAAAGGATAACATTGCAATGAAGAAGCGTATTTTCTCTGGTATACAACCCTCAGGCAATTTAACAATTGGCAATTACTTAGGTGCGCTTAAGCAGTGGGTGGTTGACCAAGAACAGCACGACTCTATTTTTTGTGTAGTAGATATGCATGCTATCACCGTACCACAAGACCCCACGCAATTAAGAGAAAAAACAAGGGAAATCGCCGCCCTGTATATTGCCAGTGGTATTAATCCCGACAATGTAATTATGTTTGTCCAATCTCATGTAACGGCTCACGTAGAACTAGGTTGGATTTTAACTTGCCTCACACCATTGGGGTGGCTAAACCGTATGACGCAATTTAAGGATAAATCATCTAAACAGCAACAAGATTCAGTGGGTACGGGCTTACTTACTTATCCCGCACTGATGGCTGCTGACATCCTGTTGTACAAAACCCATTATGTTCCTGTGGGAGATGACCAAAAGCAGCATTTAGAGTTTACACGTGATATTGCCCAAAGATTTAATTCCACATATGGTGAAACCTTTATATTGCCGGAAATCACATTGCCTAAGGCTGGAGCCAGAGTAATGGGGTTAGATAACCCTCTTGCCAAAATGAGCAAAAGTGACCCTTCGGAATATCATGCAGTTTATATACTAGACACACCCGAAGTTTTAAAGAAGAAAATCATGCGTTCTGTTACCGATTCTTATGGGGAAATCTGTTTTAGCAAAGATGAGGATAGGGCAGGTGTGAATAATCTGCTTACTATCTATCAGGCACTTACTGGGGAGTCCCAGCTAGTTGTAGAAGCACACTTTGCTGGCAAAGGTTATGGCGACCTCAAAAGAAGTGTTCTGGAGCAAGTGTCATTGTCGCTTCAGCCCATACAGGAAAGGTATCATCATCTAATGAAGGACAAAACCTACTTAGATGCTACATTAAGGCAAGGCGCAGAAAGGGCATCTGTTATTGCAAATGAAACACTTCGTCTAGTGCGAGAGCGAGTGGGTCTAGTGAATCTGGCTTGACTTAACAGCGTATCCTAGCTAAAATTCTGCTAAATGTCGCCCCATTCGTCTAGCGGACAGGACATCGCCCTCTCAAGGCGAAAACTGGAGTTCGATTCTCCAATGGGGCATTAAAAGCCTACTTAAATGGGCTTTTATTTTGCCTCACATAGCCTATGAAAACAATGCTTTTCAAAGCCTATATAAATCGTATACTGTGTTTACCCCCGAATTTGCATTCCAATCGCATTTTTTCTTATATACTAGGTAGTTATGGTTTACTTGCTTAAAAATGGATGCTTACCGTGAGAAAATATGCTATCACATTCAGACCTGACGAAACAACCTTCGTAACGCAACGTTGGAAAGCTGATGAATCTTGCTCGCTTATTGGCGTAGGAAGCGTCGGTAAGTCTAATTTACTTCAACACCTGTCTTCTGAAGATATTCATCAACACTATATGCTCTCAACACAAAAGTTCAAAACAATAACTCTAGATTCCAATATGCTGGGCCCCCTAAACGACAGCGAGCAATTTAGATGTTGGGCGGGCTATGAACTCATGATGCACAGGCTGTACTTGGCATTTTATCCGTTTGACATCTTAGAAGATGACGCTCAAAGCTTTTATGAAACTTATCAGGCGTTACAAGATGGCACAAACCCGCTCTATGCTTACATGGGGTTACGATACCTAGAACTAGGTATCGAGTTTTTCACAAGACGTGGCTGGAAAATCGTGTTTATGTTTGATGAGTTTGAGGAATTTCTTAAACAGATGCCCTCTCGTTTTTTTCAGTCATTGCGGGGTTTACGCGATAATCGCAAGCAATCTCTATCTTATTTAACGTTCTCCCGCGAACCTCTCTCTGTACTCATAGAGAAGATGGAACTTTCCGCCAAAGAATTAGAACCATTCGTTGAGTTGTTTACTGGAAATGAATACTTCGTTGGTCCCTACAACTTCACTGATAGCGTTAATATGCTTCAAAGTCTTGCAAAAAGACACCAAATAACGTTATCCTCAGAGTTACACGACTTTCTTATCAATATCAGCGGCGGTTTTGCTGGCTTGCTTCGTGCATGCTTCCACGCTCTGCCCACAATATCAGAAACACGCCAACCATCCTTTAACACCCAAGCCGTATTATCTAAGATTGTGTCTCGCAGAGCCGTTCAGGAAGAGTGTAAAACTTTGTGGAATGGATTAACACAAGAAGAGCAAACTGCCATTAAAGTTGCTTTTAATCCACAGGAATATCATGATTCGTTGCAACCCGCACTAGATTTACTGGTGCAAAAGAGACTGCTTCATGTCACAAATGAAGGCGGCTTAACCATAGCCCCTCCTGTTTTCTTGCAATACATTCGCACAAAAGAGATTAAATGACCTATTCGCAACCCGCACAAATCCACACCATAGAACTGACGATACAAAACTCGCGTTTCATATGTACTACAAGCTATGCAGAAAGTGTACAAGAAGCGCGAGAATTCATTCAAACCATCAAAACCCAGTTTCCCAATGCCTCACACCATGTTTATGCATATCGCATTGGTTTTGGAAATAGCATTGTTGAAGGTATGAGTGATGATGGCGAACCGTCTGGTACAGCAGCTCCCCCTACCCTTGCTGTATTAAGAGGTTCTGGTATTGGCGATATAGTGCTAGTTACTACACGATATTTTGGTGGAACAAAGCTAGGTACAGGCGGCTTGGTACGGGCTTATTCTGATGCAGCTAAAGAGAATTTGGCTTCTCTTGTGCTAAAGTTAAACATTAAAAGAGTCGGTTATCAAATCATCGCGAATTATTCTCAATACAATGTCCTAAAGCGTTGCATCATACAGCACAATGCAACGCTTGTAAGTGAGTTATTCGAAGACATTGTCCAGGTAGAGCTAGAGCTAGAAGAAACAGAAATCTCCTCGTTTCTAGCGACACTCAATGACGTGTTTAACGACAGAATCGTAATCTACCCTACTACAAACCTTTAGAAAGCCTATCAGATATGTATTGCTTGATGATGCGAAGTTCTGCGTTGTTAGGGTCTAAGGATTCTACTTTACGCAGGTAAATTTTTGCCTTTTCTGGCGCTACCTCAAAAATTTCACGTGCTAATAAGGCTAAAATGCTCGCGGAGGTTGGATTATCTTTTGCCCCACTAATGAGTGCTTGTAATGCCATATCATCTTGCTTTGTCTCTGTAAAAGACTTGAAAAGTAAAATGACAACACTTTCTGTATTCCCAAACACTTTCTGTGCATCCAAAAGAACTTCAATTGAAGCAGCAAAATCTTCAATACTCATGTAGGCTTTTGCAGAAAGAAAGTATGCCTCTTGGTACATAGGGGCAATTTCGATGACTTCCTCAAGAAATTGTATTTGTGCATTAGGAACGGCGTTTCCCGCATCGATAACCTGCTCTATCTCTGAAAGCGTTAGGCTGAAATCCTCGAATTCAGATTCCAAGCGAAGACGGACAACCTCTTTTGCTTGTTCGCTTGTTAATGCAGACGCCTCTAACGAGTCTAGGAGTTCAATCGCCGCGTCGTACTCTTCTATTTGAGTATAAGCATAGGCGAGGCTAATTTTTGCCGTAATGCTTTCTGTAGAGTTTTGCATACGCGTCTCTAAATGAGTTAAGAGCGTTTCAATGTGTTCAGAATCTACAATCAAGTCTGTAAACTGTTTTACATACTCCCCCGTTTCATCAAATTGAATCAGCGAGATTGCAAGTTCTTCATCAATTGTTGCTTCCTCATCCCAAATAGAAACTAACAAAGCATAGTAATCCTCGGCATTATGCGCGATGTCAATTGCTTTTCTATACGCCGCAACAACCTCGTCCAAGTGTGATTTTTCTGGGGCAAGTTCGTTTACAAACGATAAGTTATACTGAATAGCAGCCTGAACTAAACGGGCATATTGGCGATAATCTTCTGCTCTTAAGCTAGAATTAACCTTTATCAATATCTGATAGGTATCAATGGCAGGAAGCACTTTTCCACTTAAAAAGTATAACGAGGCAAGATTTACCCCAATTTCACTATCAGTTGAATTTTCAGGAAGATTGTCACGCAAAATCTGTTGTGCTGTATCAGAATGACCAAACTTATAGATAGCATTTGCGAAAGCGGAAACCGCTTTATCACTGAGGTTTTGACTGTCACGCATCGCCTTAACTATTTTGACTCTCAACCCATCATCCAAGTCGTTGTAAGCGGGCGCAAACACTCTAGATAACGCCCAAATACTTCCCCATTGACCTAAGTAATCATTTGATGGCGAACCAAGTTGCTCAAGAATGGGGTTTACAAGGCTTTCATCCCAGTAAGTGTCCCACAAATAGCCTTGTAAGTTCGCTTCCCAAATCATCAGATGATTTAATGACGAAGTGGGTAAAAGAGTCACTTCTTCTGCGATACGTTTAATAACATCATCAAATGCAATTTCAAGTGTATCAAAAACGTTCAGAACAATATTAGCAAGCTGTTTCACGAGGTCTTCAATTTCAACATATTCAAACGAAAGTGTTTTTATCGTATCGTCTAAATCATTCTCGATGTAGATGTTTAACTGGGATTGATTACCTTGCTTAACACACTCACCCCAGATTCCAACATTCTCATTTAATCCCCCCAATTCACCCTCCTCAGGCGTAAATTGGGAATCTTCAACAGACCACTCATAAGATTCACCAATATTCTCCCCTATCAAGAAAAGACGGTAAACCTTTGCATCATTGGTTTGTTCTAAAAGATAGCTAAACAGTGTCCAAAATCCCATAATAGCTTCCGTGTTTTGCTCGCTAACACACGGAAACACGGCTATTTTATATGTCGTGGGACGGATGATAGATTGCGCTAACTGGCTTAGATTTCCAAAGATCGCGCTTGGAAGCAAAGATTGTGAGGGATAAGAGTTAGTCAGTTGTAACCGCTTTAAGAAATCTGACATGCAAGTTGCTCCTTAAAAAAATGCTGAAATAAAAAATGCCCTGAAGCTCAGGGCATTTTAATACAAAAGTGATGAATTAAGGAGTTTAGTCCTAGAAGTCAACTACTGGAACAGTGTCATAGCTTCCGCGGAACAGCCCAAATTCTATGTTTATCCAACCACGCCCAAAGCTGCCTTCGACTAAGAACCACACGTTATCTTTGGCACGCCCTACGACTGCTAGTGTTGTTCCCCCGGACACAGTGGCTACTACAGAAAATCCTGCGCTGGGCCCACTACGAACATTAAGATTGCCCGTATTGACGACCACACGATTACCGGTGACCACATTAGTGCTTGTTACCGGTGTGCTATCACCACCGCCCCCTTGCCCCAAACTTGCAATTGAAGAACTGGGTGCTGGCAAGTAATCGCAAAGTGACGTAACTCCTGTACGAAGTACAATGTCTTCTGGAACAACCAAACCAATCGTGCTGTCCGCCAATTCAACGACCGAAAAGCCGTTTTGTCTACCACGCACATACATTTCTGTACCTGTCGTCATGCGATATCCCGAGCGATTTGCAATGCCATCAAAGCGAATGAAATGTTCGCCTGTTGTAACGTACACTTGGTTTACACCGCAAGACAACAAGCGTAAAACACCTTGATTCACCCAGCCTACGCCTAAACCAGGATAGTTGATTAAATACCATGTACCGCCGTTGGCATCTTTGACTTCGTTAAGCAATGGATGAAGTAGGTTTTCATCACCGGCAACTCCACTGCGTAGTACTAAAGAGTCATAGCGAGGTTCTTGCCAAATGTCACCACCAAAAAACTGCACCCCGAAAAGACGTGCCGGGCTAGTGGAAGAAACCACTGTGCTTGTTGCTCCACCACCACCCTGCCCTAAATTAGCATTAGGATTAGTTTGGTTAGATTGAATGATTACATCATTCGCGTTTACAACAGGTACACTATCATAAACGCCACGGAAGAGAACAAACTCAATATTCACCCAACCACGTCCAAAATCACCCTCTACAAGCAACCAAACATTATCGCTAGCACGCCCAACCACTTCTAGTGATGTGCCACCAGCCACCACGGCAACCGCAGAGAAACCTACATTGGGCCCGCTACGCACATTAAGGTTGCCAGTATTGACAATAGCTACAGGGACAGCTAGACGAGGTTGTACAGGTGCTGAAGAGGATGTTTCACCACCGCCGCCTTGTCCTTGACTCGCAGCGGAGCTTGCTGGCAAGTACTCGCAGAGTGATGTAACACCTGTGCGAATCACAATATCTTCTGGAACAACCAAACCAATCGTGCTGTCCGCCAATTCAACAACCGAAAAGCCGTTTTGTCTGCCACGGACATACATTTCTGTGCCTGTGGTCATGCGATACCCCGAGCGATTTGCAATGCCATCAAAGCGAATGAAGTGTTCACCTGTTGTAACGTACACTTGGTTCACACCGCAAGACAACAGGCGCAAAACACCTTGATTCACCCAGCCCACACCAACGCCTGGATAATTGATAGAGTACCATTGTCCACCGTTAGCATCTCTAACTTCGTTAAGCAATGGGTGAAGTAGGTTTTCGTCGCCAGGAACACCGCTACGCAAGACTAAAGAGTCGTAGCGAGGTTCTTGCCAAATGTCACCACCAAAGAACTGCAGTCCAAAAAGACGAACAGCTGATGACGTAGTTACAGCAGTTCCAACGTTGCTGGATACTTCACCACCGCCACCTTGCCCAAGTTCACTAAGGTTTTCTTCGGCTGTTTTCAAGGGAACATTGGCAAAACTGCCACGTGGTAGTGTAAATTCAACATTCACCCACCCTGCACCCTTATCAGTAGCAACTTGATACCAGACGTTATCTCTGGAACGTGCTAAAACAGAAAGCTCTGTACCACCCACAACAGTAACAAGAACGGTGTATTCCACACCGGGCCCAGTTCTAACATTCAAGAAACTTGTATTAACAACCAAAATAGGTGTAGCAAAACTTGACTGTTGTTCCAAATCTCGTGCCATTGCCAACGGGCTGAGAACGGCACTTACCAATAAGGACACAACCATTAAAACGATAACTTTTAAGCGGGGTTTCATGTTCCCTCCCATGCTATTGCCCTCTTGTTTTTCCAAGCGAGCAAGGTAATAACACATTTCATTTGAGTAGATACTTCATAGTATAAAACGATGAGCTCATTTCAGCAAACGCAAACGTACTGTTTGCGTAGAGTCACCGTAGGGTGAGCATCATAGATGTTTGGCGAAAAATCGAGGATACTACAAATAAGCTAAAGTTTGGGAGGAGTTTTTAATGAAAGTTTGGTTGGTGTTCATCGTACTGTCTATGGGTTTTCTGGCAAAAGCTCAAGAACCTCAAGGTGTCCCTAAAGAAATAATTGATACCTATCCAGCACCTAATGTAAATCCACTTGTTGTACAGGAAACTCATCTGTACGACCGCATTTACCGTCGTGTTACAGATAACCTTGCTATGTACGATAGCCCTGGCGGGTCACTGGCGCAAAATTGGGGTGTTGGATTCAACTATGTGACCCTTTTAAGCGAACCACAAGGTGACTGGACGCAAATTACCCAAGACCGTTGGGTAGCAACAAACACACTAAGCACAGATGTCGCCATATCCCGTTTCGCAGGCGTTAGGTTAGATGAAGAATTACCCTACCCTATGGCATGGTTGTTACGTCATGTGCGCCCCAGTTCCGCTCCTGGTCTTGATCAAGATCCTAACAATCCATTTCTTTATCGTTATACCCGTGTGAGTCTCTATTCTTTTGTAGAAATTGATGGGTTTCGTTGGTATCAAATAGGCATTAATCAGTGGGTTCATCAGTTTAATGTCGCTAAAATTGTTCCCATCGAAAAACCAGAAGGCGTTGAAACGTCTAAATGGGTAAGCATTGACCTTTACGAGCAAGTGCTTATTGCCTATGAAGATGAAAAACCTGTGTTCTCCACACTCATTTCTTCTGGGTTACCTCAATGGTCAACCAACGAAGGCTTGTTTAACGTTTACGTTCGTTATGAACGCACTCTCATGAGTGGGGCTTATGACAAACCCGACTTTTATTATTTAGAAGAGGTCCCATATACCATGTATTTTGATGGCGATATTGGTCTACACGGTACATATTGGCATGACGGTTTCGGATACCGCCAAAGTCATGGGTGCGTTAATTTAAGCATTACCGATGCACGTTGGTTATATGGTTGGTCATCGGACACCCGCGATTTTAGCAACCCAGAGAGCAAAGATTTGTCAGTGTATGTTTATAGTTCTGGCGAGTACCAGTAAGAGAGGTTTACCATGAGAGCAATGGTTATTTTTATCGCATGTTTGGTCATTGGCTCATCAGCCTATGCACAAGAGTGTCAAGACTGTGAATCAACCCCACAACACGGGCTTTCGTCAGAAGAAATCGCAATGATTACAATACAAGAACCAGAGCAACTTGTTGTAGACACAAAATTGCTAAACGATCGGTGGTATAAGCGTGTCAACCGTGGCATTAATGTGTACGATGCCCCTAATGGAAATGTTTTGCGCTACCTTGACGAAGGATTTAACTTTGTCACAGCACTTGATGAAGCAAACGGTTGGACACGCATAAACCCTGATGAGTGGGTAGAAACGGAAGCACTCGCAGAGACTAATGGGGGAATTTCAAAATTTACAGGAATCTTTCTCCCACAAGAGCCTTTGGAATATCACTATGCTTGGGCATTGGTAAATATGTATCCCAGTGCAACACCAGGGGGGTCTCCATTGGAGCGACTAGGTATGATTTACCGCTATACCCTGCTCACTATTTTTGATGAAGTCGTTGCAGATGGCACCTCGTGGTTTCAGGTCGGTGATGGGCAATGGGTACATCAACACCGTGTTGCGCGCTCCCTTGCTGTTGTAAAGCCCGACACCGTTACTACTGAAAAATGGGTGAGCATAGACCTTTTTGAACAAGTCTTGGTGGTATACGAAGGCGAAACACCTATTTTCACCACACTCATCGCCACCGGTTTACCTCGTTGGCCCACCTACGAAGGTACGTTTAATATCTATTATCGCAATCCACGTGAGTATATGAGCTGGGGTGTTGTTGGTGATGATTTTTATGCTCTAGAAGAAGTACCATGGACAATGTTCTTTGATGGTGGGCGTGCATTACACGGCGCGTATTGGCACGATGGATTTGGCTATCGTCGCAGTCATGGATGTGTCAACCTGAGCATTACCGATGCAAAATGGCTATATGACTGGGTAGCCAAAGAAATGGGGTCTAATCGGTCGTCTAATGTCGAAGTCGGGCCCAATGTCTATGTTTACAGTAGCGGTATATACAACAACTAATCAATCAAAAAGGCACGTAAGCGTGCCTTTTTTTTATACAAATTACCGCTATGATAAAGGGCTGCTAATTCTAAGCCAAAGCGATATGAAAAAGAATGAACTCACACACACATCTTTATACAACCATCTCAAAACTTAATCAACTCTTTCAAAATGCAGGATTTCAATGGCTAGATGTTCCAGTTGTTCAGCCCGCCGAATTATTCTTATCACGAGCGAGTGACAAAATCATTGAGAAACTTTACATATTTGAACGTCAAGGCAAAACACTGGCACTTCGTCCAGAGTTTACTGCCATTGCTATGCAACAATACATCGAAAACCATCAGCACAGTGTCGTTCGTTGGCAGTTTAATGGGCCCATCTTTCAAACCAACCAAACTGCACAGCCTGTAGAAGAATATAGTTTTGGCGCGGAACTCATTGGTCTAGATGAACCCGTTTCGGACGTTGAAATCATTTCTAGGTGTCTAGAAGGCTTACAAAAACTAGGGGTCACATCTTGGAACTTGGTTATGGGTCATGTGGGCTTACAACGTCACTTGCTAAGTTACTTTAACCTCGATGAAAATACCGCTCGCCAACTTGTCAATAATATAGACATTGCAAGACCCACAGAAGAAGATGACGTTGCACTTTCTGGGAATATGATACAAACGCGCCATATTCTAGATTTGTTGCTAGATAGTACCCCCTACGGCAATACAATGGGCGGACGCACACGTGAAGAAATCTCTCAACGTTTGCTTGAAAAACACACTAATAAGATAACCGTTCAAAATCTTGCCGATGCCAAAGTGTTCTTTGAGGCGTGGTCTACTTTAACAATTAAAGCAAATGAGTTATCTGTAATTGGCAAATACATCAAATTAGATGATGTTGAGGGAAAACGCTTATATCAACAGTGGCAAAGCGTTGTTGAAATGCTAAATGTTGCAACGGAAAATATCAGCATAAAGCCAAATTTATCACGAAACTGGGACTACTATACAGGAATTGTGTTTCAGGTGGTTGCCCCTGATGGCAGTTTACTTGCCAGTGGTGGACGCTACAACGAACTTGGTTATGTGATGGGCAAAAAAGACGATATTTCTGCTGTGGGTTTCACTTACTATGTTCAAAATCTATTAGCACATACATCGGAATAAAGAGACAACCCATGAAAAACCAGTTTACACTCGCACTCCCTAGCAAGGGAGCTATTGCCGAACCAACCGACCAATTCCTTCGTGAAGCAGGATTAAAGGTAAATAAACCTAACCCTCGTCAATACGTTGGGACGATTCCGTCAATTCCATCTCTAAATGTACTTTTTCAGCGCGTAAAAGACGTCGCCTATAAAGTGGCAGATGGCACAGTAGAATTGGGCATTAGCGGTTTAGATGTTGTAAGAGAAAACGCTCATGAGAATATTGTGGTTATCAATGACAGATTGCAATACGGGCAGTGTAGCTTAGTTATTGCCGTGCCAGAGGCGTGGGTTGATGTTGAAACAATGGCAGACCTTTCAGATGTTGCTCTTTCTATCCGCGAAAATCAACGCCGAAACTTGCGAATTGCCACAACATTTCCTGCATTAACGCGTCAATTTTTTCACCAAAACCACATTCACCATTTTACAATCGTCAAAGCTGAGGGTGCAATTGAAGCGGCTCCAACGATTGGCTATGCAGACATTATTGTTGACCTGACACAATCGGGAACGACCTTACGTGAAAATCACCTGAAGCCCATTAAGAACGGTGTAATTCTCGATTCTCAAGCATGCCTCATTGGTAACCGTCAGGCGTTGTTAGAAAGCGAACCTTTACGTGAAGTGGTACGCAAGCTCAGTGAGTATATTGACGCATCGCTTAATGGGCGTGAATACACGCAATTAGTAGTGGATATAAAGGGTGTTTCTGCCGAAAAAGTAGCCGAACTAGTGGTTAGAAATCCCATCACCTGTGGCTTATTGGGTCCCACTGTATCCCCTATCTATAGTCCAAATGCCTCTGCTGGTGATGCACAATGGCATACAGTGACACTCACAGTAAGAAGCAAGCAACTATTAGCTGCTGTGGAGTACCTCCGTTCTATTGGAGGCACTCATGCCATAGCTGTTCCAGTAAAATACATTTTCATGGAACAATCACAAACCTACACAAATCTCATAAAAATGCTTGGCTTATAAGGCATTCTCTGCACGGTTGAGCATTTCATCAAGGTAACTTAGTTTGATGCTGCTCTCTGCGCCCATCTCTATTGCCATTGTCAACCCTAAAAGAGCAATTTTGGCAGGGAATCGTTCTCTATCTGCCAGGTTCATTGTGAGATATGGGCAACAGAACAGCGCACTCTTCAAGAAAGCCCGCCAATCATCTCGTAGTAATCCCTCAGCTTTCAAGAGCTTTAGCATTGGAATTAAAACATTGTCTATCTTGCTCTCAAAAAACATTTTTCGTACCCCATGAAGCAGATAGTCATAGTCTACAGAAACTGTATTGTCAGACATTTCTACTTTAACTTGGGTCTGACTTGCTTTCTCATTGGGGTAATACATCCACATTGCAAAAACGTTATGAAAAAGCGGTTTTGCTAAATCAAGCAAAGGATGGTGTTTTCCTGCAAATGCAGGGTCAAAATAAAGTAATGAAGGTACATTTTCATCCACAAAGAACACATTCCCATTGTGGGCATCACCATGTCCAATAACGCTAACAGCATCACAATGAATAGGGTTAAGAAGCCGAATCGCACGTTCGATGATGTTGTAAAGCGTATTCTCGTATACTTGCTCGTTAATTACCCACTTCTTTGTTTCTAGGTCGCTGATGGCATGTTCACCATTCGGGAAAAGAAGCGTCTTTTCCATGTAAAAATTATCCATCCGTCCACCCACCAGACGATGATAGAAAAGCTGGTGAATGGGTGAAGATGGTGAAGCATCTTGCCCAAGTGTGTGTCGGTAAATTTTTAGCAGTTCAACATCGGCGCTGTTCTGTGCCGTAGCCAAGTTTTGCCAGTCTATACTTTGCGTGTTTTCTATATGCCAGCACAAGTCAAATACAGCTTCGTGATGAATAATGTCGTACAACAAAATTTGTTGACCTGTTGTTGTTGATTGAAACGTAGGCTGAATAATGGGGTAACCGACACGCGCCAGTAACTCAGCGTTGTAGTATTCCTGAATAACGGTGTTGTTTTCTGTATGTGTTTTAAAAAACTTTTCGCTACCGTCCTCAAACGTCACAAAACCATTAAAAGAGTTAAGTGATGTGGGTTTTGGGGTGAGCCTCGTTTGAGTCACTTTTAACCCTAGTGTGTCACGCATGAAGCCGAGCAAGAGTTGCTCGGCTTCGGCGCGTTTTGTCAGTTGTAAGTCCTTGATAACCTGCAAAACGTCCGTCACGTCTTATAGCCCTAAAATCTCGTTACGCTTACGAAT
Source organism: Anaerolineae bacterium (assembly GCA_034437555.1). Taxonomy (GTDB): domain Bacteria; phylum Chloroflexota; class Anaerolineae; order Aggregatilineales; family Phototrophicaceae; genus JANWYT01. The sequence goes on along the minus strand of DAOTTQ010000029.1, from coordinate 239,166 downwards.
TGCCATGGCATGGGCTGGGAAGTCCTCATAGTCTGCTAAACGCGCCACAGCGTCTTGTAGGCTCATATAACCCTCTTTAGACAAATACCCTACGCCAGTTCGCTTTAGAAAATCCCAAACACTTACGCTAGAGAATGTTCTTGCAAATCCGCCTGTAGGTAAAATAGCATTTAAGCCCAGCGCATAGTTTGCCGTTGGAATGGGTGTCATTTCCCCTAGCAAAATTTCTCCAGCATTCTGAATCTGGTTAAGCACCACAAAAGGCTCTTTAACCAGCAACTCTAGGTGTTCAGGCGCATAGTCATTTACAAACTTCACGGAGGCTTCTAGGCTGCTTGTTAGAACAATGCCCCCATAATTTTGCATCACATTGTGAATAAATGCCCGTCGCCACTCAGGTAATTGAGCAATATATTCGGGCAAAATTTCCTTTACAGCATCTGCTACTGCTTTGCTATGTGTCACCAAAAGAGCCGCAGAATCAGGGCCATGCTCGGCTTCTACCAACAAATCAAGTGCAGCCAAACGCGGGTCGGCATGCTCATCAGTAAGAATAATAGACTCACTAGGGCCCGCCGGGATTCCAACATCAATTGTGCCATAAAGCAAACGCTTAGCAGCCGATACATAGCTGCTTCCGGGGCCAATTACTTTAGCCACTTTTGGAAGCGTTTCTGTGCCATAGGCAAGACCAGCAATCGCTTGCATTCCTCCCACAACATACACATCGTCAACGCCCGCAATTTCTGCTGCTACCAGAGAAGCGTCATCGGCTTTACCATCGGGTCTAGGGGGCGTAACAACCACAATACTAGGAACGCCTGCTACTCTTGCGGGCGTAGCCAACATCAACATAACAGACGGAAACGCACCTTTGCCACGAGGCACATAAAGCCCAACGCTAGAGATTGGGGTAATTTTTTCGCCCGCCATAATGCCAGGCTTGACCTGTGTAAACCACATTTGCTCTGGCATCTGCTCTTTGTGGAAAGTTAGAATATTGTCATGTGCCAGTTCAATTGCTTCAATGATGTCTTTAGACAGAGACTCACGCGCACGTTGAAAATCTTCTGGCGTTGCTTTCAGCATACTCGCTTCAAATATTTTGCTGTCAAAACGTCTCGCATAATCAACAACAGCAGCATCGCCGTCTAGACGCACGCGGTCTATAACCTCTTGTGCAAGTGGAAATAGCTCCCGAATGTCTTTTTCAGAACGGCGCATAATTTGCTTAAGTGTGTCCTCTTGAATGTCATCTAATACCCAATACTGAACCATACTATAGAGACTCCTAAACCCAATTAAAGTAAATAGCGCAAGAGTTCATCTTGCGCCATAGGTAAACACACTTCAAAACCTGTTAGTTCACAGGCTTTTCTTGCTTAATTTCATCAGAACGGCGACGAGTACCATCCCAACGAATATCAGGGACTAGAATATCCTTGTATTCCATAAGGCGGTCTTTGTGCTGAAGCAAATCTTCTATCATAAGATGCATTTCAGAGCGAACATCTTGTGATGGCTCATACCCAATTTTCAAAAGATTATTACGGTCTGGGTTATAATAGTGATCTTCGCGCTCACCACGAGGATTATCATAGTGTTTAATATCAACATTTAAGCCCAGAGATGCCCCTACTTCTTGTGTCATATAAGCCAAATCCGCAATGCTATAGGCTTCAGCAAATTGGTTAAACACGCGGTACTCGCCTTTTTCAGCAGGATTTTGGACTGCTAGCGTCAAGCATCTCATCGCGTCGCGCAGTGGCAAGAAACCACGACGCATTGTACCCGCCCCATATAAAGTAAGAGGATGACCGACGACAGCTTGCACACAAAAGCGATTAATGGCTGTGCCAAAGCATTGGTCAAAGTCAAGACGAGTACGAAGGCGAGGGTCATCCCCTAAGCCAGGAAATTGTGTACCAAACACTACACCCTGCATAATATCTGTGGCGCGTAAGCCCCAAATTTTACAGGCAAAATGTGTGTTATTAGAGTCGTGAACTTTGCTTTGGTGATACCAGCTACCTGCTTGACGAGGGAAAGGCAACACATCCTTGCGCCCACGAAATTCCACCTCAAAAAAGCCTTCGGGAATGTCGATATTGGGTTGACCATATTCCCCCATTGTTCCTAACTTCACTAGATGAGCATCAGGCACAACATCGTGCATTGCCCAAAGCAAGTTCATGTTAGATGTGATGTTGTTAATCTGCGTCCACACACTATGCTTCTGGTCAATCATAGAATAGGGCGCAGAAGGCATTTGCCCAAGGTGAACGATAGCCTCTGGCTTAAATTCATCAAAAAAGCCCGTCACAAAATCGTAATCACACAAGTCGCCCACTCTAAAATCTATAGACTTGTTAAATTCCTTTTCAAACGCTTCTATGCGCTCTTCACGGCTATAAACAGGAATGGCACTTGTACTTTTAACTTCTTCAACCCATTCTCGCCGTAACATAAGGTCAGCACCTGCCACTTCATGACCTTGCGCTGTCATATATTGGGCTAATGCCCACCCAAGATAACCATCAATACCAGTGATAAAAACTCTCATAGCTTCTCTCCTACCTACTTCTCGATAACCAGCATAAACTCCTCAAAAAGGAGATAGTACTATATTTGATACCCTTGAACATAGCCCTGCTTAACCATCAACTCGGCGTTCAAAATACTACAACCCGCCGCACCACGAATTGTATTATGTGACAAGGCAACAAACTTATACCCCAAAATTGCACATTCACGTAGCCGACCGATACTCGTGGTCATCCCATTTCCTGCGTTGCGGTCTCTGCGGGGCTGAGGACGGTCGGGCTGTGTTAAATACACGACAGGATGCACTGGCGCACTCGGTAAACCCTTCATTTCGATGGGTTGTTCAAATTGTTGCCATGCCTCTATAATTTGGGCGAGGCTGGGTTTTTCGCCCAGTTCTATAGATAGAGTAACAAGGTGCGCGTCCGTAACGGGCACTCTGGTACACGTTGCGCTTGCGATAGCGTTCCAATAAGCAATGCTTTCGCCATTAAAACGACCGAGCATCTTAGAGGCTTCTATTTCCAGTTTTTCTTCTTCACCACCAATATAAGGCACAACATTATCCAAAATATCGAGTGATGCTACACCAGGATACCCCGCCCCACTGACGGCTTGTTGACTAAAGACGATCATCTTCTTGATGTCGAACTGCATAAGAGGCACAAGCGACATCACAACAGGCATCACCGTACAGTTAGAATTAGCAACCAACGCGCCACTTATCCAGCCTCGTTTTTGACGTTGAATGTCAACCAATTTTAGATGTTCTAGGTTGACCTCTGGCAAAAGTAATGGCACATCCTCTAGCATCCTATTCGTAGAAGCGTTAGTGCAAACCACATGCCCCGCCCCTGCTAGAGCAATCTCGCGTTCTTCTGCCGCATCTTTGGGCAATGCAGAAAAGACAATAGGTGATGTTAAATCGCTCTCTAAAGGTTTTACCACCATATCAGCAATTTGCGATGGCGGTGCGCCATCCAACACCCAATTCACGGCATCTCCATAGCGTTTGCCTGCGCTTGCCTTACCCACTACTTCTGCCACCCTAAACCACGGATGATTTTCTAGCAACTGAATAAATCGCTGACCTACTGCGCCTGTTGCGCCAAGAATGGCAACATCAATTTTTTTCATCCTTACATCCCCACTGAATTTGTTTTAACCGCAGGATAAGATCCCAGCATTTTTACGAAGGAGGCTTTCTGTAGCAATTTCATTAAGGCTTCTTGGCAAATCTCATCTTGCCAATATCCCTCAAAATCAACATAAAAGATAGGTTCCCATGGGCGATTACGGCGTGGACGCGATTCGATTTTGGTAAGATTAATTCCCCTCGTCGCAAACTCGCCAAGACACTCATGTAATGCCGCAGGACGATGACGTACAGCAAAAACAATCGAAGTTTTGTTATAGTCACTTGGTAAAGGGTCATCATTCCCTAAAACGAAAAATCGTGTGTAATTAAAAGGTGCATCTTCAATATCGGGTTCTAGCACTTCTAGGTTGTATAGGCTCGCTGCTAACTTACTAGCAATACACGCCGTATAAGGGGTGTTTTCGCTGGCTAAATCTTTTGCAGAACCTGCCGTATCATACCAAACCACGGGCTTAAAGTTATGTCGTCTTAGATAACGCTCACATTGTGCTAAACCTTGTGGATGTGACCTTACAAACTTAATGTCTTCCAGCTTTGTGCCGGGAACAACAAGTAGATTGTGGTGAACATGAAGGATAACTTCCGCTTGAATTCGCAGGTCATAATCCATCAGTAGTTCATATGCCCCATTTACTGCGCCTGCCTGTGCATTTTCCACAGGTAATAAGCAATACTTTACAGTTTCCTTTTGAATGTTCTCAAACAAATCTGAAAAATCTGCACACGGCAAAACATCTACTTCATCTCCAAAATGTTGCCGAACAGCTTGTTCAGAATATGCGCCATGAACACCTTGAAATGCCACAATGTCACGCACTTCTTATTTTCCTTATGGTAAAAAAGAGGATAATTAGCCTAAAAAGGTGATTGCTAATGCTAACACCATTTGTAAAGGTTTGACAATCCTCTGATACATGATTAAACTCAGAATTATTGTTAAAATGTCGGATACTCAAATATATGCAAGAAACACGCCAACACATCCTTGATATTTTACGCGAAGCTGGACAATCTACGGTTGACACGCTTGTTGTAGAATTAAACGCTCGACGTGGTTCAATAACGCCTGTAACCGTACGTCACCATTTATCCAGGCTTCAAGAAGAGGGCTATGTTTGCACCCTAACATCTAAAAATAGAGTTACGCCTGGCAGACCCCAACACATTTACACACTAACGATACAAGGTGAGGGAATTTTCCCCAATAACTATAAAACTCTCGCATCAGAGCTATTAAAACAACTAAGCACAACATTTGCCAAGTCTCAGGTTAATGTCATTCTAGAAGGTGTTGCCGATTCTATGGCAGATGGGTTTGTAGCTCCTGACGGGTCACTTGAAGAAAGATTAGATGCTACCGTAGACTATCTAAATGCTCATGGATATGCAGCACATTGGGAAAATACGTCAGAAGGTATTGTTTTACGCACCGCAAATTGCCCCTACCACGCATTAAATGTAGATAAAATGCTTTGCTCAATGGATATGCGTCTCATTGCTAATATGCTAGGAGTAGTACCTCGCCTATTGTCACAAATCTCTCAGGGTGCAGATAACTGTTCATATCTAATCCCCAAAAATGAATAAAAACAATCTTTTTCTGTTTTATTGACGCGCTCTATAAACACGCTATAATAAAGTCAACTTCACACCCTTAAAACCTTCAAAGGAGTTTTCCCATGACCCTCATGGATGATGCCCAAGTAACAACCGGAACAGATATTCTCACAGTTACACCATCTGCTGTTAATGTGATTAGAAATCTTCTTAGCCAACGTAACATACCCAACCATGCTTTGCGCGTGTTTGTAACGGGCGGTGGTTGCTCTGGTATGCAATATGGCATGGCATTTGAACCTGAACCCCAAGCCTATGATAAAGTAGTTGCCGTAGATGGTGTGCGTCTTTTGCTAGACCAAACCAGCCTCATTTATCTTGAAGGCGCAACAATTGACTTCGTAGACAGCCTCATTGGTGGCGGTTTCCGTATCGACAATCCTAATGCTGTGTCTGCTTGCGGTTGTGGTACTTCGTTCAAGACGAAAGATTCTCCCGAAGAAACCAGCGGTGGTTGTGGTTCTTGCAGCAGCAGTAGTTAATGAACGTAGAAAGGGCGAGTAATCGCCCTTTTTTTTATCCTCGTCGTATCACGCTAATCGCAACTCCCAAAAACCCTACAAACCCTAAAACTATAATAGGTACGGCTGGCGGAACTCTTTGTGACGTGATGTCAGTAAGCGTTGTTAGTGCAGTAGTTTGCTCAACAAATGGCGTTGCCGTTACCCTAGACACAAATTCTGATGGCGGTGTATACGTCGGAAGCACACTTTCAACAAGCACACTATCCAAAGTAACGTTAGGCTCAGGGGTTGAAAATACCACAATTCTTGCCTGTGCTGTAGCTGTCTCATCGCCACCTGGCGTTTGGACAATTACACTCAAGGTCTGTGAAGCAGCCGCATCTGCCTCTGATGTAGGCACAGCATAAGGATCTATGTTCGGAATTTTTGAAGTATCCCCTACAATGTCAATTAATCCATCAAAAACCCACCCTGTACCTGTGGGTGAAGACGGAAAATCAAACTGTAACCAGTTGAAATAACGCCCCCTCACAACATAAAATTCACCCGTATTGATACCCCCCAGTCTTTGAGATGCTGGGTCAGGTTCTGATCTAACATTGACCTCGCCAGCATCTGCTTTAGCCTGTAGTTGAACGGGACCCTCTGATGTTGGTGTCCATGTGGGGGTGGGCGTTTCAATAACAGATTGTGTGGGTTGCGGTGTAGAAGACGCGATAATCACCCTTACGGGCGTTGCACTAGGAACTTGTGCATAGCCAACACTAACATAAGATAATGTCGATAAAACTACGCTTAAAATGAAAATATATCGTTGTTTGTTCATCAAATTTTGTCACCATGAAATGTGGTTAATGGTTGTTTGACGACCCTGTTCAGCTTGTTGGCGTGTATTCTCACGTATCATGTAGCCCTGATATTCTTGACCCGCAATGCCTTCAGTGCGCCACCCCGACATCTCAAACGTTGGGGTAATATACTCTGCACGACACGAAGCACAATCCGTGGGTAACCACTCGCCATTAAAGCGTCGTCCAATATGTAAGTGTGTCGCCGTTGAAAACCCGCCCGCGCACGAAGCAAAACCCACTGGGTCTCCTGTCATGACCAATGTTCCTACAGCAATATTGGCTTCCAAATGCAAATAAAGAACTGTCCAACCCGTAGACTCATCAGCATCTAAATCTAAATCAAGCACAACAGCACCATCTCCGCTTCTAGCTATAACGCCTGGCGCAACAGCCCTGACAGGCGTTTGTGAAGTGTAGCAAAAGGAGCTATTTACAGGGCGTTCATCAGGTGGCGCAAAATCCAGCGAAGCCCAAGCGCTCCCACTGCCCCACCCGCCATGAGGCCCCCCCGTATAGTACCACAGCTCGTTTTGCGCAAAGGGCAGTGTAAATTGAGGTTGAACAAGGTTTACAGGCACAAGAGGTTCTATAGCGCCTATAAACGGGTCACCAAATAAAGACAAGTACGTTTTATAAAACCCATTTTCGCTCGTTTCGTTCAACCATACATTAAGTGTAGTAGCCGAACTTAGGCTGAAGAAATACTGTAGCGCAATCGTTGCCGGGTTCAGTGCATCGTTAATAGACAGGCGTGTGCCGTCTACAAGCTCCAATTGCCTTAGTCCCCTACCCTTCCACGCATAATAGCCACGGTTCACTTCGTTTGCCACATACGCTAATTGGCGGTAAAGCCCTTTTCGATCAATACCTGCTACATTCACAACAGGCGTTTCTTTCAAGTCCTCTCGCGGATTAGGATTACTTAGCCAGCCGGATCGATACTCTAAAACTGCAAGCAACAGACGTGGGTCAACGCTATATTCCAAAGAAACACTCTCTACAACTTGTGCCGCACTCAAGCTTTCATCAAAGCCAGCACCATTGCTGATGCGTGTTGTCACAACGTCGCTTGCATCACGAATAAACCCGTTTTGTTGAGCAATAAACCCCGCAATATCAAATTCAATCGACTTTGGCGCACGCACCAAACGACTATCTGGCAATATCTCAAAAGAGGGGGTTACAATGCTAGGGCTTGAGGGTAAAGACAACACTTGCCCAACTTCAAGTAAATCGGGGTTCGCCAAATTGTTTTCCTGAACAAGCGCGCCTAAGCTAACACCATACTGCTGGGCAATCAAAAACAATGTATCACCGGCTCGTACAATGTGCGATTCTGGCAAGCTAACAGGGGCAACCGCAGAAGTGGGGTTTAGGGTAGGAATAACAACAATATCTGGCGAAGATTGCGTTAGAACAGCTTGCGTTGTAGGAACAAAAACCGTTTGAGGCTCGCTGATATTCGTAGCCGTCACAATAATAATTTCTGGTTGGTCGCGCACACATCCCATAAGAGACATCAGCCCAACCAACACAGCTACTGTTTTAAGAACTTGCATTCGCTTCAACTATTCAAAACTCCAAACTGCAAAGACACCTTCTGCAATTGTCTTAGAACTTCCCTGTGCGTCAATATCCAGAATAGCAATGATAGGCTTTTCTTCCTCGCCTTCTAAGGCACTATACACGATAAACCGACTATCGGGCGACCAAATGCGATGGCTTTGAGAAAACTGGTCAAAATAACTCATCATGTAGCCCATTTCATACGTAGGAACAAAGGTATCTAAAGCAAGGTTGATACCACTGACAATGTTAAGCACTCCCCACCCCAAACTGACTGAGTTTGTTTGCATGCCTACTGTAACATTATTTACACCTACACTTGAACCAGTCCGTCTTAAGCCTACATAGGCTATTTTTTCGCTGTCGGGTGACCAGAAAAACGCTAGAACGCCTTCTATAGTGTTCTTTGCCACTTCCTCACCCGTCAGCGTGTCTATAATGGTCAGGCTACCATAAAGACGGTTGCTAATTTCGCGGTATGCTACATATCGTCCATTAGGTGACCAAGAAAATGAAGTCAGCCCTTGTAGCCCCTCAGCAATAATGGTTTCTGTCTCCCCATCTATTATCACAAGGTTTGTTTCACCTCTGCTTGCCCCCTGCAAACCAATCAGGAGACGCTCATCAGTAGGTGACCACGAAGGAGACTGAAAAGAACCTGAAGACAGCTCTCTAAACGCCCTTACCACCCTATTCTCTGAAATGCTAAACACATCCAAAACTTGGTTATCGCGGTGAAAAAGAAGATTGTCACCATTTGGACTAAAGCTGTAGTAAAACGGACTTCCTGTGCCTAATGTAAAATTTTGCTCACCCGTGTTCGTATCGCGAACCACTTCCAACGACAATGAACCATTACTGATGTTGTTGACTAGCAGCACTAAATCACGGCAATTTTCTGCATCACCGCATGTATTAGGCGACCAATACGCATAAATCACTGATTGCCCGTTGGTTCTTAACACCTCTTCCCCGGCAGTTTTGCCATCAGAAGAAATATAAGTGACTGTTTCTGCGGTAGAAGCCGTACGTAAATCGCAACAAAAATATGATAATCGCCCGTCATTTGACCAGGTAAGCCACTGATATGCTCTTGCTGTGCTTCCATCGGTGGTTAATTGAAATTGGTTGCCCTCTGATAAAGTATAGACATTATAGTCTGTCCCAATATAGGCAATCGAAGAAGGGAGGGGCGTTTCTTGTGCTAGTGCCATCCCGCTAAAAAACGTCGCAATAGTCAGTAAAATTAAAAATCGCATCTTAAACTCCCTAGCACACTACAGTAAACAAGCTTTTATGAGTATACTTTAGCCGATACGTTCCGTTTACACAGTCTCATCAAACTAACATCTTTAAGAAGGAGTGTTACTTATGGCTACAAGCCAAGAAATTGCAGGAATTTTCCCCATCATGGTGGAACGCTTTAACGCTGATAAGGCTGAGGGGCTAGATGCGGTTATTCAATTTGAGTTAAGCGGGGATAATGGCGGTCTTTTCTGGGTAAAAATTGCGAGTGGTGCATGTGAAGCGGGTCAAGGGCAAGCAGAAAACCCTCAAATGACCGTAAAAGCCGCCGCCGATGATTTCTTCTCCTTAGTCAATGGTGGTATTAACCCCATGCAAGCCTTCATGATGGGCAAGCTAAAGGTCTCTGATATGAGCCTTGGCATGAAAATGACCCAAATATTCGGTATGTAAAATAAAAACACGGCAGAGTCAATTGGCTCTGCCGCGTTTTATCAGGCTGTTTACAAAGGTTAAGTGCTAGTCCATTACATCACTAGCACGCCCGCCACTTCCTAAAGACGCATTACCTAAAGCCTCTTCCACTAGCTCCAGCATATCATCATCTTCGTTCTCTTCTGCAATTTCTGCAATTCTTTCTAAGTAACGTGTCGCCTCACGATTTCCTATTTCACCCAATGCCCAGATGATAATCGTTTGTGCCTCAATATCATCTTCTTCAAACAACTTCATCAGGTGTGGTATCGCCTCACCAATTTGTAGCTCTCCCGTTGCTCTAGCAGCCTCTATTTGAATATCACCCCTGCCGTACATCAGCTCGTTTAGAATAATACTTTCCCATTGCTGACGGTCTGCGCTTCTACCCATGGCGACCACAGATGCGAGTTTAAGTTCATCATCATCGCTGCGATAAGAATCTTTGATGTAAACTTCTACAACAGATTCGCTACTATTGGCAATGGCTTCTAAAGCTCTTGCCCTTACATCCACACTTTGTGATTTGTCTTGATACAGCGACTCTACAAAGTGTCTTATCTCTCGTGTAGCACCCTCTTTAATGTCACCCACTTCGTCTAGCAGGATAAAGTGCCCTAATACTCGTGCTGTTTCTGCTTTTACAGCCGAAACCTTCTCTAATTTTAAGAGTTGGAAAAGCCGTCTCATAACGCGAAGGCTCTCACTTTCTCCCAAAATTTCAACGCTCGCCCTTCTTACGAGAGATTCAGTGTCTTCAATACCTAATAGCCCCAGCGCATCATAGTTTAGGTCAAAGTGGCTTTCCATCTCGTCAATCAAAATTTGCATCAAAAGCTGTTTATAGCCCGCTTCCAGGTTCTGCCAAACAGGGCGAATTTCTTCAATATAGCTTTCGCTTAGGTCAGACAAACCATAAAGCAGTGTTTCTGAGGTGCTTGCATCCTCGCCCTTCAAAAGATGTTCGATAATCGCCTCAACCGTAGGGTTAGGGCGTTCCACAAGACCATCGTCATCATAGGCATAATTTGACATCTTCGCTTTATCCTTCAAGTTCTTTATCCAATCCTTTATCTTATTGTGGTAACACAAAGGGGTTAATGATGTCGTACACAATCACAATCCCCCCCAGTGACAACAAAAAGGCAATTCCAATCCGATACACAAGGTTCTCAATTCCAATTGGAACGGGCTTACCACGAACCATCTCAATGATCACAAATACCACACGCCCACCATCAAGCGGCGGTAATGGTAGCAAATTCGTAAAGCCCAAAAAGATGCTGATGAGCGCGAAGAAGTTCAATATAAGCGTGGGGCTACCATCGTTTACACTCTGGCGTAAAAACTGCCCGCCCACTTGGCTAATGCCCACAATGCTTACAGGACGCGCTTCTTCTGGTGAAATTGTACCGTCAATCAGTTGTTGTGGAATACTTACGATAAGCCCAATCGTGGTAGCAAAACGCGAAACCCCGTAAACAACAGCATCACCCAATGGTTGTGGAATATTTTCCTCAAGAGAATTTGTTGTAGTCCATTGTAACCCGTCATTGGTGGCATACTGTGAAAGAATGCCAATGCCCATTCTAGCTCTGCCAGAACCTGAATCCAGACGAGGCGTAATGTCAATTTCTAACGTTTCATCCCCACGTAAAATAGTTAGACGCAACGCTTTATCCGCAGATTGTGAGGTAATGTCCTGTAAAACTGTTGCAGGATTAACGCTCAAGGGGAATACTTCACCGTCCACAGCCGTAATCACATCATCCGTCTGAATTCCCGCCACAATGGCAGGCGAATCCGCCAAAATACTTAATACTCTCACTTGGTTTACACGCTCTGTCGCCTGTGGGGTTACCTGGACAGTGTAATTACTGCCATCACTTAAACGGCGCATGGTAATTTCTAAAGGCTCATTTGATGAGCTGAACCACAATTGCCAAAAACCATCCAAGTTCTGAAATAGTTGACTGTTTACACGCTCAACCACATCACCCACTTCAGCACCACTTTCAGCCAGCACACTATCAGGGCTAATTGCCAACAATTGCACTCGCGCCCCAATGATAGTGGGTAAGCCAATCAATGCCACAACGATAAACACGATAATTGCCGAGACAAAATTTGCAAATGCACCCGCCACCATAAACCAAATACGTGATAACGGTTTCGCTTCGTTTACAGAGAGCATGTTTGCGTCAGCAACACCGCGTTCCCTTAGTTCTTCGCGTTCACTCACATAAGCAGCCTGAGATTCTTTGCTTGCATTATCGCTGCCATCAATGGGCCCAATAAAGTCTTCACCTAGTGGTCTTACAAACCCACCAATAGGTAGCCAATTCAACGTAAATTCTGTTTCACCCCACATGAACAATCTAAAAGCGCGTGGAGGAAACCCAATACCAAATTCTAGTACGTTAATGCCCACGGATTTCGCGGCAAAAAAGTGACCCAATTCGTGGATGATAATCGCGGGAATCAGTACTAAGCCAAATGCCAGTATCGCGGACAAAAAATCATTTTCAAGCAAACCCATCATGGTTGTTTTTACCTTATCAGTTATCGGTTAATCATTAGGATAAGCGTATTTAACGCTAAAGTGCAAGCAAGTTTCATCCACCAATCACTTGCGTTCCACCACCTGCTTTAGCAACTCTTGTTTCTATTACGCCTTCAATACCCTTTAGCACCCTTATTACTGCCTCAACATCCTTACCCAAGCATAAACAATGCACATTAGGCCCAGCATCCAATGTATAACAAACGTTAATGCCGTCGTATCTCATTTCACGCACCGCGCGCATCACATCTAACGTGGCGGGCAGCCAATAGAATAGGGGTGGCACGCTAGTCATCATCACAGAGTGCATTAGGTTGCTATCTTGTTCTACAACATCAGCAAAAGAAGAGAAATCGTGTTCTTCAATGGCACGTCGACATTTATTCAACCTTTGATTTGCACCCGCAACCCGAGCCTGTTGTAAGTCACTGGTTTGGGCGGTTTTATGCCCGTCTTCCGACCCCACTTTTTTGTGCCTGTCACTCAGAACAATGATAACGTCCACCAAATCCCAGTAGTTTGGTTCTTTAAGGCTGTAGGCATATGAGGACTCATGGCTATCACCTTTAACCCACTCCACAAATCCTGTTGGCACACTTCGGGATGCCGACCCCGAACCAATCCGCGCAAGGCACGTTAAACTGCGCTCATCAACATTCATTTGAGCAGCCTTTGCCGATGCAACGGTAAGTGCAGCAAATGAAGCTGCCGAAGACGCGATACCTACCCCCATCGGGAAATTATTAGATGACACCACATCTGCAAACCCACCAATCCCAAGACGGTCTCTTAACATTGATAAGTGCCTACTGACGCGCCTTTGTGTCAGCTCATCTGCGCTTTGACCATTGAGTATGAGCGTGTCACCCGCCCCTTCATCACGCCAAGTCACTTGTGTTTCTGTGTATAAATCATCCAAATTCATGCTAATTGACCCATTGACGGGGATTTTTAGTGCGTTGTCTTCATTACCCCAATACTTAATAAATGCAATGTTGGGATGAGCGCGTACCGTTGCTGTTCTCATACGTTATTCCTTTGCTTTAGATGCTCTTATTCCTCATCATTCTACCCATCCTGTCGTCAAATAATAGATAGGGGATTGTGAGAGGTGTTTGTTGACGACTATAATCGCTCCATCAGAACGCCTTTATACGCGCTCTTTTATGCAAACGGAGACCCAAGTGCAAGCATTCATTGGCATCATTAAAACCATGCGCCCTAAACAATGGACAAAGAATCTTTTGTTCGTTTTTCCCCCCATTGTTTTCGACCGTCAACTTACAAACCCTGATTCTCTTCTGCGTGTCATTATTGCCTGTCTGTTGCTCATTCTAATGTCAGGCACTGTATATCTCATCAATGACCTGGTGGACATTGAAAAAGACCGCCTGCATCCTAAAAAGCGTTTTCGACCTTTACCTTCAGGTCAAATTCCGCCCTCTTTAGCTATAACTGTCGCATTTATCCTTCCCATTTTTACGCTTGCATTTGCGTTCTTTTGGGACACATCCTTAGCAATTGTGCTTCTTCTGTATCTCATCATCCAAGTCGCTTATTCGTTTTCACTAAAGCATGTTCCCATTGTGGATGTTTTAACTGTGATGACGGGCTTTATCTTGCGTGTCATCGCTGGTGTTGTTGTCATTGACGTTGCCAATTTTTCACCTTGGCTATACGCCTGTACGGGGCTACTTGCGCTTTTCCTGGTGATAGGCAAAAGACGACAGGAGTTAGTGACACTGGGCGAAACTGCTCTCCAAACACGCCCTATTTTTAAGCATTACAATCTCGCACTCCTTGACGATATGTTGCGTATGGTTTTAACATCCACGCTCATCACCTATCTTCTATATACGATTGAAGTCGAAACAGTGCGATTTGCCGACATTAACCTTGCATTGCTTACAGTGCCGTTTGTTTTATACGGTCTTTGGCGTTACCTATACCTCATCCATGTGAAGGGTGAAGGTAGCGCACCTGATGAAGTCTTTCTCCAAGACCGCCCCATTCAATTGACTTTACTGGCTTGGGGCGCGTCCTTTTTAGTGTTGCTTTACGTGCTAGGATAACCAATGTCCGAGTCCAGCGCGTCTGCAAAGATTATTTTGTTTGGCGAACATTCTGTGGTGTATCACCGCCCCGCATTGGCTGTGCCGTTTTCTGCATTACGTGTATTTGCCAAAGCTACCCCATCAGAGCAATTTAATATTGTCGCGCAAAATCTCAGTAACCAACGTTTTACGATCAACGACACATCAAATCCGTTAATTCAGTTTGTTGTGTCTTTTTGCCAGTATCACCATATATCCCCCCCCACCTTCCAAATAAGCATCAATTCGCAAATTCCCATCGCCAGTGGTTTAGGGAGTGGTGCCGCTATATCTACAGCACTTGGGCGCGTACTTTGTGATGTAGTGGGGGTTACCACCCCTATTGAAGATTTGAATAACATGGTTTACGAAACCGAGAAGCGTTACCACGGCACACCAAGTGGTATTGATAACACCGTGATTGTCTATGAAAAGCCCATTCGGTTTGTAAAATCCGAACCGATCAGCATTATTACAGAATTTACCCCATTTCGTCTTATCGTAGCCGATACAGGACACGCAGCGCCTACCTATGAATCTGTTGGGGATGTGCGAAGGTTATATGAGCAAAACCCCGCCCACTACAATACCATCTTTGATGAGATTGCCAACATTACCAATAGGGGTTTAGAAACGATGAAAAGTGGTGATATTTCAACATTGGGTAACCTCATGACAAAAAACCATTACCTTCTTCAAGCACTTACGGTTTCATCGCCTCTGCTTGATACGCTGGTATCTATTGCACTACAAGCTGGCGCATTGGGCGCAAAGCTCTCTGGTGGGGGGCGTGGTGGTAATATGATTGCGCTTGTTACCCCTCAAATCGCGACCGCCGTACAATCAGCATTATTAACCAATGGTGCAACGAGAGCATTTCTAACAGAGGTCCGTCCATGATTACACTTGTCAAAATTGGCGGCTCATTGATAACAAATAAGACCGTTAAAGCGTCTTTTCGTGCCGAAGTTATGCAACACATCGCACAGCAAATCTCTAACATCATTACACAACACCCACAACACCCCATTATTTTAGGGCATGGAAGCGGTTCATTTGGTCACTTTGAAGCCAAATACTATAACACCGCCCAAGGGGTTTCTACCCTCGAAGAATGGTTTGGGTTTACGCGAGTTGCATTTGTCGCGTCAGAACTTAATCGCCTTGTTATAGACGCGCTACACAATGCAAAGGTAAGTGCATTTCGCTTTCAACCCTCCGCCAGCCTCATCGCTAAAAATGGGGTTATACAGTCGCTCAATTTAGACGCGCTCAATAAAGCGCTTAGTGTGGGCTTGTTGCCTGTTGTTTATGGTGATGTCGCATTTGATATGGCTTTGGGTGGCACAATCGCTAGCACAGAAACAGTTTTTACTTATCTTGTCCAACAATTGCCTGTTTCTCGTGTTTTTCTTTTGGGCGAAGTAGATGGGGTATACGATTTAGAACACAAAGTCATTCCTCACATCACATCTGATAACTACACATACTATCAATCAGCATTAGGAGGGTCTGAGGGTGTTGATGTAACGGGGGGGATGCTAACCAAAGTAAGCGATATGTTGAGCCTTGTTCAATCCAAACCCAGCTTAAGCGTTCGTATTTTTAATGGTTTAACTGCTAATACGCTCACAAAAGCTTTTGATAATCAGTCCATAGGAACTTTAATCACTGCCTAGCCTCTCACTAATTCTCATGACGCTAAAAACGAGCAATGCAATGGCTAAGCCTGGAAAAACCGCAACCCACGGCGCAATTCTAAATGAAAATCGTCCATCTGCCAGCATAATACCCCAGTCAGGATGGCTCATGTCCCCCCCAAACCCCAAGAAACTCAAAGCAGAGCTGTTCATAAAAACATAAACAAAAGTTAAACCGCCATAAGTTCCCAGATGACTACGAATACCCCTTAAAATGTGCCATCTGATAATATGTGAAGGGCTTGCACCCATGCTCTGCGATGCTTCCACATAATCGCTCACCGTGACCTGCTTCACAACTGTTCTCAAATACACAGCAACAGGGGCTATTTGTCCTACACCACTTGCTAACGCCACACTAAACGCACCAGTACCCGCCAATGTCACAATAACCAATGCCATCAGTAAATAAGGGAACGCCAAAATAGCATCTAACGAGCCGTAAATGATTCTATTTATCCAAATACTTTCGCTTACACTTAAAATTGCCAAGAGCAATCCACAAGACATAGAGATAAATGTGCCTAGTACTGCAATCGAAACGCTTCGTTGTCCACCCCAGACCACACGGCTCCACACATCGCGCCCTAAATAATCTGTTCCCAGCCAGTAATTTGTACTGGGTGGCAATAATTGCTCACTCGGATTTGTAGCGCGTGGGTCTTGTTGTGTTAAAACAGTCGGAAATGTGAGAAACAATCCCCATAACAACACAATAAAAGTAACGTTTTTCACAGTCTCATTCGCGGGTCTATTAATACCACGCCCAACATTGCTAAACGATTCGCCAAAATATAAACAACCGTCATTACTAAAACAACGGCTTGTACCACGTTATAATCTCTGTTTAAGACGGCATCCACCAGCAATAATCCCATCCCTTGCCTTGCAAACAGTGTTTCAATGACTACCGTATTGCCAAAAAGAATCCCTGTCTGTAACCCTAGCAATCCTAACAACGGGATACAAGCGTTGGGGAACAAATGTCTCCAAAATAGCCGTTGTTGCTTCAACCCTTTTGCTTTTGCCATTCGCATAAAGTCAGCATCTTTGAACCACCGTACGTCAACTTCAAATGTTTTCGCAATCCCACCTGCCACATGAAACACAAGTACAGCAACAGGCAGTACAAACGCATCCTGAGGAACAGACATCCTCACTGCAATCACAAAGATAATCAGCGTCCCCGTCCAATAAATAGGCATGTAAAACGATAATCCCAAAATCCGCCCCAAAACCTCACCCAGCCAAAATCCATAACCGCGCAGCAAGCCTGTTACTACACCCAATGGCACGGCAAAAGCCAGTGTCACAAACATCAGCAAAAAAGAGTGTGGCAATCGTTGTTCTAGCATCTCGCTAATGCGCTCTGACCGATTGTACGAAACGCCCCAATCCCCTCGCATCAAGCCTACAACATAAACGGCATATTGTTCCCCAACAGAGCGATTTAACCCTAAGACTTCTAATCTTGCCTCTATCTCATTTTCTGGAAGCCCCGCCTGCATATATTCCACGCGAACACTGTTGCTGGGCAGAACCCGCAACAACAAAAATGTAATCGTCACGCTTAGCCAAAGTGTGACGATTGTTTTCAACACGAATGTACCGATAGTTTGCATTTAAGGGATGTACACCACATCATAAAGTAGCGGAAACCACCCATAGGGGTCATATTTTAGCCCAGTAATATTTGTGACCGCAGCATTGATATTTACATAATCACGAATGGGCAAAATTAACGCTCGCGCCATAATGCGCTCCTGCGCCAAACCATATAGTTGGCTTCGGTTAGCTTCGTCTGTTATTTCAACTGCGCTGTTTAGCCATTGGTCTAATTCGCTATCTTGATAGCCCGTCCAATTGACTGCGCCGTCACTTAAGAAACGGGCATTTAGAAAGGCAGGGTCTAAGCCAAAGGTGTCAAACGAGACAAGGTTGTAATTCTCCGTCGCCACTTTTTCAGAAAGCGCAGCAAAACCGGTTACAGGCGCAATATTGACCTTTACACCAATGCTGCGCCATTGGTCTTGTAAAAGTTGTGCCACTTGCGGTACAAGCCCCCATGGCGGCTGAATAATCGTAATTTCCAAAGGCACACCATTCAAATCAAGTATATTGTCACGGTCTGAATCAATGTAGCCTACGCCTTCTAACAGTGTTTGTGCCACAGCTAAATCATAATTATAAGCCCCTTCTAAAGCAGGGTTATAAAACGCTGTCACACTAGATAAAGCAGACCACGCTACAGGCGAAAAACCTTGGTATACCGCTTCCACAATCACACGCCGATTTACAGCATGAATTAATGCTTGGCGCACTTCTAAGCGGTCTGTCGGCGCTTTTGCAGTGTTAAAGTAAAATTGCAGGGGTTGTCCAGGCACAGCAACGGGATAAAGTTGTACACTCGCGTTGCTTGTAATACTGCGTGCGTCTGTGGGTAAAATTTCACCCATAATATGGGCTGTTCCACTTTCAAGAGCCGTTAAGCGCGTTGCCGGGTCACGAAAGAAGCGAAACTCAATCCGCTCCAATGCCCCTTCTGGCACATCCCCATAAAATTCGGGTTTCCATTTGTAGTTGGGTTGACGTTCAATAACAATCCGGTCTTCTGGCAAATACTCCACAAAACGAAACGCTCCTGACCCTACTTGATGAAATTGGTATCTTATTTGGTCATCTGCGTATGACTCCAAGGCTTTAGGACTGGCAATAGACAAATACACTTGGCTTAAGCTGTCAAGTAATGGGCTATAGGGCTGGTTCAGAATCAACCGAATAGTAAATTCATCCGCAATTTCATAACGTTCATACGACCCTAATAGTAGCTTGGCACGTTGCGACGCTAAATCAGGGTTCATAATACGGTCGAGGTTGATTCCAACCGCACGCGCATTAAAGGGTTCACCATCGTGAAACGTTACCCCTTGTTTTAACCGAAATGTATAATTCAAGCCATCTTCAGAAATGTCCCAGCTTTGAGCAAGCCCGCTTACAAAGGCTTTTGTTTCGGGGTGTCTGTAAACAAGCGTGTCGTAGACTTGCCTTAACACAATACCAAGTTCAGATGATTGATTAATATGGGGGTCAATGCCTGTGGGCGAAAGCGTGAGACCATATGTAATACAGCGTGGTAGACGGCAACCGTCCACACTTTCAGTGGGTGTGCAAGCTACTATAAACAACATGACTAACCATGTGCAAAGATTTTTTCGATTCATTCTGGGATGTCCCTTTGCATTTGCTTGTTTTTTGATTACGATTCAGTCCTGTATTCTAGCGAATTTAGTGTCATTGGATAAGCCATAACGTGACCCAAATCAGACTCATTACCCCACCAAAAGAACAAGAAGAAACCTATCCCTACCGCAAGGTGTGGCAAAGCCAGATTATTGAGGCATCAACACTCATCGTCTTTACATCAGCTTGTTTCTTACTTTTTGGGCTTTTACGTTTACAGCTCCCCAGAACACTGTTTGGTATCATTAACATTGTTCTTGTTTTTTTACCGATGTTGTTGTGGCTTGTTTTTTCATACATACCAGAGAGATTAGCATTAATTCCACGTCAACGCATCGGTTTTATTTTTTTCGTCACACTTCTTCTTGCCAATGCAGTAGGCGTACCATTTGTTGATTCTGTTCTGCAACCCTCATCGTGGCTTGCCACAGAATCAACGCTAAATCGCATTATTGGCTACACACTGACAATGGGTGTTATTCAAGAAAGCCTTAAATATCTTGTTTTACGTTATCTAGCTGGTTCATCCATTCAAACACTCGCTGACAGCGTGGCTTATAGTATTGCTGTAGGGATAGCTTATGCCACCATCATGAACCTAGACTATATTTCGGCTTATAGCACTACCCCCGATATCATTGCTGTTCGTGTTCTCTCTAACACATCACTCAATGTTTTAGGGTCTTTAATCGTGGGCTACGGTCTTGCACAAATTTTAGTTTACAAAGCAAATTTATTACTGTTGCCCACATCTTTAGTCATTGCTTGTGGCATTAATGGAGTCGCAATTCCTATCCGTGCGGGCATTTCTAATGCCGTTGTGGGGTTATCAGCCGTTTCTCCTCGCCCCGTTCTTGGTTTGGGTTTTTCAATTACCATATACGTTATATTGCTTTTTGGGTTATATTTCTTATTCAAGAACAGCGAAAAAGAGAGTTAAAGATAACCCATGCTGGCTTTTATCCGTATTTGGCAATCGCAAGATGAACTAACTTTCTCACAGCGGTGGGCATCTTATCTAACACTTTTAACTATTGTCGGATTAATCTTTGCGGGGGTCACTTTTCGTAATAGCATTCTCTTTAGAACTGCTTTTTACCAAGACACCCTCACAGGCATTTCTGCTGATTACCCATTTAATTGGCTGATAGATTCTAGCGGTGACTATGTGTTCAGGGTTCGTGATATGCAGTACAGTGGTTTCAAAACCACAATACAGGTCTCTCTTATTTCTATTGGTACAGATGTTACCACCAGAAACGTAGCAGATAGGCTCGCGCTGTCACGCGCCCAAGTTCTCACAGATTATCGTGTTGTGTCTGTAGAGCCTTTTTACCTTAACCTTGCCAATACCCGAGAAGAAGAAACGCAAAGCGTTCTTTATACCTTTGTAGACCGCGACAGAAGTCCTTTTCTTGAAGGACTTTCCGCTGTCGTTATCGGGCTTGATGTCATCCAGCTTAGCGGTAATCAAGCCGTCATCATTACATTTCGTGCGGATAGAGAGAACTATGACCAGCAATATCCCCTCTTTGAGCGTTTTTTACTCACACTTAACTTCTAAAAGAAATAACCGCTTTGTTTTACTAAGCGTTCTTATTTGTATGTTTTTCACTGTGACCAATGCACAAGATGAGACATTTTCGCTTGAGCGAATTCAGCGAGCCACCGTTTTTATCATGCAAGCAGAAGGGCGCGACCTTAATATCCGATGCGTGGGTTCTGGAACAATTGTAAGACCCGATGGTTTAATTCTTACCAATGCTCACCATACCGTCAGAAGTACATCTTGCCCGGGTGATACTATCATTATTGCCATGACCTTAAACATCAATGAACCTCCCATCCCTAAATATCGTGCCGAGGTGGTTCAATCAGATGATGGTCTCGACCTTGCACTTTTACGCATTACCCGCGAGTTTGATGGGCGTCTCATTGAAGAAACCGATTTACCTCCACTTCCGTTTGTTAGCCTTGCGGATTCTGATGAAGCTATTTTGGACGAAACGGTTACGTTTGTGGGGTATTCTGGCATAGGCAACGATTCTATAGATACTGTTCGCGGCGCAGTACGGGGTTTTATTTCAGAGCCAAGTGCAGGCGAAAAATCTTGGATAAAGACCATCTCAACTAGCCCCATTTCTGGCATCATGACAGGAGGTGGTGCATATAATACGCTAGGACAACTTATCGGTATCCCCACAACCGCTCCTCTTTCAATAGACAGCGTGGGGAGCAACTGTAGGCGTATTGAAGATACGAATGCTGATGGGGTTATTAATGATTCTGATGCTTGCATTCCACTTGGTAACCCCATCAGTGCATTACGCCCGTCAAACTTTGCCAGAACGCTAATTCGTAGTGCATCCCTTAACTTGCGTGTCGAAACGCTTACAGCACCGCGTTTTGATGTGTCGCCACTTGACCGCCCACAAATTACACGCATTTTCTCTGCCCCAGCTGTTGTAGATGGCAACCCATCAACGGTTGTTGGCAATTTGCCCGCAGGTACAACAAGTCATTATCTGTTCTTCACCTATCAAAACATGACACCTCAAACAGTGTATGAATTGCGCGTCACCATTAATGGCATCCCCGACCCCACTTTTAGTTTGCCCGCCGTGCGATGGAGTGGTGCAGAGCGCGGCGTTTGGTATATCGGCAGTAGTGGGCAACCCTACCCTAACGGTGATTACCGTTTTGACATTTTTATAGATGGGGTTTCTGCTGCCAGTCACTCATTCAGTATCAGTGGGCCTGCGCTAGCCGTTCCTTCCTTCAGCAACATCGTTTTCGGCTTACTTGATACCAGTGGCAACCTTCAGGGTAATGGCTACGTACTACCCACAGGCGCAACAGCAACAGCCCGCTTTATTTTCCAAAATATCCCTCCAAACACGGCTTGGACGGCAATCTGGTATTACAATAGCGCATTGGTAGCCCGTACCGATGATGTTTGGCGGGCTGAAAATGGCGAAAGTGGCTCGTACTCTATCAGCCTTCAGCCCGAAAACGGCTTAGTACCCGGCAACTATCGTGTAGAACTCTATCTCGGAGAACTTCTAAGTGCTACAGGCGATTTTATCATTGCTGGCGCACAACAAGGCGCACTCCCTACCGTGTTCTCAAACATTGAGTTTCTACGTGCTACTGGGCTTCAACCCCCTACAGGTAATCCTGCAAGCACCTTTCCTGACGGTGCAAATACCCTATATATGCGTTTTGATTGGCAACAGATTGCACTAGGCACGCAATGGAAATTCCAGTGGCTTGTAGACGAAAATATCTTCTATGAACAAGTGGGTCCTTGGACAAGTCCAGAAAGCGGGTCTCGTTTTACGCTTCGTCTTACTGCGCCAACAGGCATACCTGACGGTTCTTATCGTGTGCGTCTTTATATCAACAATATTTTACTTTCTACTAGTGTCGCCAGTATTGGCATCGGTCAACTTGCAATTGACCGTTTCTCGCAAACAACTGGTGTTCAGCTCAGGGGAAAAGTTGTAGATGCCGAAACGCAGCTAGGCATAGAAGGGGTAACATTCATTGTTATCAGTGAGGATTTTGCGGTCAACGAGTTTGTTTGGGATGAAAGTCAAGTTGTTGCACTTGCCATCACGGACCGCAACGGCAACTTTGAAATTGACCGTTTGCTTGCCTATTTAACACCTTATAGCATTCTTATTATTTCAAAAGGCTATTTACCGCTTTCCGCAGACGGTTTCGAGTTTACAGAAGATCGCGGTAGCCTACTTGAGATGTTTATCCCTATGACAAGAGACTAAACCCAATGACAAAGCCCCAAAAACAACGACTCGATATTCTTATGGTAGAACGCCAGCTTGCTCCTACACGCTCTAAAGCACAAGGCATGATTATGGCAGGCGAAGTGTTGGTCAACGAAGTGCTCGTAGACAAAGCAGGCACTTCATTTAGCCCCGATGTGACAATTACTGTTCGTTATCGTCCACCATTCGTCAGTCGTGGGGGTGAAAAATTAGATGGCGCATTAAAAGCCTTCCAATACAACGTAACAGGTAAAATAGCAGCTGATGTTGGCGCAAGTACAGGGGGGTTTACCGACTGTCTCTTACAAAACGGAGTAGCAAAAGTATATGCCATTGACGTGGGATACGGGCAATTAGCCCATAAAATTCGTTCTGATGACCGTGTGGTTGTTATGGAGCGCACCAACGCACGTTACATCATGAATCTTGACGAACCCGTTCAATTGGTGGTGATAGATGCGTCCTTCATCTCTCTCAAAATTATCTTACCGCCCATTATTGGTTGGCTAGACCACTCTGCCGACATTATTGCACTCATCAAACCTCAATTTGAAGCGGGTAAAGGTGATGTTGGTAAGGGTGGTGTGGTTAGACAACGAGAAATTCATGAGCGTGTTATTCGTGACGTACTCGCTTTTGCCAAAGAACAAGCTTTTGATGTGTGTAGCCTCACGCTGTCACCTCTCAAAGGTCCCGCAGGCAACATCGAGTTTTTAGTTTGGCTGGGCTGGCGCTCACAACCACCTCATCCCAACTTAGATGGTTTGATTGACGGTCTTTTACCCCCAGACTAATCTCTCTGTATTTCATATCCTACAAACGCTATAATAAGCCCTACGAGATTGTAAAATAATCCTTTTGGGGTATGGTTTAGCGCATGGATAAGTCCCGCATTCGTAATTTTAGTATTATTGCCCATGTTGACCATGGGAAAAGCACACTCGCAGACCGACTCATTGAATTTACCAGTACCGTCAGCCATCGTGAAATGCAGGCGCAAATGCTGGATAGTATGGACTTAGAGCGTGAACGTGGCGTAACCATCAAAGCATCTGCGGTTAGAATGTTTTATCACGCTAAAGACGGTCAAGAGTACATGATTAACCTCATTGACACCCCTGGTCACGTCGACTTTACCTATGAAGTCAGCCGTGCCCTACAAGCGTGTGAGGGTGCGTTACTGGTTGTAGATTCCAGCCAAGGTATTGAAGCCCAAACGCTTACGAACGTTTATCTTGCCCTTGAATTAAACCTTGAAGTCCTTCCAGTACTTAACAAAATAGACTTACCAGCAGCACGTCCCGATGACATTGCTCAAGAAATAGAAGACTTGATTGGCACAGCAGCCGAAGACATTATTCGCATTTCAGCAAAAAGCGGTATTGGTATTCAAGATGTACTGGAGCTCGTCGTTAAAGAGGTTCCACCTCCAAAGGGTGATATTGAAGCTCCTCTACGCGCCCTAGTCTTTGATTCTCATTACGATTCCTACAAGGGCGTTGTGGCTTATGTGCGCGTGATTGACGGTAAATTACAACGCCGTGATATTTTGCGCTTAATGCAAACTGCCACCAAGTTTGAACCTGTAGAAATAGGGATTTTTACCCCGGCCATGATGCCCATAGAGCATTTAAGCAGTGGCGAAGTGGGTTACATCGCTACAGGCTTAAAAACGGTGCAAGAATGTCGCGTAGGCGATACGATTACACTCTTCCAAAATCCTGCCACTGAAGCCCTGCCTGGCTATAAGCAAGTTAAACCAATGGTGTTCGCGGGCATCTACCCCACCGATAACGATGACTATCACGACCTACGCGATGCTCTTGAAAAACTCCAGCTTAATGATTCTTCGCTTGCTTTCGAGCCAGAAACATCACAGGCGTTAAACTTTGGCTTCCGTGTGGGTTTCTTAGGTTTGTTCCACATGGACATTGTTCAAGAACGCCTAGAACGCGAGTATGACCTAGATATTCTGGCTACAGCTCCTAGCGTAGAGTACGAAGTTATCCTGCGTAGCGGGGAGGTCATTCGCATTGATAGCCCCGCAGGCTTGCCCGAAGAAGGTAAAATCGAAGAAATTAGAGAGCCTTGGATGAAGATCCAAATTTACGCTCCTAAAGAATACATCGGCGCAGTAATGGACTTGGTGATTAAGAGACGTGGCGAATACAGCACCACAGAATACCTAGATGCTAATCGTGTTATCTTGCATTATCGTATCCCACTTTCCGAAATCATCATCGACTTTTACGACAAGCTCAAAAGTATCTCTCAAGGATACGCCAGCCTAGATTATCAATTTGATGAGTACCGTAGTGGTGACCTAGTAAAGCTAGAAATCTTGGTCAATAACGAGTCTGTTGATGCGCTTGCCCTCATTGTCCATAAAGATGATGCTTATTACAAAGGGCAACGCCTTGTTACTCGTCTTAAAGACCTTATTCCACGTCAAATGTTTGTTGTGCCTATCCAAGCCGCCGTTGGCAAGCGCGTTATCTCACGTGCAAATATCAGTGCCATTCGTAAAGATGTATTGTCCAAATGCTATGGTGGCGATATTACCCGTAAAAAGAAACTTTTGGAAAAACAAAAGAAGGGCAAGAAGCGTATGAAGATGATCGGCTCTGTAGAAGTTCCGCAAGAGGCTTTCATGGCACTCCTTAGCCTTGATAACGACTAGAAAAATGGGCGAAGTATTTTCTTCGCCCATTTTTTATCCCAATTGTAAAATTGTATCCCTCAAAGTTTCGGCAAAGTTCTCATCTTTGCCCGTAAACAAGAAGTTCTCATCCGTCACTCGTGTACTCAGGTCATTGATGCATAATTGGCGCGTTGGCGTGTGCCATGTCAATACATCTCGCGGTAAAACCCCATCTGTCCACAAAATACCGTTTGATGACTCACCAACCAACGTTGTTACAGTAATAAAGTCCACGCCAAAAGCAATCTTATCCGCGACCGTTGCATAGGCAATATCACTGAACGCCCCATGCAAAATAGTCACGACATCATCCCCTACATAGCGAAGTGTCCGTTCTAAAGCCACAGCCCCCGCTCCACCTAACGCCAAGTAAGAGGCAAGGTCAAACAAATATGCCCCCACAATATCCCTAGTTGCCCCAATAATCGCCTTTCCAAACGGCAAGAAGGGGTCGTCAAAGCGTTGAATAGGTAAGGGTAGCTTAAGTAGTTGTGGGTTCATTCTTAAAGCCACCTTGCCCAAACGAATTTGTTCAATAAGATGCGCTCTCCCATTGTTTATCATTGTTCTTTCGCCATTCTCCATACCATAGACATTCCCCATCGACCAAGCCAAGACCGTGTTAGCTCATTTCTTGCTCCCAAGCCATACGCCCTAACATGCGTCTTTTCGCCATCACAAATAACAATCACGCTGGATTCGCTGTTGTCAGGGCTTTCATCAACATCAGGATCACAAATGACGACCACAGCATAATCGTTTTCTTTCGCTAATTCTTTTGCTAAATCGCTTGCATAGTCTTTAACGCTTTCACTAATTTTGCCATACACCTGCATCAATCCCTCTGGCGATTCAAAAAGCGTTGCATGCTTCACAACTTGTTCAAAAGATTTTACACGCTCTAGCCTCTTTGTGACCCCATTAACAAGCCCCGCCTCTACAATAGCAAGTGTTTTACCCTGTGAAGCAAGTAAATCTAAAGCCACATGCTCTATTTCTTCCTTGCCATACCCATATACAAATCGCCCAATTTTGTCCCGCACCTGCTTTTCTATAGTGTCTAACATAAATTCGACATCCTCGGTACGTTGCCCCTTTACTGTTATCCTTACATCAATAACACCATGGTGTGCCGCTAAACCCACTGTAGGATTAGCATTTTCCAAAATTTCGTTACCCAACATCTCATCTAACGCACTCTCGCCAATGCCCGCCACCCTCAAAATACGCGCTTTAATCAGACTAACCCGATACTGCGCCATCAAAAAAGGCACAACAGCTTCGTGCATTAAATATTTTAGCTCTCTTGGCACGCCCGGTAGTGTAATGATATTTTTCTCGCCGTAAGGTGTGATAAACGAGGGGGCAGTTCCCACAGGGTTCTCAATAATCATTGCTCCCTCCGGGATATAGGCTTGGCGACGATTGTTTTCTGGCATCGCAACGCCGTAGCTCTTAAATCGAGCTTTAATTTGCTCATAAAGCCCTTCATTAAATACAAGTTCCCGTTTTGTTGCATTAGATACGCCCTGCCGTGTCATATCGTCCACTGTGGGGCCCAGCCCTCCACATGTCACCACAATATCCGCTCGTGACATGGCAATTTCAATGATTTTTGCAATTCTTTCTACATTATCGCCCACGCTTGTCATAAAATAAACGTTAATTCCTAAATCACGTAACGTCTGTGCTAAATAAACAGAGTTCGTGTCCGTAATCTCTCCAAGTAGAATTTCTGTCCCAATCGCAATAATTTCAGCACTCGGATTATCTTTGCTCATTTCAACTCCTATCAAATTCTCTCATCAACATTAAAAACTTTGCGATTTTTGTCAGGACGGATTATAATCATCTTTGAACGACGATAAATGAGCAAATGCAAATAGTTTGTGCAGATTGCCCATAAATAGTTGAGTATTTCTCTTCATACTGGAGGTTTTTCGTGGCTAGTGTAACTTTCAAGAACATTTACAAGCGCTATAACGACCTAGTGGTTGTAAACGACTTAAATATTGAGGTCGCTGACAAAGAATTTTTGGTTTTTGTAGGTCCTTCCGGGTGTGGTAAGTCTACCTGCCTTCGTATGCTCGCAGGTTTAGAAGAAATCAGCGATGGCGAAGTTTGGATTGGCGACCGCAAAGTGAACAACGTTGCGCCTAAAGACCGCGATGTTGCAATGGTTTTCCAAAGTTATGCCCTTTATCCCCATATGACCGTTTATGAAAACATGGCTTTTGGTCTTAAACTTCGTAAGACCCCCAAGCAAATTATTGATCAACGCGTAACCGAAGCCGCTAAGAGTCTGGGCATCGAACACCTTCTTACTCGCCGTCCTCGTCAGCTTTCAGGCGGGCAACGTCAACGTGTGGCTGTCGGTCGTGCTATCGTCCGCGAACCAGATGTGTTCTTGATGGATGAGCCTCTTTCTAACTTAGATGCAAAGTTGCGCGTAGAAGCTCGCTCATTCATCAGCAAACTTCACCAACGCCTAGAAACAACATTCATCTACGTAACCCATGACCAAGTTGAAGCTATGACCATGGGAACGCGCATTGCTGTATTAAATGCAGGTAGCCTGCAACAAATCGACACCCCTTTTAACCTATACCACAACCCCAGAAACGTTTTTGTGGCAGGTTTCATCGGCAGCCCTTCCATGAACTTCTTTGACGCTACATTAAAGAGCGAAGGCGATGCGGTTGTTATTGACACCACCATCTTCAGACTCGTTATTCCTGCATCAAAGTCAACTCCCTACAAGTCTCATGTCGGCAAAGAAGTTATTCTCGGTATTCGTCCAGAAGATATCCATGACAGACGATTCTCACCGCGTGACATTGACCCCGCTGAAATTGAAGCCAATGTTGAAGTGGTAGAGCAAATGGGCAACGAAATGATTATCTACCTTGAAGAAGGCGGAAAGTCATTTATTGCCCGTACAGACCCACGTACTGATGCCCGTGTGGGTGGACGCTTGTCTGCACTCATTGACATTGGCAACATTCACGTTTTTGACCGTTCCACAGAGCTTTCACTTTCTTATGAATATAAGCAAAATGAAGCAGCAAAAGCCTAAAACGGAAAAAGACCGCTTCGGCGGTCTTTTTTTTACTACAATAATCTCTGTCTGCCCTATGAGATGAATTTACGGAACTTATACCCGTAAACAATCATACCCTTTTCGCCCTCTGCTGTTAGCTTGCGTGTCACCATTTCAACACGGTCACCAATGCGTAATTCCTCATCAACATCTGTAACCTGCGCAGTTACAATAGTTCCCTCGTCTAGCTTGACCAGTGCCAAGTAATAGGGCGATTGCTCCTCGTACCCTTGTGGGGCTTCCTGAATGACGGTGTAACTGTAAATTTCCCCAGTTCCCACAAACGTATACTGTTCGGTCTCTGGTCCATTCGCTATTTGCGCCATGTGAATACCCTCCTGCTATTTCTGTCTGTTTAACACAGGCATCATAACTGCCTGAAGGTTTGTCTCGTTGTTGTCCTGTTGTGCAACAGTTTTCTTGTCTAGGCGGATACCGTTCTCATCTTTTACACCCAGCAAACGGTAACGTTGTTCTTTTGTACGCCAGAAACGTGATACTTGCATTGTTAGCTCCTTTGTCGTCCCAGTTCAATTTGTGATGTAAAGCACAATATGACTTCATTCTATGGATAAAGCCCTTCCAAAACCTAGCACACAGTTTTTTCGGGCTATCAATTTCTATCAACTCTGCAAAATGTGGGTTGCAACCGTAGAACCAATGCCACCAATACTCTGGATTAAGCCAATCTTTGGCTCATGAGCCACTTGGTTATTCCCCGCTTCCCCACGTAACTGCAAGCACGCTTCTACTGCCTGATAAACCCCGCTTGCGCCGTGCGGATTACCACGACTCTTTAGTCCACCAAACGTGCTTACAGGTAAACGTCCCTTTAGACTAATGCTTTCGCCCGTATTAGCACCCCACTCATGCCCCTTGCCCACATCAGAAAACCCCATCGCTTCTAGGCTTAAAGCACTTAGGATAGTAAATGCGTCATGAAGCTCGGCAAAGTGAATATCTTCGCGTTTAATGCCTGCTTGTGCCAGCACCTTATTAAACGACTGTTCAACAGCCCCCAACCTTAAAAGGTTCTCTCTATCTTGGATGGCTAATGTGTCAGTGGCTACCGCACTACCAATAATCTTGATGGGGTGAGCAACACGGTCTTCAGCCTTCTCTAAAGGCATTAAGATAACAACGGCTGCACCATCACCATCTGGCGCACTATCAAATAGGCTAACAGGTTCTGCCACCATTGGCGCATTCTGGAAGCTACCCGCCTTGATGAGGTTTCTATACATAGCGAGCGGGTTTGCTTTACCATTTGTGTGGGCATTCATTGTAAAGCCTTCAAAATGTTGTAGCTCTACGCCGTATTCGTGCATATAGCGTCTCATCAGTAATGCCGCCAACCCTGTTAGCGTTGCGCCATGTACTGCTTCATAATCTGCATCTAGGCTTACAGCACTTGCTTTGGTTCTTGCACTACCTACGATGTCCGTTGCTTTCTCTATGCCCATTACCATCGCGCAGTCTACTGCTCCAGAAGCCACCGCCAAGTACCCTTGTCGTAAGGCGACACCGCCTGATGCACCGCCTGCTTCTAAGGTGTATGCTTCTACACCCTTTAAGCCGATGTAATCTGCAATTAACGCCCCTAGCTGGCTTTGTTGATTAAATTGGCTACCGTAGGCATTACCTACATATAAAGCGTCAACATGCACCTCTCCTGCGTCATGGAGTGCCTTTTCTGCGGCTTCCATCCCTAGTTCTCGCAGGCTCGTTCCCCAGTGTTCATTTACGGCGGTCATCCCCACGCCCACAATTGCGACATCTCTCATTGTGCTTAGTCCTTTAGCTTTCCACGATACCGCGCATAAGTTGCATAATCAATTAGCGTACGGCGTTTCAGATAGGCTTCAGTGGTTGTGGCAAGGTCACGTTTGCCTTCAATACGCTCTGTTACCAAAATATCAAATGCATCAGAACCTGCCCCACTGCCATAACTCACCATCAAGATACGATCTCCTGCTTTTGCTTTGTCTAGGATGGTTGTCAGCCCCAGCATACAAGACCCCGAATAGACGTTCCCAATTTCATTGACTAGCATACCGTCTTTAATTTGCTCACTGTTAAAACCTAACATCTGCGCTGCTCTAGAGGGAAATTTCACATTGGGTTGATGAAACACCGCATAGGTATAATCGCTTGCAGTGGTTCCCATCATTTCCATTAGGGTACTTCCTGCCGTAGTGACATGGCTAAAGTAAGCAGGTTCTCCCGTGAACCTATCCCCATGATTAGGATAAGGCTGTTCCGCACGTCGCCAAAAATCTGGCGTATCCGTTACGTAGCTATAGCTGCCCTGATACACTGCACAGGCTTCTTCTGCTTTGCCCAATAAGAAGGCGGCTCCACCCGATGCTGCTGTATACTCTAGGGCATCTCCGGGTCTACTTTGTGCGGTATCCATACCAATGCTTAGCGCATACTTGCCCATCCCACTACCAATGAGCCCAATGGAGGCTTGAACCGCTTCTGTACCTGCCTTACAAGCAAATTCCCAATCTGCTGCCTGGATATGTGTTCCCACGCCTAGGCTTTCCGCTACAATCGTACTGCTCGGCTTTACAGCATAGGGATGGCTTTCGCTACCCACCCACACCGCACGAATCTCTTTAGGGTCAATTTGCGCGCGTTTAACGGCGTTTCTTCCCGCTTCAATCGACATGGTAATCACGTCTTCATCCAAGCCTGCGACAGCCTTCTCTTTAACAGGTGAACCGCTTAATCCATTTGTCCATACTCGCGCAATATCACTGCCAGGCAACCGATAACGCGGTATATAACCACCATAGCCCACAATGCCTACGCCTTGTTCTGGTTTCATCAGATATTCACTGCTCATTGCTTCCCTCATTTCTTAGGTTGGTAACGATGGATATCGCACGTTCTAAACGTATCACGCCATCTTCAATCATTCTTTGTGTCACAACGGCTACTTCTGTTCCTTGTGCGCCTGCTGCTACGGCAAGTTGTTTAGCATGCATTCTCATATGCCCACGTTGGATACCTTCTGTAGCAAGGGCTTTAATGGCAGCAAAGTTTTGTGCTAGTCCTACACATGCTATCACCTCAGCAAGTTCTCTTGCCGATTCAATCGCTAAGATTTTGAGTGCGACTTGCGCCGTGGGATGTACTTTGGTTGCGCCACCTACAATGCCCACAGCCAACGGTAACTCAATTGAACCGTGTAAATTACCTTCTTTATCTTGCCACCATCTCGTTAGGCTACGATAAGAGCCATCACGCGCTGCAAAGGCGTGTGCGCCTGCTTCAACAGCTCTCCAATCGTTACCCGTTGCCATCACGATGGCATCAATGCCGTTCATAATGCCTTTGTTGTGGGTGGTGGCTCTATAAGGGTCAACTTCTGCAAACCAACCCGCCTCTACAACACGCTTTGCAGCTTCTTTGCCGCCCATATCACTGCTTCTGAGGGCTTCAAAAGGGATCATCCCTTCAGCACGCGCTTTACGTTTGTCTGTTAAGTTGCTCAAAATCCGCAAATTAACTCGCCCACCTGTAATTTCCTCTACGCTGGGTGCAATATGTTCTACTGCTGTGTTGATGGCATTCGCCCCCATTGCATCTTGCGTGTTATAGAGTAAATGTAAAATAATCATTTTTTGGTATTGACTATCCGAAATAAGATTTACCTCAATATCAACTGCACCACCACCACGTTTAACAATGCTTCCGCCTATTTCATCGGCTTCTTGCATTAGGCGAGCTTTATTTGCCAGTAGCAGTTCTTTGGCTTTCTCAAGGTCTTCTACATCCAAGACTTGTATCTGACCAATCATAATAGGCTCATCACTGCTTGCAGAAAAACCTCCCCCTTCTCTGAATAATCGTGCCGCATTACTAAGGGCTGCTACCACGGAGGGTTCTTCTATAACCAGTGGTATCAGATAGTCTTTTCGGTTGATAAGAAAGTTCGTTGCAATGCCAAGTGGCAAGCTATATGTTCCTACCACATTTTCAATCATGTTATTCGCTTGTGACGGGCTTAAACCCATCGAACCGTCAAGGACAGCTAGTTCATCTTGGCTCAGGTTTGCCCATTCACCAACAATAGCTAGTCGCTCTTCTATCGTTTTCTTGTAAAATGCAGAGATACGTGAGTTTTTCATGTTTATCACTTTAACGGGTGGTGCCTAGCAAAATCTATCATCTTGTGAAATGATGAACAATTTAGCCTAAGTGACTATGAGAAAAGACTATCCTGCCAGGTTTTGAGAGGTTTTGACACTTACTCATGAAATACAAACATTGGATAACACTGATTTTTATACTGATACTCATACCTCATTTTGGTGCGCAATCCACTTCTGTTGAGGATGCAACACCAACGGAACTATCAGGTAGTGTCGAATCGGATGGCACACTACGTCGTATTAACATTCCCATTTTGATGTACCACTACGTCAGTGAGTTACCGCCCGATGCCGATAATATACGCAAAAACCTCACGCTACACCCGCAGCTATTTGCCGATCATCTTCGGTATCTTAAGGAAAACGGCTATTCAACCATTTCACTATACCAAGCCCATCAAGCCCTAATGTATGGGGAATTACTACCGCCAAAACCCGTCATTCTTACCTTTGATGATGGCTACATAGACCATTTCTCTATCGTCTTTCCCTTGCTACAACAGTATCAAATGACGGGGACATTCTTTATCATCACTCACTTTGCCGATGAGAACCGACCAGGCTATCTCTCGTGGGAACACATCGAAAAAATGGCATTAGCGGGCATGAGCATGGAATCACACACCAAGACACACGCCGACCTACGCAGTCGTTCCTATGACTTTCTCGTTTACCAATTTTTAGGAAGCATGGAAAGCCTTAACGCCCGTTTGCCTTCACCCACTCGCATGTTTGCCTATCCCGTAGGGTATTATGACAACCAAACACTTGCGGTTATCTCTACAACACCTATCTTACGCGCCGTCACCACACAGTTTGGCTCTTATCAAACCACGGATAATCGCTACGAAATGCCACGATTACGCATCACTGATGAAACAGGTGCATCTGGCTTGCGATATCTACTTAACATCAATAGATAACAAAAAAGGGAGTTACCTCACGAAGGTAACTCCCTTTTATCACGCCTATCCAAAACGTCTAGTCAGGCAAAATTCGAGTGTCTAGCAATGCATCCAGCCAAATCATCACAATGATGCCCAGTGGTACAGCCGTCACCAAAAAGTAGATAATCCCATACTGAGCAACTGTCACCGCTTGAGGGGTTTCAATTGAGCTAATAAAGGGCAACATGTTAAAACCCACTGTAATCAGCAAGTAACCCAGCAAAAGACCAAGTGCCTGCGAAATAACAACAACAAAAATACGTTTTAGTGTTA
Source organism: Anaerolineae bacterium (assembly GCA_034437555.1). GTDB lineage: Bacteria > Chloroflexota > Anaerolineae > Aggregatilineales > Phototrophicaceae > JANWYT01. Next base: position 204,678 of record DAOTTQ010000029.1, on the reverse strand, counting down.
AAGATGGCATCTTTTAATTCTCCCAATGGCATCGCTACATGGCTAAATTGTAACTTATCTCATGCCCATTTCGCAAGTAACTAATTTCACAAGGCAGGGTTATATATACCAGTCTAACTCATGCGTTGTGAAACTTTGGAAATATGTTACACTATGTCAACTAATCTAACCATCATTTAATGACGCATCTTAAACCAAAAAGGCTCACCCCTTTCTTGTTAAATACCTGTAGTATGAGTAGTAATGTAGGAGTAACTCTGTGGCAGATTTATTTGATAAAATTAAGTCCTTTACCGCCGCCAAAGAAGCCATGGCTCTTGGCATTTACCCTTATTTTCGCGCCCTCAGCGATTCTGAAGGTGTAACAGCTACATTTGAGGGTAAAGAAGTCGTGATGCTTGGCTCTAATAACTATCTAGGGCTAACCACAGACCAAAGAGTTCGTGATGCAGCCGCAGTAGCCCTCGCGCGTTATGGCACTAGCGTCACAGGTTCACGTTTTCTTAATGGCACACTAGAGCTTCACCTAGAACTAGAACGCCGTCTTGCCAAATTCGTCAACATGGAAGCAGCTCTCGTTTTCTCAACAGGCTACCAAACCAACGTTGGCACAATTACAGCTATCCTTGCCAAGGGCGATGTCGCCATCCTCGACAAAGAAGCCCACGCTTGCGTCGTTGATGGTGTTATGATGTCTCGTGGTGACATGAAACGCTTCAAACACAACGATGTTGAAGATTTAGAGCGCGTTCTTAGCCAAATTCCCGCCGAATCTGGCAAGTTAGTCATTGTAGACGGTGTTTATAGCATGGGTGGCGATCTTGCACCCCTTCCCCAAATTGCCGAAGTATGCAAAAAGTATGGGGCGCGTCTAATGGTAGACGATGCTCACGGTATTGGCGTTACGGGTGGCGGGCGCGGAACATCTTATCACTATGGTATTCAAGACCAAGTTGACCTCGTCATGGGAACATTCAGCAAGAGTTTTGCTTCCATCGGGGGTTTTATTGCAGGCTCTGCCGATGTAATTCACTACATCCAGCATCATGCTCGCTCGCTTATCTTCTCGGCGGCTTTGCCAGCACCCAGTGCAGCTGCCGTTCTTGCCGCCCTAGACATCATCGAAACAGAACCGCAGCACGTTCAAAAAGTGTGGGATAACGCTGACTACATGCGTGCAGGGCTTAAAGAACTAGGCTACAACATCGCCAATAGCACCACACCCATTATTCCCGTCATCATTGGTGACCAATACTTAACAGGCATCGCGTGGGCAGCCCTGATTGAAAATGGTGTCTATACGAACCCAGTTGTACCGCCTGCTACCCCACCCAATGCCAGCCTATTACGCACCAGTTACATGGCAACACACACCCACGACCTTTTAGACCGCGCACTCGTAGCGTTCAAAACGGTTGGCGAAAACCTAGACCTCATTCCAAACAAACACGAAGTCTAACAAACTTTTGCTATAAAACAAAAAGGCGCATAATGCGCCTTTTTGTTTTCCTATGTCTTATTCAGCGGTTTGTTCCGCAACACTATCTCGCAACGGAGTATTGCTATCGCTCCGTATAAAGAAATTGTGGATAGGCGTAAACACATAATACGCCACTGGCACAACGATGAGCGTCAGCAACGTACTACTAATCAGCCCACCGATAACTACTGTCCCCAAACTTTCCGCAATCAGCGCACCACGACTTAGCCCTAGCGCCAATGGCAACAGCGCAAAGATTGTCGCTAATGCCGTCATTAAAATGGGGCGCAAACGACGACTCCCTGCTTCGATCAAAGCATCGTAGGTAGACATCTTACGTTCACTACGATTTGATCCTACACGGTCTATTAGCACCACTGCATTCGTCACCACTAGTCCCAAAAGCATCAGCAAGCCAATCAGAGACGAAATCCCTAGTTCGCGGTCACTCAATGTCAGTGCAATCGCCGCCCCCACGGGCGCAACAACCACACTCAGGATAACCGCCAGCCAATAAACAGGTGAACCAAACACCAAGACCAAAATCGCACATACAATCGCTCCTGCAATACCAATCGCCACAAAAATACCCGCAAAGCCCTCTGTTTGGAATTGGCTATCAAAGCCCTGCCCAATGGTATAACCCTCTGGCAATTCCACAGAACCTTGCACAGTCTCAATGGCACGTGTCACCAGATTAATTGTATCTTCGGTTTCAATCTCGCCCGCATAGCTTAGTGCAGGGTCTCCGTTAATTCTAAAATAAACCACCGCGCCTTGCTCTCCTGTAGACTCAGAAGCCACGTGTTCGGTTGCCACCAAGTCGGATACGCCATCTACACCCGCAATCGCCTCTTCAATTTGGCTTTCAAACTGCGTCAGAACAGCATCATCCACAGAAGAAACTTCAATGACCAAGCTATCTACAGTTAGCACACGCACAATCACCTTTGCAGGAGAAACGGCTCGTGTTATCGCAGTCACAATGTCGGCTTCTATAGTTTCATTGTCCCCAAGCGTCCCACTGTAGCTTAGTGTAGGGCATGTAGCCGTTGCCAAACCTGCCGAAGACAGGTTACTCGACACATTCGCCAAGCCTTCTACTGTTCCCAATGCATTCAAAATACATTGGTCAAGGCGTGCCAATTCGCTTTGGTCACTCCCCGAAAGCACCATTTCAAAAGAACCAAACCCTTGGCTTGTAAGGTTAGTTTTAGATACCGAAACAGTCTCCTCACCCAACAATTTTAGGCTTTCCTCACGCAAGGTGCGTGTATACTCATCTAAAAGTGCCTCATCACCCGATTTAATAGTAACAGTAAGTTGCCCGATGTTTTCGGACACACCCCCGCCACCACCAATAAGCGCAGATAAATCTAAGCCACCACCCGCGACAATCGTTTGAAGCGTGTCTAAATCATCCCCAACCACATCACGCACTAGCGTTTCCAATTGTCGGGCTACAGCATCTGTTTCTAATACTCTTGTTCCCTGTGGCAAATTCAAATTGATAGAAATTTGAGGTTCACCAAAATCAGGCAAGAACGTCGCCGGGCGTGTAGCAAAAAGCCCAAACCCTGCTGCTGCCGAGGCAAACGCAACCACCAAAACAAACACCATAGTGAATGGGTTCTTTAGTGCCAGCTTCAACGAAGCCACATAAGCCCGTTGTAATCTACCCTCAGAAGCATTCTCTTCTTCCGTATTGTCATTCTCGCTGATAAACATTTCTACCAGCACCGGCACAACCGTAATCGCCACAATAAACGAAGCAATCAGCGAGTAAGTAACTGCCAAACCAAAGGGCAAGAAGAACTCACCTACCAAACCACCCGTTAAGCCCAGTGGCAAGAATACAATCACGGTAATCATGGTCGCCGAGAAAATCGCCGAACTTACGTCCTTAACACCGCTTATAATCGCTTCGTACTTTGTCATGGTGCCTTGTTGCATTTGTCGCGTGATATTTTCCAGCACGACAATCGAATCATCAACAACACGCCCCACAGCCACCGTCAAACCTGAAAGGGTCATGATATTAAGTGTCAGATTCGCAGGTGCAAGGCGCAACAAGAACGTAAAGAAGGCGTTACCGTCTTCTGCCATCGGTGCAAAAAGCCCATTAACCAATGGGGGAAACCAGCGCATCATGGCTAAAGACACCGCTACAGAAAGTGGAATACTAACCGCAATCACCAGCGTACTACGCCAAGCAGGATACGCCACGTTACCACGCCCAAAGGTAATCCACAGCCCAACCAGAATAGCACCTATCCCTAGCACTCTAAAGACAGTGTCTGCACCGTTCCAAGCCGTTGCCACGTCACCATTAGCAGCTGACAATCCCAATCCAACAAGCAACGCTAAGAACAAGAAACCAACCACTGTAATTGCAATCCCAGTAACACGCCGTCCGTTTGCGCTCCATGCCCCACTGCTCAAGAACACCAAAATAACAATCACAGCAAAGAACGCGCCCAGTGTGCCTTCACGTACAACACCGCTGATAGATTCCTCCACAAAGCTAGATTGCTCAAAGGCAACAACCACAGCAATTTCATCGTTTTCAGCGTCAATAGCTTCAACAATCGCCTTCACCGCATAGAACGCTTCGACCGTGTTTGCATTTTGGTCTTTCGTAATAGTCACCAACAGGCTTGGTGAACCATTCGTTCGTGTTACTCTATTCGTAGGAATAAAGATTTCACCTGCCGTTGCTCTATCTTGAATTGCACTAGGCAAGCTCGCCAACGTATCGGCATTAAGTCCTTGCAGCACAACCACCGATAAACTCTCCGAGAACGTTGCATCACGTCCCTCAATATAAGCAACAGCTTCAGCACTCAGCCCGTTTACAAGGCTTCTAGCAAATGCGGGCGGTGCTTGCACCATCAAGTTATTGATAAACTGTGCAGGTGTGCCACTCGTCGCAGGCAACCTAAAGAAATCAGAAGCATTATCCAGTTGGTCAACCGTCACAAACGACACCAGCTGTTGCCATTCCGAATTAAGTACAGGGGCGGTAGGGTCTGTGGGAGGTACATTACTATCCGTCACATACCGTTCAGCCAATGTAACCGCGGCCGAAGGCAAAACGCCACTAATAACCCCCTGTATTGTTTCAATTGTTGTTGCCCCATATACCGCAACTATTTCAGCAGGAATCAGGCTCAAAATTTCGGGCGAAAGTTTCACCACCACAGCTTCATCCAAGTTTGCAAAGAAGTTGGGTTCTTTAATGACAAAGTAGCGAGCCACGCCCACACTAATGCCATCCAAAATACGCACTTCATAGCCAGAAAATGCCTGCGGAACACTTGCATTGAGTTTATTCAATACAGAAGAGGGCGAACCATCACCCAAAGCCACCACATCAAACGCAGTTGCTAAAGGCAAATCTGCATCGCGCAATTGTTCGGTTAAGGCTCTCCATGCATCACTTAGGGGAGGCGTAACACCTTCCAACGCCAACACATCATCGCGCAAGTAATCAAACACGGTGCTATTAAGCGCAGGCAAGAATTGTGGGTCATTTGCCACCAAATAGGTCATCATTTCTGGGCTAACGCACCCAATGACAATCGCTGCTAAATTGAGGTTTTGTAGGTCAACGTCAAGAAGCCCAACCCCACATTCGGTCAATGCAGGTACAAATTCAGCAATGTTCACATCGCCAAAGCCCGCCGTTGCACCCTCTGCGCCTCCCCCTGCCAGCGTACCCGAAAGTTGCGTTAGTTGGTTAAAGAAATCCGCCCCACGTAGTTCTGTAATACCAAATTGCTCGGCAATATCGCCCGAAAGTGTAATCCGAATTAAGTCATCTGTCGTGTCTAATTGCGCACCAAAGAACCCACCAATCAGCGTAAAGAGCTGGGGTAACGGTTCTCCTTCTGGCAAAGTTGTTTCCAAAGATGCAGTTCCAGTCGGTGTTTCAGTTACTGTACTAGGTGTATTCTCGGTGGTTGGAATAGAAACTGTCTCAACAACTTCTGCTGTGCTAAACACACTAAAGGTTGCCAAAGGAATACTTGCCAAGCTAAACGTGATAATTTGTGGGGGTTGAATCCGCCAAGAATTCGGTAAATTCACAGGGGCAGGCACAAAATCTACACCCACGAATGACCGTGAGATTTCGAGTGCCACCAGTTCATCTTGTGTAAAGCCGTCTAGCCCCGCAATAAAGTCTCGGGGTAATGCATTAAATGCCTCGCTAGATAGTGACACGAGCTGTTCTGCATTAAAGTGTTCCACCATGCTAGGGTCAATTGCCAACATGCGTGTAATATCGTCCGCTGTTAGGTCGTCCGTTTGCCCTAAAGAACCACGAATCACACCTGTATTCAAAAAGTCAGATAGCACAACAGCACTAGACCGCGTTCCTGTTTGCATTTCTTGCAAGTCTTGCGCTGTGCTAAAGCCCTTCGTTTGCCATCCTGTTGGAAGAGCAGGAATACTTTCTGGCAAAACATACGCATTGGCTTTAAGACTTTCAACAGCAGTATTATCTTGCGCCCCCAACCTATTTACACGTGCTTGTATGGCACGCCACACATTAGGCGAAAGTTGTAGTAGATAGCTACGAGGTTCGTTGTCATCTACTGTGCCACCAAAAACGCTTTCCTCACCCGGTAAGGCTTGTCCACCCGCAACTTGGATGTTAGCCACCTGTGCCGCTGCATTTAATTGAGGCACAATTTCTTGCTCTACTAGACGCTCTAGGGCTGTTTTATCGCCACCAGTTTCTAGCACTTGGTTGGCTAAATATCCCAAAATAGCGTTCAAAGACTCCTCAGAAAGGCTTGCCCACACTTCTGGGCGTAGCTCAAACAAGAAGTTTCCATTGCGTTGTTGTAAATACAACCAAACATCTGGAGAAAGTTCTTCTAGTCGTGCGGTTGCAAAGGCTTGAACATCTTCGCCTTCGGTAGCGCGAAATTCACGCGATGGAAACCAAACCGTATCAATCGCACGTTGCATATCTCCACGCAATTTTGCCTGGTTTAGCCCAAAGTCATTCGAGGCAATAATCACCGCCCCAATAGCACTTGTCGTTGTCGATTCAAGGTTTACAACTTCTGGTACTTTAGAAATTTCAGCCTCAATACGATTTGTCACCACATTTAAGACTTGTTCACTTGTCATCCCTGATGCTTGAGCAAGGATAAACGTTTGCGGAAACTCAATAGGTGGAAGCAATTCCTGCTTGAGTTGTGAGCCCGCCACACCCCCTAAAGCCAAAATTACCACAACCAAAGACAATGTTACCGCCCTAAAACGAAGCGATAAGCGCGTTACAACATTAAAGAACGACTTCATAAGCCATCAAACTCCCAGATGTGTATAGACAACGTTAGTAGCAAAATTGGCAAAAAGGGTTTAAGTAGGAGTGTTATAAAACACGATGACCATTTTACAACACAACAGAGTAAATTTCCAAGAGAGGTAATTTACTCTTTTTTTACCTTGACGCACCCCCAAAGTCGTGATATTATTCACAACGTTATGAAGTAATGGAGGCGTGGTGTAGCGGCCCAACATGCCACCCTGTCAAGGTGGAGACCGCGGGTTCGAATCCCGTCGCTTCCGTGAAAAAACCCCAAACAAATTGTTTGGGGTTTTTTATTTCTGACCATCTCGCACACACAAAAGTAAGCTAGAATATAATTAAACACTTTTCCATTTTATTATGAGAGGTTCATTGCATGTCTAGCCAACAAATCACTAAAAATGTCGATTGGCAAATTCAGCCAACCACTGCACCCCTACCCCCTCAAGTAAAAGAACTTCCACTTATTGGGAGTTCGCTTAGTCTTACTAAAAATGCTGTAAGCCACATTGTCAGCTTATATCACGAATATGGTCATGCCTTTCGTATGCAAATGGGCTTTGTTAAATACACTGTACTAGCGGGTCATGAAGCCAATCGGTTTTTAAGTGGCGATGCCAATAACACCGTAGGTAGCGAAAAATTGTTTTGGCAATTCGGACAAGATATGGGGTCTGATGTTCTCATCACCGCCCTAGATGGTGATCCCCATAGACACATGCGCCGTGTTTTACGCAGCGGTTATTCCAGAACCTCCATTGCCAATGCATTGCCCGAAGTTGTAAGTATAGTAAACAATGCCATTCACCCCTTACAAGTGGGTCAATCGCTTCCCGTTCAAGAGTTTTGCCAACGCTTTGTCACGAACCAGCTTGGCATCATCGCCATGAACACGCCTTCTGAACAGTATTTTCACGATATTCGGGTAGCGTTACAAACTCTCATGAATGTTCATGTTCTCAAAGTATGGCATCCCATTATGCTTAAACGCCCACGCCATCGCCAAGCGTTTGGTAACTTAAAAAAATTCAGCCAAGAAGTAAAACAGTTTCATCTCGATAATCCTCTTAGTGAAGGTAAGCGAAAGTCCGACCTGTTAGATGACATTTTAGCATCCAAGCGTCCCGATGGCGAAGAGTTCAACGATGGCGACCTTTTGATGCTCATTCTTGGGTCATTCTTTGCGGGCATGGACACTGTGGCAAACACGATCGGTTTCTTTATCTACGCCCTTGCCAAAAATCCCACTGTACTAGAGCGAATAACAGAAGAACTTGATGAAAAGCTACCCGATGTCACCGATTACAATGCCTATCGCTCGCTAGAAGTGCTTCATGCCACCGTCCTAGAAGTGCTAAGAATGTATCCTGTAGCACCCTTCACCCCACGTACTGCGCTCACAGAATTTGAATTCGGGGGCTATCGTGTCCCTGTTGGTACAGAAGTTATGTTTGCTCAAACCGTCACACACTTCTTGCCAGAATACTTTCCAGAACCACACAGTTTCAATATTGACCGATTCGTAAATAATAAACCACAGCCACACACCTTTGCCCCCTATACATTGGGGGCGCACACCTGCTTAGGCGCAGGCTTGGCAGAAGTGCAGATGATGGTCAACATTGCCACCCTGCTAAAGCAAGTACGCTTTGAACTAGAAACCCCCGATTACGAAGTCCCCATCGTTACTTTCCCCACACCCAATCCGGGCAATAAGTTCAAAGTACGCATCACAGAAAAACACAGTCTCTAACACTAACCAAAATCACAGACAAAACCCTGTGATTTTATCGTAAAATGAGCATGTTACAGCCTGTCCTCACATCACGGAGAGAATACACCATGTCTGTTGTTATTCGAGAAGAACACAAAGACCTCTTAGAACGCCCTATTGTCGCCAGCCTTGTTACTGTTATGCCCGATAACCATCCTCAAGCAACACCCGTTTGGTTTGAATTTGATGGTACACATATCTTGGTAAATACCGCACGTGGTAGACAAAAGGACAAAAATCTTACAGAACGCCCCAAAGCTACACTGCTTGTCATTGACCCCGAAAACCCCTATCGTTGGATAGAAGTTCGCGGTGAAGTGGTAGAAAGCACAGAAGAAGGTGGGATAGCGCACATCAGCAAACTGTCCAAGCACTATGTAGGGCGTGAGGACTATTACAGCAATAATCCCGAACAACAATTCAAAGAAACGCGCGTGATTTACAAAATTAAACCCTTTAAGGTTTTGTCAAATGGCTAATCGGTGCGAATGGTGTACTCAAGACCCCATTTACATCGATTATCATGATAACGAGTGGGGCATCCCTGCTTACGACGAACGTCGCTTGTTTGAAATGCTCCTCTTGGAGGGCGCGCAAGCAGGGTTAAGTTGGATTACCGTCCTCAAAAAGCGTGAAAGCTATCGCCTTGCCTTTGATAACTTTGATGCTGAAAAGATAGTGCGCTACGATGAGTCTAAAATAGCCGAGCTATTGCAAAATGCAAACATCATTCGCAACCGCCTAAAAGTAAACGCCTTTATCCGCAATGCGCGTGCTTATCTTGATTTAATCGACAAAAAAGGTGCATTCAGCCCCTATATTTGGCAATTCGTTGAGGGTGAGCCACGCATTAATTACTTTCGCACCATTGCAGATATTCCCGAAGAAACCCCCGAATCACAAGCCATGAGCAAAGACCTAAAGAAACACGGCTTTACATTTGCGGGAGCAACCATCTGTTACGCTTATATGCAAGCCTGTGGCATGGTCAACGACCACACCAGCGTTTGCTTCAAAGCACCATAACGCAAAAAAGGCAGACAAGGAGGCGATACGCCCACTTTCTGCCCCATCTGTAGTATCTTTTAACCTAACTTTCGCGTAGAGCTTCTACTTCTTCACAAGTGTTCCAAAGGTCTTCCGCAGGATAAAACACAAAGTCAGTTAAAACAGGGAATGGGTATTCATCCACATACCCCGCCTTACCCGCATAAACACCTACATTTGCCATGTGGTCACAAGCACGAATCGTCACTTCACCACGAAGTGTATTAAAGGTTAGCTCGTTAAAGGCTTCTGCCACAGCGTCACCTTCGGTTGTTCCTGCCATCTCCACCCCCGCCTTTAGCGCGTAAACGGCATCATAAGCCATAATCGCCCAGTCAGAAGGGTACTGCCCTGCTGTTAAACGGCGATATTTTTCCACAAATGTGGTCATCGCCTCGCTATCAATGGCATAAAATGGCACACGCGCATAACCGTATAAATTACCTTCGGGCAATTCATCGCCAATTGCCTTCATAAAATCTAAGTCAAACAAGCCAATATAACTGGAGTCTTCAAACACACCCAGCGATTCTGCTTGTTGCATAAACGTTACCAGTTGGTCGCCCCACAAATTCCCAGCAACCCCTTCAGGAACATTGGCTTGGAATGCAGAAATAAAGGGAATCAAGTCCGCTTCGCCTAGTTTGGGCCACTGTTCGCTCACAATACGCCCTTCAGCGTTTAGTGACGCAAATTCAGGGGCAAAGCCCGCAAACAAATCCCGACCGAACGCATAATCAGGCGCAATAAACGCCCAGTCTTGCAAACCTAGCTCTGCCGCCAATCGCGCCACAACCCGTCCATCCATTGTTGTATTTGGCACAACTTGAACCAAATAAGGATGTCCCTTTGTGGTTGTTAAGGCGGGTGTGTTAGAGGTATGGAAGGCAATCGGAATGCGATATTCCTTAGCCACTTCAGAAACTGCCAACGCCACACCGCTACTCGTGGGTCCCAGCAACAATTCAACACCATCTTCTAAAATCATTTGGCGTGCTACCGTAGCACCAACATCCGGCTTTAGTTGCGAATCACGGATAATCAACTCCACAGGTCGCCCTAAAATACCTCCGGCGGCATTAATTTCTGTTAATGCTATTTGAATCCCAGCAATTTGTGACTGGGCAAACAGATAGCCTGTCCCTGTTTGGTCTGCCACAAAGCCTATCTTGAGGGGTTGAGGTGCATCTTGTGCTAACCCAACCACCGCAAAAACAAACATACACCATATAGCCAAAATCTTCTTCATTCAGCTTGTCCTCTTAAACTAGCCTAAATATGCTTTCCGCACGCGCTCATCATGGATGAGGTTGCTCGCTACATCAAAGTAAGGAATGTTTCCCGCCTCAATAACATAACCCCGATGCGCCGCATTCAGTGCGAGTTGGGCATTTTGTTCAATCAGCAAGATGGTCACACCTTCTTTGTTTAGCTCACGGATGATATTAAAAATATCACGCACAATAATCGGCGCAAGACCCAATGACGGCTCATCCAATAGCAAAAGACGTGGGCGGCTCATCAACGCCCTAGCAATCGCCAACATTTGCTGTTCGCCACCGCTTAAAGTACCCGCCAATTGCGCCCGTCTCTCTTTTAGACGCGGAAAACGCACAAACTGTTGCTCAAGGTCATCTTTAATGGCTTTGGCATCATTGCGAGTATACGCCCCTAACTTAAGGTTATCTTCTACGCTTAAGCGCGTTAGCACCCGCCGTCCTTCCGGCACATGGGCAATACCCATTCGCACAATTGTATCTGGACGTTCACGCAGAATGTCTTGGTTGTCATACGTAATGGTGCCTTCCAACGGCTTCAAAATCCGTGAAACCGCGCGAAGCATGGTACTTTTACCCGCACCATTTGCCCCAATTAGTGCCACAATTTCGCCCTCAAAAACCTGTAAAGACACCCCTTGTAGGGCTTGCACAGCCCCATAATTCACTTTTAGTTGGTCTACATTCAATAAAACACGCTGTTCTGCCATCTGTCTAAGCATCCCCCAAATAAGCCTCTATTACGGCTGGGTCATTTTGTACGCTCTCTGGTGTTCCTAAAGCAATCAATTGTCCAAAGTTCAAAACAGCAATACGGTCACATAAGCCCATCACCAACGGCACATGATGTTCGATGAGAAGCACCGTTAAATTAAATTGGTCACGAATTTGCCGAATAAAGTCGCTTAAGCCTGCTTTCTCATTCGTATTCATGCCCGCGCCTGGTTCGTCTAAAAGCAAAAGCTCTGGTTTCAAAGCCAATGCTCTGGCAATTTCAAGCCTACGCTGGTCACCATAGGCAAAGTTTTTCGCTTCGTTCTCTGCTCTATCCGACAACCCCACTAGCTCCAGCAATGTCATGGCTTCATCTCTTACTTGCCGTTCTTCTCTACGTGCCTTTGGCAAACCCAAAATACCACCCAAAAGACCCGAACTGGTGCGTGTGTGTTGCGAAATCATCACGTTTTCTAGTGCCGACAAATTGCCAAAAAGCCGAATATTCTGGAACGTCCGAGAAAGACCGCGTGAAGCAATTTGATGAGGCTTCAGCCCAGAAATTTTAGACCCCTTATATAGCACTTCACCACGGCTGACTTCGGTCAAGCCAGTTATCAGGTTAAAAAGCGTTGTCTTACCTGCACCATTGGGCCCAATCAGCCCAAAGATTTCATTAGGAAAAATGGTAAATGACACTTCGTTTACCGCAACCAACCCACCAAATAAGCGCGTTGCCTTCATAACCTCTAGCATGTTATGCCTTCCTCTCTTTACGCCTTTTGAACAAATTCGGAGAGATAAGCCCTTGTGGAAAGAATGTTGCCCCAATCGCGATCAACAGCCCATAAATGATAAACCGCGACTCGGCGAGTAATTGTGCCAAGCTCGTGGGTAGGCTTTGAAAGCCCGCCAAAGCCCGTAACGCCTCTGGCAATGCCGTTAATAACAATCCCCCCATAATGGGCCCCACAAACGTCCTAGAACCCCCAATAATCACAAACGCAAGGTACTCAATGCTGCGGTCAAATACTCCTTGTCTAGGATTCCATGTGTTAATAAAGTGTGCGCTTATAGCACCCACCATACCCGCTAAAATAGCCCCTAGCACAAACGCCAAAACTTTATAGTAAGTGGGGTTAATGCCCATCGCCGCCGCCGCCAGTTCATCTTCTCTTAGCGCAGCAAAGGCACGCCCTACACGGCTTCTTTCTAGGCGATAAATGGCAAACGCCACAATAATCAGCAAAGGAAACGCAATTAAACCATAGCTCAATTGCTGATTAACTTGTAAGCCTAAAAACTCAGTTCTGCCGGGGAACGGTTGTGGAATCCCAAAGATACCCACTGCACGACCTGTAATTTCTAGGTTTTGTGGTACAACACGCACAATTTCTACAAACGCAATCGTTGCCAACGCCAGATAAATACCTCGCAAGCGCAACGAAGGCACACCAATAATCACCGCTAAAATACCACTTACAACACCCGCTATGACCATCTCTAGCAAAAGTAACTCCAACGGAAACAATTGTCCACGTTCTACTGCAAATTGTTGTGTAGACAAAATCGCCGCAATATATCCACCCAGCGCATAAAAACCAGGGCTTGCCAACGATAATTGCCCCGCCATCAACGGTAAATACATCGAAAGCCCCATCAGGGCTGCAAAGGTCATTTGAATAATTAAAAAGCCATATTGGTTCAAAATTTCTTGCATGAGTTTTACACCTTTTGGATAACGGCGCGTCCCAGAATACCGCGTGGACGTATCAGTAGCACAATAAACAGGATAGCAAACGCAATCGCATCTTTATAACCCACCAATGTAGACGGTACTAACGCTTCTGCCAAGCCAATAACCATTCCACCAAGCACCGCACCAGGAATGCTACCTAAACCACCAAGCACTATCACAGCCAAACCCTTAAGCCCAAAAGCAATCCCGAAATAAGGACCCGTGATACTTACGCTTAGCCCCACCATAGTGCCAGCAATACCCCCCACAAAACCGCTTAGGAAAAACGTTATCACAATAAGCCTATCCGTGTTAATCCCTAGTAGGCTTGCGGTTGTTTGGTCTTCTGCAACAGCTTGTAGTGCTTTGCCCACTTTGGTGTAGTTAATGAAGTAGGTCAGTACCCCCAAAATCACCATCGAAACGCCAAAGATAACCAATTGCACCGTCCGAATAATGAGTGGTTTTTCTCCCATTGCAATCGATATAGAAGCTGGTAATCCCAAACTTTGTGTAATCGAAGGGTAACTATACGCCTCAGCACCCATTAGATACTGGATAAAGTTCACCATTGCCACCGCAATTCCTAAGCTAGAAACCAGTGTCAAAAGTGAATCCGCACCTCTCACGCGCAAAGGACGAAACGCCACACGCTCTATCAAAACGCTTAACAAGCCCGCTAATACTGCCCCCAAAAGCGTTGCCACAGGAAACGACAACCCAAAAGGAAGTTGTTGATTTGCCAATAAACCATTAAATCCCACACGCGAGCCTAAAAGCAAGTAGGTGAAATACGCCCCTGCCGTAAAAATTGCCCCATGTGCAAAATTAATAATCCCTAGTATTGAAAAGACGAGGGTGTAGCCCAGTGCAAAAATCGCATATACACCCCCAATCGCCAAACCATTTACAATATTTTGCAACAGTGTCACATCCATAACAGTTGCCTATTTTCTCCACGTCACCGTTAAATAAAAGTAGAATAACGAAAAGGGAAGTATACCCCTATTAAGCATACTCCCCTTCAAAACTGCGCTATCAAAACGTATCGTAAGACCTAGCCACCAGAAGCAGGAGTTGCTTCCTCTTCCATATCCATTTCTTCTTCGTCGCCACCGAATTCAATGAAAACGAATTGACCCGTCTGACCGTCTTCGTTCATTTGAATTTGTGCTACGTAGAATTCGGCTTGTATCAATTCACCTTCTTCAGTAAACGAGATAACACCTAATGGGGTATCAAACGTTTTGCCAGAAAGAATAACGTCGTTTACCGCTGTACGTAGTTCAACAAGGCTAAGGTTATCAATACCTAAGGTGTCGTCTACTTCAATAAGTGATTCTACAAACACCTGAATACCAGCAAATGCCTGACCACTAAATTGTGGGGGTTCTTTGCCCTGTTCTTCTTTGTAAATTTCGCGGAAGGTGTTGTTGACTTCGGTGTCTAGGCTATAGCTATAGGCTTGGGCAATGATGATGCCATCACACAAGGCTTGGCAAACGGGATAAATATTAGCCGTATTCAAGCCGTTGCCACCCACAATTAAGCCTTCATAACCAAATTCGCGCAATTGGCGAACCAAGTTACCGCCATCCGCCGCTAACCCAGAAACAATCACCAGTTGGGGGTCACCAGAAAGCGCATTGGTTACTTGTGAGCTAAAGTCTGTGTCAGTTGTTTGGAAGGATTGCACCGGCTCGATAAGTTCTAGCCCAAATTCCACCACTGTCTCTTGGAATGTACCTGTTTCAGATACCGAGAAAGCGTCGTTTTGTGCAAAGAACACTGCAACACGCTCAATTTCGGGGTTGATAGCAAGCGCAGCTCTTACGGCATTAGGTGCAACTACTGCCACAGGTGCAGAAACTCGTGAAATGTACTGACCAATTTGAGGAATCCCTTTTGCTGTATTTGAGGGCGCAATCACAGGCACACCTTCTGTTTCGGCAATGGGGTCTGCACTAAAGGCTTGTTGTGAAAGTGTCGGTCCTAAAATACCAACAACACCATCAGCAATCAGTGTTTGAAAGGCATTAATAGCACCTGCCTCATCACCTGCCGTATCTTGGAACACCAATTCAATTGGGCGACCATTAACACCACCCAACTCATTAAAGTATTCCCCTGCAATTCGCGCACCAATTACTTGTTCTTGTCCAAGCAACGCCACGTTACTGGTTTGTGCAACGCCCACACCAATTTTAATGGGTTCTGCGTCTTGGGATGCCACCATACCAAAACTCATTAGAGCAACAGCACATGATGCAACAAAACGATATTTCAAAGACACTTTTTTTAACATATTTCAATCCTCTTCTAAAAAATTTTTGTCCTTAGTGTATTGCACTTCTAATTATAGCAAGTTTGTGCAAATTGCCAAACGAAATTCAGATACTCATCAAAGTCTAACGCGCGCAAATTTGGCTTTAACGCGCTATAATCGACTGTATGATAAATACCCTTATTAAAAGTGTAAATACAGCTTTTTTGATAGAACAGGACACTAAAAATGAACTTTACTCCCCACCCTGATGCTCTAAATGCGCTTGCCCATAATGATCATGGCGCACCTCAAGAAATTTTGGGCTATCACAGCTATAACGACCAATTGGTTATTCGCGCTATCCGTCCTTCTGCAAAAACGCTTTTAGTTGTTTTTAAGGGCGAAAAACAACCCCTTGAAATGACCAAAATTCACGAAAGTGGTATCTTTGAAGTTGCAATTCCAATGCCTAAAAGCGAAATTTCTTATCACTTTCAGGCAGTTACACAGCAAGACATAACCGAAACCTTCAATGACCCCTATGCCTATCCCGCGCTCTTTGGAGAAGTAGACCTTTATCTTCATGCACAAGGTCAGCATCGTGACATCTACGAAAAACTTGGCGCACATCTCCGCGAGATAGGCGGCGTAAAAGGCGTAAATTTTGCCGTTTGGGCGCCCAACGCCCGTGTTATAAGCGTTGTGGGTAGCTTTAATGGTTGGGATGCTCGCACCCACCCCATGCGTTCTCACGGAGACAGTGGCATCTGGGAAGTGTTTGTCCCCAACATTGGCGAAGGTGAGATTTATAAATACGCGCTAAAGTCTCATATTCGTCTGTACAAAGCCGAAAAAACCGACCCCTACGGCGCATTTGCCGAGCTACGCCCCAATACTGGCTCTGTTGTCGCCAGCTTAGACGGCTACACGTGGAACGATGACGAATGGATGACTGCGCGTGCAGAAACGAACATCCTTACCGCGCCCATGTCCATGTATGAAGTTCATCTCGGCTCTTGGAAACGCAAAGAAGGCAATCAATGGATGACCTATCGGGAACTTGCCGATGACCTTGTGCCTTATGTCAAGAAGATGGGCTACACTCACATCGAGCTTATGCCCGTCGCCGAACACCCCTTTGATGGGTCGTGGGGCTATCAAGTTACGGGTTACTTCGCCCCCACCAGTCGCTACGGCACGCCCCAAGATTTTATGCACTTCGTAGACATTTGTCATCAAAATGGCATTGGCGTTATTTTGGATTGGGTGCCAGCACATTTTCCTAAAGATGGTCACGCCCTTAGCTTCTTTGATGGCACACATCTTTATTCTCACGCCGACCCACGTCAAGGCGAACACCCTGATTGGGGAACGTATATTTTTAATTATGGGCGCAACGAAGTTAGAAACTTCCTCATTGCTAATGCGCTCTTTTGGTTGAAAAAGTACCACATTGATGGTCTGCGCGTGGATGCAGTATCCTCCATGATTTATCTCGATTTTTCACGCAAGGCAGGCGAGTGGATTCCCAATAAATACGGTGGCAACGAAAACCTAGAAGCCATTGCATTCTTAAAAGAGTTTAACGAAGTCGTCCATGCCGAATGTCCTGGTGCTATTACTATAGCCGAAGAATCAACCGCGTGGGCAATGGTGTCGCGCCCCACTTACTTAGGTGGGCTTGGCTTTACCCTAAAATGGAACATGGGCTGGATGCACGATACCCTAAACTACATAAAACAAGACCCTGTTTATCGGCGTTATGCCCATAACATGATGACCTTTTCTATGATTTACGCCTTCTCTGAAAACTTCGTGCTATCACTCTCTCATGACGAAGTCGTACACGGAAAAGGCTCACTTCTTAACAAAGCACCTGGTGATTGGTGGCAAAAGTTCGCATCAATGCGCCTGCTTTTGGGCTATCAATATGCACATCCCGGTAAAAAACTTAACTTTATGGGATATGAAATTGGGCAATGGGCAGAATGGAACGAAGCACGTAGCCTAGATTGGCACTTACTAGACATGCCCATTCACAAGCAATTACAAGCTTGGGTGCGCGACTTAAACAACTTTTATTCAAGCCACCCCGCCTTCTACGAGCTAGACCTTAGTCAAGACGGACATCAATGGATAGAAGCCAATGATGCCGAACAAAGCGTCTTTAGTTTTATGCGTTTCGCCAAAGACCCCAACGATTTCTTAGTCGTGGTGTGTAACTTCACGCCCATTGTGCGCCAAAATTACCGTGTCGGTGTTCCATTGGAGGGGCATTACGATGAAATCCTCAATAGCGACAGCCAGCATTATGGCGGAAGCAACGTCGGCAACTTGGGAGGACGCGCCACAGAGCCTGTCGCTTGGCAAAAACACCCCCAAAGCCTAAGCCTTACGCTTCCTCCACTCGGTTTCCTTGTGCTTAAAATGCGCCAACCTTAACACACAAACGGGCGTGGTAAAATCAGCTACACCCACGCCCTTTTCACCACGTAACACATATCACAAGGAGTAAACATGGCACACATTCGCCTACTATCACTAAACACTTGGGGCGCACCCTATGCCAAACACATTTCTGCTCGTATGGATGCCATTACCCAGCACATCCTCACTCTTAGTCCAGATATTGTGTGCCTACAAGAAGTTTTTATGTCTGATAGTCGTGACACACTCTTAAAGACACTCTCGGTCGCTTATCCACATCATCATTATTTCGCCAGTGGTCTCATTGGCAGTGGCTTATTTACACTCTCCAAGTTTCCTATCCTAGATGCCAATTTCCTGCGCTTTCGGCTAGGGGGCAAGCCCGAAAAACCCCTTCACGGCGATTATTATGCTGCCAAAGGCATTGGGTTGACGCACATCAAAACCCCAAACGGTATACTTGATGTGTATAACATTCATCCCCACGCCCAATACGAACATCACGAAGATAACGAGTATGCCGCCTTTACCAATAGCCAGCTTTACGAAACCATTCGCTTCGTAAACAGCCAATCTTCACAAAACACGGTTGTTCTCTGTGGCGACTTTAATACCCAACCTCACATGCTGGGTTATGCTGTCCTTACCACAGGTGGGCAAATGGTTGATGCGTTTTCTATGCTCTATCCTCAAGACGATGGCATCACATTTAGCCGGCAAAATCCCTATGTCACAGCCCCCGACCAACGTCTCGACTATATTTTTCTTAAAGGGGCAATCGCACCCGATAGTGTAAGCATTTGCTTTACCGAAACATTTCAAAATGCAGAGCATCTTACCTATTCCGACCACTATGGGCTACTAACCGAACTCACATTTACAGAACAAGCCATCAGTTTTACCCCAAGCCACAATCTAAAAGAAGTTGCCAAAAAACTACTTAAAGAAGTGCAACGCGAACACGACACCACTTTAGCCCAACGTACACATCATATAGAACAAGCTGTTTTAGGGTTCGCCAGCCTTGTAGACATCGCCTTCGCAAAAAGGATTTTCTTAGGGCGTTTTCCTGCATTTTCTCGCATTTTAGGGCGCATTAGCGTCATAATAGCCTGTTTCTATGGCACATATCACGCAACCAACGCCTTTTTAAACTTGCGTGCGAGGCTTCAGGTACTCTCTAGCCTGTCCCAAGAACTACAGCATCAAGTGCAATCACGCCGCTGGTTTGATGGGCGTAGCCTATAAAACGCTTCATTAAATCTCCATAAAGAACTCTGCCTTACGTTTTAACGCAAAATTGCTATAATTCTTTAGCTCTCCGTAGAATTTGATAGGATTCCAATCTGTGATTCAAACCCGTAATGACATACGCAATGTTGCCATCATCGCTCACGTTGACCATGGCAAAACAACTCTTGTAGACGGAATGCTTAAACAGGCTCACGTCTTTCGTGAAGGCGCACAAGTAGAAGACCGCGTACTAGACTCAAATGATCTTGAGCGTGAACGTGGTATCACCATTCTGGCAAAAAATACTGCCGTTACATGGGAAGACATACGCATTAACATCGTAGATACCCCTGGACACGCTGACTTCGGTGGCGAAGTTGAACGCGTTCTAAATATGGTTGATGGGGCATTATTGCTCATTGATGCCGTTGAAGGTCCCATGCCACAAACGCGCTTTGTGCTTCGCAAAGCCTTATCGCTTGGCTTGCGCGTTATTGTCGTCATCAACAAAGTAGACCGCCCCAACGCCCGCCTAGAAGAAGTCTTAAACGAAACATTTGACCTCTTTATTGAGTTAGGTGCAACTGATGACCAAGCCGACTTCCCTCTTGTATACGCCATTGGCTTGCAAGCACGCGCCGGCTACACCGCAGAAACACTCGCTGATGACCTCGGACCCATGTTTGAAATCATCCGTGACAGAGTGCCTGCTCCCGAAGTAGACTTCGATGCCCTTCCCCAATTACTCGTCACCACTCTTGAATACGACAATTATAAGGGTCAAATCGGCATTGGTCGTTTGCTTTCTGGCAAGCTAAAGCGTGGCATGGACGTTGTTCGTCTTACCCCACAAGGACAACGGATCAAAGGTCGTCTGGAATACCTTTTCCAATTTCACAACTTGCAAAAGCAAGAAGTGGACGAAGTATCGGCGGGCGAAATTGTGGCATTCGGCGGCTTCGACCCCGTAGAAATTAGTGACACCATTGCCCACCCCGATGTTAAAGATGCCTTACCCGGCATTAGTGTAGAAGAACCCACCGTCCGCATGACATTTGGTATAAACACATCTCCCTTCGCAGGCAAAGAAGGCAAAACTGGTTTAGGCACTTCACGTCGTGTGCGTGAACGCCTCTATAGCGAAACCCGTAGCAACGTTGCGTTGCGCGTTGGTGATGGCGAAACCCCCGAAAAATTCGTGGTCAGTGGTCGCGGTGAACTTCACTTGGGCATCCTCATCGAAACCATGCGCCGTGAAGGCTATGAGTTTGAAGTCAGCAAACCCGAAGTTATTTACATTAAAGACCCCGTCACAGGCGAAAATTTAGAGCCTATTGAGCGTGTTTACATTGAAGTTGCCGAAGAAAAAGTAGGCACAATCATTGAGCTATTAGGGGAACGTCGCGGTTTAATGCAAGACATGCGCAACGAAAACGGCACAACCTATGTGGAATACTTTGTCCCCACACGTGGTTTGCTGGGCTTCCGCGCTCATTTTATGCGCTCTACCAGTGGCATGGGGCAACTTCACAGCTTGTTTCACGCCTATGAACCTATTGGTGGCGATGTGCCGGGTAGACGTTTTGGAAGCCTTGTTGCAATGGAAAGTGGCACAGCCACCCCCTACGCGCTCCAAAACTTACAACAACGTGGCACATTCTTCATTCATCCCGGCGTAGATATTTATGAAGGTATGGTTGTTGGCGAACACATCCGCCCAGAAGACCTACCCCTCAATATCGTAAAAGCCAAGCACCTTACAAACTTCCGTGACAAACCCACAGAAGTAGATGGCGGTCTAAGCACCCCTCGCAACCTTAGCCTTGATGACTTTATCGAATTCATGGACGAGGACGAATTGCTAGAGGTCACACCCAAATCGTTACGTTTGCGTAAGCGCGTTCTCAACACAGAGAATCGACTTAAAGAAGACAAGCGTCGCCGTGACTTGGTAAGCGGATAATTTATCCATGCGCCGTTGGTTACTTGTACTCATCGCATTGCTTGTGCTAGGGGAAGCCTTGCAGCACAGCAATGCTCAAAACACGCCATCCTTAGAACCCGTCTACCGCACAGAAAGTTCGTCTTTCTCTGTAGATGTGTTCTCGGCGTTTCTAAAGCAAGGGCGTGTGGGCTTAATTCGTGTCAACGAGTCCGCCTCCGCCCCCGAAGCGACATTTCTTAATCGTACTCTATCGTTTTTCCAAGTACCACCAGATACAATTTCTTTCTACGCTTTTATTACCGCCCCCCTTAATGCCAGTCAGCGCGAACACTATATAAGCGTCACAATCGCTTCAGGCGAAGTTAGCGAAACGCTTCAGGTGCCTATCACAATTACCAGTGGTGGCTTCATCCAGCAAAGTGTTATCGTCGTTGGCGAAGCAAATGACTTGCTTAACCGTGAAATTGAAGATGAAGAACTAACGCGTATTTTTGAGCTTGCTGCCCCCGTCACCCACGCCGTTTATTGGCAAGGTGTCGGCTTCTCACACCCCATCAATACCGAATTGACCTCACCATTCGGGGCTGTGCGCCTATTTAATGGCACATACGAAACGCTTCATACGGGTTGGGACTATCAAGCCCCACTGGGCAAACCGATGGTCGCATCCAGTGGGGGGCAAGTTGTTTTTGCGGGCAGGCTTCCTATACGGGGTAATTATGTCTTGGTTGACCATGGATATGGTGTGTATAGCGGTTATGCCCATCTCAGTGTAGCTCATGTTACACAAGGGCAAATCGTCACTGCGAGGCAGATAATTGGTCAAGTGGGCAGTACCGGCAGAAGTAGTAGCGCACATGCCCACATTGAGTTTATCGTCAACGAACAGTGGATAGACTCACGCGATTTCCTCTCATTTAATCTCCCGCGTTAAATCCCATTAGATTTGTATTGAGATTAGGTTGTGTATTTGTAGTAAATCATAAAAGTGGTAGAATCCCATAACTAATCACACTAAAATGGGTTTTTGTGACATGTCGTACGATACTTCTTTTCTCCATCCTCAGCTTCTTTTCATTGTGTGGAAACGCAATCCATTGCTTAGTGAAACAAAAAACTTTCTTAAAACCATTCAAGAAAGTCTAAGCAATACTACACAACCCCTTTACTTCATGTCGGACTTACGGCACGGACGCATTATGGACATTAGAGCCATCAGCGAACTTGGTAAGTTATCGGAACATGCCCTATGGGGTGGGAGTACAGCGTTTAGCCAGTCCCCCACCACACGAATTTTTGTTAGCAACTTTCAGCAACGCTCACAGAACAAAGAGCGCAACTTGTTCTTCAATACGCCCGAAGAATCAATTCATTTTCTTACAGGAATGATTCCCGACATCATTAGCCAAATAGATTGGCAAGCCATCATTCCATAAGGTTTATGGTTTGCACACGTAGCAAAAAGCGCAACGCATCAGGCAAACGATACGCCCATGCGTCCTCATTATGGCTTCCTTGCTCATCTTCTACATAAGAGAGTGTTTCACCATCAATGTAGCCTTTTTGCTTCAGTGTGTCTGCCATTCGACGCACCGCTTGCATATAAGACAGTCCTGAACGCCCTTCCTTGCCCCCAATATCCATATACAGCTTGCCCGTTGGTTGTTGGGCTTGTGTAATCATCTCCACAATTTGACCATTCCCTACCCAATGTGCAGGACTCATCACACCCGCAAAGCCAAAAACATCTGGATGCTTCAAAAATCCATACAAGCTGATGAGTCCACCAAGTGAAGACCCCATAATACCCGTGTGAGCAACGTCTGTAAGCGTTCTGAAGTCCTGGTCAATAAGCGGTTTGATGGTGTCAATAATCCAGCGCAAATAGTCATTGCCTTTACCCTGTTTTAGCTTAATGCGCTTGTCAGCGTACGGGCTATACTCCTCCATACGGTGTTCATTATTGGGAATCCCCACCACGATGGCTTCTAAACCCTCATCTTCTAAGATGGTCAAGGTTTCGTCTACGCGCCATTCACCCGCAAAGCTACGATAAGCATCAAACAAGTTATCACCATCGTGCATGTAAAGCACAGGATAGCGTTTGTTGGTCCGTTCCGTATAGGAATTTGGCAACCAAACAAAGAGTAACCGCGAATTATTCAGTTGGGGGCTAAAAACACCCTCACAAACCAGCAATGTACCTACAACAGTATGCGGTTGTCCTTGTTGAAAATTGCGCCATTGCGCCATTCGTTTTACTCTCTTTCAGCCTATAAAGCCCTTGTGAACAAGCAATCTGTACTGATTTCAATGACGATTATTCACACATTGATTAAAATCGCTATAATCAAATGCCGTTTGTTCTGCATTCCTCACATATCACGGAGACCTAAGCCTCATGACGACCACCAAAACTGCTAACGATGCCAGTCCCTTTCGCCACACCTACGCACCCCCCCAAATTCAGGGTGAATTTAAGGGTAAGCATGTTATTTCTGTAGATCAATTCACCAAAGATGACCTCGACACACTCTTTGACGCTGCCCGTTCTATTCGCCGTCGCATGCGCCAAAATGATAGAGGGCTAACGGAAATTTGTGCCGGCAAGGTTATGGCATCACTCTTTTTCGAGTCTAGCACACGTACCGATATGTCGTTTCAGGCGGCTATGCGTCGTTTGGGTGGGGATGTTATCTCTGTCAGCAATGGGGTTCAGTTCTCATCTATGTACAAGGGGGAAAGCCTCTCAGATACCATTCGCGCTGCCGGTTGTTACGCCGATGTTGTTGTACTGCGTCACCCGCAAGTAGGCTCATCTTATGAAGCGGCTTACTATTTAGACAAGCTCAATTCCCGCATTATCAATCACACCGTTATCGTAAGCGGTGGTGATGGAGTTGGCGAGCATCCTACACAAGCTTTGCTAGATATGTTTACTATTTACGACCAAAAAGGTTCATTCGACAATCTTAGCGTTACGCTCGTTGGCGACTTGCTTAACGGTCGTACCGTTCATTCGCTCGCCAAACTCATCGCATATTACAGGCCCACAGGCACGCAACTAAACTTTGTTGCGCCAGAAACGCTCAAAATGCCCTCTCACATCGTACAGATGCTCCGTGAGCTAGGCATTAGTGTTAATGAAACCGAAAACCTCACGGACGTTCTAAATAGCAGTGATGTTCTATATTGGACACGCATCCAAGAAGAACGCTTTGAACCAGAAGAGTACAATGCCATTAAAGACAAGTTCATCTTGTTACATCCCATGATAAAAGATGCAAAAAAAGACCTTATCATCATGCACCCTCTACCTCGCAAACACGAAATGGGAACATTGTCTGACCACGATATATTAGACGAAGACCCGCGCGCGATTTACTTTGAACAAATGGAAAACGGTATGTTTGTTCGGATGGCTCTTTTAGCCAAAGTCTTACGGGGTGCTTATGTCTAATCTCATTAAAATTCATGGGATGATAGATCCCCACATCCATGCCCGTGACTTGCAATGGTCACACAAAGCAAACTTTTACAGCGAAACCTGCGTTGCTGTGGCTGGGGGCTATTGGGCAGTTTTTGATATGCCCAATACACCACCTACCACCATTAGCTATCCCGCTCTTCAAGAGAAACTCGCTTCTATTGCGTCTAAAGCCGTATGCGATTGGGGCGTCTACATTGGTGCATCGCAAACCGACAATACCGCTGACTATGCGAATTTATGGGGCAAGTCATGTGGACTAAAAATCTTCAATAACGATACTACAGGCGATTTGCTCATTGAAAATCAAGCCGACCGCGAAAAGCACTATCGCGCGTGGCAAACCGCCACCCAAAACACGCGACTGATTGCCGTACACGCCGAAGGCGAAACAGTGGCAGACATTCTAAGTATAGTCCGCCAAACAGAGCAAAAAACGCACTTCTTGCACATTAGCACTGCATACGAGATTGACTTACTCGCAAATGCAAAAGCCGAAGGTTTGCCTGTGACAGTGGGCGTTTGTCCGCATCATTTATTTCTCACACAGGATGATGTGCCACGCTTGGGGGCTTATGGCTTAATGAAACCCACCCTCAAGACCGCTCATGATACTCGTACTCTGTGGGATGCTTTACGTTCTGGCATTGTGGATGTCATCGAAAGTGACCATGCGCCCCACACCCATCAAGAAAAACAGTCCGCAAAGCCCCCTTATGGTGTAACGGGGCTAGAAACCACACTGCCACTGATGCTTACCGCCGTGCAAGAAGGCAAAGTATCACTAGAGCGCGTTATCGCTTGCGTCTCAGAAAATCCCCGCACCCTTTGGAATGTCACCTGCCCCCCAGAAACCTACGCCCTTATTGACATTGATGCCGAATATACCATCACCAACGAAAATCTCTTTACGGCGTGTGGTTGGTCGCCTTTTCATGGGCAACAAGTGATAGGGAAAGTACGGGAAACATGGATTAGGGGAGTAAAGGTTTACGATGGGCAAAACGTACTCGTTGAAGGCGGTTTTGGGCGCAATCTCTTTCAGGAAAACATCTAATGAAAATGCGCCGTTTCTTTCTTCGCCTTAGCGATACACTTTATCAACGCTTAGCACGCCCATTGCTCTTTAGGCTCTCTGCTCAAGAAGCCCACAAGCGCGTTTTAGAATGGCTTGCGCTTGCCGATAACTCACCACTACTCTTACGAATTGCACGCCTTATCAATCGTGTGTTCTTTGTCAAACGTCCTGTAAAAGTAGGCGGTATCGTGCTAGATTATCCCTTCATTGTATCTGCGGGTTTGGTCAAGGGGCGCGGTTTTAAGAGTGAAAAACACGCGCTAAACACCGTAGGGCGTGATATAAACATCATTGCAGGCTGGCGCAGTGTGCCGTCATTAGTTGGATTAGTTGAGTTTGGTTCGTTTACCCGCTACCCACGCTTAGGCAACGAGGGCGTTGTCGTTTGGCGAGATGAACCCACGCGCTCCACACAAAACCGCATTGGTCTAAAGAACGCAGGCGCACGCGCCTCTGCCGAATTTTTAGCCCGCTATAAACGGCACTTACCCACACAATACGGCATCAATATCGCCCCCACACCCGCCCTTACAAGCCCCAACGAAGAAGCCCAAGACATCCGCGAAAGCCTCACTTCGTTTCTACAAAGAGGCGTTATCCCTACGTGGTTTACCCTTAACCTCAGTTGCCCAAACACAGAAGACGACCCCACAGGCAACCAAACCGAAGAAAAAACGCGCCTTCTTTGCCAAACTTTCACCAACACACTACACGAATATGGGGTAAACTCACCACTGTGGGTCAAAATTAGCCCCAATCTTTCGCCAGAGCAATTGAATATTTTGGTGCGTATTTTTACAGAAACAGGCGTAAAGGCTGTTATCGCCACCAACACGCTAGGCGCACCTGCTCCGAACACACCTCATCTTCAGGCAGGCATCGGTGGTGGTAACCTCTTTAACGCCTCGCTGACCACCGTAAAGCACCTTAAAGATAGCATCGCACAACAAAACGCCCCACTGGATGTTATCGCCAGTGGAGGCATCTTAGACGGCACAAGCTATGCCCAGTACTGCGCTTTAGATGTGCGTGCCGTACAATACTGGTCAGCCCTCATTTATCGGGGATGGCTTGCTGCCCCCCTCATCGAAAGTGAATCCTATGATTAGCACACCCCAAGCCGTTGCCGAAGCCCTTCTGTCGATTGATGCCGTTGGTTTTACACCTCAAAAGCCCATCACGTTCAAAAGTGGCATCTTGTCGCCAGTTTACGTAGACAATCGCCGTCTGCCCTATTTTCCTCGCCAATGGTCAATTGTCATCGAAGGTTTCAAAGCGTTGCTTAAAGAGAAAGACCTTCATTTTGATGTGGTTGCAGGAGTAGCCGTTGGCGGAGTGCCCCATAGTGCCACGCTGGGCTATTTGCTAGGTGTGCCTTCTGTATTTATTCGCAAAGAAGCCAAAGAACACGGCAAACAAAAGCGCGTTGAGGGTGGTGAAGTAGCGAACAAGCGTGTTCTACTCATTGAAGACCTCGTTACCAGTGGTGGCAGTAGCCTTAATGCTGTTCAAGCCCTCCGTGAAGAAGGCGCAGTCGTTACCGACTTGGTATCCATCGTCAGCTACGGCTTTCCAGAAGCCACTGAAAACTTTGCACACGCCGAAATGCGCCTACACACCCTCACTTCATTCAAGCTCATCTTGGAACACTCGCTCTCACAAGCCCGCTTCAGCCCTGATGAAGCCTCACTCATCCAAGATTGGTTCAAAGACCCCTACCAATGGGGCAAAAGGAATGGTTTCGCATGAGCATCATTCAAAAAATCAACAACCGTATAACCGCCATTAACTCGTTAGTCTGTGTTGGTTTAGACCCTCGTCCAGAACAGATGCCCTCTTTTGCTTCTCAATCTCAAGAGCCATTGTTCACGTTTAATCAGCACATCATCCAGCAAACACACCCCTTCACAGTGGCTTATAAACCCAACATGGCATTTTACGAAGCCTACGGGCAAGCGGGATGGCGCGAACTTGCCCTCACAATGGACTATTTACGCACCCATCACGCCGATATTGTCACAATTTGTGATGCCAAACGCGCCGATATTGGCTCCACCAACGAAGCCTATGCTAAAGCCATCTTTGACGACTTAGGCTTTGATGCCGTCACCCTTCATCCCTATTTGGGTAAAGAAGCCCTAGAGCCATTCCTTCAGCGTGCCGATAAAGCCAATATTATCCTATGCCGTACCAGCAATCAGGGTGCAGGTGAATTTCAAGATTTGCGGGTGGACGGCAAGCCCCTATGGGAATATGTAGCGCAGCACGTGACTTCTTCGTGGAACACGCACCAAAACTGCATGTTAGTCGTGGGCGCAACATACCCCAATGAGCTAGGGCGCATCCGTGAAATTGTCGGGGAGATGCCCATTTTAGTGCCGGGTGTGGGCGCACAAGGCGGTGATGTTGCCCAAACCGTCACACAGGGCAAGGATGCTCATGGGCGAGGGTTACTCATCAGTGCCTCTCGTAGCATCATCTACGATGAAAACCCCGCCCAAACAGCTCAAACCCTCCGTGACGACATCAACATTTATCGCTAAAAATGGGGTCTTTACGACCCCTTCAACTTTTCGGCAATCGCTTTCGCTATATTAAGCGCACGTTCTGGCGCGTCCCCAATATGCCCCGTAGCGTCCAGTAAACCTAGTACCTCTTGACGAGCAAGATAGCGTGTAATGCGCTCATCTTCCGCCAGCAGGCTTGCTAATGGGTTTTCTTGCCCCTGACGAATGGCTTCCCACGCACTAAGGCTGTGTTCGCGTATCACCTCATGCAATTCTTGCCGATTGCCCCCCAACCGCGTTGCTTCCATCATCACGCGCTCCGTGGCACTAAACACCCCATAAATCGCCAAATTACGTTTAATGCCATAGTCATCAATCCGCAAGCCCTTCAGCAAGCGTTCTGTACGCATCAAAATTTCATCTGTAGCCAAAAATGCCTCAGGCAACACCGCTCGACGATTCCCACTATCATCTAATGTGCGCTCTAGTAAGTGATGTGCTGCATTATCCCATGCCACACGTGGCAACGTTGCCACGTATCGCGCTAGGCTATCAATGTTTTCAGCCGAAATGGGGTTACGCTTAAACGGCATCGCAGAAGAGCCAATTTGCTTTGTGCCAAACGGTTCTGCCCACTCCCCTAATGGGGGTGATTGCAACAAGCGCACATCAAACGCAAATTTATAAGCCGTCATGCTTACGCTGGCAAGCGCATTAAGTACTTCAAAATCTTGCCGTCTGGGGTACGTTTGGTGAGTCACTTCAAACGATTCTAGCCCCAAAGATGCCATAATTTGTGCTTCAAATTGGCGCGGGCTAACCCCACTCCCCTTTAGCAAGCCGTCATAAGAAGCGGATGTCCCAACAGCTCCCTTAAACCCCTTGCCTTTAACCCCATCACGCACACGCACTAAGGCTTCATAATCTGCCAGAAAATCTTGCGCCACAAACGCCAACCGATACCCCACTGTGGTGGGTTCTGCGGGCTGTAAGTGCGTAAATGCCATACAAACACGATGCGCTTCGACCTCAATGCGTTCGGCAATAACCCCCAAAACACCGCTTAAACGTTCTATCAGCAGGCTTAGCCCGTCACGTAGCTTCATAGCTTCGGCGTTATCCTCAATATCCATGCTCGTTGCCCCAAAGTGGATAATGCCACCGCCCACTTTACACTGTTCGGCATACGTATGAACTTCTGCCATCAGGTCATGTTTAAGCTCTGCTTCTAGTTCATGCGCCCGTTCAATATCAATCTCATTCCGATGAGCGCGAAGGTCATCGACTTGGGCTTGTGTCACTAGCCCTACACCTGCTTGGGCTTGTGCGAGTGCCACCCACAGCTTACGCCATGTTTGGCGAGTATGCACCAACGACCACAAACTACGCATTTCTTGGCTACCATATCGCCACGTAAATGGGCTTAAAAAAGTGTCGTGTGTGTAGTGTTCTGTCATCATTTTTCCCTGTCAATTTGGCTAAAACCTACAAAGTATAGCACACTCACCAACTGCTCATAGTCGCATTATGCCCCTTTAGCCACCCTCACCCATAATGAACACTATAAGGAGTTTTACAATCATGAGCGACTTACCAAAAAACCTAACAGTCTTTGAAAAAAGCACTGTGTTTAATACCACACTAGAAAAAATGACCCAACTTCATGCGACAATTGGGCCCGCCCAATTGTCACCACCCCCCATTTTTGTACAAGTACATCGCGATACACGCACTTCACTTACAGAAGGTGAACTAGAATTTACGCTTTGGTTGCTTTTTATTCCTGTGCGTTGGCTCGCACGCCACGAAGCGGGTTCCACTTCTACATCATTTGCCGACCTAATGATAACGGGACCCATGGCATATTGGCGACACGAACACATCTTCACGCAGGTTTCTGATGGTGTCATTCTCACAGACCGCGTCACCTTTAAGCATAAAGACGGTTTCAAGGGCTTGCTTACGCGAATGATGTTTGATGGCGTTCCATTGCGCATTCTTTTCATTTTTCGCCATCTTAAAACACGCTGGTTGTTACGTTAGGTTTTCGTATTCGGTTTTATCGTTAGATTTTTCAGGATGTCATCACTATGTCAAATCGAATTATCATCATTGGCGCAGGGGTAGGCGGTTTAACAACCGCCGCTTGGTTGGCACAGTCAGGCTACCAAGTCACCGTTCTCGAAGCCCAAACTTATCCCGGTGGCAGTGCCAGCACTTTTTCTCATAAAGGCTATCGCTTTGAAAGTGGCGCAACCATTGTGGGCGGTTTTCAGCCCAATGGCCCCCACGCCATTGCTGGCGAAAAGCTAGGCATTACGTGGCGTGTGCGCCAGCACGACCCCGCATGGGTAGTACACCTTCCCGACCGCACACTTGCCCTTACCCAAGATAACCACGATGTCCTAGAAAAATTCCCTAAAAGTGAGGCTTTCTGGCGCGAACAATCACGCATCGCCAGCATCGCATGGGGCTTATCAGCACAGGGTTTACCGTTCCCCCCTGCCGACGTTGCCGAGCTATTTCAGCTCGCCAAGGTGGGCTTGCTCAATTTCCCAAGAGATTTACAGGTTATTCCGTTTGCCTTTGCCAGCGTCAATCAGTGGGCGCGGTGGCGTGGCATGACAGATGACCCCGCTTTCATTCGTTTCTTAGATGCAACCTTGCTCATCTCTGCCCAAACCACCACACCCCACGTCAACGCCCTCTATGGTGCAACGGCTATGGACTTGGCGCGTCAGGGCGTGTACCACATTGAAGGGGGCATCGGAAGCATTGCAGAAACACTGGTAGACCGCATCCGTGAACTAGGTGGGCAAGTGCTATACCGTCGTTTCGTCACCCGCGTTCACATTGAAAACGGCAAAGCAACGGGCGTTTACGTTAAAGAAGGGCGCAAAGCCACCAAAGAAACATTCTTACCTGCTGAATTTGTAGTTGCCAATAGCACACCATGGTCACTGGACAATTTGCTTGGCGAAGCATCCCCTACCGCACTTAAACGCGAAGTGGCACGCCGTCCCGACACACAAGGCGCCTTTGTGCTTCATCTGGGTGTAGACAACGCCAAACTCCCACAAGGTTTGCCCGACCACCACCAAATGATTGCTTCCCTAGAGGGCGCAATGGGCGAAGGACAAACCGTTTTTGTGTCTTTCTCTCCCACATGGGATACCTCACGCGCTCCAGAGGGTATGCGCGCCGTTACCGTGAGTACCCACACCAAAGTAAACCAGTGGTGGCAACTTATCAACCAAGACGAAGGCGCATACCACGCCCAAAAAGAAGCCTATACCGATCGCATGATAAACCTCATCGACCAGCACATCACAGGCTTCAAGTCGGCGGTATCTCTTACGATGGCAGGCACACCCCTTACCTATGAGTTTTACACCCTGCGTCATCGTGGCATGGTGGGCGGTTTTCCGCAAACTTCACTCTTTAAGGCACGTAGCCCACGTGTGGGCATCCCCAATGTGCGCCTTGTCGGGGACAGCATCTTTCCAGGTCAATCAACAGCAGGCGTTACATTAGGGGCAATGCGCGTTGCCCAAGATGTCGAGCGTCACTTACCCCTCAAAGCGTCCAATCGTACATTCTCGCACGTGCCAAAAGCACAGGAAAATCGGTCATGAGACAAAGCCCCATCATCCATTGGTTTCGCCGAGATTTGCGCTTGCGTGATAATACCTCCTTACACCACGCCATTCAGCAAAACGCGCCCATTTTGCCTGTCTTTATCTTCGATACCGCCCTACTGAACGCACAGCGCATCGGCACGCCCCGCATGGCATTCTTGCTAAGTGCATTACACGCTCTTGATGAATCCCTTAAAGGCTACGGTTCTCGGCTTCTAGTACGGTTTGGCGCGCCCGTAAACGTGCTTGCAGAGCTCATCCAACAAACAAAAGCCCAAGCTCTTCACTTTAACCGTGATGTGTCACCCTACGCACTGACGCGTGATGAGCAAATAAGCCGTGAGCTTATTGTGCCTGTTCACGGCTTTGACGACGCGCTTCTGCTCCCTCCCAACGATGTTCTTAAAACCGATGGCAAGCCCTACAGGGTCTATACGCCTTATCGCAACGTGTGGAATAAAATACCCAAACCCGCCGTCCTAGAAACCGTGTTTTCATCGCAGTCTTTCTATCCCCAAGATGCTCTTACGCGCCGTTCCATCCCCACCCTAGAAGAACTAGGGCATCCTAAGACCATTGCCACCCCACGCGCCGACGAAAACACCGCACAAGACTTCTTAAATGCCTTTCTTGCTGACGACATTCACCATTACAGTAAGTCTCGAAACACGCTTCCCATCAGCCCGTTTACAACACCACGCCCAAACGGCACATCCTATTTATCACCATACTTGCGCTTGGGCGTGCTTTCGCCGCGTGAGTGTTATTGGCAAGCACGTGATGCTTACGCTAGCACACCTAGCCATGCCTATCGTGAGTCTATAGAAACGTGGGTAAATGAGCTTACTTGGCGTGATTTTTATGGGCAAATCGTATTTCATTTTCCGCATGTGCTAAAGCGCGACTTCGTAGACACTTACCTTGATTTAGAGTGGCGAAACGACGCATCAGAGCTGACAGCATGGCAAAATGGCGAAACTGGCTACCCCATCATAGACGCGCCCATGCGTCAGCTACGCGCCATCGGTTGGATGCCAAACCGCGCACGAATGATTGTTGCCAGCTTTCTCACCAAGCACTTGCTTGTTCATTGGCTACATGGGGATATATACTTTATGCAACACCTCATTGACGGTGATACCGCTTCTAATAACGGCGGTTGGCAATGGGCTTCTGGCACTGGCACAGATGCACAACCCTACTTTCGCATCTTTAACCCCATTGCCCAGTCAAAAAAGTTTGCTACTACCGAATACTTAAAGCATTGGCTACCCGAACTTCACGGCACAGACGACAAGTTCATACACACCCCTTGGCTTGCGCCACAGCCCCCAAAAGCCTACCCTAAACCCATCGTAGACCATGACCAAGCTCGCCAGCGCACATTAACTACCTTCAAACTTGCAAGAGGAGAAAAGAACAATGTTTAAGAAACTTATTTTTGTAGTAGCGTTACTTTCGCTTTCGGCACTCTCTATAACCGCTCAGACCTTCAAAACACCCGAAGAACTCGCTCGCCCTAACGGCGCATTTGCAGATGTAGACGGCGTAAGCATGTACTATGAAACCGCAGGCAATCCCGAAAACCCTGTCGTCATGCTCATACACGGCTTTGGTGGTTCTACGTTCACATGGCGCTATGCACTGCCCGCATTGGCAGATGCTGGTTTTTACGCCATTTCCCTAGACCTTCCCCCTTTCGGTTTATCCGACAAAACGCCCTCTTTACCATTCTCGCGCTCATGGATGGCAGACGTAGTTGCGGGGTTAATGGACACACTCACCATTAAGCAAGCAACTATTGTCGGGCATAGCATGGGGGGCGCAGTCGCCGCACAATTTGCCGTCCGTCACCCTGAAAAAGTAGAAAAGTTGGTCTTTGTGGCTGGTGGCATCTTTGAATCACTCATTAGCGAGGACGAAAATGCGCGTGGCGCAAATAGTGCCTTCAGTGCCATCAACGCCATAGACCCCACAGCCCCCGCCGCTCCATTACTAATGCGTGCGCTCATCACCCGTGATTTTTTCGTCAATAGCATTAAAAGCGCATACTATAACCCCGAACAAGTCACCGATGAAATCGCAGACGGATATGCTCAATTATTGTTGATAGAAGATGCGCCAGTGGGATTCTTGGCTTATGCCCAATCTGTAGAAGAAAGCCCCATCACATTAACCGAACTTGCCAGTGTGGCGACCATGCCCACCCTAATTGTGTGGGGAGAAGAAGATTCTTGGGTCAGCATTCAGCTCGGCGAAACCATGCGTGAAGCCCTACCGAATGTGTCG
This sequence comes from Anaerolineae bacterium, assembly GCA_034437555.1. GTDB lineage: Bacteria > Chloroflexota > Anaerolineae > Aggregatilineales > Phototrophicaceae > JANWYT01. Next base: position 170,452 of record DAOTTQ010000029.1, on the reverse strand, counting down.
TGGGTCACTTACGCAGAAGTGGGGCATCTCCCTATGGAAGAAGCCCCCGACACATTTAACGCCGACCTGATTGCTTTTTTAGGCAAATAGGGTAATTGCAAAACGGGCAAACATATCGTGTTTGCACGTTAAATTTACTCTTCTTCTTTCGGCACACTTAGCGCGTGCAGCACATCAAACACAAATAAGAACAAGCCCTGTATCACAATGCCCCAGCCCGCTCCAGTACGACTACCATCGCCATTATCACTCTTTGCCCATCTACGTCCACCCGTTACATACAACACATCCAAAAAGGCGTTAATCCACAAGAGGCGTTCAAGGTTGGTCGCTTCTTCTTGCTTGATGTGTATTTCCGCAGGGTTTTCATGGCGTTCTAGACGGTCACGCATAGTTGCACCCCCAAAGAGCGCAATGAGGGCATTAATAATACCCCACCCAATAAACTGCCAGCCCATGCCACGCCAAAACTTATTGCCCAAGAGCATAACAAAGCCCGCAACTACACTAAAGATGCTCCATTGCATCAGCCGTTCAGAAACCCTACTTTGAAATTGCCAAATGTTCATCATGTGTCACACCTTAATGTGCTAAGTGATTCAACGAGAGCCGGTCGTTTGATATTCTTTATTCTACCCCAGTAGGTGCATTTTGAGGCTTCTTGATAAATCGTACTAAAGGACGAAAAATGGGGTACTTCTCTAACGCCATTGCACGCGGTTGGCTTTCTTCTGCCAAAACAAGCGTAAGCCCCACCACAGAAAGCGTGGTTACAATCAAGAAGAAAATGAGTTCCTCGATGGGCAAAATCCCCCCAATGAGAATGGGCAATGACTGAGCAGGGTCAATTGTCCATGTGCCAGCCGCAATTGCCACAGCATCTGTTGCCGCCAAGTATGCCGTCGCGCTCACAATTGCCAGCACCACCACACGCCAATGTCGTAGCAAAATATCAGCACCAAACGCCATTTGTATCATAATGGGAATCAACGCCCAAGATAGCTCTAACGCCAAATATGTCCATGGCTTCCAGCTCATATCAGTGAACGTAAGCACCAACACAACACAAGAAACCACCCACAACACAAGTACCACCAGCGTTGACCAAAATCGCACTCGTTGCCCTGTTGTTCCACCCGCAAGCACTGGGTTTACAGGCAAGTAACGCATCAAGAGCAACGTCCACAAACACGCAAAGATAGGGAGCAAAATAAAGAAGGTATATTCCTCAATTGGCACATACCCTATCACAATACCCGTTACAAGGTTGGTGTCATACCACCAAACCCCTGTCGCCACCAAGTAGTTATCCCAAGGTGTGGTATAGGCAAACGCCACCACACACAAGCCAATCATCACCACATAAGGCTTCCAACTGCATAAGGCGGTCGGTTGCCATTTGCCACGATGATAATCATAAATAGTAATTGCACTCAAAAGAACCAACGGCACGCCCATAAACAGAGCTAAGTACGCATAATAGGTCATAATATCCTCTCTAACGCTTCACAGAAGCCCTACGGCTACGCCACCAAATCATGGGTAAACGAGAAAGTTTGCCCCATTTGCCTAAACTCGCACGCCGATTAAAAACGTTGTAGTCGTTGGCTTCAATGTTTGTCAAAATGGCTTCATACAACTTTGCAGCCACAGCAATCGCAAATCGTCCATTGGGGTGCAATAGTGCAATCCCATTAATCGACTCGGCATAAAGTTGGCGATTACGCGAGATTTGCATCTTCATAAAGGCACGCCAAGCATCCGTTGTTTTGCCCTCACCAATATCACTCTCACGAACCCCATATTGCGCCAATTCTTCTTGGGGCAAGTACACGCGCCCATTAGCATAGTCTTCGCCAATATCGCGCAAGATATTCGTCATCTGCAACGCCACGCCCAGCTTAATCGCGTAGGGTATCGCCTCTTGCCCACGAAAGCCAATAATATGCATTGCCATCAAGCCCACAGTAGAAGCCACCCCATAAGCATATTCTGCCAATTCATCAAAGGTTTGGTAGCGCGTCTGGTGAATGTCACGCGCACACCCCTCTATTAGCTGTTCGGCATACGCATGGGGAATCTCAAACGATGTTTGCGTATCGTACCAAGCCACACACACAGGCAACGAAGGGTCGGGGTGGGGCGCACTAGTTTGCGCCCGCCAAATGTTGAGTGCTGTCATACGCTCATCAGTTTGTGCAGCACGGTCGACAATGTCATCCGTCACCCGACAAAACGCATATAAAGCACGTGCCGCATACCTTTTCTTCAAGGGTAACAACGAAGAAGCCACGTAAAACGTCTTACTAAACTGGCGCGTCACGCCCTCACAGTGATGATAGGCTAATCGCAAAGCATCATCATCCTGTGTGGTCGTTTTCGTCAAAGTGTGGCTGTTAAACGCCTCTTCCGCAACGCCTAACAGCCTAACTTCCCATGGATTATGCACTAGGCTCATACAACAGGCTCAACATTAGGGGCAGTAGAACCAGGTGTATAAGCAACACCAGTTTGCGCCGAACCAATCAAATCCTCCACAATAATCGAGGAGGACAGCACGCCCGGAAGCCCCGCGCCCGGGTGTGTTCCTGCGCCCACAAAGTACAAGTTTTCAAAATCTTCACTGCGGTTATGCGGTCTAAACCATGCCGATTGTGTCAGCACAGGTTGCACACTAAACGCAGCCCCCATACGGCTATTGAGTTCGTTCTTAAAGTGCAAGGGGTCTATATAGTGTTCGGCAATGATGTTCTCTTGCAAGTCAGGCAAATAATTGTCCTCTAAGAACTGCATGATGGCATCACGATAAGGCTTAGCTGCCTTCGTCCAATCAATACCCGACCCCAAATGAGGCACAGGCGACAACACATAGAAGTTCTCACAGCCATCAGGTGCAATAGAGGGGTCTGTGAATGAGGGCATATGCAAATACAACGAGAAGTCTTCTGAAAGGTGTTGCTTGTTAAAAATATCAGAAAGCAACCCCTTATAGCGTTCACTCAAAATGATGTTATGGTGTTTTAGTCCCACGTCGCGGTATTTCTTCTTTGTACCAAAGTAAATCACAAACAGCGACATGCTATACTTCATCAGGCTCATTTTAGTACGAGAGTAAAGGCTTTGGCTGTTCTTGTTAATCATGTTGTCATACACAAAGCCCACATCGGCATTCGCCACCACATTATCGGCAGTTTCTATGCTACCGTCTTTTAAGCGAATACCCGTAGCACGCTTGCCCTTCGTCAAAATTTCATCTACTTCTGTGCTTAAACGGATTTTTCCGCCCAAGTCTTCAAGTAAGCGCACCATACCGTTCACAATGGCACCCGTACCACCGATAGCATAATGAATCCCCCACTCGCGCTCCAGGTAGTGAATCATCGCGTAAATAGAGGGTGCATCAAACGGGTTGCCACCAATCAACAATGGATGAAACGAGAAGCAACGGCGCAAGAAATCGCTTTGAATGAACTGTGATGCATACTGATAAACGCTCTTATAGGATTGCAAACGAATCAAATCAGGCGCAACCTTTAGCATATCGGTAAAGTTCAAGAAGGGCTTGTCTGCCAGTTCAATAAACCCCTTTTGGAAAATGTCCTTTGTGGTTGCCATAAAACGGCGATAGCCCTCTTTATCCGAAGGATTCCATTTTTCTATCTGGCTAAGGATAAACTCCTCATTGCCGTTATAGTCAAAATAGTTCTTATTCCAGTCAAAGATGCGGTAAAAGGGGTCACATGGCACAAGTTCAAAGTAGTCTTCACGGCGTTTGCCTGCCGCCGCCCACAAATCATCAAACATAAAAGGAGCTGTAATGACTGTAGGTCCCCCATCAAACTTAAACCCATTGATTTCGTACACATAAGCCCGACCACCAGGTTTATCACGCTTTTCAAAAACCTCAACTTCATGACCCTTAGCAGCCAAACGAATGGCAGCTCCAAGCCCCCCAAAACCACTACCAATAACAACAACTTTAGACATTGCGACCTCCACAAGATAAGTACACCATTGTTATAACCCCAAGCCCATAGGCTTGGGTAAAGCGATAATGAGAAGGTTATTAGCACCTTAGCCTCATCAATAAGCACACCAAACGTCACATCATATCAGTAAGAATAGGCGTGTCGTCAAATCCTACAAGTTCAGTTCTCCAGATGCACCAGATTCTATATGCGAAATAATGGCTTGCGCCAACACTTCAGGGGTTTTTGCGTCGCTCGGCAGTTTTAATGCCACTTGCTCCCAGAATGGGGTATCTACCGGACCAGGTCTAACCAACGTGAACTTGTGCTTACGGTTTTCCTTTTGTAGCACAGTTACTAATTCTTGTAAGCCTGCTTTTGCAGCCACGTATGCGCCCATTTTTGGCAGGCGTAAATGTTCAAGATACGCACCAATATAAACGCTGTGCGCTCCCTCCTTTAGTAGGTTTAGGCTATAAAAACTTGCCAAATAGGCACCCGTCAAGTTAGAACGGAGTGTTTTATTCCAGCCGTCTTGCCCCATGCCCTCTAGTTTATCATACGCCAGTTCACCTACCGCATAAACCATCAAGTCCAGCTCGGTTGTTTCTTGTGCAACGCGCATCACCACCGACTCAAAGCTATGCTCATAGTCCGCATCAAAGTGAACCGCAAGGTCTGCTTCGTCAGGAATATTTGACGTGGTACGCCCCGCACCAAAAACTTGCCAGCTCTTTGTCTTAAGTTCGCGTACAAGCGCACGCCCCATCCCACCAGAAGCACCCCATATTAACGCAGATGGCATTATATTTTCCCGTCACAACTTCGCACATTAACTGAAATAAATCCTGATACACGTTTAAGAATAGTTAGCCCTCCTAAATAAATGGTGAGGCATATTTAAGAAGCTTATAAGCAAATGTCGATTTTACCGCTTGGTTTAAGTCAGGTCTCATTTAATTGCGTTATGTTTAGCTCATCAATAACGTTTTGTAGCAACATTAGCCTAAAGGGTCTCTTTCATGGCAAGCATGCCCTCTTTCAGCCTTGCATTCCAAACAGATGAACACCGCACCTTTACATGGCAAGGAACACGCGACATTGCCGCATTACTGATTCACGGCTTCCCCGGCACACCGTTAGAGATGCGCCCCGTCGCAACAACGCTCTATGAACACGGGTGGACAGTTCATGCGCCCCTACTAAGTGGCTTTGGTGAAGAAATAGACTCGCTCCCCACGCGCACACACCAAGATTGGTTTACGGGTGTTGAACAAGCTCTGCTTAACCTTAAAAAATTTCATCAGCGCGTTATCATTGTGGGGCTATCTATGGGAGGCGCGCTGGCTACACAACTCGCCAGTAAGCATAAAATAGAAGCACTTTACTTGCTTGCGCCCTTTTGGAAGCTAAATCATATACTGTGGCACTCCTTACCCGTCCTTCAATATGCTATTCCGCAGTTTAAGCCCTTTAAGCTATTTAAGCCCGACTTTAAAGATGAGAGCATGCGTAAGGGCATGAAGGGCTTTTTGCCCCAAGCCGACCTAGACGACCCTGAAACACAACGCGCTATCATTGAGTTTGCCGTTCCCGTCAAAATGTTTAGTCACATTCGCACCGTAGGAGAACGCGCCTATACTGTTGCCCCAAGTGTGTCCTGCCCCGTAAATATTCTTCAGGGCTTACAAGATGAACTTGTCATGCCCACCCTCACACGCCAATTCTCCACGCGCTTTAAGCAAGTGCGCTATGATGAAATAGACGGCACACACAATCTCACCGATGCCACACTAGCCAGTTGGCAATTAGTTCAAGAACATCTTAACATATTCGCCCAAAAGATAGGTTAGTCTTATGACACAAGGTTTCCTGCAAACACGCATTAACCCCAATTGGTATCACGGTCATGGCAAATCCGCCCCCTTCTTTGAGGGGTGGTACTATAAGCTGGTGAGTGCTGATGAACGCCACGCTTTTGCCTTCATTCCTGGCGTGTTCATCACGCAAAACCCAAAAGATACGCACAGCTTTGTTCAAGTTTTAGATGGCACAAAGGGCAAAGCGTTCTATCACAGTTACCCCACGTTTTACGCCAAGCCCAATGCTTTTGATGTACAAATTGCCCACAATCACTTCACAGAAACAGGCTTTAGCCTCAGTATCAATGACGAAGTGGGCAAAATTAGCGGTGATGTGCGGTTTGAGGATATGACTCCCATGCCCATCCACCCTTTGTCACCGGGCATTATGGGCTATTTTGGCTGGTTGCCCTTCTTAGAGTGTAATCATGGCATCGTTAGCTTTGACCACCGCATTATAGGGGCACTCAATATCTATGGGCAAGAAATTGATTTTACAGGAGGGCGCGGTTACATAGAAAAAGACTGGGGAACAAACTTTCCTAGTGGCTATGTTTGGATGCAGACCAACCATTTCAGTACGCTCGGCACATCTCTTTCCGCTTCTATCGCAGTTATTCCTAACTTTGGTCGTACATTTCCTGGCTTCATTGTCGCCTTCCGTCATGAAGGACTGTTATACCGCTTTGCCACCTACAACGGTGCAAAAGTGGATACGTTGCGCGTTAATGACGAAACGGTCAACTGGACTTCGTATAACCGCACACACGAACTCATTATCCGTGCCACCCGTGCCGAGGGCGCAACCCTCAAAAGCCCTGAGCGAACCGAGATGCAAAAGCGCGTAGACGAAACCATGAAAGCCACCGTCAACGTTCAGCTAAATCGTCTTGATGGCTTTAGAAAAACACTCATTTATCAAGATACAGGGCGCAACGCTGGCTTAGAAGTTGTCGGCGATCTAGGAATGTTATTAAAATGAGCGCACTTCTCTCAAAATTTACCTTCTCTCGTGATGATAGTCGTGCTTATACGCTGATTGGCGTGTGGCTACTAACAATGATTCTGTTTCCCATTGCCTATTGGACAATCGGGGAAAGCGTTATTCCTGTCGCCATTACGATTGCTGCCATTGCTCAAGCCATCGCAGTCTTTTACATCGTCCAAACACGATGGGGCATCACCAAAACCTTCCGTATGTTGCTGATTGTAGGGGTGCTAACTTGGCTCGCAGAAGCAATTGGCTCCAAAACGGGCTTGCCCTTTGGTGAATACCACTACACAGATGTGCTTCAGCCCCAAATATGGGGCGTTCCTGCGCTTATTCCATTGGCATGGTTTATGCTCTTGCCCTCGTCGTGGGCTTTAGCACAAGTCATCACGGGGGACGTTAGCGGGTGGCGCGGGCGCGTGCTTGTAGCAGGCGTTAGCGCACTTGCCCTTACCGCATGGGACTTGTTCCTAGACCCTCAAATGGTCGGTTGGAATTTTTGGGTGTGGGCAAACCCCGAAGGGGGCTATTTTGGTATCCCCTTCATTAACTATGGCGGATGGTTGTTAGTCTCATTTTTAGTGACATGGCTTATTAATCCCGCCTCACTCCCCGTTATCCCTTTAGCGGTGGTTTATGCGTGTGTGTGGTTTTTACAAAGTGTGGGGTTAGCTGTTTTCTGGGGACAACCCGCGCCTGCACTCTTTGGCTCTTTGGGCATGGGCGCAATCATGCTATGGGCGGTTTTACGCTATCGAAGGCAAGCCTAACGTGGACGTTATACTCTTTACGCTCATTTCATTTTTCGTGTCTGCCATGCCTTATTCGCTTGTGATAGGGCGCGTTCTCTTTCGCGTGGATATTCGCCAATTTAGTGATGGCAACCCCGGTGCAACCAACCTTTACCGCGCTACAGGCAGTCGTTTTTGGTACATTGTGGGTGTTGTTGCCGATGCCCTTAAGGGCGCGTTGCCGGTTGCCGTTGCTTATTGGGGTTTGGGCTGGCAAGACATGCGTATTGTTCCTGTGGGCATTGCAGCGATTGCAGGACACGCATTCTCGCCTTTCTTAGGGTTTAAGGGTGGAAAAGCGGTTGCTATCACAGGCGGCGTATGGACAGCCATCACATGGTTCGAAGTACCCATTGTTTTGGGTCTCATGCTGGCATTTTGGTATAAAAGCATCAAAGAAAGCGATTGGGTTGTCATGTTTGTGATGATAAGCATTTTGCTTTATCTACTCGTCACACGTCCCACCGCCCCCATTCTTAGCCTTTGGCTAGGCAATTTTCTCATCCTCGCTTTTAAGCATCGCCAAAGTCTCTCGAAACCGCCCACGTTTCAGCGTTGGTTGCCCTTTTTAGGTAAATAGCATGGATGTTTTGCTTATTTTTATCAGTGGTGCATTGGTCGTTATTGCGTGTCTTGCCATAATGAATGTGCTTATTATGCCACGCTTACACCCCACTGACGTTATCACCAATGCACCTCTTGTATCTGTGCTTGTGCCTGCGCGTAACGAAGCAAACGTTATCAGCCAAACAGTCACACGCCTACTCGCCCAAGATTACCCCAATTTTGAGCTTATCGTGCTGAATGACCATTCCACAGATAACACACTTTCCATTACAGAAAACGCCAGCAACGGGGATGTTCGCTTTCGCATTATCAACGGGGAAGCATTGCCAAACGGCTGGTTTGGTAAAAATTGGGCGTGCTATCAATTATCACAGGTAGCACGTGGTGATATTTTAGTGTTCACAGATGCCGACACATGCTGGCAGCCCCACGCCCTTAACGCGCTAATCACCTCTGTGCAACTCGCTAATGTTGACCTTTACACCGTGTGGACAACCCAAGAAACCCACACATGGGCAGAACGCCTGGTTGTACCCTTGATGGGTTTTGTCGTCTTGGGCTACTTACCCATCGTCATGACGCACTACACCCCATTTTCAGCGTTTGCAGCCGCCAATGGTCAGTGTATGGCATGGAAGCGAAATGCCTACGAGCGCATTGGTGGGCATCGTGCTGTCGCTAATAACGTCTTGGATGACGTATCACTCGCACGCATCGCAAAATCACATGGGGCATCGCTCCGCATGGCAGACGGCAATCAGCTTATTCAGTGTCGTATGTACGACAGTTGGGTAAGCGTTCGAGATGGCTATGCGAAAAACATTTTAGCGGGTTATGGCAACAGCGTTATCGCGCTCTTGATAGCCACACTATTTCATTGGGTGCTCTTTCTCCTGCCCCTCATGTGGCTCTTTACGCCCACCCTTCACCTTACGGGCTTTCTGTTGCTTGCATTAGGTATCCTAGTTCGCGCCCTAACCGCATCATTTACCCGCCAACGCACCCAAGATGCCCTCCTAATGCCCCTCTCTGTACTACTCATGACGCGCATCGCTTTTCAGTCCCTCTATTGGCACTTTACAGGGGGCGCACGCTGGAAAGGGCGCATCTTACAAGCCCAAAAGGATACCCCATCATGACACCCAAAAACGCTCTCATCATTGGCGCAGGCATCGGCGGACTAAGCAGTGCCATTCGCCTTCGCTGTGCTGGTTTTAACGTCACCATGCTAGAGAAAAACCCCATCGTTGGGGGCAAAATGTATCAGTTTGAAGATGCGGGCTACCGATGGGACACGGGTCCCTCTGTAATTACCATGCGCCACGTCTTTGAGGATTTGTTCACGTTAGCGGGACGAAACCTTGAAGATTACCTCACATTCTTGCCCATAGACCCTCTCACGCGCTATTTTTACACCGACGGCACAATCTTTAATGCCTACAGCGATTTACCGCGCATGTCCCAAGCGATTACAGCAATTGATGAGCGTGACGTTGAGGGCTATCTTGCCTATCTTAGTTATGCCGCCCGTATTCACCGCATTACAGGGCGTGTCTTTATTTATGACAATCCGCCCACGCCTGCCAGTTTTGCCAAAGTACCTGTGCATGAATGGCTAGGCGCAGACCCATTCCGTACAATGGATAGTGCCATTCGTTCCTTTGTTAAGTCTCCCCACTTGCGCCAGTTATTAGGGCGTTTTGCCACTTATGTGGGTGGCAGCCCTTATCAAGCCCCAGCAACGCTCAATGTGATCGCGCATGTCGAACTTAACGGTGGTGTGTGGTATCCCAAAGGCGGTGTCTATAGCATCGCCCAAGCCCTAGAAAAGCTTGCTCTTGAGCTAGGCGTTATCATCCACACAAACACGCCTACTGCCAAAATTACCCTAGAAAATGGGCATGTTACGGGGGTAATCACCCAAGACGGCACGTTCTATCCTGCCGATGTGGTTGTATCTAATGTTGATGTTGCCACCACGTATAATCACCTTTTGCCCAAAGATGCAATTCGTCCTAACACGCTTAACCGTGTCACTCATTATGAGCCTTCATGCTCGGGATTCATCATGCTCTTGGGCGTTAAAAAGCCTTATCCAACGTTGGCTCATCACAACATCTTTTTTAGCAATGATTATCAAGCCGAGTTCAATGCCATTTTCAAGCAGCTCATCCCATCCGACAATCCCACTGTTTACGTCAGCATTACTAGCAAAAGCGACCCTTCCCACGCCCCCGAAGGCACGGAAAATTGGTTTGTGATGGTCAACGCGCCCGCACTCACGCCCGATTATAATTGGGAAGCACAAAAGCACGCCTACCGTGACCTTGTACTAGAAAAAATGGCAAGTTTTGGCATAGACATTCGTTCACACATTGCCTGTGAGCGTATTCTCACCCCTAATGACCTGGAAACCATGAGTGGCGCATGGCGCGGCGCATTGTATGGTCCCAGCGCAAACAAAAAGTTCACGGCGTTTTTGCGCCCCCACAATCGCTCCAAAGAGGTTAAAGGGCTTTACTTTGCAGGAGGCACAACACACCCTGGGGGCGGTGTTCCTATGGTCATGTTATCGGGTAAGGTTGCCAGCGACCTCATTCTTCAAGATATGCGTTAGCACCCTATGAAAGCCTTTTATGCGGACCATTTCGTTTTACCGCTTCCAGAAGGGCATCGCTTCCCTATGCATAAATATTCGCGTCTACGCGAGCGTGTGCTTGAAGAAGGCATATTGTCTGCAAATAACTTGTTCGAACCACCGCCCGCCACTGATGCCGACCTCCTACGTTGTCATGGCGCCGATTACACCCAGCGCGTTACCACAGGCACAATAACACACCGCGAAATGGTACGTATAGGCTTTCCTTGGTCAGCAGAAATGGTAGAGCGTTCTAGGCGGTCATCAGGGGGTACGATGATGGCATCCCTTACCGCGCTCAGAGAGGGCGTTTCTGCCAATTTAGCAGGGGGTACGCACCACGCCGGGCGCAATCATGGCGAAGGTTACTGCGTGTTCAACGATAGCCCTATTGCAGCACGCGCCTTACAAGCACAGGGCTTAGTAAGGCGTGTGCTTGTCGTTGATACGGACGTGCATCAGGGCAATGGCACCGCCGAAATTTGCCAAAACGACCCCAGCATCTTCACCTTTAGCATTCATGGCGAAAAGAACTTCCCGTTTCGTAAAGTACAAGGCGATTTAGATGTGGGCTTACCCGATAATACAGGCGATGAAGAATATTTAGCTCTTTTAGAAGTGGCACTAGAGCGCGCTTATTTTGCCAGCAATCCCGATATTATCATTTGGGTTAGTGGTGCAGACCCCTTCATTGGTGACACACTCGGCAAGCTTTCCCTCACTAAAGAAGGTTTGGCTTTCCGAGATGAATTGGTGCTAAAAAAGTGTTTTGAGTGGGGTGTGCCTGTGGCTATTTCAATGGGAGGGGGTTACGCCAAAAGCATTGAGGATATTGTAGATATACACCTCAATACCCTCAGGATTGCCCGTGATTTTGCCCAAAAATGGGCGAATCGCCCCTAGCTTTCCGCAGGCTTTGATGCCATCAGAAGGGTTAAAACACCTCTCTGTACCACTTTATCATCTTGGTTTAGCACCCGTATTTCAATTTTCACAGTGCCGCCGCCCAAACGCTTCGCTTCGGCTTTTTCTGCAACCACTAGCTCTGCACGGATCGTATCACCAATGAGTACAGGCACACTAAACTTCATTTCTAGTTCTCTAAACGCCAGCACCGTGCGCTCTAAAATGCCTAATTGATACGCCTGCCCCACCGCATAGCTTAGCGTAAGCAAGCCATGTGCGACCCGTTGCCCCATAAATGATTTTTCGGCATATTGTGCATCTGTGTGCATAGGGTTATAGTCACCGGTTAGCCCTGCAAATTGAATCAAGTCTGTTTCGCCAATCGTGCGCCCGCGCGTTAGCATCTTAGAGCCAATTTCAAATTCTTCAAAATATAGCCCTCTGGGGCCCGTTTCTGTTAAGGGCATGGTTTACCTTCCTCGTGTTATTAAGTCAAGCTCACTAAAAAGTCTTTAATGTGTCGGTTCACATCCTCGCCGTTCTCAATAGATGAGCTGTGCCCTGCACGAGGAATCTTTATCAAACGCGATCCCTTTATTTTCTCATGAATCCGCTCGCTTTTCGCGGGTACAGTGGCAACATCTTCTTCCCCCACAATAATGAGTGTAGGTGTGTTCACTTTACCTAGTTCATCATAAATGGGCTTGCGTTCAATCACACCGCGTAACGCCCGCCTAATGCCAATGCGATGATTGCCTATCATTTCTTGCTTCCACTTCTCTCGTTATTGGGCGCGTTGGGGGTCGTTTAAGAAGGTTTGCCCAAACATAATCTTCATCACAGAATTTGCCACCAGACCCAAGCCAAACCACCGCGCTACAAAATTCAACAGTTTATAACGCCCAATGTTCTCACTGGGTTCGGGTTCTGATGACGTTTCTAACAGAATCATGCTTTTTAATAAATCTGGGCGACGTGCCACCCGTATCTTCGTAATGATAACTTACGCCTCCTACGCTAATTTTTGGCATTATTTGCTCCTTTTTGGCTCAAAAAGTAAAAGCAATCTTCTTTAAGACTGCCCTTATCTTAACGGCTGTTTTAATTTTCGCCAAACAACGCTCCTATGAGATAATGCTTCCCAACTGTTGAACTAACGCGTTTGTGTCTAGTGGCTTGGGTAAATAGGCATTAAACCCCGCATGGCGTGCATCTTCAGCCACACTAGGCGAGTGATATGCCGTAATTGCCACCACAGGAATATGTGCTGTCTGCGGATTTTGGCGTATCATGTCTAATGTCTCCCACCCATCCATTTCTGGCAGCGCCAAATCCATCACAATCAGCGTGGGTAAATGCTTCTCTAAAAACTTTAAGCACTCAAAACCTGTCCGCGCAATTTCAACATGCGCCCCGTGGTGCTTTAGAATCTTAGAAACCATCTGAATACTATCGAACTCATCTTCTACCACTAAAATATGCCACTCACTTGGATTCATGCTATCCTCTAAACCTACAAAAACGCCTTTAAGCACGCCCCAATATCCTCCAAAAACGAATCAATTCTAAAGGGTTTTGCAATGTAACCATCAAAACCCGCCTCCATCACACGCTCTCTATCCCCACTCATGGCATGGGCAGTAAGAGCAATAATGGGTGTGTTGGCAAGTGAATCAATTTGCCTTACCCTACGAAACATTTCCCACCCATCCATCTCTGGCATAGACAAGTCCAACAGAATAAACGTTGGGAAAAATGATTCTAGCATCTTTAATCCCTCAACACCGTTGCGTGCCACACGCACTGTTGCCCCGTTAAAGGTCAAAACTTTTTGGGCAACGCCAACGTTGTCTGGTTCATCATCTACAATCAACACCGACCATGTTTTCATGTTCATGTTTACCATTACCTTATCGTTCTCCTGCATCTTTCTCTGGATAATGGTGCAAAGGTTCATCAAGAGGCAAAATAACAGTAAAAGTAGACCCCTTACTCATTTGGCTCTGCACCCTAATTGTTCCACCCATCATTAACGCCAACTTTCTAACAATTGCCAGCCCTAGCCCAGTACCCCCTTGTTTACGCCTAGAACTGCTATCTACTTGCCTAAATTCCTCGAAAATGGTCTCTTGCATGTGGGATGGAATCCCAATGCCCGTATCTTCTACGATGAGTTTCCATGCCTCATGACCATGCTTGCGTATCTGTAACCGTATCGTACCACTATCTGTAAACTTAATGGCGTTAGATAGCAGGTTAATTGCCACTTGTTTTAATCTTGCCGCATCGCCCACAATCACGGGGGGCATCCGTTGGTCAAGTGCTGATGTATAGCCAAGTTTCTTTTCTTCTGCCAAGCCTTGCGTCTGGTCTAGCACTTCCTCCAGCCACAACGCCACGTTAAAAGGCTTGTTTACAATTTCCAGCCGCCCCGCCTCTATTTTAGAAATGTCCAGCACATCGTTAATCAGTTGCAGCAAATGGTCGGCATTTGCCAGCACACGCGCCTGATAATCGCGCTGTTCGCCCGTTAGTTCACCGGTCATGCCCGCCAAATGTATTTCTGTATAGCCAATGATGGCGTTTAGAGGCGTGCGCAATTCATGAGACATCGTGGCTAAAAACTGGCTCTTTAGCCTTGTGGCGTTCTCGGCTTCTTTGCGCGCTTTCCCCAGTGCTAAATTTGTCAGTTTAAGCTGGTCGTTTTGTTGGGCAATTTGGATAGCCGCTTCTAAGGCTTCTTGACGTGCATTAGCAAGGTTGTAGTTTGCCAATATCAAATCTTGGTTTTGCTGCTGTATCTTCTCATCGGCTAGCACGCGCAACGTAATATCATTACTAATGCCCACATAATGCGTCAGCATTCCTCTATCATCATGAATCGGCGCAAGGCTAAGTTCGTTATAAAACGTCTCGCCATCTTTGCGATAGTTCCTTAAAACGACTGTTATCGGGCGTTCTTCGCGGATAGCGGTGCGCAATGCTAAAACACCCGGTTGTTCGCGGTCATCACCCTGTAAAAACCGACAGTTCTTGCCCGTAACCTCTGTTACACTATAGCCTGTCATACGCTCGAACGCAGGGTTCGTGTAAATCAGTGGCATATCAGGCAAACCCACATCGGCAATGCTAATTGAAAACGGGCTTGCTTCAATCGCACTGTTACGCAACATCAGTTGCACTTCGGTCATCTTGGCGTGTGTAATATCGCGTGCCACGCAATAAATACTCCCTATATTGTGGTCAGCCGTTGCATTCCAAGACAACCACCTAATGCTACCGTCCTTGCTTATATAGCGGTTTTGAAAGCGCACCGCTTCTTCTTTTTCCACCACAATCCTAAGCGCAGTCGCTTGCGTTAGCTCACGGTCTTCTTCATACACGAAGCGCATAAAAGGTTGCCCCTCAATGTCCTCCACTTTATGCCCTAGTACACGCTCCCACGCAGGGTTCACGCGCAAGAATACGCCGTTTGCGTCCACAATCGCCAGCATGTCTATGGATAGATTAAAGAGATGTTCTAATTCGTTCATCATTATCCCATTCTACGCAAGCAAGATGTGCGCTGCATTAGTCAAATTTTAAAACAACTTGCGTAGTTTCTGGGGAAAAAGTGAGAAAACCGTCGGTATATTCCGCTTTTCCGTCGCTTACGTCAATGCTTGTTGGTGCAAATGGCAACCGCCAACGATACCCCATTTTTGGGGTTGCGCCCGCCAATGACAACGTAATCTCACCCTTCCAAACGCCATCAACTGTAATCAGTGTACTTTCTACGCCCATCGTTAGCGTGCCAAAATGTGTTGGCGCACGTTCTACGCCTACCTTACGCTCACCCTCAAACCACCATGCGCTCGCCCCTTCAAATAGCACTAGCGCATCCCCATCTTCCATCACCAACATATTACGAATCAAGTTGTAGAAACTGGCACTCATCCAAGCGTGCGGCATGTCCCCCCCCGTAAACCCAAAGTGATTCGGGCTTACTTGCTCCGCCCAAGCATAGGTGTTTGGCAATGTTTCGTGTGCCAGCGTCCACCCCAAAATTTGGTGTAGCACATCCCCCCGCCCCAATCGTTGGTAGGCGTGTGCCATTTCAATCCCCGCATACGTCCAGTATTGCCCTTCACGATGCACATAACCGCCATCACTAGGGGCAATCCATCGTTGATGATAGGTTTCAAAAGCCCGTTGTAGCCATTCTTCATTGTCCACAAGGCGCAAAGGATAAAGCAATGGCACACTGCCACGCCCCATCCCAGAATTATCTACGGTTTCTACCGAAGCAGGCACATAAGGCAACACATCCAAACTCTCTGCTCCCATTGTTAATAGCACCGAGTTAAGCGTTGTTTCCAGCAAATCATCCGCCTCATTTTGCCAGCGCGCTGCATCTTCTGTTAGCCCTAAGGCTTGCGCCCCTAGCGATGCTTGTCGTAGTCCCGTTACCGCCCAAAAATTATCCCAATAGTAATGCTGTTCGCCATCACCTAAATCTTCTGCACTAAGGCTAATCGGCAAAATACCGCGCACGCGCACATCCTCTGCACCTGCCGTTTGCGCTCGTAACACCCCAATATACTCGCCCGCCTTTACGATTTTAGGATACCAAGCGCGTAATGCCTCTAAGTCGCGGGTAAACAGATAGTATTGCACCGCCAAAAACATCGCTTGTCCTTGTGCGTCCCATTCGTTGTTATCCCACGGCACATTGTCACCCTGAATAGGCAAAACGCGTCCGTCCTCGTCCTGCCCTTCAAACACCACATCTACATAGTGCTTCACCAGTTCAGTTTGCCCGCCCTTTAGTAAAGCTAAACCAATATATGCCATATCGCGTGTCCACACAGCATCATGCGCCAGAGGTCCCGGATGCGCCCCATCACGGTCATTCGCCACCAGCAAATACCCCATACTTGCCAATGTTGCGCTTTCTAGTCGGCTGTCAGGCACATAAAGCACTGTCTTATTGAGTGCGGTTAAGAAGCCATTTATGGCATTCTCTAGGGCAATGCCCGCATCCACATCCAATCTTGGGAAAGCATCACCCTTTTCATAAGGCATCGCCACATCCAGCACAGTCTCGCTCATAGACAAGTTATACCCTAACATCGCGCTACCGTTACCAAACAACGGAACACCTTTATAATCGCATGCAAGGTCTTGGGCATTAAGGGCATCATTGTTCACAAGCGATTGCCAATCACCGACTGCTTGCACTTGTGGCGTTTGGCTAACTATCAAAAACGGTTCTGTATTCAGCCACACACGCCCACCACGCACGTTAATTTGGTCAATAGGGTATAAAGCACCGTTTACGCCCATTTGCCCCACCATCAGGCGCAGTTGCCAATTTTCTAATGTCGCGGTTGCCCAAATACGCCAGCGCACCGCGTTAGTATCCGCATCATAAAACACCACAGAACGCACGCTCATGCCGTCTATATTCCATTCCCACTGTGGAATAGGCACGCCCCCAATCAGTGAAAATGTCACCGCTTCGGTGTTCGGTGTGTATGTTTTGCCTGTCACTGTGTTCACAAGCCAGGTTTGCACTGTTCCCGACTTCGCATAAGGGGCAACCGCCCCATGCCGACTAACCAGCGTCTCGTTGGCATGGTCTAGCCCGCCTGTCATCGTCCAAGCCATTGCGTCATCTCGTGTCCACGCAGGCATCGCCCATTCGGGCAGACGTTGCGCCCAATACCGTCCATAGTAGGCATCGTCTAAGGCTTGTGCCACCGTAGGCGCAAGGCGCAAGGCACTCTTTAGCCCACCATAACCCCCATCATCCTCCACACGAATAACCAACGTCTTTGGGCTATCAATTGGGGGCAATTCCAACACATCAAATCGCGGTTTTGCGTCCAGCACCCCCACCTCCTCGCCATCTAGCCAAATTGTGCCGCTGTCGTCAATATCTGCCACAAACAAAAATACTTGTTCCCACGGCACGGGGTCAAGCACACGCCGATACCACGCCACGCCATCATAAACGATATCTTGCTGTTCCCATGCACGCCCCGCACGCAACGTTTGCCAGCCTTCGGTCTCATGGTCGGGCAGGTACCAGCCCGCTTCTAAACCCTCATCATCAGCATCTATAGCAAATTGCCAGCCTGCATCCAGCACCACCATAGGGGGGTTCTCGGGGCATACTACCCGTTCAGGAATAAATGACTCTAAGGGTGTACCCACCGTGCAATTTGCGGTGATTATTGTTAGAATAAGCCAAAACCAACATTTATTCATGTGTTCTTCTCGTGTCAAAGTGGGCAATGTGTCGCTTTAATCGCTAAATAGTGTAGGAAATATCAGCCATAATGAACACCCCAAAGCAACAAATAGGCGAATTAGGTGAGGCAATTGCTAAGGAACACCTCATCCAAGAAGGCTACGAAGTTATTGCCACTAATTGGCGGTACAAGCGTGGTGAAATTGATGTTATTGCCAAAAAAGAAGAATTGTTAGTGTTTATTGAAATAAAAACACGCCGTGCCAATGATACAGACACCGCGATGATGAACTTTACCCCACAAAAACGCCAACGTATTGTTAACGCCGTTTACGCTTATTTAGAAGCCCATCGTTTGCCCGATGCAAATTGGCGACTCGACCTTATTGCCATCGCACTTCCCTATCAGAAAGCCCCCCTCATTCAGCACTCGGAGGATTGCCTTGAGTGGTAATCTGATTATTGTTCTGGGGGCAACCGCCACAGGCAAAACCGACCTTGCCATCAAAATAGCACAAGCCCTTAATGGCGAAATTATCGGCGCAGACAGCCGTCAGATTTATCGCTACATGCCCATTGGTACAGCACAGCCCACGCCCGAACAACAGGCTCTTGTGCCACATCACTTGGTGGGTTTTGTAGAGCCAACATCTCATTTATCTTTAGCAGATTACCAAAGCCTTGCCCTTGCTTCTATTGCGGATATTTTGTCACGGGGCAAACAACCGCTGCTTGTGGGCGGAACAGGGCAATACATCACCGCCATTGAAGAAGGGTGGTCTATTCCCCAAGTATCGCCCAACAACGCCTTACGTGACGAGCTAGAAGCATTCGCCAACGAACACGGCGCAGACGCACTGCATCAGCGTCTGTTTGCCCTAGACCCCGAATATGCTCAAAAAATACACCCCAATAACGTCCGCCGTGTGGTACGCGCCTTAGAAGTGTGCCTAGAAACGGGCGACACAGTGACCAATCAACAGCAAAAACGCCCTTTGCCCTATCGCATCTGTCGCATTGGCTTAACGTTATCTCGTGAACCCCTTTATCAACGTGCCGATGCCCGCGTGGATGCCATGATGCGCAGTGGCTTTCTGGGCGAAGTGAAAAATTTGCTCAATATGGGGTTTGATCGGCGGTTGCCGTCCCTTAGTGGCGTGGGTTATTCAGAACTTTGCGCCCACTTGCTAGACAATGAACCCCCAGAAGCCAGCATAGCGCGCACTAAGTTCAACACCCATGATTTTATTCGCCGTCAAGAAATCTGGTTTAAGGGGCATGATAACGGCATCTTGTGGCATAATAGTCTAAGTTTAGATGAAAATGTGCTTATCCAATCCCTACAGGGTTGGCTAAAGGAGTAAATGCGTTGCTCGACTTTTTAAGACGTGATGGCGACAGTTCAAATACGGTTATTGGCATCATTCTCTTGGTGATGTTATTGGTATTTATTGGGCCCAATGTGTTACCCAGCTTTCTCTCGCGCACTTTTACCTTTGTAGATGAGGGTATTCCCTGCACGCGCCTGCGCCAAGCAGAAGACAGAGGCAATCATCAGTCGCTCATCGGGCGTGCCACACGCAACCCCATTAGCCTTAGGGTAAATAGCACCACCATTCCCACAGACCCCAACGGCATCCTCATCATTCGCATAACCATTGAAAACGAAACGATTGGTAGTGTGCCTGTAGTGTTTGATGAGCGACAAGTTATTGTTGGAGATGATGGCGTAAGCAGTGGCTTTGGGCTAATTTTTACACCAAATAGCAGTGTAACACTCCCCAACATACGCCAAACGGCAGGTGGGGTCATTAACGACGGCAGTATTCGTATTTTGGGCCCCCGTCAACGTTGTGTGCATCGCATCGAAATTCCGCGCAACAGCCTTGATGCAACCTTGCTTTCTGGCAGTGCTACCGTGCAAGCCTACTATCGCATCAATACGGTGGGTGTCATTGCGGGCGGTCTCTATCCCGACCACGGTTTAGCCCTAATTGATGGCGGTTTCCTCGTTTCCGAGCCTGTCCCTATCTTAAATCAGGTCTTCAACGCTACAGCACAATAGAAACATCGCTATAATAAAGCAATAAAGCTCTGATGAATTCAATGGCAATAAAGAAAGGTCGTGTGTGAATGTCTCAAACTGAATTCCCGATGCTCGTCATTTTAGATGGCGAATTAGCCGCAAAACACTGGGTACTAGACCGCGAGAAAATGGTACTAGGGCGCGAAGATACCTGTGATATTGTCATTCCACAACGCCAAATTTCTCGCCAGCACATCATTTTTCATCGCGTCAGCTCCGACAAATACATCATTGAAGACCTAGAAAGCAAAAATGGCACTTGGCTAAACGGCAATCGCCTAGAAGGTACACGCCAGCTATCAGATGGTGATGAGGTTCATGTCGCCCTTTCTGTACGTCTTAAGTTCATTGGGTCGGGCATTACCGCCCCTGTTACCCAAGACCTGCCCGATGTGATTCCCTCTACACACGGCGGGGGCAGATTACGTATGGATATTGAGTCTCGGCGCGTCTTTGTCAATGGTGTAGAACTAGACCCGCCCCTTAGCCTGCCACAATACCGACTCCTCGAGCTTCTTTACACCAGTTTAGGGCGCATTTGTACCCGTGAAGAAGTCATTGACATCGTTTGGCCCGAAGCAATGGGCGAAGGCGTAAGCGAACAAGCCATTGATGCGCTTGTGCGCCGCCTACGTGACCGCCTTGCCGAAGCTGATAATAACTATCAATACATCGTTACAGTACGCGGACACGGCTTCCGCCTAGATAACCCAATTACCTAAATTTGACCACCGTTCACGTTACTGAAAAGGCATTATGAACACACCCATTATCCCAATCCCCGATGAGCTTTGGCAAGAATCCCTAGACCATTGTGGTGACTACCTTCGCAAGGGTGCATCTCGAAAAGAAACCACTCTACGCGACAAAGTAGTAGCGCGTTCCTACACATTTAACGCCGCCCTTAACCTGCTAGGTATTCGCAAATCATCGCTAGATGTAGCCGTTGAAGAAGGTATTTTAAGTACCTTTATCGACCCCGAAAAACAAATTCGCGTTCCTGCACAACAGGTTGAAACTGCGCTGATGAACAGCGACATCCTAGAAAGAATTCACGCCCATGAGCGTGTCTTTTTAGACGATATTGCCGTTATCTACCTCACAGACATGGCAGATATTCGCCAACGCCTCAAAGCCAGTGGCATTAACAGCCCTAAGCCCGAATGGCAAGAAATCAGAGGAATTTGGGATTTACCCAGTACGCTCCGTGAATTTAGACAGCTCGTCCACAAAAGCAAAGAACAAAAGCGCACCCTACTACGCCAAAAACAAAATGATCGCAAAAATCGCCAACGCGAAACACGCCGTCTAGAAGAAATGCGCCGTCAACAACTTCGCCAACAACTCGTAGAATCCTTCCCAACATGGCGACATGAAGGACGCGAAAATCAAGTTATTTATCTGCATGTGGGCCCCCCCAACAGTGGTAAAACCCACGATGCCCTTAATGCCCTAGAACAAGCAGGCACAGGGTGGTATCTTGCGCCCTTGCGCCTCTTAGCCTTTGAGATTTTTGAACGCCTTAACGCACGTGGCACACCCTGTAACCTGCTGACAGGTGAGGAATATATCCCGATGGATGGCGCACGCATTACCGCCGCCACCATTGAAATGTTTAACCCTCGACGCAGTGGTGACTGTGTGATTATTGACGAAGCGCAAATGCTGGCGGATGCAGATAGAGGTTGGGCATGGACACGCGCCCTCATGGAAACACAATCACCAGAAATTCATATCATCTCGCCCGTTTATGCCCAGTCACTCATCGAAAGCCTTGCAGAAGAAGCTGCTATTGAAATTGAAATCATTGAGCATGAACGCCTAACCCCAATTCGCATCGCTGACCAAGCCTGGTCATTACAGCACTTGCCCCCAAAGACTATTTTGGTGGCATTTTCACGGCAAAGCGTGCTAGACCTTAAGATGGTATTAGAGGACTTTGGGCGCAATGTCAGCATTATCTATGGCAGCTTACCCCCCGAAGTACGCCGTAAACAATCAGACCGCTTTGCCAATGGCGAAACAGATGTGTGTGTTGCCACCGATGCCGTAGGCATGGGGCTAAACTTGCCCGCCGATTTTGTGTGCTTTCATGAAATAGAGAAATTTGATGGGCGTGATGTACGCCTGCTCACCCCCCCAGAAATTCAACAAATTGGGGGGCGCGCCGGGCGTTACGGCTTTGCCCAATGGGGGGAAGTGGGAACGCTAAACAAGCGCAATCTGCGCCTCATCAGCAAGTTGTTTTATACACCCCCTGACGAATTACAGTATGCGCGAGTTGCCCCAACAGTGGATGACCTCGCGCTAATTCCTGGCACACTTGCACAGCAATTGCTTCAATGGTCAGAGTTACAGTCCATTCCCGAATCGTTGCGTTACATCATTCGCACCGCCGACATGAGCGAGCGCATTGAGCTTGCCAAGATGCTCTCAGAAAAAGAAGTAAACCACTTAGGCATCGAAACAGCTATGAGGCTCGTCAACGCCCCCACAAACAAGCATTCACGGGCGTATTGGCGCGATTGTGCCACAGCCATCATCAGCCAGTTTAGAATGCCCCTACCAAACTTCCCACCCGTTACCATAGAAGCCAGCGAAGACCTAGAAACCACCGAGCAATCGGTAACTTGCGCGGATATTTACTTATGGCTAGGCAGGCGTGAAGAATTCGCACCCTTCGCGCCCGAACAAAACACGGTTCGCGCCCTACGTAACCAATGGTCAATTCGCATTGACGATGCGCTTGTTCAAAAACTAAAGATGCAAAGGCGATGCCGCGAGTGTGGTCGTCCGTTGCCCCCACAACACCGCTTCCGCATTTGTGACCGTTGCTTTGGTAATAACGCAGAATAGGATTTAACTAATCAAAAAGGGCGATACTTTTTTTAAGTATCGCCCCGCTGTTTCTATTGTTTTTCCATCTCAAGGTAATCTTGCTCAACAGCTTTGGAACGGTCTACGCCCAAAATTGTCAGCATCTCCCCAATCAGTTCCGCTTTTGCTTCGGCATCCTTCAAAGACCACGTGCGTGACTTTAGCTCAATGTACCAGTTTGGCAACAAGGGTTTAATCAATCGGTCTAGGTTCACAAAGAACAGCACCCCTTTATAAGAAATACGCCAGCGACGACGCTCTTTCTCTAGGGTCTTTTGCTCTTTAGGCTGAAAGTATTCCTGATAAAAGCGCAAAGGTTGATTTGCAGGCGCAATGAACCGTGAGCGCGACAACAATACAGCGTCATCAAAGGCACGTTCCTTCTCGGTTCCCGTATACGTTAGGCGCATCCGCACGCCCTCAACATCCCCTTTTGCGTCTATGCGGTCATCTTCACGATAACGCACACGCCCCATAGAGGGGTCATCAAACAAGAAGTAAGTGTCGTATTGGCGATAGTGGGTGGCACGCAGTACCTCAATATCATGATGGCTTAATAGCTCTTCGATGCTATTTGGGTCATCCAACTGCGCTTTTACCTGCACCTCAAAGCTCTCACCCCGTTCTACACCAATGGCAACCGCAATTAGCTTGCTCAGAGGGTCACTTTCACGAACAGACAAGAACTCTCCCACGCTTTTAGCATAGGTTTTTGCCTCTTTACGAATGGCGTTTTCATCCACAGTAAGCAATTCACGATCACGCATCAGCCACTTGCCATGACATATCGTATGCCGAACATCGCTACTCTTGGACGCATACACCACTTGCGAGTACACCGCATCAGGATTAAAGTCGAAATGGGGCGAATTATGCAGCGGGTCGGCATTTACAACAATCACGTCAGCCAGTTTTCCCACTTCTAAACTGCCTGTTTGATGCTCCATCCGTAGCGCACGCGCCCCATTACGGG
Organism: Anaerolineae bacterium; assembly: GCA_034437555.1. Taxonomy (GTDB): domain Bacteria; phylum Chloroflexota; class Anaerolineae; order Aggregatilineales; family Phototrophicaceae; genus JANWYT01. The sequence goes on along the minus strand of DAOTTQ010000029.1, from coordinate 146,558 downwards.
TTGCCATCTTTAGCGCAGTTTTCGCGGGTAGTGCTGTAGGGTCTGGAGGCGTGACCTTTGCCAAAAGTGCCGCCAAACGCATTTCCTCAAACATGTCAAGGTCATTGTTGCTGGCGGGCCCATCTGTTCCAATGGCGACGTTAATGCCCATACTCAACATTTGTGAAATGGGCGCGATGCCGCTTGATAGCTTCAAATTTGCCGAAGGGCAATGTGCCACACTCACATCATGCTTTTGCATAATGCGCATTTCGTGTTCATCTACATGCACACAGTGCGCCATTAGCACGCCGTCCACATCCAATAAGCCCGTATCTTTTACCCAAGGCACAACACTTTTGCCATATTCGGCGATGCTGTCGTCCTGTTCACGGCTTGTTTCGGCAATGTGAATCACCAAGGGCATACCAAACTCCATTGCTAAGTCCCTAGACTTTCGCAGTGTTTCTTGGGTATTAGAGTAAGGCGCGTGGGGCGCAATGGTGGGCTTAATAAGGGGGTGATTGCGCCACTCTTGCATAAACGCGCGTGTTAGCTCAAGGCTTTCTTCATAAGATTCCGCGTCAGGCACGGGAAACTTGAGGATAGATTGACACAACATGGCTCTCAAGCCCGCCTCGGCGGTGGCTTTCGCAATCTCGCCTTCAAAATAATACATGTCACAGAAGGTCGTTACACCCCCGCGTATCATCTCGGCGCACGCCAACAACGTCCCCAAACGGCAAAATGCGGGTTTTACAAATTCACGTTCCACAGGCATGATGTACCCCATCAGCCACACGTCCAGGCGCAAATCATCCGCCATGCCGCGAAGCAGCGTCATCGGAACGTGCGTGTGTGCGTTAATTAAGCCTGGCAGGACGTACTGTCCTGTGCAGTCCACAACATCATCGCTAGCATACTCTGCTAGTATCTCTTGTCGCGTTCCAATTGCCACAATTTTCTCTTTGGCAATCGCCAGTGCGCCATCGTAAATGACCGTCATATCGTCGTTCATTGTGACGATAGTGCCACCACTTAGAATCACGTCTGCTTTTTTCAAGAGCATTCCCCATTCTCTAGGTTGCTAATGTGCTAAACTTGGGGAATTATATCATCATTACAACGTTTTCACACAAGTACTACTATAACCAATTGACGGATGAGCCTTATGAAAAGTCGGTTAAGCGCACTATTTGGCACAAACACCTTCAGCATCATCGAAGTTGCCCTAAGTGGATTATTCTTTGTTCAAGCCTTACGCTTCTTAGTGGGTGCGCTTTATAGTCGTACCTCCAGCGCATCGGTCTATAGTTCGTTTCCAGAAGCACTCGTTCCCCCCAACACATTAGGGCTAGTCACACCCCAAGCTATTAGCTCCGAACTCACCTTTTTGGGCGTTGTATTGGCAGTTCCCCTACTGTTGCTTATTTTAGGGCGATTGCGTTTTATGCCTTTTGTCGTCGTCATTCTAATGGCGGTGTCGCGTGTGCTGATGCTTCTTCCCGATGCACCCATCAATGCCGTCATTGCCTCTCAATGGGTGGTTATGGGAGGCATCATGTGCATTATTTTATTGGTGATGCAACGCGGACACCTGTTCCCTTATTTCTTTGTGCTAGGCTTTGCCCTCGACCAAGTTATCCGTAGCATCGGCAATACCCAAGACCCTTCACTCTCTGCCAACTACCTAGACCTACAAAGTGGGTTGTATATTGACTATTTATCCATCCAAATTGGGTTATCCATTGCGATGGTTATTTTCTATCTGTTAGGGCGCTGGCTACAAAGCACACCCAAAGACTCACCCACACCCTCACGTTCTGGTGTTATGACGCTGTGGGGTGGCATCGGCTTTGGCGCGTTGCTATTTTTACAGGTGTCCTTGCTCGCACTCCCCAACGCCGTCACAGGGCGAACCAACGGCGATTATGCTCTCTTTGCTCCCTTGCTTATTCTCGCTACTCTCGCCCCATTAGTGCCATGGGTGCGCCGTCAAGCACGCGCTCTCATTGCCTCTTTTGAAACGCAAACACGCGGTTGGATTTGGCTTATCTTGATGGCATTGCTTATGATTGTGGGCGTGCGTATTCAGCGCGTTTCGGTGGGCGGTTTCGAGTTTCAATTGGGCGCATTTACGCTTACACTTGCCCAACTAGGCATGAACCTACTGTGGTGGTGGTTTGTACGCCCTAAAGGCGAGCGTGAACGCAATTTCTCGGGGTTATGGGTGGTCATTGGCGCGTTGCTTTTCGGCATGTTCATCGTTTTTGACCTCTTCACCTATGATTACGCCTTTGTACGTAACTTCGCCCCCCCCTTAGACACACTAAACGCCGTCATTCCGCCCCTCTTGCGCGGTTTTAGAGGATTAGGTTTAGGGATTATTTTGCTTGCATCCTTCTTTGCTGTCTTGCCCATGCTACAGTCCAAGCAAGCCATTCCTTGGGTGGGGGGAAAATGGCGTGAAACGCTTACCAGCCTGTTCATTACGGTTGTTTTTGTGGGCGTAGGCGCATACTATGCCCAACCGATTGCCGTCATTCCCACGCTTAACGTGGATGAAGTGCGCGTCGCCACTTACAACATTCACGCAGGCTACAGCGAATTTTATGATTACAACCTAGAGGGCATTGCCCAAAGCATCATTCAAAGTGGCGCAGATGTTGTTTTGCTTCAAGAAGTAGAAAGGGGGCGTTTAACCAGTTTTGGCGTAGACCAATCCTTATGGCTGGCGCGTCGCTTAAAAATGGATAGGCGTTTTTATGCCACCAACGAAGGCTTGCTAGGATTAGCAGTCTTGTCAAAAGTACCGATTGTGTTTGATGACGGCGCACTATTGCCCAGTCTAGACCAACAAACGGGCTTACAGCGCGTGCAAATCCGCCCCGATGAAGGCACAATTACGCTCTACAACACCCTATTAGGGCTGCTTTTAGAGGGCGAAACCATAGAAGATCGTGAGCGCAATCAACAAGCTCAGCTAAGCACTATCTTTAGCATCATCGAAACGCACATCGAGCGTGACTATAATGGGCAAGTAGGGCGGATGATTTTAGGGGGTACATTCCACAACATCCCCGATTCACAGCTTATAGACCAATTACGGCAAACAGGCTTCACAGACCCTTTTGCAGGCACAACGCCCTTAGATTCAGCAACGCTGGTTCGCTTAGACCGCCAAGCACGGATTGATTATTTGTGGATTTGGGCAGGAAGCTTGCGCTCTAGCGGGCGCGGGGTCATCCTAGACAACCCCGCATCCGACCATCGTATAGCATTTATTGGCATCGAAATTCGTTAGCCAGTTACTTGGATTCTTTCTTTTCATGGCGGGGTTTTTGGGGCTTAATATAGGGGGGTGGGCGGTGGGCTTCGGCATAATCCAAAGCCTCCTGTGACCATCCACTTGCTTCTTCTACTTTATTAAGGGCATCACGAGCTGCGACTTGTGCCGCAGCTCGCTTGCTTGTGCCACTACCAGAGCCAATGACCACATCCCCTATCACCACATCCGTATTAAACATGCGGTCATGTTCAGAGCCAGATGGGTCTTTTAGCCGATATACGGGTGTAATGAGTAGCTCTGCTTGGCTTTTTTCTTGTAACAGGCTTCTTGCATCACGATGAAGGTCATTTTTAAGCAGATAAGCGAGCAGTTCTTCTAGGCGTGGCAACATAAAGGCTTTTGCGCCATCCATGCCCTTATCCAAATAGATCGCCCCCACCAACGCCTCAAACCCCCTACACAGGATATTAATACGTTTACGCCCGCCCATTTGCTCCTCGCCCTTGCCCACGATTAAAAAATCGCCAAGTTCAATGTCTTGGGCAAGTTGCGCTAAAGATTCTGTACGCACCAATGCCGAGCGCAATTGCGTTAGTTCACCTTCATTAATCGCGCTAAATTTTTGAAATAGCATGTCCGCAACCATGTAATCCAGCACTGCATCGCCCAAAAACTCCATGCGCTCATTATCAGGAACGTCATTACTTTCGTTCACAAAAGAGCGATGCGTAAGAGCCTCCTGTAGCAGTTCTTTTCGGCTAAAAACAACGCCGGTTCTTTCTTGAAACTCGCTTAACTTTGTTTCAACGTCAACCATTAAATTTTTTCATCACCACGCTGGCGTTATGCCCACCAAACCCAAAAGCATTGCTAACCACTACATCTATTTTCATGTCACGTGCCTCATTAGGAACGTAATCAAGGTCACAGTCAGGGTCAGGAGTATCATAGTTAATGGTCGGTGGAGCTACTTGGTCACGGATTGCCAACACACTAAACACGGCTTCCATTGCCCCTGTTGCGCCCATGGCGTGTCCCGTCATGCTCTTTGTGGAGCTTACCGCCAAACGATACGCGTGGTCGCCAAATGCCAGTTTAATTGCCTTTGTTTCGCTGGTGTCATTCAGTTGTGTGGCTGTGCCGTGTGCGTTAATGTAGTCCACTTCATCCAAGTTAATGCCACCCGCTTCTAACGCATACTTCATGGCTTGGGCTGCCATCATGCCTTCAGGATGGGGTGCGGTGCGATGGAATGCGTCTGTTGTGCTGGCGTATCCTACCATCTCACCTAAGATTTCTGCGCCACGCCGTTTTGCGTGTTCTAGTTCTTCTAAAATCAGCACGCCTGCCCCTTCACCAAACACAAAACCGCTACGGTTCTTATCGAAGGGTCTTACGGATGTTTCGGGGTTGTCGGCTTGGCGTGAAGTTGCGCCCACACGGTCAAAGGCTGCTACCCCCAGCTTAATCATGGGGAACTCTGCGCCACCCGCAACTGCTTGGTCAATGCGCCCACTACGAATCATGTCAAACGCATACCCAATGCAGTCCGCACCAGAGGCACATGCGCTTACAGGCACGCACGAGGGACCCCCAGCCCCTGTCATAATCGCAACAACATTACTTCCCCCATTGGCTACCAACATTGGCACAGCAAACGGTGTCACTTTACGATAGTTCCAGTCGGCTTCGCGCACGACCTCCATGTAATGGGCGTAACTATGCAACCCACCCGTAGACGACCCCACCACCGAACTAGCGCGGTTTTCTTCGCCCTCTTTAACCGTAAAACCACTTTGAGCAATTGCTTCTTTCGCCGCTGCAATAATATATTGTTGATAGCGGTCATGACGGTGAACTTCTGTAGCGGGCATATACTCCTCTGGATTAAAGTTTTTAACTTCGCCCGCAACCTTCACGTTAAATTTTTCGGTATCAAAATAGGTAATATAGCCAATCCCACTTTTGCCCGCTTTAATGCTTTCCCAAGATTGTTTTACGTTGTTTCCTACAGGCGTTACTAGCCCATACCCAGTTACCACCACGCGACGCGCCATCTTTTTTATCCTCTGTGTCCCTTAATAATTTTCTTTCCTGTAAAAATTTGTACCACATACCCCCTTCAATTGCTAGGTTGTGCGGTCTACTATTCTTTCACCAACTCGGCTAAAATAAACCCTTGTTCATTCGCAAACCACATCACGGAGAGAGAACTTTGAGTATCTTCAAACGAGGACTAGCAAAAACACGCCAAGCCTTCTTTGGCAGAATATCTCAGTTTCTTGGCAATACCGCCATCACAGAAGAAACTTGGGTTGATGTTGAAGCTATGCTCATTCAGGCAGATTTGGGCTTAGAAACCACCGAAACCGTCCTAGAATACCTTCGTGAAGCTGTGCGTGAAGAAGGACTTACTAACACCGATCAGCTTAACCGAGTGCTTCGTGAATCGCTAGAATCCCTTCTAGAAGAACCCCGTGAGCTTAACCTTGCCAAAGAAAGTTTAAGCGTCATTCTCATTGTAGGTGTAAATGGCTCTGGTAAAACAACCTCTATCGCAAAGCTAGCAAACCGACTTCATCGTGCAGGCAGAAAAGTCATGCTATGTGCGGGCGATACGTTTCGTGCAGCCGCCATTGAGCAATTGCAAACATGGGGTGAGCGCGTGGGCGTGCCAGTAATTGCCAATAAAGCAGGCAGTGACCCTGGTGCTGTTGTTTATGATGCCATCAACGCCGCAAAAGCACGTGGCATAGACATCTTGATTGTAGACACCGCAGGACGCTTGCACAACAACTTTAACCTCATGCAAGAACTCGCCAAAATAAAAGCGGTCATCGCCAAAGCTGTCCCCGACGCCCCTCATGAAGTGCTACTAGTGCTAGATGGCACAACAGGGCAAAACGCCCTTAAACAAGCCACCAAATTTGCCGAAACCTCTAATGTGACAGGTCTCATCATCACTAAACTAGACGGCACAGCCAAAGGTGGCATGATTTTCTCTGTACATACAGAGCTTAATGTGCCGGTGATGTTTGTGGGGTTGGGCGAAGCTGTAAACGACCTTGTGTACTTTAGCCCCAAAAACTTTGTGGACAGCCTCTTTAGCGATAGTGAAGCCTAAAAACCACAATGCCCATTGTTGAACGTATCACGAGCTTTCAAAACCCTAAAGTGAAGCTGGCAAAGCAACTCCACGAAAAGAAACATCGCCAACGCGAAATGTGCTTTTTGGTGGACGATTTGCGTGATTTGTCGCGTGCAATCTCTTTTGGCTACGAGATTGCATTTGTGCTGGCGTGCCCTTCGTTGATGGGCGATGATGAATGGGACTTCGTGCAAAGCACCCCATTTTCGGTATATGAAGTTTCCCCCGATCTACTAGAAAAAACCGCCTATCGGCAAAACCCCACGGGTATTTTGGCGATTGTGCAACAAAAGCCCACACCTACCCTACCCATAGCCCTAAGTACACCCATTTTGGGCTTGGTGGCACTAGAAAAGCCGGGCAATATTGGGGCATTACTCCGTACCGCTGATGCGAGCGGTTTTAAGACGGTCTTTCTAATTGATACTGCCCTTGACCTTTACAACCCAAATATCATCCGCGCTAGTACAGGCGCATGCTTCTTAAACAATGTCTACGCGCTCTCTAGTGAGCAAGCCTTACGCTTCTTCAAAGATAATGCCTATCAGGTAATATCGGCGCACCTTGAAGGCACAAAGAGCCTCTATGACGTTCTCTTTACGCCAAAAACAGCCGTCATGCTGGGAACAGAGGACGAAGGCTTGTCTGCTACATGGGAAAAAGCCTGTGATGAACTTGTTAAAATTCCAATGCTGGGGCAACTCTCCGATTCACTAAACGTTTCTGTATCTGGCGCAGTATTCATGTTCGAAGCCTTCCGACAACTTAGCAACCCATCATAACGAGAAAATATCATGTTAGACCACGTCGTCAACCAGCTAAAAACACACGAAAAGACCATCAAGGGCTTTATCGACAACTTAGGCGTTATGGACTTAAAAAAAGAAGTCGCCTACTTAGAAGCCGAAACACAAGCCAGCACCTTCTGGGATAACCCCTCAGAAGCACAAAAACTTATGCAACAAATCTCTAAGCTCAATGCGAAGCTCCTACCTTGGTTAGCGTTGCACAAACGCATCATAGATGCCCTAGAACTTGCGGACTTAGGCGAAGAAATTGCAGAAGAACTGGACAAAGAAACCCAAGACATCGCGCAAGAAGTCGAAAAAATGTCGGTCAGGGCAATGCTTGCGGGTGAGTATGACAGCGAAAGTGCCATTTTTGCCATTCATGCTGGCACAGGGGGCGCAGATGCCCAAGACTGGGCAGAAATGCTAGAGCGCATGTATCTGCGTTGGATGGAGCAAAATGGCTACAAAATAGAAATTCTCGACCGTAGCGACGGCGAAGAAGCAGGCATTAAAAGCGTCACCATCAGCGTAAAGGGCGAATTTGCCTATGGCTACCTTAAAAGCGAGGTTGGTGTGCATCGTCTAGTACGCATTAGCCCCTTTAACGCCTCAGGAAAACGCCAAACATCCTTCGCTAAAGTAGAGCTTTGGCCCGATATTGAAGGCGAGATTGATATCGAAATCAACGAAAAAGACTTACGCATAGACACCTACCGCGCCAGTGGTGCAGGGGGGCAGCACGTTCAAAAGAACGATACCGCAGTGCGTATCACACATTTCCCTTCTGGTGTGGTTGTTCAATGCCAAAACCAACGGAGTCAGCTTCAAAATCGTGAACGCGCCATGCAAATTCTAAAAGCACGCCTCTTTGAAATGGAACGGCTAAAACAAAAAGCCGACATTAGTGCCTTAAAAGGTGAAAACATTGATGCCAGTTGGGGCAATCAAATTCGCTCTTATGTGCTTCACCCCTATCAAATGGTGAAAGACGCACGCACCAACTATGAAGTGGGCAATACAGGCGCAGTGCTAAACGGCGAACTCAATGGCTTCATGGAAAGCTATCTTAAAGCGAACTTGTCCACGTCTTCATAAAAATCGCCTCAAATTTGCTTGACAAACGTTAGACAATAGGGCTATAATGAACTTTGGTGTGTATTCTATCATCATTCATTAGGTTATTGGTTCAGCGCAGGGAGTGACTTTACTCACTGACGCTGTTTCGTTGTCTTTGACATACGCGCTTCGGCGCACCCCCTTTATAACCTTCCACCTTATTCATACTGCTGATGCAGAGGAGGAACGCCTTGGAGGCTAAAGAATTTAGCGCACTTCGGATTAGCCTTGCCTCACCCGACAATATTCTTTCGTGGTCGTATGGGGAAGTCACTAAGCCAGAAACAATCAACTATCGTCGCCTACGCCCAGAAAAAGATGGGCTGTTCTGCGAAGCGATTTTTGGTCCTACCCGTGACTGGCAATGCTACTGTGGTAAATACAAAAACATCCGTTATAAAGGCATCGTCTGCGATAAATGCGGTGTGGAAGTCACACGCTCTAGTGTTCGCCGTGAACGCATGGGACACATCAATCTTGCCGCTCCTGTGGCGCATGTTTGGTATACCCGTCGTGTACCCAGCCATCTTGGCTTGTTACTAGATGTTAGCCGCCGCAACCTAGACCGCGTGCTTTACTTTGCTCAATACGTTATTACCGTTGTTGACGAAGACGCACGTACTCGCGCCCTCCAACGCATCGACAAAGAACTCTCCATCAAAGAAAAAGAACTTGGTGGCGATATTGAAGAGCGCATGAAGGAAGTGAAAGACAACCGCGACGAAGTCGTGAGTGCCTACGAAACCCAAGTCAACGAAATTAACACCCATTTTGAGCGTGAAGTAGAGCGTGTTGGGAGTGAGATTGTTGCCGAATCCGAAGGTTTAATTGCACGCCTTCAAAATCAGTTGGGGCAAGTTGCCACAGCTGACATGGTGCTTGCTCGTATAGAAACGGTAGCTGTGGTTAAAGGTGAAACAATCTCAAGAGATGATATTGAGCGTGTTCAAGCCCTCACCCAAAAGTACCTTTCAGAGATGCAAGGCGAAATTGAACAAATGCGTCGCCAAGAATTGTCCAAGCTCTCTACGGAGATGGATGGCATCAGCACCAACAACACCTCTTCTATCGACAATCAGTTGACAGAACTCGACCAAAAGTTAAACGCCATTCGTGCAAGCGCACAAAAGCAAAAAGACGAACTGCGTGAACTTGAAGTACTTCAATTTTTAACAGAAAATCGCTACCGCGAACTAAAAACACGCTATGGCAACGTCTTTCAAGCAGACATGGGCGCAGAAGCCTTCTACAAGATTCTGCAAAACATCAACCTTGATAAAATGTCAGAAGAGCTTTGGCGCGAAGTCCGCATGACCCGTAGCAAGCAACGCAAGAAGAAAGCCACCAAGCGTCTTCGCGTTGTCGAAAGCCTACGGAGCAGTAGTAATCGTCCTGAATGGATGATTATGACCATTCTGCCCGTTATCCCTCCCGATTTGCGCCCTATGGTGCAATTGGACGGTGGACGTTTTGCGACCAGTGACCTTAACGACCTCTATCGCCGCGTGATTAACCGCAACAATCGCCTTAAGCATCTGCTAGAACTAGCAGCACCTGATGTGATTGTGCGTAACGAGAAGCGCATGTTGCAAGAAGCCGTTGACAGCCTCATCGACAACAGCCAACGTGGCAAAGCCCTCTCTCGGCGTGGTCGCCGTGAACTAAAATCTTTAAGCGACATGCTTAAGGGCAAAAAGGGTCGCTTCCGCCGTAACTTGCTGGGTAAGCGCGTTGACTATAGCGGACGTTCCGTTATCGTCATTGGGCCCCGCCTTAAATTGCATCAATGCGGTTTGCCAAAGACGATGGCTCTCGAACTCTATCGCCCCTTTGTCATTAGCCGTTTAGTACAGTACGGATATGCTAATAACGTTAAGGGTGCAAAGCGCATCATCGAGCGTGAACGTCCAGAAGTGTGGGAAGTGCTAGAACAGGTCATCAAAGACCGCCCTGTTTTGCTAAACCGCGCCCCTACCCTTCACCGTTTGGGCATTCAAGCCTTTGAACCCCAATTGGTAGAAGGTAAAGCCATTCAAATTCACCCGTTGGTTTGCTCGGCGTTTAACGCCGACTTTGACGGCGACCAAATGGCAGTTCATGTGCCTCTTAGCGATAAAGCCGTAGAAGAAACGCGCACGCTTATGTTGGCAACCAAGAACCTGCTAAAGCCATCCGACGGCGAACCTATCGTAGGTCCCGCTAAAGACATGGTGTTGGGCATGTATTACCTTACCCTAGACCCCACCGCAGAACTCATCACACTAAAGAAAAATGTGGGTAAGTTCAATAGCTTTAGCCAAATTGCAGACCCTAACGTGCGTGTTGGTGTAAAGTTCCGTTCTAACGGCTACTACTATACACAATACCGTGAAGTGCCTAATTTGGTCGTGTATCGTGATGTAACCGAACTTCAAGGCGAAGGCAAAGAACAAAAAACGGTAGTCACCGAGAAATCGGCAGACCGCACCATCCGCGCTTTGCTTGAAGGTGAAGTTGACTGCATCATTGAGAACATTTACGAAATTCGTAAAGCCATCCAAAGCAAAAACCTGCAAGACAAAGTCGTTGTCAGCAACTTGCACGAGCGTCGCCATGTCGTTGATATGGATGAAGTGGAATATTTGTATGGCATGGGCATGGTAGGCTTACACACATCCATCTTGCTAGGTAATTTCTATGACTACCGCGACCCACAAGCCGAACCTCAAGCAACAACTGTTGGGCGTGCCATCTTCAACCGCATCTTGCCGGATGAAATCCGCTATGTGGAAGACACCATGGACAAGAAACGCTTGCAGAAGCTCGTGGCACTGTGCTATCAAGTGCTGGGGTCAACCCGCACAACCGACATCGTAGACAGCATTAAAGACTACGGTTTCCGTTATGCCACCGTCAGCGGTACAACGATTGCCGTTTCTGACCTTGTCATTCCTGAAGAGCGTGAAGGCATTTTGCAAGAAACAGAAGCCATCGTTGCCAGTGCAGAACGTGACTTTAGACGTGGGCTTCTTACCGAAGAAGAACGCTACCAAATCACGATTGACAACTGGGAATTAGCAAAGCGTAAGCTGGAAGAACTGCTCCACAACACCCTTGATCCATTTGGACCCATTGCAGTTATGGCAATTAGTGGTTCTACTAAGGGCGGTTTTGGTCCTATCACCCAAATCGCAGGTATGCGTGGGCTGATGGCAGACCCTTCAGGTCGTATCATCGACTTGCCCATTCGCAGTCATTTCCGCGAAGGCTTGAACGCACTTGAATACTTTATCTCTACACATGGTACACGCAAAGGCTTGGCAGATACGGCTCTTCGTACCGCTGATGCCGGTTACCTTACACGCCGTCTAGTAGACGTTGCTCAAGATATGATTGTCAACCTGACCGATTGCGGTATTGAACGTGGTTTAACCATTCGTCGTGCCGATGATATTGCAGGACAACTCATTAGCGAGCGCATCATCGGGCGTTGCTCGGTACATGACATCTACAACCCCACCACAGGCGAGCTTATCGTAGCCCGCAACGGCATGATTGATGAGCATGTGGCAGGTGTCATCGAAACTGCGCCTATTGCAGAAGTAGAAGTTCGTAGCCCCCTCACCTGCGCGATGGTTTATGGCGTTTGCGCCCTCTGTTACGGCAGAGACCTTGGTAATGGTGAAATGGTACAAATCGGTACAGCTGTCGGTATTATTGCGGCACAGTCTATCGGTGAACCAGGGACACAACTTACACTCCGTACCTTCCACACTGGGGGTACAGCGCAAGCAGGCGGTGACATCACAAGCGGTTTGCCTCGTGTAGAAGAACTCTTTGAAGCACGCCGTAAGCCGAAAGGCGAGTGCGTGATGGTCGATTATGATGGCACACTACGCCTAACCAATCGTGAAGATGGCGCGTTGATTGCGACAGTCATCAATAGCGAAGTCACCAACCAACAGTACACCATCCCTGAAGGCTATGAAATCATCGTCGCAGACGGCGAAACCATCAAAAAGGGCGCACTGCTTGCCAAACAAACAGGCGGCGAGCAAAAGGTACTAGCGGAGATGGAAGGCGACATCTACATCGAAAACCGCGTCGTTTACCTCCGCTTTGAAAAGCGCATGGAATATCCTTATGAAATTCCTGCCAACGCCGTTATGTCTCCCGGTATTGCGGATGGCATCGAAGTTCGCGCAGGCACACAACTAACACAAGGCTCTCAAAACCCGCACCAAATCCTAAAGGTGCTAGGCGCAGAAGCCACCCAAATCTATCTTCTAACCGAAATTCAGAAGGTATATCGCTCGCAAGGTGTGGGCATCTCGGACAAACACTTTGAAGTGATTATCCGCAAGATGATGAATAAGGTTCAAATTACGCGCAGTGGCGGCACACAATTACTACCCGGTGATTTAATCGACCAGCTTGAATTGCTTGACTTGAACGAAGAACACATCGCTCAAAATAGAGAGCCTGCCTCTGCCGCACCCATTCTACTGGGTGTCACAAAGGCATCACTTAGCACCGATAGCTTCTTATCGGCTTCCAGCTTCCAACACACCATTAAGGTGTTAGCAGGCGCAGCCATCGAGGGTAAAGTAGACCCCCTCTACGGTCTAAAGGAAAACGTCATTATCGGCAAGCTCATTCCTGCGGGTACAGGCTTCACGCACTATCAAGAGCGTGAGCGCGTTGGACCCAAAGCAACTCTGGCTTCACAGGGTGTCCTAGATATCCCCGATGAAGAACTAGATGAAGAAGACTTTCACTAAATAAAAAAAGGGCGCACTCACTTAAGAGTACGCCCTTTTTTTACCACTTTATAAATCCCTAGCGCGCTTCTAACGCCCTAAACAACGGGCGAACAATCAAATCGTCCCCATCAAGATTAGGGGCAATCAGGCTATATGCCGCCAGTTCCGAGCGTTGTTCAATCAAAATTGAGTTAGCAAAGTTCAAGTTCCAAAGCACCATTAAGCCCACGTCCTCGCGATTTGCGCCAATTTCTAACGCCCGTAATGTATACTCAGCTTGATTTAGTGCTGTGTTATAGCGCATCCATTCTTCGGGTGGATCGTTAGGGAAGCCTTCCCACGTTGCCCATCCAAATTCTGTAACCCACATTTGCGCCCCAGCATGGTTATTTTGCACCATAATGTTGCGATACCCATTTAGGGTTTCAATGAAAAAGAAGCTCGGATTATCATCCCACCCTCTGCCTTCTATCGCATTGCAGCACGTAGCATCGGGCGCATTGCCCCACCCGTACGGATGAACACCCAAAGGCACGTCCGTGTAATTGGCTAAACCGTTGTCATACATTTGTTGTAAAAACACACGGTCATCTACGCTAAACGCACTGTTTCCTGTGGGTGCAAGCCCCGCAGTAATCACAATAATGTTAGGCGCAACGCTCTTGATGGCATCATAAGTGGGGCGGAACAACTGCATATAGCCCGCGCCACTAAATGGCAACGCGCCATGCCACTCACGGATGAGATTAGGCTCATTCCAAATTTCTATCGCGTCAATATTCTCGGCTTTTATTTGCTCTATGAGACGTTGCAAAAACCGACCTAAAAGCGCGGGGTCATCGGGTGTTCCTGCATCTGTTTTATCGACATTACGCGCCCATTGGGGGGCTTTTGCAACGCTAAGCAGTGTCTTAAAGCCACCATTTTTTGCGCCCTGCACGTATAGAACAAACGCCTTCATAATTTCTGAATCATCCTCGGGACCATTAGGCTGAAAGAAACTCCAGTCTGCCTGAAACTTAATCCAACCCACCTTCGTTCGGCGTGCTAGGTCAAGCACTTGCCCAAATTCATTTACACCCATATTGTAATATACTTGTAGCCCCACTTGATTGTTATCCAGGGACGGTACAGCAATAGCAGGTGTATTTGTAGGCGCAGGTGTAGAACTTGCACTACCAAGTGGCGTTGCTGTCAGTGTCGGCAGTGAGGGGATGCTAGTAGGGATAGGACGATTAGAATCAAGAACACTACCAATAAACGCCCCATCACCTTGTATTGGTGTACGCGTGGGAAGTACAGTGGATGTCACCACTATAGGCTCAACTGTAGGTGTACTAGCGGGTGTTTCTTGAACGTCTACCGTGCTTATTGGTACATTGGGGGTAGGGGTAACTACTACACGAAGTTGTTCTGATGGGCTACATGCCCACATCAAAAACACCACAATTAAAAGGCAAAGCGTATTTAGTTTGTTCATAGTTCTCCTCGTCACTCAAAATCATAGTAGCACAACCCTACACTCTACGCTATTCACAACTTCTATGTTATAATCAGAACAAATGTCTTATCATTTGACAGGATACGTTCTCATTCCTACAATCTAAACAAGACTACACACCAAGAAGGACGCTGAATGAGTATTGGCGAAATACTACCCATCAATATAGAACAACAAATGCGCGAAGCATACCTAGATTACGCCATGAGCGTAATTATCTCGCGCGCCTTACCTGATGCCCGTGACGGGCTAAAACCTGTTCATCGGCGCATCTTGTACGCCATGTACGATATGGGTTTACGCGGCGATTCCACCTATAAAAAGAGTGCGCGTATTGTCGGTGAGGTACTGGGAAAGTATCACCCCCATGGCGATAGTGCCGTATACGATGCCATGGTACGTCTTGCCCAAGATTTCTCTATGCGGTATATGCTAGTTGACGGTCAAGGCAACTTTGGTAGCATTGACGGTGACGGGGCGGCGGCTATGCGTTATACCGAAGCACGGATGGCACGCATTGGCGAGGATTTGCTCACGGACATCGACAAAGACACCGTAGAGTTCAAAGAAAACTTTGACGGTAGCCTAAGAGAACCCTCCGTGTTGCCCGCCAGCTTGCCTAATTTGCTCGTTAACGGTTCATCAGGCATTGCCGTAGGCATGTCTACCAATGTTCCCCCACATAACATTGGCGAAGTCGTGGATGCGCTTGTTTACATGCTCAGCCATTGGAACAGAGTCGAAGATATGACCATCGAAGAACTCACGCAGTTCGTCAAAGGACCCGACTTTCCGACAGGCGGTGTAATTTATAGCCACCACGAAACCGAAGATGCCGAAAACCCGGTACTTCAAGCCTATGCCACAGGGCGCGGTAAAGTCACTGTCCGTGCAAAAGTTCACATCGAGGACATGGGACGAGGCAAATCACGCATTATCGTTAGTGAGCTTCCCTACCAAGTAAACAAAACAACCCTTATTGAGCGTATTGCTTCTTTAGTGCATAGTGGCAAGCTAGAAGGCTTATCTGATTTACGTGATGAAAGCGACAGACAAAACTCGGTACGGCTGGTCATAGAGCTACAGCGTGGCGTAGAACCTGCGGATGTGTTGGTACAACTCTTTAAGTACACGCCCCTACAAGAAACGTTTAGCATCATTATGCTGGCTCTTGTCGATAATCAACCGCGCCTCTTAACGCTGAAACAAGCGTTGCGCGTTTACCTAGAGCATCGCCTAGAAATTATTCGCCGTCGTAGCGAATTTGACCTTAACCGCGCCCAAGAACGCGCTCACATCCTAGAAGGCTTGCTAAAAGCACTAGACCGCTTAGACGAAGTCGTCGCGCTCATCCGCAAATCAAAAGATGTAGATACCGCCCGTACTAACTTAATCGTATTACTAAGCATCTCAGAATTACAAGCCAACGCCATCCTAGAAATGCCGTTGCGCCGTCTTGCCGCCCTTGAAGCTAAGAAAATTCAAGACGAGTTCAATGAAAAAATGAAGCTCATCACAGAGCTTGAAGCCTTGCTTAAAGACCCCAAAAAGATGCGTCTTGTCATTGCCGAAGAGCTAGTTAACATTAAGCTACAATACAACGACAAGCGCAGAACCATTATTGCAGATGGTCTTGCCAGCACCAATGCCAGCGATTTCTTAGTACCCGAAGAAGAAGCGTGGATTACCCTCACCACCGATAATCGGCTTGCGCGGAGCTACGATAACACGCCACCAAAAATTACGGCAACACTTAAAAATCCGCCCAAAATCATCTTACAAAGTAGCACCGCCCAAAACTTGTATCTGTTTACAGCAAAGGGCTTGTGCGCTTGTATTCCTGTTCAGCAAGTGCCACAAACCAATGACCCTTCAGATGGCACACCCTTCTATGACTTGTGTTCCCTGACGGCGAGTGATGAAGTCGTGGCTGCCATCGGCTTGCCTATGGCACTTGAAGCCGGTTATCTATTCATGGCAAGCCAAAATGCAGATGTTAAGCGTGTTCGCTTAGAAGATTTACCCGGCGTAAGTATGAAATCGTTTACGGTGTTTAATGTGGGTGATGATGATCGCCTAGTGAACCTGTTTTTAAGCAACGGCAACACAGAAATTATTCTCATTACAGCACAGGGTCAATCCATACGCTTCCCAGAAGAGGATGTACGCCCCACAGGTCTACCTTCGGGGGGAATGCGCGGTATTAAGCTCATCGGCTTAGGAGACCGCATTGTAGGGGCATTTACAGCCATCAGTGGGCAATATGTCTGGAATCTCACCAATGATGGCATCGCCAAAGTGTCACCTATAGACGAATACCCATTACAAGGACGTGCTGGCGGTGGCGTTATCTCGATGCGGTTGCCCGATAGCAGTAAAGAAGTAACCGTCGCCACCATTGGGCGTTTAGATGATAACGTCGTTGTTCTTACAAACAAGAACAAGCCCATCTACATGCGTATTGGTCGCGCCCCCACGCTTAAACGTGGCAAAGTCGGTGGTGAGAGCATCTTATCCATGAAAGATAACGAAGCAGTTGCCGGTGTCGTTATTTATCAGCCCAAAGCCGTACCACCCACCAAGCAATAAACATACGGGGGGCAAAGAAAACATCCTTGCCCCTTTGCACTTATTCTGCAAAATGCGCCCGTAGCCTCAAAGTATCTGCTTCTTGATTTCGTCCCTCATGCTCACGCAATAGCGCAAGATGTAAAAGCGATTCAGCATACAATTGTCGCATCTCTTGTCGCCGAGCAACGATCCATGGCGCAGTATCCGACTGCAAAAAATCGCCCTCATACAATGCAATCAGCCTTTGGATACGGGGTTCTCGTGTCCCTATGGGAAACATCTCTATAGTTTGCAGTAAGCCCTTAAATTCATGCACATCATATGCCACTTCTATCTCGTCAGAAAGTCGATAAAATCCGCTTTGATAAGTCAGAGGGCTAAACCCAAGTAACTCGCTTAATTTGCGTTTGGTCACGTGGAAAACATTTGTCGCGTCTTTTATAGAAAGCTGGGGCCAAAACACCTCAAAGAGCGCGTCACGGGTTGTCATTCCTTTATCTATCATAAAGAAAAAGAGTAAACGTGGAATTGAACCATCCCACATAATGGGTATTTGGTTAAGGATAGCTTGTCCTTGCCCCAAAGCATTCACCCTTACACGATACCTTACAGAAGAAACTGCCTCGTGTTGCTGTAATAAATCCGCAGGCATCACTTTAATTAATGGGCTTAATTCAACGTCTTCCAACATCCCGTACAGTAGCTCACGACCAAATAAAACGAATCGTATCTGCGTATTTTCAGCGATTTTGTAGTGTAAAAAATCAAGCAACAAACCACAATGAATACTGTCAACCTCATCTAATACCACCGTATTAAAAGAGCTAAGTTCTTGTGCTGTCATTGCTTGTTGGTAAGCGACTTCTAGGTGTTCTGATGTGGTGATATGTGCCGACAAACGAAGATAAAGCGTTCCATCGTGTTGAACAATTTGCGACAAATAACTATAAAAGTTTTTCGTGTCGGGGTGAATCAAAACGATGCGGCTGCTTTGTTCAGCTGCATCTATCCAAAACAACATCCTGCATGCTCCTAGAACCTCTGTGTTTACAACTAGACCGTAAAATATTGTATCACAAAGATTCATTAGAGGAAGAATTAAGAATGTAAGCGTCGCCGCGTTTCTACCACATTCGGAATGGTTTCCACTTTCAAAAGCACCTTCGCCAATTGGGATGGGCTGATCACCTGCAAATTAAGGTATAGTGTGGCAATATGTTGCTTCGTTACCACCGAAACCGACGAAATGTTGATGCCCGCATCCGAAACAACGGTACTTACGTCGCGTAGTAAGCCCGGACGGTCATGCGCCACAATTTCCACAGGCACGTTATAACGCTGTTCATTTTGCTTTTTGCCCCATGTTACATCAATCAGGCGCTCTGGTTCTGTCATTGCCAAAATATTAGAGCAAGTAGAACTATGAACCGTTACACCCCGTCCGCGTGTCACATAGCCCACAATTTCATCACTCGGCAAGGGGTTACAACACCGCGCCAAATTAACCAGCATCCCCGCCGTTCCCATAATGCTTACACCATTAGATACGTCCAAAGAGGCGGGTTCGTGCAGGCGGGGTTTTTCGGCATCGTCAATGTCAACTTGGTCACGTTTACGGCGTTCATCCTCTAGCACTTCGTGGGCTATCTGCGCCCCCGTTGTTTCACCCGTGCCAATGGCAACCAAGAAATCATCCAGCTTGCCATAGTCAAAAAGTGTACTCACGGTATCCAAAGACACTTTATCCAGTAAGCCCAAACGCTTTAACTCGCGTTCTAGCACACTACGCCCACTGGCAATATTGTTTTCGCGGTGTTGCTTGCGAAAATAATGCCGAATTTTTTCTTTTGCACGCGATGTTTTCGCATATCCTAGGTCACCATTCAGCCAATCAAGGCTGGGTCCCCCTCGTTTTGCGGTTAAAATCTCTACTTGGTCACCTGTTTGAAGCTGATGCCCCAATGACACTAGCTTACCGCGCACTTTTGCGCCACGGCAGCGATGCCCAATTTCGGTATGAATCGCATAGGCAAAGTCGATTGGGGTGGCACCTTGTGGCAAGTCTACAATATCACCCTTAGGCGTAAATGCATAAATGCGTCCCTCAAAAAACTCGCTTTGCATTCGGCTTAAAAATTGGCTGGGGTCTTCGTCCTCTGTTGCCCCAAATTCCATCAAACGGCGTAAGAACGCGATGCGCTTCTCAAACACATCATCTTTCGCCTGTCGCCCCTCTTTATAACGCCAATGCGCCGCAATCCCATATTCAGCGTCTTCGTGCATCTTCCATGTACGAATTTGCACTTCTAGCGTGCGCCCTTTATCGTCCACCACAGCCGTATGTAGGCTACGATAGAAGTTATCTTTAGGTGAGGCAATATAGTCATCAAATTCACCAGGAATGGGTCGCCACAACTGATGCACAATCCCTAACACGATATAGCATTGGCTATGTTCTGGCACAATCACACGCACCGCTCTGATGTCATAAATTTCATCCAATGGCACACCTTTTCGGCTCATCTTTTTATAAATGCTGGTAATGTGTTTGGGGCGCGCTGAGATGTGAGCATTCATAATGCCGTGTGCTTCCACTTCTTTTTTTAGCGTCTCTACAATCTGGGCAACATAGGCTTCGCGGTCTGCGCGTCGTTCTTGTAATGCGCCCGCAATGGATTTATAGGCTTCTGGCTCTAAATAACGAAAACTCAGGTCTTCCAGTTCCCATTTAATTTGCCAAATGCCCAGTCGGTTCGCTAGAGGAGCGTAAATTTCCATTGTTTCTTGGGAAATGCGCCGCTGCTTTTCGTTGGTCATATGACCCAGCGTCCGCATGTTATGAAGGCGGTCTGCTAGTTTTACAATTACCACACGCACATCAGCATCCATAGTTAGCATCATGCGTCTAAAGAACTCGGTATCTTTCTTATAAACGCCGTTCTTTTCGCCGTCACCATCCTGTTTAGGCAACTTTGCCAGCTTGGTAACCCCATTAACTAGGCGCGTGATATTATAGCCAAATTCGCGCTCTAAGTCCTCTGAAGTGGTGGGCGTATCTTCTACCACATCATGAAGCAAGCCTGCGGAGATCGTTTCAGCATCCATCTTCATCTCGGCAAGGATGCTTGCCACCGCCACGCAGTGCATAAAGTAAGGTTCGCCTGACTTGCGTTTCTGCCCCTCGTGTGCATGCTCTGCATAGTAGTAGGCACGCTCCACCAGTTCTTTGTCATTAGGCGAAAATTCTGTCAGTGGCGCAAGAAGTGTTTCTAAGTCTCTTGGATAGGATGTTGTTGTAGATACCATAGGTCTCTGCCAGTGTCTGCTATTTCTACGTATTGTACAGCAAATTCAGGTTTGCGGTGGAGCAGTTTTTCACAAACATTTAACATCTTGCCCTATAATTAACCCTATAACAACCTCACGCCAAAGGACACTCCATTATGGCAGAACTCATGAATGTTGATGATGCACTCCAGCACATTTTATCCCAAATACCACAGCCCATCACCAAACGCCGTTCCCTAGTGAACTGCCTTCATTTAACGCTTGCCGAAGATATAAACGCGCCTTTTAACTTACCTCCTTTTGCAAATTCTAGCATGGATGGCTATGCAGTCATCACAGAAGACTTAGCACAAGCCACCCCAGAAAACCCTGTTACATTGCGCGTCACCGCTGATATTTTTGCTGGCTCATTTCCAAAACAGCCGCTTGAGCGTGGCACTTGTGCGCGAATTATGACAGGCGCACCCCTCCCAAAAGGGGCAACCGCTGTTGTACCCGTAGAAGACACCGATAGCACATGGCAAAGCACGCCCGATGCCCCACTGCCCGCTTATGTAACGTTTGTGGGTGTAGCAGGTGAAGGCGATAATATCCGCCCCATTGGCGAAAACATCCGCACAGGGCAAACGGTTTTATCCAAAGGGCATATACTTCGCCCCGCCGATATTGGCGTTCTGGCATCACTTGGCTTTGCCGAAGCACCCGTTTTCACGCCTCCTGTAGTCGTCATCCTTACCAGTGGCGATGAGTTATTACACCCACCCACCCCACTGATAGAGGGCAAAATTTACGATGCCAACAGTTTCGCCCTAGCTGCCAGCGTACGCGAAGTGATGGGAGAACCTATCATCCTACCGATTGCCAAAGACACGCCAGAGGATGTACGTCAAACCTTCCAGGACGCCATTAACTTATCCCCCGACCTGATTGTCAGCACCGCAGGCGTTTCTGTCGGCACAGCCGATTATACGCGCCAAGTGCTTGCCGAATTGGGGCAAGTGGGCTTCTGGAAGATTAACTTTCGCCCTGGCAAACCGCTTGCATTTGGCACACTGGCAAACATTCCCTTCTTTGGGCTACCAGGCAATCCTGTTTCCGCGCTCATTACGTTTGATATTTTTGTGCGCCCCGTTATTCTTGCCATGCAATCCAAGCCCGATAACGCCCAATTCATCACCGCCACCCTCGCCGAAAGCATCACGTCGGACGGCAGAAGAAGTTACCTTCGTGTAAGACTTATTGAGGACAATGGGCGTTATCTTGCAACCCTTAGTGGCACGCAAAGCTCTGGCGCGCTCCTGTCAATGGTCATAGCAGATGGACTGATGATTGTCCCTGAAGGGGTAGTAGTGGTTGAAGCAGGAGACAGATTGAGAGTAAAATTACTTAGAGACATTCAAACCATCACAACGAGGAAATCATGACAACCACAACACCAGAAATAGTTCCACAAACAAGCCGTTTTAAGTTTACACTATGGCATGCTTTTCTTGTCACTATCGTCTTGGGCTTGTTCATTAGTGGCTACCTGTCCTATACACGCCTTAGCAATACAGCAACGGCTTGTGCCGCCAACAGCGTCTTTAACTGTGATTACGTCACTAACAGCCTTTACTCACAGCTCTTCGGTGTCCCTGTCGCGTACTTAGGGTTTGCGGTTTACGTTATCTTGGGGGTGCTGGCACTCTTTGAAAATCGAGTGTCATTTTTACGCGAATACGGCATCTTCTTACAGTTTGGGCTAGCACTTTTTGCGTGGATGTTCTCAATGTGGCTCGTTTACGTGCAGTTCTTCTTACTACAAACGCTTTGTCCATGGTGTTTAAGCCACGAAGCCAATTTTACGGTTCTGTTTGGGATTGTGTGCTTCCGCCTATATAAAAGCCTACAAACAGACTAAAACCACATCAAAAAAGGCGACCTCATGCTGAAGTCGCCTTTTTAATTTACTTGTTGTTTAGCGAGCGCAATGTGCGCTTGAAAATTTCTTCTTGGTCGTCTTTTACCCGTGAGCGTCTGTCGCTATTGCGAGAATCTTCACGGCGTGATTGGCTACGAGCGCGATTAAGTGCCATTGCCATTGCGGTTGGCAATTCTTCTTCGGCTTCCATCACCACGTTTTCAGACACTTCTTCTTTCATGCTAAGGTCGATTTGGCGTTTCTTGCGATTGAGTTTAATCACCCGCACTTCAATAACATCGCCTACACGCACCACTTCGTCAGGGGATTGCACATAGCCATCCGCCATCTCGCTAACATGCACCATGCCAGGACGTTCTGCGCCAATGTCCACGAACGCCCCAAACTTTTCAATGCGTGTTACTGTACCACGGTAGGTTTCGCCCACATGCAGGTTAGACCAAGGCAAGGACGGGGGTTTTACCATCGTCAATGCAACACGGTCAACATCTACTTTTAGCACATAGCTTTCAAGACTTTGCCCCTGATTAAGTACATCTTCTACGTTCCGAAAGTCGGACTTGCCCAATTGCGAAATGTGCAAAAGTGCGTCCTGTTCTAGCCCGATGTTTACCAATGCACCCGATAAAATCAGGCGGGTAATGGTACCAGTAACGGGTGTTCCCGGTTGTAACGTATCCAATGTAAGGGGGGCAGTTGTAGTTTCTTCAGTCATGGTCGCCCATCTCCTTCTTCAATAAATAACTCTTGGGTTTAGCTTCCTGCTTCTTCAATGATGGCTTCGATGTCTTCCTCAAGGTTTGCCTCTGGGAAGGGAGTTACGTCAAATTCACCATCTGCCAACTCTGATAACTTGCCATAGCCACGCCATTCATAAAGCTGGCTACCCACAATCACAGAGTCCATATCCTCTTTTGTAAGGTAAATAGCACCCACAATTTCACTACTTGGCGCAATTTCGCCTTCTACAAGACCCGCACTAAACACATAAGTAATCAGTGGCACGTCCGTAAATAACGCAGAAACTAAAGCTTGGTCATCAGTAACGGTTTCTACTGTAAAGTAGGCAGGTTCACCGTACTTCTCGATAATGTCACCAAAAATCATATCAGGGGCAAGCAATGTTAAAACAGATGTCACCGTTCTTCCGTCCTGACTATACACACGGCAACAACGGGAGCCATCTTTGGCGTTAAAATCAACTAAACGCGCACTAGAGTCTGGGATGCTTGGTTGTTCTATGTTAGCAAAGTCTAGGCTATCCTCCACAATCGTTAGCGCGCCGTTCCAAGAGGTTTCTCCTGGGGTGATGTTGCGCCAGCAAGGTGCAGAACAGGGTTCGCCAGTTAAAATACTGGTATCTTTTAAGAAGGATTCATCTCTTAGTTTGGGGGGTGGTGAACATGCTGCCAAAAAGGCAACCGCCAAGACCACCAACCAGAGAAACCGCTTTTTCATATTGGCTACTTTCAAGTCGGTTGTTATTCGCTTCACAAGTATAAATGACACCTCAAAGATATACCATACCTAAACAATCATCAGGGGGCGACATGCCCCCCCGAAAAAGTGATCTTTAGTTCCCTTGTACTGTTAAAGAGTAGCCGCCTATGGTGCCACCAAACAGCGTTGCATAGCGCGTAGCGACAATCTTATACTCGCCCGATTCTGTCAGGATATAGTTACCAATCAGTGCATCGCTTCTGCGACCCGTAATCGACCCCGCACCCGAATCATCGTTTTCAGCCACTTGGATGCCACTGGGCGCAAGCAATACTAGCTTGGTATCTAACGTTGTGGTGGTGCTTGCCATGCTAACCGTCACGCTTTGCCCCGCCACACCTTGAAAGCTATACGCATCAAACACATTGTCATTGGTAATCGTACCAATAAGCGATTGATTAAACGAAGTGGGAGTGGCAACACGGCTTTGATAGTCTAGGGCTTGTGCGTCATTGGCTGCATACCCTCCCAATCGCGGAATCACCGTGTTATCAGGGTTAATGATGAACGACAGCACATAACGTTGGTTTAGCTGTGGGCGTTGGCGTTCTACAGTCACAATTTGCCCACGTACCAAAACCGTTAGTGTAAATTCAGGAACAATCGTTGTGTTACATGCCGACTGATACCACACTTCAATTTCATAGCTGCCGGGGCGCAAGAAACCAGAGGGCCACACCACATAAGAGGCAGGAACACCCGTCGTTGCAGCAACACAGTTTACATTGCCCGCCAAGGCTAGTTGCCCGCCACTAGCAACGCTGGGCGCATCATCAAACACAGAGTCACCAATAGGGTCACGTACCAGCAATTGCAAGTCCGCAGGGGTTGCCCACGTTAAAACAATTTGAATGTCTGCGGGTGCTAGGTTAAGGGCTTGTACTTCGGATGGCACGGTGGCTACCCCGCCTTGTACGTTCAGTTGGAAGTTACCTTCTGTGCCACCAAACTCTTTGCCATAGCGCGTTGCCACAATGTAATAATCACCTGCCGTAGCAAGGCGCAAGTTTTGCACTTGGCTATTGCGTGTGTTATTTGCATCGTCATTTACAGCAATCAAGTTACCATTGCTATCCACCACTTGTAACAGCGTGTCCAAATTACCCGAATCAGAATCTAAAGACACTGTGACAAGGTCATTTTCCAGTGCTGTAAATCGATACGATAAGTAGTATTGGTCTTCAACCACCGCACCACGCGCCATACTGCCAGGGGTAACAAGGCGGGCATTAGCTTGTACTTCACTAAAGGGAGCAGTCAATTGGTTAATTGCGGTATCAGGATACGCACCACCTTGCGCGGTTAGTGCGCTCCCATCCGATAGCACTCTAAAGCTCGACAAATACACGCTTTGTGTATCCGATAAAGGCGGATTGAGTGTGCCTTGTACGGGGGGCAATGTAACCCCATCCGCAGTAACAACAATGTTAAACTGCACGGCTTCTGCTGTCTGGCAGGCTTGGCGATAGAACACCAAGATTTCATAGTTACCTACAGGCAAAAAGCCCGGTGTCCATGTGGCTGTTTCTACAGGATTAGGGGTGATAATTTGGCAAAAGCCATTCGCGTCAAACCCAAATGTACCGCCGTTATTGGTCGTGCGTTGGTCAAAATACAGCGTATTGCCAATGGGGTCGCGAACCTCTAAGTTCAAGTCAACAGCTGCCGTCCATTCAAGGCGCACTTCTAGCCCATTCGCCAGTAAAATAGGCGATTCTGCCGTATGAACCTTAAAGTTCTCTGCGGTTGATGTGCCTGTTGTAGTCGCTTGTTGCCCTACAGGGGTAGGCACAACGCCAAACTGCACAGAAGCTGCGTCCTCTGTTACGGCTGTTGCTTCTTCTGTTGCCGTTTCATCAGGAACAGTAGACGTAATATCCCCTGACAATGCAACTGTGTAAGTGCCTGTACCACTGACGGCGAATACGGTCACAAAATAGTTATCCGTTGCGGGAATCGCCAAGTTACTAATATTGGCTTGTCCTGCTTCATTAGGGACTGCCTGCGCCAGTGTTGCGCCTGCCTTATCGGTTAGCAAAAGCCCAATGTTTAAACCGTCTGTACCTTCGCCAGCTAAAGAGATAATTTCGCCCTCTAAAGCCACGAAAAAGTAAACTTGTGCCAGCGTCTCATTGCCAAGTGTTGCCGTTGCCCCGCTACCTCTTGTTAAAACAAGTGCGGGGGTTTGTGCTTGTAAGCTCATCATAGCTGTGAGTAGTACAATGGCTATCACAGCCATAAAGCGTATTTTTCTCATGAAACATCTCTCCTTGTGTGGGGCAAAAAACCTTATCTTTTGCCACGTTCACGCCAAATCATCGTTAGTCTAACCCATCTTAAACAAAAACTCTATGACGCTTACCCACCGCTCTCTTGCGTCACTTCGGGCGCGGGGGTTGGCGTATTGGGTGTATTTGCCTTTAATTCTACAAATGAAGTTGTGCCTTCTAGCACATTTATTTGTTGTACAATGCGCTCGCCATTCACAACGGCAATCACGTTATACCTACCTACGGGAAGGTCTGCAACTACAAAATTTTCCCCCCATGTTGGGTCTGCGTTCACGTCAAAGCCATTGTTTTGATACACGTATGAGGTGGTTGTAGTTTGTACAGCCCCTGTGGCAAAGTTGCGTATGGTAATATCCGCGTCCATGATATTGTTTCCACGTTCATCTACCACGCGCCCCGCAATCACGCCATGCCCCACATAAGGCACCATCCATAAAATGGGATTGTACGTTGCACCATAGCGATTTTGCCCAAGCCTTACTTCAAAATGCACATGAGGACCCGTCACATTCCCCGTTGCGCCCACTTGCCCAATGGCTTCACCCCCCTGTACGACCTGCCCCACCTGCACAAAAGACGATGAGAGATGTGCATACAGTGTCCAAAGGGGTTGTCCGTTATAGCCAAAGTCATGTTCAATCAAAATCACGTTACCATAACTTGGCGAATTTTCAAAAATAGCGGTTTCGCCTTGTCGCCCATCCGCCGACCAAATTACAGTACCACTGCCCGCAGCCCGTACAATCTCACCCACGCGATTCGGCATATCAATGCCATGATGCACCCGTAGCGGATTATTTTTGTCGGGACCATCAGAGCCATAACTATACGCGCCCAAGACCCAATTTTGGGCATTAGAGTCAATAGGGCGTTGAAGCCAATAGTGGTCACGTCCTAAGGGGTCACGCGAGATAGGCGGTATAAGCGGGGGCGGTTGATAGTTAGAGGGCGCACGAGTTACCGATTGCGCGGTAATGCTTACATCAGCATCTTGTGCTGTGGGTGGTGGCAATGTCGGTGTTGCCAATTGCACCCCTAAAACATTGCTTACATCAGCACCCGATGCGCTAAAAGCCGTGGGTGTTTGCTCGCTTAAAACCAGTTGTGCCACCGTAGGGTTAATAGATGGCACGGCAACAGTGGGTAAAGGCGTAGAATTGCTCCCAAAGCCTTCTCGCATTAGCAACGACAACGGGTTGACTGTTTCTGTTAGGGGGGCTTGCGTCGGAATGCCAAAGGACACAATAGGCTCGACCCCTTGCGAGTTTTGCCACACCACAAACGCAAACCCACCAACGACCAGCACCAACGCCAAAAATCCTAAACCACCTCGTTTTAACATCGCTTAAGACCCGCTTGGTAAGAAGTTGACGAGTTCGCCATCGGTATAAATTTGGCGCATTGCCGTTAGCCAGTCCAAGCCTTCGGGCTTAATGAACAACCAATAGTTGCGCGTAGCCACGTTCGCTTGCCAGTCTGTGCCAGATGCCAGTCGCGTCCAGCCATAGTCTTCGGCAACTTGTGTTAAATCAATATAGTAGCCTTCGGGAATGTCATCACGCAAGCGTCCGCCGTTGTTAAACGCCTCTACATCGCCGCTTGTAGCTGCCAAAAAGTCCCATGGCTTTACACGCAACGGCTCGCCCAATTGCCCTACCTGCGATTCTTCGTTGACACGCAAATAAACACGCCAATACGTGCTTACACCTACGGTCTCTTTTACTACTTCAATGAGAGGCGGAAAGCCTAAAATACTGGCGCGTGGCACAGCAAAAGCACGCCCTGTCATGTGCCAGCTACGGCGGTCTTCGCCAGGGCTTGGGCGGCGTTCTAAATCCCACCATGCGTCATCCAGTGTTGCGAGGTAATCAATGCCCGAAACAGCCAGCACGCTTGCCCGTAGCGCGTTAAACGAATCGTTTACAAGGTCATTCAAAACGGCGCGTGGCGCGTTTACGCCGGGCAAAGAACGCAAGCCATACGATGCGCCTGTGGGGTTCTCGTCAAATTGTTCTGTAAAAAGCGGTGTCGTAACGCCCAGTGGCACACCACCCGAATTCAACAGGCTGGGTGGTATGGTGAGTGGCGACCATGTGGGGTCGGTTGCGCCATAGCTTACGGCTGTAATTTCGGTTGCTACAGTGTCTGTACCGCCAAATGGCACGACATAAAGATAGGTTTGGTCACCTTCAGAAGAATCTACGGCAAACGTAATACTTGCCCCCGTGGGTGACCATGAGGGCGTGCGCCCAAAACTCACGACCGTCGGCGTTCCCTCCGTTAAGTCTTGCACAAAAATCTTTTCACTGCCTTGGTCAACCGCGCTATAAGCAATATACCGTCCATCAGGTGACCATGCAGGATGGTCTTCGTTGCGTTGTGCGGTTTGTGTGATGTTCGCTGTTTCTAGGGTGTCTAGGTCAAAGACATAAATGTCTTGGTTGCCATCACGCCAGCTTACAAATGCCACCTTACGTCCATCAGGTGACCACGTAGGCGAAAAATCGGGGGCGGGATGGTCTGTAATGCGAATCGCTTGTTCAGAACCATCAATCGGCACAGCGTAAACGTCTAAATTGTTGCCTTGATAGCTTTCGTAGGCAATAAACAAATTATCAGGCGACCAGCGCGGGTTGCCCTTAAACGACAAATCAAATGTGATTTGCGCGGTGGCTTGTGTGGGCAGGTCATAAACAAAAATTGCCCAGTTGCCCGTTTTCCGTGAAGTATACGCCAAGCGCGCACCATCCCAGCTCCATGCTGGGTCACGCTCATCGCTGGTATCATTGGTAATACGAATGGGTGTCCTTGACCCCACCCCCACCAACCACAGGTCACTTTGTCCTGCTTCGCGTACAGTATACGCCACAGTCCCACCTTCACGCAGGGCTTGTGGAATCGGGCTAGCAACAGAAATCGGCGTTGCAATTCCCGCCAAGCTCACGCCTTCTGATGTCGGTTCGGGCGTAGCATTCGGCAGCAGTAAGCTACCTGTTCCGCCCCCCACAATAGTGGTTTGCTCTCCCCTCGAAGGGTCGGTTGCCCATAGTAACGCGCCCACCACGAGCGCACCCAAAAGAATCACCAACGCGCTTAAACGGCGATTTTGCACTCTTAACGGGTCTTCTGCCACTTTCACATTATCAGGCTCTACACGCGCCGTATTACGCGCTAAAACACCTCCTGTGGCAACTCGTGTTCTGGGCAAATTGCCTGCAGGCGAAACCGCACTCGTTCGTCCTTGCGCCAGCCGCCATGCGCCACCTATGGCACGCCAAACAAGCTTAAAGAACCCGCGTATGCCACGCCAAAGCCCTCTTAAAATACCAAGCATCAGCCCGATGAGTACGCCAACAATCAGCATCACAAAACCAATGATGCCCACCACAACTTGGCGTAGTGTTTGCCAAAGTGTACCAACACCCCCAAAGAGAGAGTCGCCCACGAGCGCACCCACCTTAAGAATTGTCACACCCAATTTATCTGTTAAGCGATATAATCTTAATAACATGCGTAGCCTGTCGGTAAAACGCGGTCTGCTAATAAATGGGATTGTACAGGCAAAAAAAATGCCCTGCAATTGCTCCGTTAGAAAAATCACACAATTTTGGCTTTAATGGAACAAGCAAGTCTCGAAATAAGTCTATATAATAGACTAAAAGACCACAAAGAAAGCGACTTAAATCACATGAAGACTACCGTAACGCGCATTGTTTTGCTCATTAGTATGTTTGTGATGGGGCTAATACCCACACTTGCCCAGGACCAACAAGTAACGCACACCATCCAAAGTGGCGAGAATCTGTTTCGGATTGCCCTAAAGTATGGCGTAGACATGGGAGCATTGGCACAAGCCAATAACATCACAGACACCAAACGCATTTTTAGTGGGCAAGTTTTGGTCATTCCGGGACTTGCGTCTGTTTCATCAAACGCCGTTGAAGTCAATAACCCACTAGTAAGCGCAACACCCATCACGCACGTGATTCAGCGTGGCGAAACCCTAAAAATCATCGCTGCCAACTATAACGTGACACTAGAGCAATTGTTGCAATCCAATAACATCCAAAATCCCGACCGCATCCTTGCGGGGCAAACCCTACAAATTTGGTCGTCTAGCTTATCTATACCAGTCACGGAAAACAATAACCAGCCTGCCAGCACGCCCAGCACCAGTTCAGTGTATCACACCGTACAAGCGGGCGAATATCTGTCCGGCATTGCCCGCGCCTATGGCGTTAGTTGGACACGCATCGCAGAAGCCAATAGCATCACAGACCCTAACCGTGTGTTTTCTGGAATGAGCCTTCTCATCCCCGACCCTAGCTCGGTGCCTGTCGCCAATAGCAACAGCAACAACCCCGTGCCAAACGTCGCGGATCCAGGAGCGCGTTGGGGTGTCGGGCGCGAAGTCGTCGTTGTACTAAGCACACAAATGACCTATGCCTACGAAAATGGCGTGCTTCAACGGGCAGCACTAGTCTCTACAGGTTTACCCGCTACCCCTACCGTGCAAGGTGACTATAAAATTTACCTGCGCTACACCTCACAAACCATGAGTGGTCCCGGCTATTATCTGACGGGCGTGCCATATGTGATGTACTTCTATCAAGGCTATGGCTTGCACGGCACTTATTGGCACAATAACTTTGGGCAACCCATGAGCCGTGGTTGCGTGAACATGCGTAATGACGATGCCGAATGGTTCTTTAACTTTACCTCCATTGGCACACCCGTCAACGTGCGCTGGGCATAAGCCCTACAGCCTATAAAAAAGAGGGCGTAAACATGCGTTACACCCTCTTTCTGGTTTTTTATGCGATAAAGTGGCAAAAATTAGCCGCCACCACCGCCACCTGCATGAATCCCACCTTCTGTCATGGGGTAGGGCGCAAGTGCCTTTTCTAGGTCATCCGCACTCATCAAACCCATCTCTAGTACCACATCGCGCACGCTTTTTCCTTCGGCAAGGCATTTCTTTGCTACCGTTGCCCCATTAGCATAGCCAATAATGGGGTTAAGTGCCGTTACCAAAATAGGATTGCGCGACAACCACCCTTCGGCTTGGTCACGGTTCACCGTTAAGCCCATCATTAGCTTATCCGTAAAGGCACGCACAGACCCAATCATCACTTGCATCATTTCGTTTAAGCTATGAGCAATCATGGGCATCATCACGTTAAGCTCAAGCTGCCCTGCTTGGGCGCAAAGCGTTACTGTATGGTCGCTTCCCATCACGTGGAACATGGCTTGGTTAAGCATTTCTGCCAAAACAGGGTTTACCTTGCCGGGCATAATAGAAGAACCAGGCTGTACAGGAGGACAGGTCATTTCTGCCAAACCTGTAGTAGGCCCACTACTTAACAGGCGCACATCATTGGCAATGCGGGTAAAGTCTTGGGCAACCGTGCGAATCGCACCGCTAAAGAACACCGCATCCTGCATAGATTGCATAGATTCAAACAAATCATCGCTAGGCTGTAGCGTAATGCCTGTGAGTTCTGAAAGGGTTTTTACCATACGGGCGTGGTATTCGGTGTGGGCATTTAAGCCCGTACCCGCTGCCGTGCCGCCAATGCCCAAACGGCGCAAGCCTTCGGATGCCATTTTCAGCTTTTCGATACCGCGCTCAATGGCTTTTGCCCAAGCCCCCACCTCTTGCCCCACGCGCACAGGCACAGCATCCTGTAAATGAGTACGACCTGTTTTAACAATGTCATCCCATTCAGCGGCTTTTTTGCGTGTTTCGCTTACAAAGTGTTCTAGCACACCAATCAGTTCGTCTAAACGCCACAAAACACCCAAGCGAATCGCTGTAGGAATGGTGTCATTGGTGCTTTGCGCCATATTCACATGGTCATTTGCGCCTACAGGCTTCTTGTCTTTGCTGTCTAACGCATAGCCCAAAATTTCGTTAGCACGGTTAGCAATAACTTCATTCAGGTTCATATTATGGCTTGTGCCTGCCCCCGCCTGAAAGGGGTCTACCACAAAATGCTCTGTCCACTTGCCGTCAATCACTTCTTGCGCTGCTTGCACAATGGCATCTGCCATTTTTGCATCCAGCAAACCCAAGTCACGGTTTACTTTGGCAGCAGCCAGTTTAATCGTTGCCATGCTCCATACAAACGCAAACCAAGGGCGCATTCCACTAATGGGAAAATTGTCCACAGCGCGTTGGGTTTGTGCGCCATAGTATGCGCCAGCAGGCACGCGCACTTCACCTAAAGAATCTTTTTCAATACGAAAATCACTCATTTGAAACGCTCCTAAAATAACATGAAACAACCCCATTAGTATCGCACTTTGGGGTTAAAAAACAGTGTCAAAACTCACTTATATAAAAAAGGGGCATGTCGTTTGTCACGATGCCCCTCTTAAAAAATTTAGCTCTTGGCGCCTTCAAATAGCTCGGCTACTTTGTCCCAGTTCACTACATGGAAAAAGCCACTGACATAATCGGCACGGCGGTTTTGGTAGTTTAGATAGTAAGCATGTTCCCAAACATCTAAGCCCAAAATAGGTGTACCGTCGCCTGTCATGACAGGGTTGTCTTGGTTAGGTGAACTTGTCACCTTCAGGCTACCATCAGCGGCAACCACCAACCAAGCCCAGCCGCTGCCAAAGCGTGTCATAGCTGCCTTGCTAAAGGCTTCTTTGAAGGTATCAAAGCTACCAAATGCGCTATTGATGGCTTCTGCCAATGCGCCACTGGGCAAACCGTTTTCGTTCTTCTTTAGGATAGACCAGAACAAGTTGTGATTCCAGAAACCACCGCCATTGTTTTGGATTGCGCCCTTCTTGTCGGCAGGCGCTTTATCTAGGTTAGACAAAATTTCTTCAATGCTCTTGCCTTCCCATTCAGTGCCAGCAAGTGCAGCGTTCAAATTGTCGGTATACGCCTTGTGATGCTTGCCATGGTGAATTTCCATTGTGCGGGCATCAATATGGGGTTCAAGGGCATCATTTGCATAGGGTAATGGGGCGAGTTCAAATGCCATGTGAGTTTCTCCTTCTCATTATTGAGAGTGTGGGTGTAAGCAAAAAAGTCTACTCTCTTATCATAGCGCATCTGCATAAGAAACCTGTTAAAAACGTGGCACTATTCGCAATCCACACACCTGCTTATAATTAAACTGTCCACGTTTTAGGAGCGTTCTCACTATGTCTAGTGCCTCAGAAGTGCAAGGTCAGCCCGCACGGCTTCCCTCTAATTTGGCTTTTATTATTGCAATGGGTGTTCTTGCTATTTCATCTTCTTCCATCTTCATTCGCTATGCCCAAAGTGAAGGGATTCCCTCATTGCTCATTGGCGCGGGTCGCTTGGTCATTGCGGCTCTTTTGCTAACGCCCTTCGTGTTGTCGCGCTATCAAAACGTCCTTAAATCACTTAAGCCTCAAGATTGGGGTTTGGCGTTGCTTTCCGGCTTATTTTTAGCACTACACTTTGCCACATGGGTATCTTCCCTAGAGTTCACTTCGGTACTACTAAGCACCGTTCTCGTTACCACCTCGCCCATTTGGGTGGCATTGCTAGAGTTCTTCTTTTTGCGCTTTATGCCCACACGATGGGTCATCGTTGGCTTGATGATTGCTATTGCAGGCGGGCTTGTTATTGCAGCGGGTAGCAGTGGCACAGTCGCAGAAGATACTACTCGTACTTATGACCACTTACGGGGGGGGGCACTTGCTATCGTGGGCAGTATCTCTGTGGCGGTGTATTTGGTGGTGGGGCGCAAACTTCGCGCAAAAATGCCCGTTATCCCCTATATTTGGCTGGTGTATGGGTGCAGTGGCATCATTATGAGTGCAGTCGTTTTACTGGCGGGCATCCCCATTACAGGCTATAGCAGCGAAGGCTATTTATGGCTTTTAGCGTGCGCTATCTTCCCCCAGCTTATTGGTCATTCCACGCTTAATTACGCCATCGGCTATATTTCTGCCACACTGGTAGGCATGGTGACGCAGTTAGAGCCGATTGGGAGTGCGTTTTTGGCATTTATCCTGTTTAGCGAAACGCCTACCTTTGTACAAATACTGGGCAGTGCCATCATACTCGGCGGTGTCATGCTTGCCAGTCAAGGGCAGGCGCAATCAAAGAAGGGCGAAGAAAAACGTGGCAACGCTTAAAGTGGGGTCGTTCAGCCTTTCCAAACCACTCCTTAGCCTCATCATTGCGCTTGCAGGGTTTACATTTGCGGGTATTGTCATTCGTCTTACGCAGCAAAATGGCGTGCCGTCAATCGTCATCGCCAGCCTTCGCCTTATTCTTGCGTCCGCAATCCTTACCCCGTTTATCATCAAAAGCTATCGACCAGAAATCGCCCGCCTAACGCGCAAAGATTGGCTATTTTCCGTGTTTGCAGGCGTTTGGATAGGCATACACTTTATTCTGGTTATCACAAGTGTAGAGAAAACATCCATCATGCTCAATCAGGTTATCACAAATACGGGGCCCATCTGGGTAGCACTAATGGAGGTGTTCTTTCTCAAGGTTCACTTTGGGCGTAATGTGTGGTGGGGGTTGCTCATTGCTTTATTGGGGGGCATTCTCATTGCCTTGTCACACGGTTCAGATGGCTCTGCCCAAGCCGATGACATTCTGCTAGGCAATTTTTTGGCGTTGCTAGGATCTCTTGCAGGAAGTGTTTATATTATTTCTGGTCGGGTGATACGCCAAAAAGTGTCCCTCATTCCGTACTTATGGATTTTGTATGGCGTGGGTGGGTTTGTTACCACTGCGATTGTCATCATCAGTGGCTACACGTTTTTTGGCTATACGTTAGAGGGTTATTTTTGGGTGTTAATGGTCACGCTCATTCCTACGCTCATTGGTCATTCTAGCTTTAATTACGCCCTTGCCTATATGCCTGCCACACTTGTAACGCTGTCAGGGCAAATCGTCACCGTAACAGCGACTATTTTGGCGTTCATTGTGTTTTTAGAAGCCCCCACTTTCTTAGAAGTGTTGGCAGGGGCAATCATCATGACAGGCGTTTTCATTGCAAACAAGCGCGAGCCTAAGAGTCTAGCGTAATGCCGTAATAGTCATCCGAGCCGGGCGTAATTAAAAATATCGGCTTGTCCTCATTGGGCGGTATCACCAGCGCAAGCATATTACCTAGTGTGCCGTCCGATTGCATTTCTTGAAGCGTATAATCTACCAGATGCCTAAAGTCCACATCATTTCGGGGCAACGCAAAGCCAATGTAATTACGGCTATACCAGCGTTCTGTCAGCCTTAGTGTGGTAGAGTTCGCGCTTAAATGCCCCAGCAGCTTTAGGCTATCGGCATAAACCACATCTGCGTTGTTTTCAACAAGCATAGCATCCGCCGCATTTGCCTCGGAGGTGTTATAGAAGCGCACACGGGCAGTAATGCTATCCGCCCAGCCTTGTGCGCGTTCTTGTGCGCCTTCATCACTGTTCATAATGCCAATCCACTTGTTACGAAGGTCATTAAACCCACTGACGCTGATATTGGTTTTAACCATTAATCGGTCACCATGAAGCATATAGGGTTGGCTATAGTCCACACGGTTAGCAAATGCCCAATCAAGCTTTACACCCACTGCAATATCTGCCAAGCCTAGCTCCAATAGCTCATAGACATCGCCACCTTCAACCAGTTCAACACTTACGCCCCATCGCTGTGCCAACATCTCTATCACTTGCCGATTCATCGTATCGACACGACGCACACTATCAAGCGCATCTGCTGGCAACGGGAAAAGCCCTGCCACACGCACTTTACCCGTGCTTTGAATCCGCGCCAAAACATATTCTTGTGGTAGACGCAGTTCTGTGGAAAATTGGTTGGGTGTTGGCGCAGTATCCCCCACACCTGCCCACACAGGCGACGTATCCATCTGGAAGGCTTGCCCTTGAAAATAGGTACTATACAAAGTTTCCATCGTGCCATCTTCAATAAAAAATTGCAGTGTGCGGTCTATCAGTTGCCTAAAGCTCACATCTTGGCGCGAAATAGCCACCGCAAAAGGCTCTACACTGACAGGTTCATCCAACACCTTTAGTGAAAAAAGCTGGTTGCCTGCTACCCGCAATAAGTGTTCTTGGCGTGCCACTACCCCATCAACTTCACCCGCAAACAAGCCTCCCAACGCCTTATCCAGCGTAAAGTAATCCTTGCTTGCTAATGTTAGCCCTGTTTCGGCTTGCCAGCTTTCAATGGCGCGTTGCCCCTCTGTGCCAAGCACATACCCGACAGTACGATTCACCATGTTAAACAGGGTCTGTGCTTCGTCGTCGTTGCGTACCATCATGGCTTGCTTGCCCACGCGGTACGGCTGGCTAAATTCCACTTCACGCGCTAAAGACCGTTCATGCACTTGGGCAGCAATCAGCATATCCACTTCGCCCCGTTTAAGGGCTTCTATGCCTGATGTGCGCGTAACTTGTACAAAGTCAATCTCAATACCCCAAGCCTCTGCCAATTTGCGGGCAAGGTCGGCATCAAAACCACGCACTTCACCCCGTAAGGTAAGTTCACCAAAAGGAGGCTCATTGTAAAGCACACCCACGCGCACACGCCCCGCACTTTGCAATCGCGCAATCGTCGATTGCGTCGGAACGATGTCCAAAATAGGGATAGGTAAAGAAGGAACCAGTGTAGGAGGAACAAGTGTGGGTGCGCCTTGCCCCATCACAAGCGATGTTAGGCTAATCAAAAGCCCAAACACCAAAACAACCGCCGTAAAGCCTTTGTAAGATGTCATAGTTATGCCTTGCGATAAATGCCTTGCTGATGAATGTAATCAAGCACCTTATCAGGAACAAGATAACGAACACTCTTGCCCTGCTCTAGCCGCTCAATAACGTGCGTAGACGAAAGCCAAATACTTAAAAGGGGCACATCTACGATATCTACATGCTGTGATAAATTGGGTAAAATGTCATCGTGCATGGTGGGCGAAATGTCTTCATCCGCACGCTTCATCACCGCCAAACGACATTGATGATAAAGGTCTGTCGCGCGTGTCCATGAAGGCAAACTACGTAAGTTATCACCCCCCATCACAAAAAAGAGTTCTGCATCAGGGTGCTGTCGCTGAATAATTGCCACCGTGTCCGCCGAATAATGGGGTCCCTCGCGGTCAATATCCACCGTAGAAATACTAAAGCGTGTGTTGCCTTCAATAGCAACTTCTAGCATTTGCAACCGATGATTAACGCCCTGTCGCGTTTTATCACCCTTGAAGGGATGGTCGCCCACAGGTACAAACAAGATGTGGTCAAGTTTGAGGGCTTCCATTGTGTACTCTGCTAAAATCAAATGACCCACATGAGGGGGGTCGAATGTCCCCCCCAAAATACCCATTCGAGACACTTATTCCGACCATTCTAGCTCAAAATCGCCAATAAATACGGTATCACCTAGCTGTACGCCTGCTTGCTCTAGTGCCTTGCTAATGCCAAGCACATCCAAGATTTTCTGGAAGCGCATAATCGCTTCTTCATTGTCCCAATACGTCATCGCCGCAGCACGTTCTATACGCTTGCCCTTTACCAAGTACGCCCCAGAGGAGTCACGCTCAATAGTAAAGATGGGTTCAACGGGTTCTAGCTCATAAAGTGGCGTTTCGTCATGAATAGGGTTGTCATCCTCTGGCACGTCACTCATGGTTAAAAACACCCGTTGAATGAGAGGCATTAGGTTTTCACGAGTAAGCGCACTAATCGCCATCACTTCTACACCACGCCGCTGCAAGTCTGCCTCAATTTGCTTCCACTTTGCTAAAACATCGGGGTTATCAATCTTGTTTAGCACCACAATTTGGGGCTTCCGCGATAGTTTGTCATCAAACAACGAAAGCTCTGTATTGATTTGGTTGTAATCTGCTACGGGATTATCGCTTTCGCCATTTAGCAAATGCACCAAAACTCGTGTGCGTTGAATATGACGCAAAAACGAGTGTCCTAGCCCAATACCCAAGTGTGCGCCCTCAATTAAGCCTGGAATATCCGCAAACACAAGGTCTTGGTCATCGTAAAGCACCATGCCCAAGTTCGGTTCTAGGGTCGTAAAGGCGTAAGGTGCAATTTTAGGCTTTGCGTTACTAATCACAGAAAGTAACGTAGACTTGCCCGCATTCGGCACGCCCACAATCCCCACATCAGCAATCAGCTTTAGCTCTAGCTTTAGCCAACGTTCTTGACCAGGTACGCCCTTTTCTGCAAGGCGTGGGGTACGATTAGAGGCTGTCGCAAAGCGTGCATTGCCTTTACCACCGCGTCCGCCCTTTGACACCAAAACCTTATCAGTGGGCTGAATGAGATCAGCGACCAGTTCGCCTGTTTCTGCATCACGAACAATCGTGCCTGCTGGCACTTCTATTTCAACGTGGTTGGCATTTGCGCCTGTACGATTGCTGGTACCGCCACTGCCCCCTTGCTTTGCCTTAAATTGCGTATGTTGTTGAAAGTAGCGCAGGGTATTAATGCTGGGGTTTACCTTGATAACAATGTCGCCACCATCACCGCCATCACCGCCACTGGGCCCCCCACGAGGTACATACTTCTCACGGCGAAACGCCATTGCACCATCACCACCATCACCACTTTTAATGTAAATCTTTGCTTCATCTACCAGCATGTGCTGATTCCATTTTCTCTAGCTTAAACTTTAACCCATAAAGGCGCGAATTCGCGCCGTCACAAGCATAACCGATGAACGCCCAAAAATGTAGGGCTTTTAGCACTCTAGCTCTGGCAAAGATGGCGGTTTGCCCGCCTTATACCACGCCAACGTTTGGCGCACTCCTTCTTCAAAAGGCGTTGGCGTAAAACCTAGTTCACGTTTTGCCTTTTCACTGCTCACATTCCAATCGTTAAAAACATACGACTTTAGCCCAATAGGATAAAAGGGTTCACGCTTGGTAATGTCAGAAATCATGGTTAAAAATCGTGCAAACCCCAAACCCAGCCAATTAGGGATATTTAGGCGTGGATAGTGCAAGCCCGCCTGCCGACAAATAATGTCAAACGCCTCTTTGTGGGGCAAGCACTCGCCACATATATGATACACTTCGCCCGCGCGCCCATGTGCCATCGCCTTTTGGATGCCCTGCACCACGTCACGAATGTACACAGGAAAAATAACATAGTTCCCGCCGTTCATTTGCATAATGATGCCACGCATGGGGTCGGTAAAAAATAAACGATTAAACGCATAATTCCCCAACGCGCCATAAAACGCACCGGGACGCACCACCACCGTTTGCATCCCGCCAACGCCATTTGCCTCTAGCACCAATCGCTCGGCTTCTAGTTTGCTGGCTTGATATGCATCAGAAGGCGTGCAAGGATGCGTTTCATCTACAATACGCCCCTTAAGAGGTTCACCCACTACCGCCACCGTAGACACGTAAAGAAACCGTTTAACGCCCGCCCGTTGTGAGGCTTCTAGCAAGTGTTTTGTGCCTTGCACGTTGGTAGCATAAAAATCACCTGCCCCACCCCACATGCTAAATAAACCCGCCGCGTGAATCACTTGTTCGCACCCTAAAAGAAGCGCGTCTAGGGGCTTTTCTTCGCGCAAGTCGCCTTGTACAACGTCTACCCGCG
This sequence comes from Anaerolineae bacterium, assembly GCA_034437555.1. GTDB lineage: Bacteria > Chloroflexota > Anaerolineae > Aggregatilineales > Phototrophicaceae > JANWYT01. The sequence continues at coordinate 106,837 of DAOTTQ010000029.1, read as the reverse complement.
CATAATTAGAAAGCCAAGCGTAACGATGAGGTTGGCGCGTTAAAACACGCATCGGCACCCCTTCACGACACAATGCAGAAACCAAATGCCTACCTAAAAATCCTGTGCCACCTGTAATAAAAATCATCTTTAGCCCTGTTTGGTGCGTTTATTAAAGAGCCAACTGTAACAGGATTTTAGAGGATGGGCAAGCCATTAAGCAAACGGTTTATAAAGATTCTTCTAACTGTCGGATGATTTGACGAAGGCTGGTAAGCGCAACAGGGCGTACCACAAGGGTGATGGGGAAGTTAGAAAGCGGGGCAACCACAGATTCATCAGAGAGAACTATCATTGGCAAAGAAGCAATAGTCTTATTTTCCTTTAGCTTACTTAGCATTTTCCATACCTGCATGTCCTCAAGTTGAATATCGGTGACAATAAGGCTAATTTCAAAGTCCTCAACCAAGCACATCACGTCATAACCCGTCCTGGCGGCATGGACTTCAAATCTTTGGTCAACTAACAAACCAGAAATGGCATTGCGTTCATCATCATGATGAACAGCTAAGATGGCTTTCTTGCTCACGAGAATCGTCTCTCCTGCGTACTGATATTCAAAGAGAGTGACATCATGCCACTCTCTTTTTTAATTTTAAGCGATTTATAGAACTTACAATTCGACAAAGTAAGAGGCTGCTGCACGGTCAAGTAGCTCTTTATGAGACATTGAAGGCGGTATGTCCATATAATCCGCAATATCTTTAATTTGCGAAAGCAGGTCACGCGGATGCACAAAGCGCAAATCACGGTTGTACTTTTGATACCATTCCTTGAGCAAGTACATATAGCCCCGTTCATCAAATGAAATCTTACGGATTTTACACATTAGCTCAAACAACGCTCTAAATTGCTCTTGTGTGGGGTTGCCCACCTCTATTTTATACTTAATACGGCGCAAAAACGCATCGTCTACTAGGTCGCGTGGATCCATATTGGTAGAGAAGATAATCATTACCGTAAACGGCATTTCTATTTTACGCCCGTTATTCAGTGTTAAATAATCATACTTCTTTTCCAATGGGACAATCCAACGATTGAGCAAATCTTTTGGGCTAACTTGTTGCCGTCCAAAGTCGTCAATTAAGAACATGCCCCCATTGGCTTTTACCTGATACGGGGCTTCATAAAACTTGTTGATGGGGTCATACGTCAGGTCTAGGCTTTCCATCGTTAGCTCGCCACCCACCACAATAATGGGGCGTTTAACACGAATCCACCTAGGGTCTGAGACACTCCCCGTGCCATAGCGCAAGGGCGTTTGATCGTCGCTTAGCTCATGGTTCACTTGGTCATAAAGCTGGATAACCTGCCCGTCTACATCAATGGCATAGGGTATCCACATATCCTCACCCAAAATTACGCGCCCCACCGCTTCTGAAAGCGTTGTTTTACCGTTGCCAGGTGGCCCATACAAAAAGATAGACGTGCCAGAATTTGCTGCCGGCCCAATTTTGTCGAGCATGTCCTTAGACACAATCAAATTCTGCATGACCTGAAGCATGTCGGCTTCACGGATCGGCTTCTTGGTTTTATTTTGCTCTTTAACGCTGTTGATATATGTTTCTAGGGGTACAGGCGTAGCACCCGAGTATTGCGTGCGTTCTAGGGCTTCTAAAGCGCGCTCTAAGCCTTTTCCAGAAAGCAAGTAGCGGTACGAGGCTTCACCGATGCCGGTAGACCCCGCCACCTCTAGCATTTTGTCACGTTTCAAAAATTCAATCACACCATCCAGCACACCACCAAATGGCAATTTAAGCACATCTGCTATTTGGTGTCCAAGCAATTCACCCCGAAAGTAGAGCGATTTAATGATATAATCACCCACTGCCAGTTTGCTTAAACCCGTGTCTTCCAACGTTCTTATTGGCGGTGGAGCCCACACTTGCACAGGAATGTCTGGGTTGGATGATGAGGAACGCTGAGCATCTCCACCACCAGAAGGCTGGCTAGAGCGTTGTTGTGGGTCTTGGGGGGGTTGCCCTCCCACGTTTTTCAAAGATCTCAAATTCCCCATAACGGCATCCTCTGTAATAAAGGTGAATTATGTTTACTTCACAGGTTCATCATAGCATGATTTTAGAAAAAATTAGCACGAATTGCACAATTCAAACCATATCCCAATCTAAATTGTTAAAGGTCACCCGTTCATGATAGAAAACATTCGCGCATTAGGGCATGGCGGTTTTATCATTCAAGATAACCCCATTATTTACATCAATCCTTGGAAGGTTGCACAGGTTACATTTTTAGCTGATGTTATCTTAGTGGGACACGACCACTACGACCATTTTTCATCATCAGATATTGACCAATTGCGCTCGCGACAAACCATGATTATTGGCAATGAGCGCGTAGCACAGCAGTATGATGGAGTAACCGTACTACGCGAATTACAGTACATCAAAGCAGACCGCGCGACCATTAGAGGCGTGCCAGCGTATAGCCCCGACGACATCCGTCATCCTAAGGAAGAAGGCGGATTGGGGTTTATCATCTCCCTTAATCTATACGATATTTACTACACAGGCGACACCCAATGGATTCCCGAAATGGACAACATTCGCCCTGACATTCTCATTTTGCCTATTGATGCTGATGGCACATTTAGCCCCGAAACCGCCGCCGAAGCCGTCATAAAAATGCGCCCACGTTGGGTTATTCCGTGTAATTGGGGTGTCAGCGGCGAGGGGGCAACCCTTCGTGAAGCCGAAACGTTTAAGCGTCTTGTGGGGGATAACGCAGAGGTAAGGTTACTTAGTAAATAAAAAAGGGCGCATATGCGCCCCCTTAAGAAGTTTCTTTAGAGTTAGGCGGCAGGTTTTAGCGTGCCATCGTCATTCCAAATCAGGGCTGTGCCTTCTTTGGTAAACAACTTAGGACGAGAAACCCCATTGACAGCGTCTGCATCAATGATAACCTCATGCACCCCTTGTTGGCTGGGGGCTTCAAACATCACGTCAAGCAGGCACTTTTCAATGATAGAGCGCAAACCACGCGCCCCTGTACCACGTTTCATAGCAATTTCGGCAGCTGCTTCTAGCCCGCTTTGCTCAAACTTTAGCTCTACATCATCTAAGCCAAGCAAGTGCTTGTACTGCTTTACGATGCTGTTTTTGGGTTCAACCAAAATTTTCAACAACGATTCAATATCAAGCGGTTCTGTATTTACAACCACAGGCAAACGCCCCACCAGCTCAGGAATAAGTCCTTGCGAGATAAGATCTTCTGCCGTTACCTTACTTAAAAGGTGTGCCTTGTCTTTGTCTGTGCGGTTGATTTCGCCAAAACCCAGCGTGTTCTTTGCGCCCAAACGTTTTGCAATCACATCATCAATACCACCAAACATCCCCCCACAAATGAAGAGAATATTACGGGTATCAATTTGAATAAACTCTTGGTGTGGATGCTTGCGTCCGCCCGTAGGAGGAACGTTTGCCAGCGTGCCTTCAATGATTTTTAGCAACGCCTGTTGCACACCTTCGCCACTTACATCGCGTGTAATAGACGGATTATCCATTGCTTTACGGGCAATTTTGTCTATTTCGTCAATGTAGATAATCCCTTTTTCAGCACGCGAAATGTCGCCGTCAGCAGCTTGTATTAGGCGTAACAAGATATTCTCTACGTCCTCGCCTACGTAGCCTGCTTCAGTAAGTGCCGTTGCATCTGCAATGCAAAACGGCACATCCAACACCCGCGCCAGCGTTTGTGCTAAAAGCGTCTTACCGCTTCCCGTTGGGCCCAAAATGAGAATATTGCTCTTGTCGATTTCAATCTCGGCGTTGTCTTGCTGCGATTGAATACGTTTGTAGTGGTTATACACTGCCACGCTAAGTACGCGCTTGGCATATTCTTGCCCCACCACATACCCATCAAGGTGCGTCATTAGCTCTTTTGGAGAAAGCAAGCGTTCTATGCGAAACTCAGTTTCGCCATCACGCACTTGCTCATCTTCTTGCAACAAGTTGTAGCACAAATGCACACAATAGTTACAAATGAAGATGCCATCAGGTCCGGCAATCAGCCGTTCTGCATCTTGCTGAGTTCTACCACAAAACGAACAGCGATGTTCTGTTGGTCTGTAATTCACCACGATTTTACCTTAGCTTTTCTTTGCGTCTTCTTTATTATACAACACAGCGTCAATCAACCCATACTCAACAGCTTCTTCGGCTGTTTTGTAAATGTCACGGTCAAGATCACGTTCAATAACGCTTAGTTCTTGCCCTGTGTGCTTTACAAAAATGTTGTTAAGGCGATTCTTCAGGCGCACAATTTCATTCGCCTGAATCACAATTTCGCTGGCTTGCCCCTGCGCCCCACCCAAAGGTTGGTGCATGTGAATGGTTGCGTTTGGCAAAGCGAGGCGAAGCCCCTTTGTTCCACAAGTTAGTAACACGGTGCCAAAGCTGGCAGCCAAACCCACAGCCACGGTGCTGATAGGTGCGTTAATTTGTTGCATGGCATCATACATTGCCAAACCGCTATACACCACACCACCGGGGGAGTTAATGTACATGCTAATACGACGTTCTGGGTCTTCACGGTCTAAAAAGAGTAGTTGTGCCACCACTAAGTTTGCTACTTGGTCGTTAATACCCGTGCCTACAAACACAATTCGTTCTTTTAGAAGCAACGAGTAAATGTCATAGGCGCGTTCACCACGACTGCCTTGCTCAATAACCATTGGAATGACATTATAAGGTGTATTCATAAGCCTTTTGTGTGGCGCATGCCACACACACTCCTCTCATAGAATGGTGGTTTATAACCGTTTATGCCTCTGTGTCTTCAGAGGGCGTTTCTGGCGCGTCATTCGTTGTTGTTTCAGCGTCTAATGCGACTGCCTCACCCTTACCAATTGCGCTTACACGCTCTGTCAGCTTACGATAAAGCAAGCGATTTAAGATAGTTTCGCGTTGTTCCGCCGAGTTCAAGAACTTGAACAGTTCTTTTCGGTCGTTGGTTGCCCCATAGCTTTCGATGATGGCTTGCATTTCATTCGTTAGGTCGTCGGGTGTCACGCCAATTCTCTCGGCGGTTAACACTTCTCCAAAAACCAAAGACCGCTTCACCCACACTTTAGCATCATCTACAAACTTTTCACGTTGGGCAGCGGCATCTGTTCCGATAATTTCATAGTAGCGTTCTGGCGTAATACCATACTGTGACATATCGCGTGTAAATTCTTTCATCATTTCTTCTACACGGTCATCTAATACGGCTTTGGGGTAAGCAACTACGGCTTGCTCTACAATCGCATCGAGCACTTTTTCTGCATGCGCATTACGTGCTTTCGCTTCGGCTTGTAGACCTAAGTTTTCTTGCACGCGCTGACGCAATTGCGCCATTGTAAGAGGTGTTTCTTCGTCTACGGTTATCTTTGCAGCGAACTCATCGTTTAATTCTGGCAAAGAGCGTTGCTTGGCACTCTTAATATAAATGTCAAAATTCACAGTGCGCCCAGCAGCAGAGCTATGTTCTGTCGAATCAGCGGGTACGACAAGCTCAAATGACACTTTCTCGCCCACTTTTGCTCCCACCAACTTTTCAGAAAAGCCCGCCAAAAGGGGTTGCTTTTCAGGGTCAACTTGCAGCTCATAGTCATGGAAGTGCAAGAAGTCATCGTTCTTATAGCGTTTTTCTTCGCTTTCGTCCTCGTCAGAATCGTCTTCTGTCTCTGGGCGTTCTTCACCGTCTACAAATGCACTGTGCAAGTCAAAGACCACATAATGCCCTACGGCAATATCACCCTCAACATCCGATTGTTCGGCTTGTTCGTTGCGTACTTTTTCTAAAGTGTCCTCAACATTGGCTTCGGTCACTTCTTCTTGTGTAAATTCCACACGCACATCACGATATTCCCCCAGCTCCACAGTGGGCGCAAGAGGCAAGCTAAACACAAAAGAAGGTGGGTCTAGCTTAAAATCTTCTACAATACCTGGTGCATAGGGGTCTAATTGCGACTCCGTTAAAGCCACTGGGTACACTTCATTCGTCAAGAGGTCAATTGCCTCTTCCATGATAGCACCTTCACCTAAAAATCTTGCAATTGTTTGGTAAGGTGCTTTGCCCGGACGAAAACCCGGAATACGGTATTTTTGGGCAAGTTTGGATGCAGCCTTCTTCTTTGCAGAATCTAGCATTTCGGTGCTAATTTCAACCGTAAGGCGTGCAGTATGGTCGTCAAGACGCTCTGTTTGAATGTTCAAGTTAATTCCTCGCGCAGAAACTAAAGTTATTATAATCTAAGGTTTTGCTGTGGGCGTATAAGACTTTTATCAGAAATCTTCACCACCCCTATAAACACAAAAGGCGCATGATGCGCCTTAGTTTTGTTTACTTCATGGGGAAGAAGGGACTTGAACCCTTACCTCGTGAGAGACATGATCCTAAGTCATGCGCGTCTGCCAATTCCGCCACTCCCCCGTTTAGGGCTAACAAGCAAACATTATACGCCAAATCAAAGCAACTCTCAAGGGTAACTCTACTCTAATTCAATATGGGAAACGCTTGTCATATCGGTTTGCCTTGCCTGCGCTAAAATTTGTGTAATCACCATTTGGGCAAAGCGAAACAGGGACTGCATCTGTGACATGCGTTGCACATAAAGCCTTGCGGTCTCTTGGTCTTGCTCACCCATTGCTTCTAGTGCCGAAAGCAAGCGTGCGCTATTGTCCTCCATCACTTGAATGGCTCTCTCTACGTCACGCATTTCTCGTCCACTAATTATATTGGTGATAATTTGCCAAAAATCGGTCTCGGCTTCATAGTACTTGCGCCTATCGCCGCTACTTTTAACCCACACTTGGCGTACCATACCCAAAATTTCTAAAGAGCGCATATTCATACTGACGCTGGCTTTAGAGATATTCAAACGTTCCATCAAGTCATCTAAAGACAACGCCCCCTGGTTCATCAGCAATGTGCCATACAGTTGCCCCATCACCTTACTAAACCCAAAGTAGTCGGCTAACTGTGCCAAACCATTTAACATACTGTCATGCACCTGCCTTAAATCGTCTTGGCTTGGCACACCATGTCCCACCACCTTCTTATCGTCAGTCATCTCTTCTCACCTATTATCTCACTTCATCCGCTACCGTTAAAAATTGTCTTATTATGCGGTTTTTGTTTCTACAAACGCCACAACACACTCTAAACAACACTCTGGCACTTGTTGTACTAATATCTCACGAGCGCGTTCTGCCTCATCAAAATTAGCAAACGCTAAGCCATTTGCACCCCGAATAACTACAAATTCCGTTTGCATCCGCGCACTAAAGCGCTGCGCAAGATTTGCACTACGCAAAGCCTGTTCTACCTGCTTAAATTGAGTCGTTTCTAGCCCAGTATTTAGGTAGTAGGCGCGTGTTACAGCACTGGGTACGCCCATATTGGGCAACGGACACAAATACACAAAATCGTTATCATACTGGTGAACAACGCCCTTTATTTTAAGCTGATTAAGTTCCCAGTCTTCTATCGGTTCTTCAAACTTGGTTTCATCATAGGCGTGATAACGCCCCGACAACAAGTCTTGCACTTGGTTTATTTCCCATTGAACGACAAAAGCACCGCCCGAAATGACAAAAACACGATGGCGAGGCACAATAATAACTTCATCTGAAGAAGGGTTCATCGGTCATACATCCTAAAGCATTTAGCTGTTCTCTAATACTACGCTTAAATCACTCATACCGCAACGCATCGATAGGGTTCAAATTCGCTGCTCTATTTGCCGGATAAATGCCCGATAGCACCCCAACCACCAGACTAATCACGGTTGCCAGCACCACGCTAGACCCCTCAATGCTCACGCTTAACCCTAATGGCGAAGCCGAAATGCCAAACGTTACTAAAAACGCAATTAGCACCCCAACCAAGCCCCCCGTTAAGGAAATCACCACCGCCTCGGTTAAGAACTGTAGCAAGATGTCACTACTTTCTGCGCCAACCGCTTTTCGTAAACCTATCTCACGGGTGCGCTCGGTCACTGTAACAAGCATAATGTTCATGATGCCAATACCACCAACAATCAATGAAATACCCGCTAGCAACGCCAAAAACACCGTAAGTAAGCCCGTGATATTGCCTAGTGTGTCCAAAATTTCGTTTTGCGTAAACACAATAAAATTATCTTCGTCCCTAAAGCCTACTTCACGCGATTGGCGCAACGCCTGCTGAATTTCAGAAACCGCACTATCCACGCTATCTGCATCGCGGGCTTGCACAGAAATAAAGCTCACAGGGCGGTCACCCGATAAAATACGCTCACCACTTAGGCGCGTTTGCGCGGTTGTAATAGGGATAATGACCCCGTCATCACTCCCAAACGTTCCCGACCCCTCGCGTCCTAGCACACCAATCACTGTAAAACGCACATCGGCAATACGAATGTTCTGCCCCACAGGAAAGGTATCCGGAAACAGCACATCTACCAACGCCTGCTCAACAATGGCAACGCGCGCTTGGGTGTCAATGTCGCGTTGGTCAATAAAGCGTCCTGCTACAACACTTCGGTTAAACAGCGTCAGGTAAATGGGCGTTACGCCCTGTATAGTGGCACGTTGTTCGCGGTTGTCAAATTTTACTGTGCGGTTGTTTAAGTTTCGCTGTGGCATCACGCGCAATGCAGACGGCACTTGTGACACATCATCTACCGTCGTCACATCTCGTTGCGTTAATGGGTCAAAGCCCCCCCGCTCATTTTGCCCACCAATCACAAAAATAAGATTTGCCCCCACGCCCGAAAACTGCTCAATGACAAATTTTTCAAACGCCTGCCCCACCGACACCAACACAATTACCGCTCCCACACCAATCATAATGCCGAGCATGGTTAAGCCTGTGCGAAGTTTATTGCTTGCCAAATTAACGAAGGCAACTCTAAAGTTGTCAAACATCGTTATTCAAACCTTAGCGCGTCAATGGGCTTCATGTTGGCGGCACGTTGCGCCGGGTAATAGCCAAAAAACACGCCAATCGCAGTGCTTACGGTGGTTGCCAAAATTACGGCATCAGCCGAGAGGGTGATGGTTAAATCCGGGATAAGGGCTGTACCTAGTGTGCTAGCACCCCACCCTAGTAAAATACCCAAAATCCCTCCCAAAAGGGAAAGCAACACGCTCTCCGTTAAAAATTGCGCTAAAATATCGCCACTTTGTGCGCCAAGTGCCTTTCGTAGACCAATCTCACGTGTGCGCTCGGTTACAGACACCAGCATAATGTTCATAATGCCAATCCCCCCCACCAAGAGCGAAATCGCCGCTATCATTGCCAAAAAGACAGTTAAAACGCTACTAACTTGGTTGACAATGCCCAAAATATCGCTAGACGTTGTAATTCTAAAGTCTTGTTCATCCGCAAAGACGATACCATGCGCTTCGCCAAGATATGTGGTCACTTCTTCTGTGGCTAATGATAAAACATTTTCATCGCGCGCCTGAATAAACAGCGTGCTAACGCGATACCCCCCGTCCCGTGTGCGCACGTTATCAAGCCGTGTTTGTGCCGTTGTGATGGGAACAAATACTACGTTATCCTCGCTGACAAACGTCCCCCCACGCTCACTCATCACGCCTGTTACCGTAAACGTGCGCTGGTTAATGCGGATGCTTAAGCCCACAGGGTCAAAGTCACGGTCGCCATAAAGTGCTTCTACCACATCCACACCCAGCACAGCCACTCTTGCTGCGTCTTTGTCTTGTTCTTGTGTGATAAAACTTCCCTTGGCGGTGTCCCAATTTCGCACCACGCCATAATTCGCGCTTACCCCATTAACGCTTGTTCCTGTCACATCAGATCCACTGGTTACTTGCCCAAAAACCGCATAGCTGGTGGCAACTTGCACTACATTAGGCGCAATAAACGGGTTTCCTAAAGCCTCTGCTTCTACAGTAGTTAAAGGTTCTATGCGGTCTCTGGTAAGGCTACGGGGGGGCGCAGAACTAACCTGTAGCACGTTTGCCCCTAGCGACGCAAACTCATTAGCAATAAACGCCTCTACGGCACGCCCCAAACTCACCAAGCCAATGACTGCCCCCACACCAATCACAATGCCCAGCGTCGTCAAAATAGAGCGTAGGCGGTTAATCAGCAGGCTTTCAACAGCCACCCTAAACGTTTCGCTAAAGTTCATCTAGTTATACTCATCTCGCTTACCACCATAATAGGCTTCTTCGAACACGCCCTGTAATTCTTCGGCTTCACTGGGGCGTTCTACCTCGCCTGCAATCAAGGGATTTTTAACGCGCTGGTCGGCGACTACCTTGCCATCGCGTAGCATAATCACGCGGTTGGTATGGCGTGCAATCCAGGGGTCATGCGTCACAAATACCGTCGTGATATTGTTTTCGCGGTTAAGTCGTTGAAAAATTTGCATCACTTCTGTGCCACTGCGTGAGTCTAGGTTGCCCGTTGGCTCATCCGCTAAAATAACGCTCGGCTCAGTAACCAAAGCACGCGCAATAGCAACACGCTGTTGTTGTCCCCCAGAAAGTTCACTAGGCAAATGGTTCAAACGCGCCCCAAGCCCCACCGATTCTAGGGCTTTTTGCGCCCGTTTAGCGCGATTAGGCGTTCCCCCATACACGAGGGGCAATTCCACTTGGCGAATCGCTTCAGTGCGTTTTAGCAGGTTAAAGCTCTGGAATACAAAGCCGATCTTCTTGTTGCGTACCTTTGCCAATTGGCTTTCTGTCATGCCGCTTACGTCTACACCATCTAAAAAGTATTCGCCTGTGGTTGGCTGGTCTAGCGCACCCAAGATATTCATCAGCGTAGACTTACCACTGCCAGAGGGGCCCATAATGGACAAAAATTCACCTCTCTCAATGCTTAAGTCCACACCCCTTAACACTTGTAATGTCAACTCACCCATTTGGTAGGTTTTGGTAATTTTCCGTATGTCAATCACGGGCGGTTTTTTATTTGCCATGTGCTTTTTAGCCCTTCGCTAACCACCTACTGCCCAAAAATTCCTGTAACGCCTGCTGTACCGCGTGGCAGTAGCACCACTCGTTGTCCTTCTTCTAGCCCGCTTAGCACTTCGCTGGCGGTTTCGTTACGTTCACCCAATAGCACCATGACTTCGCTAAATGTGCCATCTTCATTTTGCACCGTTACAAACGCATCACGGGTGATATTATCAATCCGAATAAAGCGATTACGGATTGTAAGTGCGTTTTGGCGTTCTTCAATAATGATGTTTGCTGTAACACTCATGCCCACTCTTAAGGGATTTTGTGTGGGTTCTAGCGTAATTCGTACCGTGTACGTTACCAATTGACCAATGCGAACGGGCGTATAGGCAATGCGCGTTACAATGCCCGTCACTTCTGCATCAGGCAGCGCATCCACAATAAACACCACCCGTTGCCCTTCACGAAGTTTAACAACGTCCGTTTCATCAACGGGCAAATCCACCACATAAGCACTCGTATCCATCAACAAAACACCAATACCTTGTGGCGGCAGTTCACCCACTTTTAGGTTATTTTGGGCAACTATACCGTTAAATGGTGCGCGGAGTGTGGCTTGGTCAATGGTGGATTGGGCTTGCTCTCTTACCAAACGTGCCAATTGTAAATCGGTGTTGGCTTGCGCCAATTGCAGTTCATCTGCGCCATTCACCAAGCGGTCTAGGGCAATTTGCGCCTGAATAATACCCAAACGCGCCGAAGCCAAAGCCCCCGTATCAGCACCCCTATTTGCCACACTGTTTGAGCTTGCCTCTGCCACAAAGATGGACGTTTCGGCATCATCCAATGAATCTTCTAATGAACGCCGTTGTGCTTCTACAGAGAGGCGCGTTTGCTCTGTTAAAGCAGAAGTCGCCCCGTTAATCGTGCCGTTTAAGTCGCCAATTTGCCCGTTTACAAAGCGAATAGCATCCTCAACTTCGGTGGGAATAGACCCAAATTGGCTGGCATCAATGGGGGGAATAAGCGAAAAAGAACCACCACTACCCTCTGGCACAACCGCGTTGTCTCGTTGTATTTGCAATTGCCAAAAGCGCGTGCGGGCAAGCTGGGTTTGTAAATCTGCGATTTGGCGTTGTTCTTCGCTTGGCGCGGTTGCGCTGGCAGCGTAGTATTGCGCCCGTGCGGCATCCAAAGCAGCTTGTGCAGCTTCTAAATCAACCTCACGAGGCGGGTTAACGAGCGCGTTAAATGTGCTTTCTTGTAGGCTAAATGCCAAATCTGCGTCTTCAAGCAGGGTTTGCAAGTCTTGTGTGTTCAGTTGGGCAATGATATCACCCTGTTTTACGCTTGCGCCTTGTGGCACGTTGATTTCTGCTACTTGCCCCACCGATTGAAACGCTAAAGGCACTTGTCGGATGGGCTGAAGCGTGCCAGCACCATTTACGCTTACGCGCAAATCTGCCCGTTCTACAAACATCTCATCCACAATTTGCGCTGTTACTTCATCGATTGAGGGTGCTTGGTTGGCTTGGTCAATTGCCGTTACAAGGCTCATCACCGCCAAAACGAATACTAAAATTGGCACATAAAACAGCACACGCACAATGCGCCAACGAATCCTTACAATTACCCCGCGATAGACCACATAGCCTACCACCAAAAAAATCAAGCCATTTAACATATCCGTTTGCTCCTAGCCACCAAAGAAGGACTGTATACCGCGTCCGCCCAAGTCAATTGCAATTAAGTCACCTTCGTTTAGCCCCGACAGCACTTCGCTCGTCTGTTGCCCCTGCAAGCCCAATACGACAGGCACTTCTTCAATGGTGTTGTCCTCACGTAGGACGTTTACAAACGCATCGTTAGTACGGCGGTCTATTCGCAAATACAGGTTTGGCACAGACAGCGCATTAGAGCGTGCTTGTACCACAATGGTGGCTTCAGAGGTCATGCCCACGCGAGCGCGTGAGTCTTCACCCTCTAGTTCTATCTCTACGGCATAAGTAACAATGCCCCCATTATTGGTTCCAGAAGGCGCAATCGTGTTTAGGCGTGCAGAAATGAGTACATCGGTTAAAGCGTCTAATTCCACCCGAACAGGTAAGCCCTCTTCTAAAATACCAATGTCCACTTCGTCCACTTGCACCGTTAGCCCTAAGGGTGAAACATCCACCAATTCAATCACATTCAGGCTAGGGGCAACCAAACTTCCCACTTCCGCATTCAGGCTGGCTATGATGCCATCAAAGGGCGCATATAGCGTAGTACGCTCATACGCCAGTTCTGCCCGTGCCAATTGGTTTTCGGCTCGCGTAATTTGTGATTGCACAAGGTCAATTTGCACTTGTGAAGGACCCGCCTTAACCCGCTCTAACTCTTGTTGGGCTTGTAACACACGGGCATAAGCTGCCGCCGCTTGGGGTTCAGAGCGTGTTTGCAGGCTTTGGAGTTGCAAACGTGCAATATCCGCATTCGCCATCGCTTCTGCGGTTTGTACGTTGGCAAGGTTATAGTCGTCAGGAGGTGTGGAGGGCAAGCGTTCTGCCAATTCTTGCGCGGTTTTTGCGGCTTGGTCAGACGTTAATTGTGCTGCCAAAATATCATCGTCAGATACCGCGTTGTTGATGCTATTCAGAGCCCCCCACGCGCTGTCTACACTGGCTTCTGCTAAACGAATCTGTGATTCATCTACTTCAAGCAAATCTTGTAGCGCAAGTTCGGCTTTTTCTACATTCAACGAAGCTTGTTCATAAGCAATGCGCTGAAGCGTATTATCTAATCGGATGAGGGGGTCACCTGCCAGCACGTACGCATCGCGTTCTATCAGCACTTCTACCACACGCCCCGCCACCAAAAAACTAAGGAGGTTAGATTGGTCTGGTTCTAGTGTGCCGATGGCACTCACAGAGAGTTCAACGTCACCCCGTCGCACTTCGTACAGCTGTACGGTTGCCAAACGTGATAACACATCGTTGGGGTCTTGGCGTTGGGCGCGTAAAAAAATAAACGACGGCAACAGCACCGAGACCAACAAAAGCAACATAAAGTTTCGTCTAACAGACATAGGCACTTTCCGATTGTTCCATTTGACACTATTCTACTATAATAAGTCTTAACCACGATGGAAATTTTACCCACCTTTAATGATGAACGTGGTCAGTATTGAGGAACGCCCTATGCCATTAAAGCCGTCTAATAGCATCCCGGATATCGTGATTGGTCGATTGCCACTCTATCTAAGGGCATTAACAAGACTTCAACAAGAGGGGCGCGAAGTGACATCATCGCATGAACTAGGTCATAAACTTGGCATCAGTTCGGCACAAATTCGTAAAGACCTCTCTCACTTTGGTGGATTTGGTAAGCAAGGAACAGGCTACCAAATTGATTATCTTGTCAACAAATTGCGTCAAGTAATGCAAGTCAATCAAGAATGGGATGTTGCCCTTGTGGGTGCGGGCAACTTAGGCAACGCCATTAGCCAGTATCGCGGGTTTAGAGATAGAGGGTTTCGTGTGCGTTGGGTTTTTGATGCCGACCCTAGCAAAATTGGGCAACCTATCGACAACCTAATCGTTCAACCCCTAGATGAACTCCAAGCAACCATCACAGAACATGGCGTTCAGATTGCCATGATTGCCGTCCCTGCCGAGTATGCCCAAGACGTTGCCAACTCACTTATAGAAGCGGGCGTGCGTGCCATCTTAAATTACGCCCCAATCAACATCAACGTACCCGACAACGTGATGGTGCAGTACATCGACCCCGTTGCCCACCTACAACACATGACCTACTATCTTAAAGAAGATTAGGCATTACCACACTTTATAGATAAGGTCTAAATAAGTGGTTGTCATGTGAGCCACAATCCACAAAATACCACTAACCACATGAAGCCCAAACACAATGGCAACTGCCCAAAAGCGTGCCGTGTTTGGGTGTTGGCGGTGGGTACGCCACCAAAAAATACCCGCCACAATATACAGCACCATCAAGCCTATTTGCGCGTTCCAAGAAAGATTGCCCGCTACCCTATCGCCACTGTCCACGAATAAATACGCATACAATACGCCGATAATGAAGCCAATCCAAGCAAAATTTAACGTAAGGTCACGCCGCGCCTGCGCCCAATAAGCAATATAAACCACCAACGGAAACGCTATAGACAAGACCAGTTTTAAGGCAAGGTTTTGGTTCGCTAGGGGGTCATAGTGATACGCCCACAAGTCAAAAACAAGCAGAGGCGAAAACTCCATCCCTCCACTGGTGTAAGTAAGTGCCTGAAGCCCAATTAAGCCCACACTCGGCAAGCCTAGCCCAATCACCACCATACCCCAGTCAATAAACTCACGTCGTAGCAGTCGCCACAGCACCACCAAGCCCAGCGCAGGAATAAAGACCATCGTATAGCTAGGTTTTGCCCACACACACGCCAACGAAAGTAATGCCACAACAGCTAACCTTAAGCCGTATTGTGTGCGGTCAGCCGATGGGTTAAACGACCACACCCCCACAAAAAACATCAGCAGTGCCAGCGGGCGTAACGGTATCATAGTGGGGTTATGGTACACATATGGGTACACGAAACCAAAGTAATAGCTATCGGGGAAAAACAAGTTGATAGGAACAATCATCATCAATGCCAGCGTCATCACAATGGCAATCACGCCATCACGCCCACTAAGCGTATTATCTCGTGCCAATGCCAGGCGCAACTGCCAAAAGATAATCCCACCCAGAAAGACGTACCACAGCACATTTACAATGGTGATATAAGTGGTAAGAGGCACAATCCCTAAAACAGCATACGGCACACCTACACTGGCATGCCACAGAAAGTTAGGGATCCTCTGCATCAAGAAATCGGGTTCGTTTGCCAGCATCCGCAGTGTAAATTCGGCATGGGGTTCAAAATCACCTAATATACTCCAATGCGCCATGATGGGGAAAAAGAGCGCAATTACGCCCAATAATACCCCTAGCTCAAACCGATTTTTCCACAAAAAAGAGCGCATTGCTATTTGACCTGCATAATGTTTCGCATCATTGCAGGGTTTTCTAGGGCTTTGCCCGCCCCTACCGCCACGGCAATCATCGGGTTATCAGCTCTATACACAGGCACGCCCGTTTCTTTGGTTAAATAGCGGTCTAGCCCGCGAAGCAATGCCCCGCCACCCGTTAAAACAATCCCACGGTCAATAATATCAGAGGCAAGTTCTGGGGGTGTATTTGATAGCACATTACGCACCACACGCGCAATTGCTTTTAGAGGTTCTTCAATGGCTTCAACAACTTCGCTGGTACTTACAGGAATAGAACGGGGCAAGCCATCACTAATGCTACGACCTTGAACTTCCATTGTCATTTCTTGGGGTTGCACAACAGCTGCCCCCACCTGAATTTTAACCGATTCTGCCGTAGGCAAACCAATCGCAAGGTTATATTTGCTTCGGATATAGGACTGAATCGCTTCATCTAGGCGAATCCCACCAATCCGCCCACTTTCGGCGCGAATGATATTGTTCATCGTAATCACGGCAGCTTCGGTGATGCCACCGCCAATATTCACTACCATATCGCCTGCGGGTGTGCTTACGGGCAAACCTGCCCCGATAGCTGCCGCTAGTGGCTCCCAAATCAGGAACACTTCTCGCGCCCCTGCCGAAAGCACTGCCTCTACTACAGCACGTTTTTCTACACTGTTCACCCCATACGGCACAGAAACCATCACCGTAGGCTTAAACAAAGAAAACCGCCCCGCAACCTTTCCAAAGAAGTACGACAACATACTTTGCGTTACTTCATAATCTGCAATAACGCCATTTTGCAATGGACGCACAATTTGCACGCTCTCATCGTCCACACGCCCCATCATTTCGCGGGCAGGTTGCCCTATCTCGATGATGTTTTCGTCACCATTTTCATCAATTTGAATTGCCACCAAGGAGGGTTCTTGAAGCACAATTTGTCCGTTGTCATAAATGAGAACGTTGACAGTACCCAAGTCCAAACCTAAGCGTTTAGAGAATAATGCCATACAGCACCTTACTGTTACGAGCGCACGCGCTCATGACGAATAGAACGCATCGTTTATACCATAAAACACAACGCCCGAACAGTTCGGGCGTTGTAAGCAGATTTCATGAAGCCATCAAGAAGGACAAGTTTTACTCGTCATCCTCAGCCAAAATACGTAAGCGACTACCACTGGTTTGAACTCTGCGTTTTACTTTCAAAGCCAGTTCTGCGCGACGCAGTTCTAGGGCAGCGGTGCGATTTTGCTCTGGATTAACACCGTTTTGCATAATTTGTGAAGCACGTTTACGCGCATCTTCCACTTTTTGCTCATCAATCGCAAAAGAAGATTCTGCTGTATCTGCCAACACCACCACTTTATCGGGGCGCACGTCCACCACCCCACCATAAATTGCAAAGCGTTCTTCGGCATTACCCTTGCGTACCACCATCTCACCGAAGGTTAGCGTGGTTAAAACGGGGGCGTGATTGGGCAAAACGCCCATCTCACCCTCAACAGCGGGCAAAATCACAATATCAGCATACTTTTCTTCAAACACCTTACGCTCTTGCGTTACTAACTCTACGTGAATTGGCATCATTACCTCCTAGTTTTTGAGGCTGTCTTCGTAACGTTCAAGCACATCCTCAATGGGTCCTGCCATGTAGAACAAAGCTTCTGGAATTTGGTCAACTTCACCGTCCAGAATCATTCTAAAGCCGCGCACTGTATCTTTTACTTTTACATAGCGACCTTCACGACCCGTAAATTGTGCTGCCACAACCATCGGTTGGCTAAGGAAGTTTTCAATTTTACGAGCGCGTGCCACCAACAACTTATCGTCATCCGACAATTCTTCAACGCCCAAGATGGCGATGATGTCTTGCAAGTCTTTATAGCGTTGAAGCACTTTTTGTACTTCGCGGGCTGTTTGGTAGTGTTCTTCCCCTACAACGTTGGGGTCAAGCATTTTTGATGTTGAGGAAAGGGGGTCTACCGCAGGGAACAACGCACGGGCGGCAATGCTACGTTCCAATGCAATCGTGCTGTCAAGATGCGTGAACACCGCTACAGGCGCAGGGTCAGAGTAGTCATCTGCAGGCACATAAACGGCTTGCATCGACGTGATAGAACCGCGATTGGTGGAGGTAATGCGTTCTTGTAGCATACCCATTTCTTCGGCAAGGTTGGGTTGATAACCCACTGCGGAAGGCATACGACCCAACAACGCCGATACTTCTGCGCCCGCCAAGCTGTAACGGAAGATGTTATCAATAAAGATAAGCACGTCCTTGCCTTGGTCACGGAAGTGTTCTGCCATCGTCAAGCCAGAAAGTGCCACGCGCAAACGCACACCAGGGGGTTCGTTCATCTGCCCGTATACCATCGCCAGCTTGGGCAATACGCCCGATTCCTTCATTTCGTGGTAAAGGTCTGTACCTTCACGGGTACGTTCACCCACACCCGCAAACACAGACAAACCGCCGTGTTGGGTTGCGATAGAGTTAATCAGTTCTTGAATGGTCACAGTCTTGCCTACCCCTGCGCCCCCAAAGATACCCGTTTTACCGCCCTTAACCATCGGAGCAACAAGGTCAATAACCTTCATGCCGGTTTCAAAGATTTCAACGCGAGAGGCTTGTTCATCGAATGTGGGTGCGCTAGCGTGAATCGGACGGCGAGGAACATCCTTGCCAATCGGTTCGCCATTGTCTATAGAGCGACCCAAAACGTTAAACACGCGCCCAAGTGAAGCCTCTCCCACAGGCACGCTAATGGCTGCGCCAGTGGCATGAGCAATTTCACCGCGCTTCAAGCCGTCGGTAGCATCCATCGCCACGCAACGCACTTCGCTATCGCCAAGCAACAATTCCACCTCTAGGATGAGGTCTTCTTGCCCTTCGCGTTCAATGCGAAGCGCATCAAAAATATCGGGCAATTGCCCACTTGGAAACACCACATCCACCACGTTACCCAACACTTGGGTAACTTTACCTTGAACTTGTGCCATAAAACTTACTCCTTATTGGGGTCTACGCCCGCCGTCCAGTTCATCTTGTAGAGCCTTCAAAGCATCCCAATCGCCACTTGCAGCTAAACGGGCTTGTTCTGCCCATGTTGGGATGCTTGGCGCAAGGTTCATCCCTGCTGCCTTAATAATTGCATGTAACTCATCTTCGCTTTTCTCGGCGAGCTTCGCAAACGTATCAATGCCTGCTTCTACCAACGCCTTCGACATCTTGGACCCAATCCCCTCTACTTTCGTAAGGTTGTCGCCTTTAGATGCGCCCTTTTTGGGTTTTTCTGGTTTTGCTTGTGGGGTTTCCTTGCTTTCACCATTTGCGCCGTTGGCACTCACAGGTTTAGCAATCGCAACGGGTGCGGGTGCTTCGCCCAAAATTTCAGCAGCAAGGGCATCTAGCGAGGCTTGTAGTGCGCTTGCACCGCCCACAATGTCCAAGATTTCGTTGGTAATAGTTGCCTGACGCGCCTTATTGTATTCCAGCGTTAAATCGGCTGTCAGTTGCTTGGCGTTGTCGGTGGCGTTTCTCATGGCTGCCATACGGGCTGCATGTTCGCTGGCTTGTGCTTCTAGTAACGCTTGATACAACTGAAGCTCTGTAAAGCGTGGCACAATCTCATCCAACACAGCCGCAGCGTTTGGCTCATAATCATAGGTCGTTGCGCCCTCTGTTACGGGGGGCAATTCCTTAATTAGGTCACTCACCACACGGTTCGCTTCAATGTTTGTGCTTAAAGGCAACCACAGGCGCACCACGGGGCGTTGCGCCAAAATGTTTACAAAGTCGGTGTAAGCAATGAACACTTCGTCCACTTCACCACTCATATAAGCATCAATGGCAAGGCGTGCAATAGGTGAAATGCTGGCAATGGTGGGTTCAGCAGGCAAATCGCTAAACTCTGCGATAACGTTTGCGCCACTACGAATAAAGGTATCGCGACCCTTACGCCCCACCGTAACAAATTTGGTGGGCTTGCCAAAGCGTGTTTCAAAACGCTCGACAACGCGCAACACATTGGTGTTATAGCTCCCCGCCAAACCTCTATCAGAGGTCAACACAACCACAAGCACGTTCTTAATTTCTTCACGCGCGGTTAAAAGGGGGTGAGAAACCGTCCCCCCTGACGCGCTTTGAATGTTTAGCAAAATTTCCCACGCCTTTTCGGCATAGGCACGGCTCGCCAACACCCGCGCTTGTGCGCGACGCACTCTGGACGCAGATACAGCTTCTAGTGCGCGGGTGATTTGGGCAATGTTCTTTATGCTTTTAATGCGATTGCGTACCTCTTTTAACGGTGGCATCTCGCGTCTCCTTTCACGGTGTTAGACGTTAGCTCCACGTCTCGTTGAATTGGTTGAGCGTACTCTCCAGCTTAGTCTTGAGATCGTCATCAATACCCTTGATTGCCTTGTCTGCAACTTCTTTAGCAAGTGTGGCATATTGCGCCCGCATTGCACGTAAGAAATCTGCTTTCCATGCTTGTACACGGGCAACAGGCACAGTGTCCAAGAAGCCGTTAGTGCCTGCATAGATAAGGGCAATTTGTTCTTCCAAAGCATAGGTGTTGTATTGTGCTTGCTTAAACAATTCGTTCAAGCGCAACCCACGGTCTAGCTGGTCTTGTGTGGATTTATCAAGGTTAGAACCAAATTGAGCGAAAGCGGCAAGGTCACGGAACTTCGCCATTTGAAGGCGCAAACCGCCTGCAGTCTTGCTCATAATCTTGGTTTGTGCAGCACCACCTACGCGGCTAACGCTAATGCCTGTATTCAAAGCAGGGCGTTGACCCGCATAGAAAAGTTCACCTTCAAGATAAATTTGACCATCCGTGATGCTGATAACGTTGGTAGGCACAAATGCCGACACATCGCCAAGCAAAGTTTCGATGATGGGCAAAGCTGTTAGGCTACCGCCACCTTTTTCATCACTTAGTTGGGCAGCACGTTCTAGCAAACGGCTATGAAGATAAAACACATCGCCGGGATACGCTTCACGTCCGGGAGGACGGCGTAGCAACAAAGACACTTGGCGATAAGCCGCAGCGTGCTTAGACAAGTCATCATAAATGACCAATGCGTCTTTACCGTTTTCCATAAACCACTCACCAATAGCGCAACCGCCAAAGGGAGCAATGTATTGCAACGCGGCAGCGTCCGAAGCCGAAGCCACCACAATGGTGGTGTATTCCATTGCGCCACGTTCTTCAAGAGTGTTTACAATGCGTGCCAGTTCACCACGACGCTTGCCAATGGCAACATAGATGCAATTCATGTTCTGACCCTTTTGGTTCAGAATGGTGTCAATGGCTACCGCGCTCTTACCTGTTTGGCGGTCACCAATGATAAGCTCACGTTGTCCACGCCCCACAGGAATCATGGCATCAATTGCCAAAATGCCCGTTTGTACAGGACGACTAACGCCCTTACGTTCCATCACGCCTGCAGCAATACGCTCAATAGGATAGTATTCTGTGGCAGGCACAACGCCCTTACCATCTAATGGGTTGCCCAGCGCGTCTACCACACGCCCAACCAAGCCCATGCCCACAGGCACAGAAGAAATACGCCCTAGTGAGCTAACAGTGTCACCTTCTTGAATGCCTTCGTAAGCACCCATGATAATCACACCCACGCTATCGCGTTCTAGGTTAAACGCAATACCGATAGTGCCATTTTCAAAGCGCACAAGCTCGTTGTAACGCACGTTGTTCATTCCGTTGACACGCGCAATACCGTCACCGACCTCTTGCACATAACCCACTTCAACGGATTCTAATGTTGGTGCATACTCTTGAATCTGTTTCAGAATAGAGTCGTAGATATTTTCCGCCATTCTCGGCTCCTTATGTGTGATTAACTGCCACTGCAACTAACATAACTACTTAAAGCGCGTTACCGCGCATTTTCCCAAGCTGAAATAAATCGTCCCTATTTTGCCTTATGAATTGTACCGAATGAAGGGCTATATGTCCACTTTTTCACAAACACATCATCTACTTCTTAAGTATAGTCCCTTTTTGCCCCTAATGGCTATACGACAGCGTGCCTAAATTTGTTAGAATACACCCCAAAATAGGGCAAATCATCCCCTTGATGAGCCAATGATAAGAAGGATAAGAGGGCATATGTTAAAGCGTTTATTGTTATATCTCTCTACAGCAACGTGGGCACGGAATGTCATGACAAAATGGGGCGTTGCACGCCGTGTTGCGCGTCGCTTTGTGGCAGGCGAAATGTTAGACGAAGCCGTTCAAGCTACCAAAGAACTTAATGATAAGGGTATCCTTGTCACCCTTGATTACTTAGGTGAAAGTGTGGCTGCCGCCAAAGACACAGAAGAAGTGGTTAGCACCTATCAAGCCGTTTTAGACCGCATCCACAAGGACGGCTTAAACGCCAGTGTTTCTGTTAAGCTCACTCATCTAGGCTTAGATATTTCTGAAGAACTGTGCGTCAACAATGTTCGGCACATTCTTACACGCGCCAAACAGCACAATATCCCCGTCACAATTGACATGGAAAGCACCGCCCACACCGATACCACCCTTCGCATTTATCGCACCATGCGCGATGAATACGAGTTCAACAATGTGGGTACAGTCATTCAAGCGTATCTGTATCGCACAGAGAAAGACATGGCAGACCTTGCTTCAGAAAACGCGCATATTCGGCTATGCAAGGGGGCTTATTTAGAGCCTGCCGACCTTGCTTTTCCACAGAAGGCAGACACTGACCAAAACTATGTCAAGGTAATGACGCAATATCTACGCGCCAACACCAATGCCTACTTGTGCATTGCCACCCATGACGAAGCCATGATTGTTGCCGCCGAAAAACTCATCAAAGAAGAGCGAATTGCCCCCGACCGCTTCGAGTTTCAGATGCTGTATGGTGTGCGTTCTAATCGCCAAGAAGTGCTGGCAAAAGACTATAAAATGCGCGTTTATGTGCCATTCGGTGAGGCGTGGTATCCTTACTTTGTGCGCCGTCTTGCCGAGCGACCTGCAAACTTGTGGTTCTTTATGAAGAGCTTCTTCCGCACCGCGTAACCACACACCCTTTTAGGAATAAAACACGCTTCGGCGCGTCTTTTTCATCACACACACATCACACACCATCAGGAGTTTTTGCCATGTTACCACCGTATAGCACCGAACCATTTACTGATTTTTCTAACCCCGCCAACGTCAAAGCCTTTCAAGATGCCATGAATAAAGTGAAGTCGCGTTTGGGCGAAACCTACCCCCTCGTTATTGGCGACCAACGCATTTTCTTAGAGGATGTTTTCCCTTCTATCAATCCCGCGCGCCCCGACGAAGTGCTAGGCTACTTTGCCAATGGCACAGCAAAGCACGCCGATTTAGCCATCGAGGCTGCTACAGAAGCCTTTAAGAAGTGGCAATATACCACCCCCGAAGAACGCGCACGCCACTTACTAAATGCCGCCGCCGAAATGCGCCGTCGCAAGCACGAATTTAACGCCGTTATGGTGCTAGAAGTGGGCAAATCTTGGGCAGAAGCTGATGCCGACACCGCCGAATCTATCGACTTTTTAGAATATTATGCCCGTCAAATTTTAAGAATTGCCAATAGTGACGCGCTCCTTACACACTACCCCCACGAACAGCTTAACTTGCAATACATCCCCTTAGGCGTGGGCGCAATCATTCCCCCGTGGAACTTTGCCAACGCCATCCTTGCCGGCATGACATCGGCAGCCATTGTGGCAGGCAATACCGTTGTGCTAAAGCCCGCCGAACAAAGCCCCCTAACAGGGTGGATGGTTGCCGAGCTATTTTGGAAGATGGGCTTACCCAGTGGTGTTCTCAACTTTCTTACCGGTCCGGGTGAAATTGTGGGCGCACGCATGGTAGAACATCCCCTCACGCGCTTTATTGCCTTTACGGGGTCGCGTCCTGTTGGCGTTCACATCCACGAAGTTGCCGCTAAAGTGCAACAGGGTCAAGTTTGGCTAAAGCGCTCCATTTTAGAAATGGGGGGTAAAGATGCCATTGTCGTAGACGAAACCGCCGACCTTGACAGTGCAGCACAGGGCATTGTTGCCAGCGCATTTGGCTTTCAGGGGCAAAAGTGTTCTGCCGCCAGCCGTGTCATTCTTCACAATGATATTTATGACGCGGTTGCCGACCGTGTGGTTGCGCTGACCGAAAAACTTAGTGTGGGTGCAACCGACCTTAGCCCCGATATTTACACGGGTCCTGTCATCGACCAAGAAGCCTTTGACAAAGTGCGTCACTACATCAACATTGGCACACAAGAAGGTAAATTATTGGCGGGCGGGCGTGTGGTAGAAAGCAATGGAAACGGTTACTTTATTGCGCCGACTGTTTTTGGGGATATTCCTGAGGGTGGGCGTGTGGCACAAGACGAAATTTTTGGACCCGTCACGGCTCTCATTCGTGCAACGTCCTTCAGCGATGCCATCCGCATTGCCAACGGCACGGAATACGGCTTAACAGGCGCAGTCTATAGCCAAGACCGTACCCGCCTAGAACAGGCTCGCCGTGAGTTCCATGTGGGTAACTTATACTTTAACCGCAAATGCACAGGGGCAATGGTAGGCGTGCATCCTTTTGGGGGCTTTAACATGAGTGGCACAGATAGCAAAGCAGGCGGGCCCGACTACCTTTTACTATTTACCCAAGCCAAACTCATTGCAGAACGCCTGTAAAAACCAAAGTCACTAGAAAACAAAACAAGGGGCATAAAAAGCCCCTTGTCTGCTTTGTCTCTTACAGCGCATTGTGTCACTAAAAACTCCTATTGCGCCGTTAAAATGTCTGCCATAACAGCAGCATCTACATTCCCTCCACTGATGATAATACCCACACGCCCATTAGGCTTTACCACGCCACTTAAAACCGCCGCCAACCCTAGCGCACCACTGGGTTCTATCACAATCTTCATGGTGCTAAACGCAAAGCGAACTGCTTCTTTGATGGCTTCTTCACTGACTGTCACCATGTCATCTACATATTGCAACACCAATGGAAACGTGAGTTGCCCCAAAGAAAGCGTCCGTGTGCCGTCTGCAATCGTGTTCGGGTATGCAATCTTCACCAGCTGCTTTGTATGGAAAGAACGCGTCGCGTCGTCAGCCATTTCAGGCTCAACGCCTATCACTTTAGTATTCGGAGATAGCGTTTTGCTGGCAATCGCACAGCCACTAAGTAAGCCCCCGCCCCCACAGCACACCAATAAAGTGTCTAATTCCCCCACGTCTTCAATGAGTTCTTTGGCAGACGTGCCTTGCCCCGCAATCACATGAGGATGGTCAAACGGCGGAATAAGCGTGTAACCGTGCGTTTCAATCAAAGATTTTGCCACCTCTGCGCGGTCTTGGGTTGTGGGGTCATAAATAACCACTTCTGCCCCATAGCCTCGTGTGGCATTTAGCTTTATTTGGGGAGCATCATTCGGCATCACTATCACCGTTTTAATGTCCAAAATTCTGCCCGAAAGCGCCACCGCTTGGGCGTGATTGCCTGACGAAAACGCCACAACACCTCTTTCGCGCTCTTCCAGCGTCAGCCGTGAGAGTGCGTTATACGCCCCCCGAAACTTAAAAGCCCCCATACGCTGAAGGTTTTCGGCTTTTAAGAAAGCTTCTGCGCCAATGCGCCCATTCAGCGTCCGTGATGTCAGTACAGGGGTGCGATGTGCCACTCCTGCTAACCGTTCTGACGCGCTTTCAATATCGGCAAATGTCACCACGCTCATTTGTCTTCGTCCTCACCCAGCTGTACCGCCCGTTGATACGCCGCCCAAATGCCTTCGGCAATGGCGGTTCTAAAGTGTAGTTTTTCTAGTTCATAGAGGGCAGCAGCCGTTGTGCCACCGGGGCTAGTCACTTGGTTTCGCAGTTGCGCCAAATGCACCCCCGATTCAATCGCATATTGGCTTGCGCCCTTTAGCGTTTGTAATACCAGCTTGCTGGCATCACGATATGTAAAGCCCATTCGCACGCCCGCATCAATCATGGCTTCCATAAACAAAAACACATAGGCGGGCCCACTGCCCGAAAGTGCTGTTGCCATATCCAACAAGCGTTCATCTTCTACGTAAAGTTGCTCGCCCAATGCCCCTAAGAGTGCGGCAGCTTGTTTGCGCTGCTTGTCCTCTACTTCGTCAGTGGCGCACCATACGCTCATGCCTTCGCCAATTTGTGCAGGCGTGTTGGGCATAGAACGCACCACGCGACTATTCAGCAATTGCCCGACAATCGTCCGCATCTTTACGCTCGCCACAATGCTCAGAATCAGCGAAACGTTATCCACACGCCCACGAAGCGGGCTAATTACACGCCCTAGCACCTGTGGCTTTACGGCTAAAACCAGCACATCGGCTTCTTTAGCCACTTCTAGGTTATCTGTTGTAAAGCGAATCCCGTAGTCATTTGCTAGTTTTTCGCCCTTATCCATGTGGGGGTCACTGGCAATGATACAATCCGCACTCACCAATTCACGTGCCAACAAGCCACTAATCATTGCCGTTCCCATTGCGCCAGCACCAATAAAGCCAATGGTAGAACCTTCAAATAACGCTTTGCTCATGATGTTTGTTGTGTCCTCATCTCATTTGGTCATTGTGTGTTTATGCAATTGGATAGTATTTCTGCCCATACCAGCCTTCTACAGCACGTTCTAGGCGTTCCCGTACTACTTCTACGCCAATGCCGTCGCCATCAGGCACGAGCAACGTGCTATCGGGTTGTAGCACAAAAGGCGGTTCGGTGATGTCCTCTGCAAAATAGCGGTCGGTTGCACTAATGTCACAGGGTAAATTCACGGCAGGCAACGAAGCAATTGCGACATTAGCTGCACGCCCTACGCCTGTTTCTAGCATCCCACCAATCCACAAGGATAAGCCACTTTCTAACGCAACTTTGTAAATGTCTAAAGATTCGGCAAAGCCCCCCACTCTTGCAGGCTTTAGGTTTAGAATTTTAATCGCACCCACTTCAATGGCGAGGCGTAGGTCGTTGGCACTCTTTACGCTTTCATCCAGGCAAACAGGGGTTTTAATTTGGGGTTGTAGCTTGCTGTGTTCATAAATATCATCGTGGCTTAGGGGTTGCTCTATCATCAGCAAATTATAGTCGTCCAAGCCCTTTAGGTGTTCGGCATCCGCCAACGTATACGCGCTATTGGCATCCAACATCAGCATAATATCGGGGTGTACAGCGCGAATGCCCTGTGCCAGTTCCACATCCCAGTTTGGCTTAATCTTTAGCTTGATGCGTTTATAGCCCTGTCCAAGACGCTTGTTGATGATGTCTATGGTTTCTTCTACACTTGGCTGAATCCCAATGCTTACACCCACTACAGCGCGTCCACGTGAGGCGTGTCCTTCGGGCAAGTACGATGCCAGCAAGTCTGCAAGGCGCATTTTATTCGCTTTAGCAAACGCATCCCACACAGCAATCTCTAGTCCTGCGCGGGCGTGCTTGTTATCGCGTACCACATGCAATATGTCGCGGGCTTGGTACGGGTCTGTAATGGTTTTGCCCACCAATAACGGCACAAGAAAATGCGCTATCAGATGATACGCCGTCCCCACCGTTTCGCCTGTATAGCCGGGTTCGGGCGCAACAGAGGCTTCTGCCCAGCCCGTTACGCCCTCTTCTGTAATCATTTCGACCACAATGGCAGCCTTAAATGGCTCCATCCCAAAGCTCGTCCGCAAGGGTTCAACAAAGGGCATAGCAATGGGGTATAGCTTGATTTCTTTAATCGTGATGCTTTGCATGTCAAAAACTCCTCATGTACAACCGTTAATAACTAAACGTGCCATCATCTTTAGTAAAAGCGTAAAACGTGCGTTCACCACGCCGAATGACATCAGTCGCCAAGTACCCCGCCCCTAATAGCGTCGTAAACGCCATCCGAACATGGTTGCGCCATAGCTTACCCGCCTGTGGGTTTTCGGCTTCTAGGCTCACAAAATCGGGGTGAACTTCTAGCAATTGTTCGGTGTTATCGGTGATGTTTAGGGCAACGGGGGCATGTTTTTCTATCACGTTAATAATGCGTGCATCTTCATAGGTTTTTTGCAGATGCGCTTCAATATGAGCGTGCTTTACCCACCAATTCGCCGCCAATCTATCGCCACTAAGCGTTGAGTTATTCGCATCCGTCCCAAAGAAATTAGCTTCATACTTTTGCCCAATTGCACCTAATTTGTGTAGGTTAAGATACGCATTTCTTGAAAGAAGCGGGTCAAATGTCCACGTTACCAACGGGATGTTGTGGCGTATCGCAAAATCGCGTTGTGCCAGCTTTAGGCGTTCCCCAATTTTGTAATTGCGATATTCAGGCAATACCACCATGCGCTTAGACATCACCAACAAGTGGCTAGAGGCATCAACTGCATCATCAGGGTGAATTTGCGCGCCAATAAACCCCATCAGCAAGCCGACCATACGCTCATTCAAAAATGCGCCAAACACATGCCCGCCATAGTGCGCCATCGACAAGAGCATGTGATGAGGCACAATATCTCCCATGTTATTGCCCCAATAAATTTTTTGTAGCTCTACAGCATTATGCAATTCTTGTGTTTCTTGCAGGGCGCGAATGAGTACCTGTTGTTGCACCATAACAACCCCTTTCTAAAGTGATTTAGGACGACGACGAAATGACTGTGAAAACAATCCCCTTAAGTGTGCCTGTTTAGGTAGATAAGACACAAGGGCATCTTCAAAACGGCGTGGTTGAAAGCCAAAATTCTCGTACGCATTGCTCATGGGTGCTACACGATGCGTTGCCAAAATGTCTAACCATTGGGTAGTCATCAGTGTACGAGGGAGTAACCATCCGCCCGCCCACAAGAGCAAGCGCATTAGATAAGGAGGCAAGCGCAAAATAGGGCGAGACATACCCGACACACGCATAATCGTATACAACAAATCCTCAAATGTAGTGTATTCCAAGCCGCCCATTTCGATGGTGCGGTCTAGTGCGTCAATACTTTCTAGCGATACCAAAATGGCTTTCACAAGGTCATCAATATGAAGCGGATGCAACACCACCTCACCTTGACCCGGCATCGCAAAAAATAGTGGGTTTCCGCGTAGCATCATAGCAATATGGCTAATGAACGCATCCCCCTCACCAAACACCAGCCCCAAGCGCATAATCGTATACGCCAGTCCACTGGCTTTAATGAGTTCTTCTACTTGTCCTTTAGTACGGTGCAGGGTATATGCTGATGAAGGCGTTGCCCCGATATGGCTAAGGGTGATAACGCGCCCCACGCGTACACTACGCGCCGCCGCTAGGAGCGTTTGTGTGCCACTTATTTCAATGCGCTCTAGGTCACGCTTGCGCCCCCACCACATGGCATTTTCTAGGTGAATAATGGTGTGCGCCCCCGTGACTGCCTTAAATACCACTTCTTCGTTTAAGATGTCACCTATTACAATTTGAGGGGCATTAGGGGCATCTTTATCCCATGTAATAGCGTTCAGGCGATGTTCAGGAATAAGGCAACGCAAAGGCAAGCCCTCGTCCATCAGAGCCTGTACCACGTGCCGTCCTATATAGCCTGTTGCTCCTGTTACGAGTATCATTTAAGCGTCGTTTCTGTTGTGGGTCTTGTGTTACACTAAGGTGGTTTAGATGCGCGATTATAACATGAGCGTAGCCATCAACGACAACCCCACAACCAAATGAGATTTTTCGTGTTCTATAAACTATATCAAGTCTTAAAACAAAAAAGAGGCTATTTTTAGCATCTTTCATCAAAAGAGGAGGCAATCGTGGCAAGACGGCGCGTAGTAGTTACAGGTATGGGGATAATTTGCCCCACAGGCAACAGTGTTCAAGAAGCATGGAAAAACACATCGCAGGGCAAAAGCGGTATTGGGGGCATTACCCTCTTTGACCCTGTCGTCATTGAAAATAAAATTGCGGGCGAAGTGAAAGACTTCGATGCCGAAGCCCTCATGGGTAAAAAAGAAGCCAAACGCACAGACCGCGCCACGCATTTTGCAATAGCCGCCACCAAGGAAGCCGTTGCACAAAGTGGCTTGGTAGTTACCGATGAAAACCGCTATGACATCGGCTGTATTGTCGGCAGTGGCATCGGGGGCATTAACTCACTCATCGAAGCCGTAATGGGCTTCGTCCAAAAAGGGCATCACGGTGTAAGCCCGCTTGTTGTGCCACGCTTGCTCATTGATGGCAGTAGTGGGCGCGTTTCTATGGAATTTAACCTAAGAGGCCCAAACTTCTGCATTACAACCGCCTGTGCCACAGGCAATAACTGTATTGGCGAAGCCGCCGAAATTATTCGGCGCGGGCAAGCGAAAGTGATGATTACAGGCTCAACTGAAGCTGCCATCACCCCCATGACCATCGCAGGTTTTAATAACATGAAAACCCTTTCACAAAACAACGCCGACCCCGAAGGCGCAAGCCGTCCTTTTGATGGCAAGCGTGATGGTTTTGTGCCGGGTGAAGGCTGTGCAATGTTGGTGCTAGAAGACCTTGACCACGCCCTAGAACGTGGCGCACCCATCTATGCAGAAGTGCTAGGTTATGGGCATACATCCGATGCGTACCACCCCACCGCCCCGCTAGAAACAGGCGAAGGCGCAGCTATGGCAATGACCCGTGCGCTGGCAGACGCTGGCTTAACAGCCCAAGATATTGACTACATCAACGCACACGGCACAGGCACAAACCTTAACGATGCTGCCGAAACCAAAGCCATTAAACGCGCATTGGGCGAAACTGCCTACACCGTTCCCATTAGTTCCACCAAGTCCATGACGGGGCATCTCTTGGGTGCAGCAGGGGCAATTGAAGCCGTGTTTAGCATCATGGCAATTCAGGATAATTTCATCCCACCCACCATCAACCTTACCACCCCCGACCCCAACTGCGATCTAAACTACACGCCTAATGTGGGCGTGGCAAAAACGCTAAACGTGGTTATGAGCAATGGGTTTGGCTTTGGCGGGCATAATGCAACTGTCATTTTAGGACGATATAACCCCAATGGCGAAGCGTAGCGCACAAAAGATTACAACGGGCATATTCGCTCACATCGTTGGGTGGGGCATGGCGGTTCCAGAAACAACTATGACCAACAATGACATCGCTGCTCTTGTGGATACCACCGATGAGTGGATTGTAACGCGCACAGGCATTAAAGAGCGTCGCATTGCAGATGAACGCGAATCAACAACCACTTTGGCATGTGAAGCTGCCAAAAACGCCCTAGAAATAGCCGATGTGTTGCCCAAAGACCTGGACCTGATTATTGTGGCAACCTCAACATCAGAAAATGTTTTCCCTAGCACAGCCAGCCTTGTCCAAGACTTTTTAGGGGCAAGCCAAGCGGGTGCTTTTGACTTAAGTGCAGCCTGTAGCGGTTTTGTGTATGCGTTAGAGATGGCAACCCAATCTATTCGTAGCGGTAGCATCGAAACAGCACTCATCATTGGCGCAGAAACCATGAGTCGCGTGCTAGATTGGCAAGACCGCACCACCTGTATCTTGTTCGGGGATGGTGCGGGAGCGGTAGTACTACAAGCCAGCGACAAAGAGGGGGGCGTAATGTCTAGTGTATTACGCTCTGATGGTGCAGGGGGTGACTTGCTTAACATCCCCACCCATAATCACAATGATCTAGAAAACCAAAAAGTCAACAAGATGAGCATGGTCGGTAGCGAAGTGTTTAAGTTTGCCACCCGTGTGGTAGATGAAAGCATTCGCCAAGTGTTAGAAATGTCTGATTTAACGGTAGAAGATATTGATGTGGTCGTCCCTCATCAAGCCAACCAACGCATCCTAGATTACTTAGCAAAGAAGCTCAAAATTGATGAGAGCAAATTTGTCAGCAATCTAGCAAAGTATGGCAACACTTCCGCCGCATCTATCCCACTTGCGCTGTGCGAAGCCCTACAACAAGGGCGCATTAAAGATGATGATGTGGTGATATTTACGGGCTTTGGTGGGGGCTTATCGTGGGCAACCGCGCTCATACGATGGGTAACGCCCAACAAAGCACCCACACGCCTTAACGTACAGCGGCGCAGATTCCGTTATACGCTGGCACGCCTTCGTACACGCTTACAACGTTGGCAACGGGCAATTACGAGCGCGTTGTCTCGGCTATTCAAACAATCCTAGATACTTGAAGGGCATGGTGTTTCACATGCCCTTTTTTACACCTACTCTACGCCAAGTGTTTCTGTTGCGCCCTCACGGGTGTTCAACGACATGGGCAGTAAACAGTTATCCAGCAGGCGAGGCTTACCTAATTGAACCGCCAAAGACACCAAATAAGGCTGTTCTATCGGGCTATCCAGTTCTAGCATGTCACTGGCACGCGCCACGCTAATATAGTCTACTTTTGCCAATGGTGTAGCCTCCAAAAGAGCTATCACGCGTGATTTTATTGCTTCGGGATGGCGTTCCCCTTCTGCGTATATGCGCCCCGCCTCTGTAAGCGCATCGTGAAGTACACGCGCCGATTGGCGTTCTTGCGTGGTTAAATACACATTCCGTGAACTCATCGCCAAGCCGTCTATTTCTCTTACAATGGGGCAAACGACCACGTTCACGGGCATATTCATATCTTGCACCATCCGCCTGATAACAACCACTTGTTGCGCGTCCTTTTGCCCAAAATAGGCGTTATGGGCTTGGGCGATGTTAAACAGCTTCATCACTATCGTAGACACGCCCTTAAAATGTGTCGGGCGGCTTGCCCCTTCTTTGCCTAATGACACCCGTTCCACCGTCACATACGTTTGAAAATTAGGCGGATACATCATGGCAGGTGTAGGCGTAAATACAGCATCCACGCCTTCCGCTTCTAAAAGCTCTAAATCACGAGGGAGGTTTCGTGGGTATGCCGACAAATCTTCGCTAGGCGAAAATTGCGCGGGGTTGACAAAAATCGTTGCCAAAACGTGGTCACAATCAGCGCGTGCTTCGCGCACTAATGACACATGCCCCTGATGCAAATACCCCATTGTTGGCACAACACCCATACGCCCCTTTAGCCCTTTACGATAGGCGGTAACAGCTTCAATGGTCTCAAGAACCTTCATGCCCTAGCTCTTTTCGTAGCGCGTTAATCACGTCCTCTTTCATCATAAAGACGTTGTCATTCGATGGAAAACTGCCTTTTTGCACTTCTTCACGATAAGTAGCAATCGCTTCTTTCATCACATTGCCAATCTGTGCGTATTGTTTGGCGTGCTTTGGCAAAAAGTCAGAGAACATTGCCAACACATCATGAAACACTTGCACTTGTCCGTCACAATGCACGCCCGCCCCAATGCCAATAGTCGGAATTTTAAGGCGTTCTGTGGTTAATTGCGCCAATTGACTTGGTACAAGTTCTAGGACAATCGCAAACGCGCCGGCTTCTTGCACTGCTTCAGCATCTCTAATCAGTTGCCGTGCCGAGTCTATATCGCGCCCCTGCACCCTAAAGCCCCCAAACTGATGAATACTTTGGGGCGTTAAGCCAATGTGCGCAACGACAGGAATCCCAACGTTCACAAGGCGTTTTATCGTAGGTGCAATGGTTACACCACCCTCAATTTTAACGGCAGTCACGCCCGCTTCTTGCATCACACGGGCAGCATTTTGAAGGGCTTGTTCTTCACTAATTTGGTATGTCATAAAGGGTAAATCTGCCACAATCAGCGGTTTTTGTGTTACACGCGCCACAATTTCTGCGTGGTAAATCATGTGTTCTAGCGTTACTTTAAGGGGCGTAGAATGTCCTTGTACCACCATCCCCAAAGAATCACCCACCAAAATCATTGGCACATCAGCAGCTTCTGCCACGCGCGCCCCTGTTGCATCATACGCCGTTAAAACAGTTATTTTCTGCCCGTCTGTTTTCATCTTTTGGATGTCACGTATTGTTAAGCGTGTCATTATTTTCATCCTGTATAAAGGTTAATTCAATACGGTCGGTTGGTACGCCCCGCGCCTTTAGTAATGGGTATGCCCCACGTGCCAGTTGCCGATACAATATTTTTAGTTCGGGGGTATCCAGCACATCAAGATGGGCTTGCAATGTGCCTATATCTTCTCTCGTTAGGGGTCCCGTTAGCGCACGCGGTACGCCCTGTGTGATGAGGTTAGTCACTGTGCCTTCTAGCAAGCGGTTAAGCGCGTTAACTGCGCTGTCATCCCCTGCGCCCAGACCCAATAGCATCTCTTTTGCTATGGCATATAGCACCACCGTATAATTGCTTGCCATCACCAAAGCCAGATGATAGCGCGTCTTTTGCCCCGCCTCTAGCACAATTTCCTGCCCGTTCAGCGCGTTCACCAGCTGGCTAAGATGCGTCTTTAGAGAATCCGATGAGGCTTCTATGGCAAAGGTCGCCCCGCGCAACGTTTGGCGTGCCGTCTCTACATCCGCAAACGGAAACGCGGGGTGCAAGCTCCCCACTTGTGCGCCACACGCCCGCAATGGCTCTAGCACGTCTAGGCTACACGCCCCCGATGTATGCACAAAAGCCTTCTCACTCCATTGGATGTTGTGAGATACATCTTCACTTACTAAAGTTTCTGCCAAAGACAAGAGTGCATCGTCATTTACCGTTAAAAAAATGAGGTCAGCACGTTGTATCACTTCCAAAAGACCTTCACAAGCGTGCGAATAAACCTCATCGGCAAAGGTTTGGGCGTGTGCATGTGTGCGGTTATAGACCGCACTAATCCCATAGCCCTCATCATGCCACAACTTACCTAGTGTGCGAGCAACCTTACCCACCCCAATAAATCCTACATGCGCCATAACGTTCTACTACACCGAAGGCGTGCGTGTGGGGGTGGGTGTCATCGGCGGTTCTGTGATGTAAATCGTCACCATACACGAAGCCACAGGCGTATCGGTTAAATCAAAGACCATAATCCGCAATTGATACTCGCCGGGCGAATACAAGGCGGGCGAAAACTGGCTAAACGCACTTGATATAAGAATGGGTTGGCGTTTATCGTCAATAACCGTGTAATTGTCATTGGTACTTACGCCCTTAATTTCTACTTTTGCCAGCGCAAAAGACTCGGTATAGGCTGTTCCCACAATCGGAATTGGCGAGAAAACGCGCATACCATTAGCAGGAACTTGAATAGTAGCGCGGTCATCATTACACCCCACAATTGCAGGTGCATTAGGGACAATTGTCCCCACTGGCGTGGGTGTAAGCGTGGGTGTTACCAATAGCACCACGTTGTTCTCACCTAATGGCGCAACCGGCTCAATATTTAGCCCCCCTGCAATGGGCGCAGGCGTAAAAGTGGCTACTGCGCCGTCTTGTATAACTATCCCCACCGCAACCGCTTCTTGCACATTAATTTCGCCCTGCAAAAATGGCACAACTTCGCGTTGAATGCCCAAAATGCCAATGCTAAATTGCAGCATCAACACCACCAACAACGCTGCATCCCATTGTTTTTGGCGTGCAAGGTCACGTTCTAGCTCATAAAATGTAGAGGCATACTCAATACGTGCGCTTAAAAACCGCCACACAAACCAAAGTGCAATTGCCCCCAAGACGATATAAACGCCAACAGCGATTTGGTCTACGAAGAAGAATAGTCCTGCCATATTATCCTTGTTTAAGTACCCCTCTAATAAGTTTTATCAAGCGTGGCACAAGCACCAAACCCGCTTCTAGCACTTCCTCATGGTTCGTTTCGTTTACGCTGTCCACTTGGTCAATGGCTTCATTAGTAATACCCGATACCGCCATGACACGCATCCCCACGTGACGCGCCACCAAAACCTCATGTACCGTAGACATGCCCACTGCATTTGCCCCAATACCGCGCAAGTAACGCACTTCAGCGGGTGTTTCAAATGCCGGTCCCGATACTGCCGCATACACCCCTTCATGAAGGGGAATATTGTTTTCTTGGGCAACACCACGCGCAATCTGGCGCAGTTCGCGGTCATAGGTTTGTGCCATCCCTAAGAAGCGGGGACCCAATGAATCGTCGTTTGCGCCCATTAAGGGGTTAAGACCTGCGATACCCGGAAGATTAATGTGGTCGTTAATCAACATCAGGTCACCCACGCGATAGCTTTTATCCGCCCCCCCCGCTGCATTGGTTAGCAATAGCGTTTTTACACCCAAAAAGTGCATCACACGCACAGGAAAAGTTACTTGTTGCATGGTGTAGCCCTCATAAAAATGGGCGCGTCCTTGCTGACAAACTACCGTCTTGCCTTCTAGCTCTCCAATTACCAGTTTGCCTTGATGCCCATGCACCGTAGAACGGGGCCAATGAGGGATGTCACTATACGGAATTGAGACAGCATTCTCAAGGGTATCTGCCAAACCACCCAGCCCCGACCCCAAAACTAGCCCAATGGCAGGCGTTACGTTAATGCGTTCCTGAATGACAGTAACGGCTTCTTGATAATGAGAGCGTTCATATTGCATGATAATTTGTCCTTTTTGTAAAAATAAAATCGTCATTCTATTATAACGTGCCAGCCCACCCCTTTGAAAGCCAACATGATAACAAGTTTATACAAGTGTTTGATAACCTTTTTTCAAAAATCTGCTAGAATTAGTCATAATACTGAAGGCTTAGGAGCATGAAACATGGTATTGGAATCCGAGCGCGTTATGCAAAATTACGTAGATGCCTACAACAGGCTCTACAACCGCGTCCCACAGGATATTCGCGCTTTAGATAAAGAGTGGGTCATTGTCAATGGCGCACGCATGCGCCTGGGTGAACTAGAATACTTAACCCAACAAATGCAGCTTGAATATCAACAAGTACGTGATGAGCGAAAAACAGTTCTTTCAAAGTTGATTAAGTGGTTTACGGGCTAATTCGTGGATAGCACATCCAGAAATCAGCTACGCCTAGCCCTCTTTATCCTTGTCACAATTATCTCTGTTGGCATCATAGGGTTTATGGTGCTAGAGGGCTTCTCGTTTTTTGATGCCCTTTACCTAACAGTCATTACACTTGCCACTGTTGGCTATGGTGACATTGCCCCTCGTACCATAAGTGGGCGTGTATTTGCGATGGGTATTGTGGTGTTTGGTCTTGCCACCTTCACCTTTGCCTTACAAGCCATTTTTACCACACTCACCAGCCCATCCTTACGTGAAGCGCGTCAAAAACGCCTAATTCTGCAAAAAGTAAAAACATTTGAGGGGCATACCATTTTGTGCGGTTCTGGCGAAATGGTAGACCGCGCCATTAGCTACTTATTGAATCTCAATGCATCCCTTACACCACCACAAAGCCCATACCAAATTATCAGCCAACGGTTGCGCCATTTTTTCTTGGCAGTGTCAGATGAGAAGTTTACAACATCCCTTACAGAAAGCCTTGTCATTGTTACCCATGATGCCACCTACGCCGACACCTTACGGCAAAAAGGGCTTTGGGTCATTTTAGGACATTCTACCGATGTTGCCGTGTTGTCATCTTCTGCCATACACCATGCTGGCTCTATGGTGGTCATGGGAAATAGCGACACCGAAACATTACTAACCGTGCTTACCGCCCGCAGTATTAACCGTACCGTCACCATTACAGCAGCCGTCCTCGATGAGAAGCTGAATCATAAAATGCTACAAGTGGGGGCAAATAACGTTATTGCGCCCTATGCCGTAGCAGGCAGCTTCTTAAACAACGGTACATTTCGCCCTGCTGTTAATGATTTTTACAGTAACTTGGTTTTTGATAGCTCTATTAGCCATAGCATGATGGAATTACGCATTAGTGAAACCTCTGTTTGGGCGGGCAAAACGCTTGCAGAATTACCCTTAGGGCAAAACTATGACACGGATGTTATAGGATTGCGGGGTATAGACGGTGATTTTACCTATGTTCCCGATAAATCACATATCATTCAGCCTGAAGAAACTTTGCTTGCGGTGGGTCCCAGCCAACACATAAACCCTCTAAAAGCCCTTAGCCAAGGTACAACGCGCACACCAGGCACTCTATGGCAACCCCTTCCCTTTAAGCAAGTGCCACCCAAGAGCGATAAAGTATATAGCTTGCAAGAAGCCGAAAACGCCATTCAGAGCCTAAATAAGCACTATATCATTTGTGGCAGTGGCTTGGTTGCACAACGCGCCATTGATGCCCTTAACCCTGACCGCCCTTTTGTCATTGTCAGTACAGATAAAGACCTTACTGACGAGCTTTTGGCGCGAGGCTTTAGGGCAATAACGGGCAACCCCACAGAAGAACAAACGCTCATTAAAGCAGGCATTAAACGCGCCCAAGCCATCATGGTCACCCTAGAAGAAGAAGCTGAAGCTATTGTTACCATTCTTACCTGCCGTACCTTAAACAAACAATTGCTCATTACATCTACCGCATACAAAGATGAAATGATTCCTAAGCTAGAACGTGCTGGGGCAGACCGCATCGTTAGCCCGTTTCGGGTGGCAGCAGCCTTTACCTTGCTAACAACCAATCATCCTAATATCAGCGACTTTTTAAAGCACGTGATGTTTAACTATCAAACAGGCTTAGAAACTACTGAGCTTTACATGGAAAATGAATCGCCCTGGATAGGGCGAAGTGTGGGGTCTTTAGACTTAAAAACGGAGTTTAAGGCGGGTGTCGTGGGCATCAGATTAGCAGACCATAGCTATTGTTACGCCCCTTCAGATGACCACATTATCCAAGACAACGAAGTTCTTATTGTTATTACCCCGATGACAGAAAGTGATACCCTGCGCGAATTGGCACACGGACACATCAGTAAACGCCCCGCAACATTACGCACTCGCGTTATTCAAAGTAGCCGCTGGACACCCGACGAAATCGCACAGATGATGAATCGTCCCAAAGAACTAAAATAAGGGTTTAAGAGTCTTTTTTAGGTTTGCTTGGTTGCCAATAAAGGGGTAAACCCGCCCGTAAACGTTCTTGTTGGTAGTCTTGGGGCGTATCAACATCATGCAAAATGCTTTCTGTTCCCACATCGACATGCAATGTTTTCTCGTGATTGGCGTTAATCACATCGCGTAAAGAATCATTGCCCTTTAACGCCAGTATCTCTTTCCAATGGCGTTTTCCAATGACCAATGGATGCCCACGCTTCATCTGAAAACTAGGAATCACAATGGAATGGCTACTTTCGGCATAAGCACGCAACACTTTATACAGCACTTTTGGCTCTAGACGCGGTTGGTCACCCAAAACAACCATGCTCGCAGAAATACCCTGTGGCATAGACCGCAAGCCCGCCTTAACAGAAGAGAGCATTTCACCCGTCTGATATGTGCGGTTGTTTACCACTTGCACATCCAACGGCTTCAGCAATGCCTTTATCTCGTCAGCATAAGCCCCTGTTACCACGCAAATATGGTCTAATCGTGAACGAATCAATTGCTCCACAATATGCACGATAATGGGCTTGTCGTCTACCCAAGGCAGTAGCATCTTGGGTTGACCCATGCGCGTACTCATGCCCGCCGCTAATACAATCGCTGCCACCGAACGCTGCACTTCATAAATGGGGTCTACGCCTCTGATGCTCCCAATCGCCACACTCGAAATACGTGGATTTCTAAGCGCACTGCGGGCAATAGTGCGGGCGCGTTGGCGCACATAGCCCTTTTCACCCGTCTGATTTAAGAACGCTACAATCCGCGCCTTAGGCGGAATACCCTTTAAGCCAAATTCTTCGTCGCGTAGCACCTGCCCAATCCAAGGTGCAAAAATAGGCGCGTTTAAGTAGAAGCCATACTTTTCTATCATTGCTTGTGGGTTATAAACGGTCTTATCATCCAGTGGCTTATCTAGCGCAGACAAGGACACCAACGGCACAACGATTGTAGTTTCTTGTGGAATCGTAGGCTCATCACTGTAAGGGGCTTTGAACGCCACGCCGTCAGATTTATCGGCTTCTATAAGTAGCGCATCACTATCCACATTATCCAAAATTTGCGTTAGCCACGCCATTGAAGGGGCATAAACACGCCCTTTTTCAATGTGACCATACAAAAACACAAAACGATGTTCGTTTAATGCCAGAGAAACCGCACTCACATCGCCCTTATAACGCAATGCGAACGGCATAAGTGATAGTTGTTCTTCGTCAATGTAAGTGGTGGCGGTTGCCAGCACGCGCCACCCCATTTCCATTAGCTCATAGCCCAAGCCCACCAGCGCAGAAGTCTTTCCGCCTGCGCCCACAAAAGCCACCACGTCACCGCGCACAATGTCAAACGCTTGATGAAGTTTCATCGCGTTAAATCACCCCAATGCCTGCCTGACGCAGGGCTTTCACCACTTTATCAGGGGTAAACGGCTGTGAGGTTAGCCAGACGCCCGTTGCATCATGAATTGCGCTGGCAATCGCAGGCAATAAAGGCAACATCGGCATTTCTGCCATACCACGCGCACCCCAGGGCCCAATTGGGTCGGGGTATTCTAGCACCACCGACTTTACTTCGGGCGGAATATCAAGTGCTGTCGGAATAAGATAAGTAGAGAAGTAGGGATTTTTAATGCGCCCCTTATCACTAACCAAATACTCCATCAAGGCGTAGCCTTGCGCCTGTATCACGCCCCCCTCAATTTGTCCACGTACCAACAACGGGTTGATAGCTCTGCCCACATCATTCACGGCTACCACACTTAAAAGCCTAATTTGCCCCGTCTCAATGTCCACTTCCACCTCTACGGCTTGCGCGGTATAGCCATACGCAAAGTTCGGTTCGCTACGCCCCGTCATCGGATCATAGTTGGTGGTTTTGGGTGGACGATACATAAATTCGGCTTTAGCGGGACGCTCTTCTAGTTGCCACGATTCTAGGGCTTTTTCGGCTGCTCCCCTAATGGCATTACCCGCCATAAACGTTAGCCGTGACGCAGACGCGCTCCCTGAACTGCCCGTTTCGGCAGTATCGGCGGTAATCAGGCGTACATTTTCTACAGGCACACCTATCGCTTCAGCTGCCATTTGCCTAAAGACCGTATGCGCTCCCTGCCCCACATCCGCGCCCCCTTGTCGTACCACCACTTGTTCAATCTCGGTTTTGCCATAGAGTTCAATCGCTGCCCAGCTATGCTCTGGAAACCCAAAGCTATAGCCAATGTTCTTGTAACCACACGCCACACCACGCCCACGCCGTTTAGTAAGGTCATTAGGCTGTGGTGTGGGGTCACGATGAACAGCCTCATCAGAAGCAACATGCCAATAGCTTTCGCGCCCTACGGCTTCAAGCACTTGCCCAATAGAAACACCCTTTGGCAAAGGTGTGCCTGTAGACTGCAAGCTCCCCTCTTTGAAGCAATTGATGCGCCGTACTTCTAGCCTATCCATGCCCAACGCATCCGCCAGCCTGTCCATTTGCCCTTCGGCAGCAAACAGGGCTTGGGGCGCACCAAAACCCCTAAATGCCCCCGATGGGATGTTATTGGTATACACGGCATACGTATCAATATGGACATTCGGCACATCGTACGCCCCACTGACGGTTAAATTGGCGTTGCCTAGCACCTTGTTAGAGGTGTAATTGTATGCGCCCGCATCACCAATCACGGTTGCTTCAATAGCAACTACCTTCCCTTCACGGTTTGCGCCCCATTTTGTCTTTACACGGATGGGGTGGCGTTTGTGGTGATAAAGGATGCTTTCTTCGCGCGTCCATTGGGTTTTAACAGGAATCCCCAGCTTATGGGTGGCTAACGCCAGCACAATTTGCACAGACATATCTTCACGCCCACCAAACGCGCCCCCGATGGCGGGGTAAATCACGCGCACTTTTTCGGGGGGCAAGTTTAGCGCATGATAGATTTGCTCTTGGTCTTCGTGCATCCATTGCCCCGCCACAATCACCGTGACGCGACCCTCATCGTCAATATAAGACAAGCCCGCTTCGGGTTGTAAAAAGGCGTGTTCTTGCCAAGACGTGTGGTACTCATCTTCAACAACCACGTGCGCTTGCGCCCATGCGTCCTGCATATCGCCTTTGCGAATACGAATATGGGTAATCGTGTTATTGGGGGTATCGTGATGCAAGCGTGGCGCATCATCGCGCAATGCTTCTTCTGGGTCAAAAACGGGGGGCAAATCCTCATATTCAACATCAATTAGGGCAAGGGCTTGTTCGGCGATGCGCTCTGTTTCTGCAACCACTACCGCCACATAGTCCATGTAGCATCGTACAATATCCGTACCGCGCTTGTTTCCGCCACGCCCACAAATCACGGGCTGGTCTTTCATCACCAAGCCATATTCATTGACAGGCACATCTTCGCTGGTCAGCACCGCAATAACACCCTTTAGCGCAAAGGCTTTTTCGGTATGCACATTTAGCACACGCGCATGAGCGCGGTCACTAAATTTAATTTTTAGCCACGCTTGCCCTTCAATGTTGATGTCACCTGCGTAAGGCGTTTCGCCTGTTACCTTGCCAATAGCATCCAACCGCTTTACAGATTTGCCAATGGCGATTGTTTCGCTCTTTGCCATAAGTCCCCCACCCCAAAAACAACGTTTAGTTTTAATATCCCACGTCATTATGCAAAAACAAGGGGCATTAAGCCACCTTGTTTGCATCACACAGCACAAAAATAAAACTCATTCCTGCACCCAAATTACTTAAAGCACTACTTACCTTGGTTACGTTGGCGCATCTTGGCTTGCATTTCTTTCTTACGACGCTTGGCAGCCAAGATTTCTTTTTCTCTGTCGCGCTTTTCGCGGTCAAGGTCGCTTTCACTTACGCCTTTAGGCATACCGGGCTGAAACGCCGAGTAAATTAGCCCAAACGCCAAAATGATAACTAAGAAAACCGTTCCCGCTACCACCAATTGCATTTCTTGTGAAAAAGGAACGCCCGGCACATTGTCTTGCAAAAGTCGTAGCAGGGGTTCGCTAGTGATATAGCCCACGCCTGCGGCAATTGCCAGAATAATAATACCGATGATGGGCATAAACGGCTTTAGATAGTTCTTCTTCTTCGGCTTATACTTGTTGCTATATTCTTCCATGCTCATGATGATAACTCCTCTTTACGTTGGCTCGCCTCTTGAAAGGCTTGAATAATGGTGTAATAACCAGTACAACGGCACAAATTGCCGCTAATACTCTGTTCAATTTGCTCTTGTGTGGGGTGAGGATGTTCCTCTAATAACTTAGCCCCAGACATCAAGAAACCGGGCGTGCAATATCCACATTGTACAGCACCCTGTGCCACAAATGCGGACTGAATAGGGTGCAAATGGGATTCTTGCCCCAATCCTTCCACAGTAACAATGCGGGCTTGGTGGGCGCGTGGGGCTGCCACCATGCAAGACATTACAGCAACACCATCTAAAAACACTGTACACGCCCCACATTCGCCCTCACCACAACCCTCTTTTGTACCAATGAGTTTGGCATCGTCACGAAGCCAGTCCAAAAGCGTCTTGTCTTGCCCGCCCTCTGTGGTGATACTTGCTCCGTTGATGGTTGCCTGGATGGGTTGGCTTTCTTGGTGAGGAAGCCCCTCAGCAAGTGCGTTGCCATTAACTCTAGCGTGATTTTCACCCCAGAGCATGGGCGCGTCTTTTGGCAACGTATCTAGGGCTTGCCCACTGGCTAAAGCCCGAAGCGCACGCGCCACTAGCACTTTCACCATCTCACTACGATACTCGGCGGTGCTTCTTATATCGTCAATGGGTGTAGGGGTGCTTCCTGCCAAACGTGCCGCGTGGCGAATGGTCTCTTCCTTCAGTTGTTTGCCAATCAGGACTTCTTCTGCGGATGGCACACGAATAATCGTTGGCGCAACGCTCCCCAATGTGACGGTGGCACGGTCAACAATGCCCTCTTCTGTTTGCGCCACAATCACACTCACATTCACCACACTAATGGCTTGTGCGCGTCGCAATCCCAGTTTTAGAAAGATGCCGCGCTCGTTTTCACGCATCATTGGCACAAGCACGCCAATTAACATCTCATTGGCTTGCATAACGTTCTTGCGTAGCCCTGTATAAAACGCGCTTAAAGGCACAGTACGCTCACCCTGTATACTAACAAGTACCACGCTTGCTCCCAATGCCATTAAGGGCGTAATGGTGTCATTGGCAGAGCTTCCTGTAATCAGGTTGCCAGCAATGGTCGCACGGTTACGGATTTGGGGTGCGCCCACTTCCCAGCTGGCTTGGGCAAGGGGCAAGGCACGCGCCCGTATCAATTCACTGGCAACCACATGATTATGATTAACCAGTGCGCCCAAACGGATGATTTCGCCGTCCTGCGTAATGTCATCCAGCCCCTTCACCCGTGTAATATCAATCATCACGTCTACATTGGGGCGTTTGCCATGTTCTAGTTCCAGCAAAAGGTCTGTGCCACCTGCGATAATACGCGCTCTTTGCCCGTATTGGTTTAATAATTCTAGGGCTTCGCCAACGCTCGCTACACTGTGATATTCTTGCCACATACGCTTATCATCCATCTATAAAATAACGTCGTTTACTCGTGTCCAAAAGGTTGTAAATCAAGCACTGTCACAGGGTTAATATTCATAATAAGGGTGTCTTTATACTGAGTTTGAACGGTTTTACGCCTGTCCCACGTATGCACATGCCCGTGAAGCAGATAGCGCGGGCGATACCATGTCAT
The DNA here is from genome assembly GCA_034437555.1 of Anaerolineae bacterium. Lineage (GTDB taxonomy): Bacteria > Chloroflexota > Anaerolineae > Aggregatilineales > Phototrophicaceae > JANWYT01. Next base: position 62,217 of record DAOTTQ010000029.1, on the reverse strand, counting down.
AAAATTTAGGAACGAATCAAAGCCATTGTGAGGCAAGTCAGGGGCATCGTGAATGCCCTTTGCAGGCGAGTGTGTTACAAAAACATCTGCCCCAAAGCCCTGTCGCAAGCGATTATAACGCAAGCGTGGCGCAAGCTGTAACACCATCATTCGCATATCAAACTGATTGTACTGTATCTTGCCATTATTATACTGGATAGAACCTTCAAGCCCCACAAAAGAAAAACCATTATACTCAAAAAATTGTTGATGCAGGTCAATACCACCCGGTGGCGATTCATCATACATTTCATCGTGATTACCACGCACATAAAGCATGGGAACGTTTAAGACCGATGAAATAAAGTCTAAGTACGCCGATGGCATATCCCCACAACTAATAATAACTTCTATGTCATTATAACGCCTACGGAGATTTGCCGCGTTCTCCATTTGGGGCATCACCGTATCGCTAAGGCATAAAATTTTCACTGCTGATGTCCTGTCATATCTCGTCTGTCGTCCATTGCATTGGCGCACCACTCCCGCCACGTCGCACCATCGTAATTTCTGCTAAAACGCTTAAAGCAATCTCTTTTGGCGATTCTGCTTGTAATTCTAGCCCAATTGGCGCATGAACGCGATTTAAGGCTTCATCGCTCAAATCATACTTCTCTTTAAGGGCTTGGCGCGTTATTGCCCACCGTCTACGGCTACCAATTAAGCCAATATACGGCGAAGGTGTTGCCAAAAGGGACGGGATTAAATCAATATCCACAGGCAAACCTCGCGTTACCGCGCAAACATAGGTTGCTTCGTTAATGCTCACCTGCTTTACAATATCACTGGGTTTGCACACCACATAACCATCCAAATGAGGCGCGCTTTTTTCATCAGCATATTCGGGGCGGTCATCGCTTAATATCACCCGATACCCCAACCACTTTCCCAGTTCTGCAAGGGCTTTGCCCACATGCCCACCCCCAATCACCAAAAGCAAGGGCGCAAGGCTTAATGGTTCTATAAAAATGCGTGCTGTTCCCCCGCAAATGCCAGGGTCACCCGCTTCAATGTTGTTAAGGGTATAGGTTTCTAGGCGTGTTTTGCTATCCTTTAGCGCACTAATCGCAGTCTTAATGACCAACGATTCCATTGCACCGCCACCAATTGTCCCCACAATATCGCCATTCGCATAAATGAGCATCTTGCTTCCGCTATGGCGTGGCATACTGCCTTGCGTCTCTATCACAGTGGCTAAAGCAGCCGAAACGCCGTTCTTGGTGGCGGTTGCTAGTGCCTCGTATACTTCGCGGTGGTCATCTGTCATCGCCCTATCTCCACCTCTTGTAAGAATAGCCTGCCATCACGCACTTCATACAAGCGACTTCTAGGCATCAGTCGTTCTAGGGTATATGGGTTATAAAACCCAATCGCCAGCGTGTAACGCCCACTAGGAAGGTCTTGCACGTTCATAGTAATTGTATCGTAGACATCCCCCAACAACCAATTACCGATAGGCGCGTTGCCATTCAGCGGATAATCATCATGTTGTGCCACAGGAGGCTGGCTAATATCGCCGTATAGATGCACAAAAAAGCGATAATCACCCGCTTCTTGGCGGAGGGTGTGCCACTGTAAATTGAGCGTGAGCGCGTCATTTTCTTCTTGTAATGTGTAGCCCACCAAGCCCACAAGTCCATCCAGATAACTTGCTTCAAAAACGCTTGGTTGTGCATTGGCGGGTGAATCACTTTGCCACAGCACATAACGATACGGCATATAATCGCCGTTGTTATCAATCGCGGGGTTTACAAGCACCTGCATTTCGGGCTTTACCACATACGCAGGCAGGCTTACTTGCACCGTGTACCATCGACCACCGCCATAAATCAGTGTGCGCGTTGCCAATGGCGTACCATCTACACTAAACACAAGTTCACCCCCTGTTTGCGCGTGGACTTGTGCGTATAAAATCGCCTCTTTGCCTTCTTCTGCGCCTCTTAGGGTAAATGTCTCTTGGTCTTTAATGCGCCTGCCCGCTTCTAGCCCATAGCAATCAAATAGACATCCATCAGTAGGATAGTCATAAACTTCTGTCACAAAGCCCTGTGGCATACCGCGCCATGCGTAATTATGTGCGGTTTCGCTGACGACATCCGCCACATTGACCACATCCACCACACCCGCCATAGGAAAGGATGGGCGTATAGCCTCCCAATCAGGTTGTGAAATAATTTGTCTTTCGCCCGCCAACGCAACGTTGATTTGTCTGTTCCAATTTTCAACGACAAATTCAGCCAGTGGCGCGTTCATGAGGCGCGTGTTCTCTAAGTAAATGAGTCCATAGCCATGCCCACGCCCATAAGAAGCAATATAGTCGGGTTGGTGCTGTAGCAAAAACTCTGCCACGCTCCCCACCCCATTTCGCCAATACACCGACGCGCCATCGGTTGTTAAGCCCACCATATCCAGCGTGTTACGCTCACCCCAATAACGCATCAAGCCCACGTCATGCACCGCTATTAGCGCATCAGGAGGCGCGTTTTCACGAAGCCAATTTGCCATTTGATAGGGTTGCTCATACACATAGCGCACGTTTTCGGCGTAAAGGTTCAAAAACTGGACACCAATAAATAGGCAAAATACGCTTGCGCCACTTGCTAAAGCCAGTACGCCAATGCGTAGCTTGGGCAACGTCTGCCACGCCCACCAAAACCCAACGCCCGCCAACGGAAAGAACAGGCTCACAATGGGCATTTGATAACGCTTAAAGTGCCAGAAGGCATTGTCTAGCGTGCTTACTGCGCCCGTGATTGCCAGCAAACTTAAAATAGCCCACACCACAAAAGCCGCGTGCTTGCGCCATGACACAACTAGCCCCACAATCACAATACCTAAGGCAAAGGGGGGCAGATACGCGCTTTCTTGCCCAAAGCCCGTCAGCAATTCCCACCACATGCGCCCAAAGTTTTCTAGGATACGCGCAACAAGGCTTAAAAAGGGTTGCCCAACACTGGCTAAAATAGACTTGCTTTGGTTGCCTGTCGCTACCCAAGACCCCGTGATAAGGGCATTAAGGAGGGGTTGCGCGCCCAGTGCCAGCAAAGGCAAGCCCAATAGGAGCATACGCCGTTGCCATAGCACCCCATCACGCCAGAAACCCACAAGAAGCACAAAAACACCAATCGCCGAAACAATGCCCCCTTCGGGGCGAATGACCGTCAGCATCACTCCCCAAAATGCAACCGTCCTTACATCTTTTGTAAGAACGCCCACCCCCACCCACAATATCGCAAGCATCATCAGCATGGTTTCCATGCCACTCATCGCGTGCCACGCAATACTACCACACAGCCCAAAGACCAGTGCTGTCCACCAAGCCATCGCATCGGGCAAGCCTAGCCATTGCCCCAACCGAAAACACGCCCACATTGCCCAAAACAGGCTGATACCCCCCAGCAACATTGCCCACAAGCCTACCGAAAGATCGATAAACCCTAAGCCATACCCCATTGCCAACAGATACGGATAAAGCAGGCTGGTCGCCCCCGATGTTGGGGCTTGCCCCGTGTTATAGGCATAAGGCTGTCCTTGCGCCAATTGTTTAGCGTATTGAAAGTGAATATAAGCGTCGTCAAGAGGCATCAAGCGTGTGCCGTCTGTGGCGCGTTGCCCCACGCTGGCATATACCAAAACACTGGCAAGGGCGACCAACAGAAAGCTCACAATGATCAGTCTCTTTGACACGCTCATACCCATTAGTTTGCCGATAACTTTGGCAAAAATGGCGCAAGTGATTGCCCGTACTGCCCACTAAGCACTATCTCATTATAGGTGTTTAGGTCGGCAACCACATCAATATCCAGTGAAATGGTGTCCGAAGCGTAGATATACACTTTAGCTTTTTGCTCGCGGGCAGCCGACACATGCCTAATAAAGCTGCCGTCACCATATTGAAAGCCAATCAAGTCGGGGGGGCGAATGAGCATGGCGTTTGTGCCATCTTTTTCGCGGTCTGTAGCAATCACAATACAAGGGTCTTCACCACGCCCCATGCCCACCATTTGATCAACATCATTCACCGTTAAAAAGGGCAAATCTACGGGCAAAATAAGGGTTGCATCGGCACGCCACAGCTTCGCCATTTGTGTAGCGCGATGCAGTGCGGGGTTAAGGTCACTTGGGCTACTCTCTTGGATGGTCTTTACGCCCATATCACGGGCAATCGACAGTGCTTTTGTGTCGCGGCTAATTACCAAGACGCCCGCCACACTTTGCGCTTGCAACACCACAGAAAGCACTTGCCGATACATCGCTTCGGCAAATTCAAAGCGTTGTTCCGCAGAAAGTGCAGACGACAGACGACTTTTAGCCCGTTTAAGCGGTTTTACAGGCACAATAACCCAAACACTCATGATTGTTTCTCCCACGTCATCACCCACTGCAAAATGTCTTGGGCAAGCCGTTTTTTGTCGTCAGTGGTGTGCATCATTGTATCAAAGGCTTGGGTGTGTAGCGTCCCCAAATTATCAAGTGTGTCACGCACATCATACACAAACCCATTAATTATGTTCTTGTAAAAACGCGCCACCGCCGATGGCGACACCTCCAAGCCCAATTCACCCATAAGTTTTGCAGCGGGGCCCTTAATAGCTTGCCCTCCCACAATCGGCGACACTGCCACACGCGGAACAGCGCACGCTGTAACAGTGTCTGTCATGCCCTGTACACTCAAAATCGGCTGTATGGACAGCATAGGATTTGACGGCGCAAACAGAATAACGTCGGCTTGCGAGAGGGCTTCACTGACTTCGGGTGTAATGTGTGCATCTATTGCCCCTTCATAGTGCAATTGTGTAACTGTGGGTTGCCAACGATGCTTTACAAAATACGTCTGAAAGCCCAATGTGCCGTGTTCTAGCGTGGTTACTTTGGTTTCTACAAACGTATTACTCATAGGCAACACTCGCACTTTAATGCCCATTGCATGTGCTAAATTTGCGGTCACTTGTGTTAGGGTTGCGCCTTCACGCAGTTTTGCCGTACGAACAAGGTGAGTAGCAAGGTCTTTATCGCCCAGCCGAAACCACGCCTCATCGCCCAAGTTTTTAAGTGCGTCTAGTGTGGTGGTGCTATCGCCCTGCAAGCCCCATCCATTTACGGGGTCTACACGCCCAGAAAGAGTATACAGTAGCGTGTCTATATCAGGGCAAATACGAAGCCCGTAGTGCCACATATCATCCCCTGTGTTCGCCACGATGGTTAAGTGTTGGGGGGGCAAAATGTGCATTAAGCCCAGTGCCAGCTTTGCACCGCCCACACCGCCCACAAACACCACAACGCGCAGTTCTCCTATCGCCACAACACCCTCGTTTCTAATGGTTCACGGGTTTTATCGCGTTGTTGAGACGCATACCCCATCACTATCAAGCCTTGTGCTTGCCAGTCTTCTGGCAAATCAAGCGCATCACGCACCACATCCGCACAAAACAACGGCGCACACATCCAGCATGCCCCCAAACCCTCATCATGCGCCACCAACAGCATATTTTGTCCCGCCATTGCCACGCTTTGCACCGCCATCAAATATTCATCTTGGTTGCGCTTCGCATCGCTATAAACGTCCATATCATGCATAGATAAACACAGCACAATCAGCACAGGCGCATGCGTCAAACGTTCATAAGACCGCGCCACATCTGCATCAATCACCGCTTGCGGTACGCCATCCGCCGTTAAATCTGCGCGTAATCGCGTTCCCATTTGTAACGCAAGATGCTGACGTTGTGTTGCACTTTCTACCACCACAAACCGCCACGGTTGGCGATTATGTGCCGAAGGCGACCATATTCCCGCCTCTAAAACGCGCTCTATCACGTCACGAGCCACAGGGTCGGGGTTATATCGGCGTAAAGACCGCCGCGATTTTATCAAGGCTAGCAGGTGGCTCATGAGGGTTTACCGATACAAATCCTGCTGTGAGGGTCGGTTAAGGTCGCTGGCTTTGCCCTCTCCGTGTGGATACTCTAGCCCACGCACCATGATGACAGGTTGCCCCTCATCTGCCTCACCACACAGCAAATGTGCCGCCGATGCCACAAGGTCGGCATAGCCCTGTTGCGTAATTTGCAGGGCGCGTCCGTACAAATCCGACCTTCCTCTTAAATCAGTTAGTGCCACCATGCCCGCTACACCAATGGCAACGCCCACATTGCCAAAGCGAAACGGGCGACCGTGTGTGTCACTGATGACAATTGCCACATCCTGCCCTGTTTGGGCATGAAGCGCATCACGCATTGTTTGTGCAGAAGCATCAGGATTTTCAGGAAGCAATAGCACTCGGTCTTGGCTGTTTTCTAGATTAGATTGGTCAATGCCCGCATTAGCCGACACAAACCCCAAACGATGCTGTACCACCAAGACTTGCTTTGCCACCCGTGACACCAACACACTTTCAGAAAGCACCAGTTCTACAACACGCGGGTCTTTGCCCGTTACTTGTGCTAGTTCATAGGCGCGTTCACTAGGGGTCACATCTTCAAGGTTAATAATACGTCCCTCCGATTTAGAGACAATTTTAGAAGATACCACCAGCACGTCGCCTGCTTGTAGCGTCATATTCGCGCCTTGCAGGGACGCTAAAATTAGCCCAACGAGGTCATCATTGGGCTGAACGAGAGGGATATTAGGTAGGGCGATCGCCGTAAAAGATGGAATATGCACGCTAGAACGTCCTTATTCCACGCCCGTAATGCGAATCCCCGCACCCTTTACCTTATATTTTTTGTTGATATACAGCAAAACGGGTGTAAGAGCTTCTACTGCAACGGCATTTTGTAGGCTACCGGCATCAATGGGGCGCAAGCCTGCTGCTTTTACCAATTCCATCGCATCATTTTTTGCGCCTTCGTCATCCGCGCACACCAGCACATCGCAATCCACCACGTTATTAGGGTCTTTAAGTTTTACCGCGCTGACATTTTGGAACGCAGCTACCACTTTTACACCCCCTCCCAAAAAGGCTTGCGCTTCTAAACACGCCGATTTACCCACAGGCACGTTTACTTTGGTCACTTCGGGGGGTGCAAGCGGAACGGTCAAATCCACCAAAACCTTGCCGTCAAGGTGTGCCTTAATGCTTTCCAATGTGCTTTTATGGGCATCATAAGGCACACTAAGCACCACAATACTGGCGGAACTAGCCGCTTCTTCGTTAGATACGCCACGCAAATAATCACCACCCAATTGCGCGTTCATTTCCATCGCGGCGGCTTCTGCTTTTTCGGCACTTCTAGAGCCAATCATCACGCGATACCCATTTAATGCCCAGCGCATTGCCAGCGCAGAACCCTCTTTACCTGTGCCACCCAAAACAGCAATCGTTTGCACTAGCCCACTATCCGACATCGAATTTACTCCTGTATAGGACAAGACATTTTTTAAGTTTTATTAGCTTTCGTAATGCCGATTGTATTCATTTCTAGCGTAGACGATAGGGTCTAAACGCTGTAGATTGGTTAAGCGGGTGTGGTAACGCATAGTACACGCGGCTAACGTAGTATTGGTTTTTAGTATAAAGGTCGCCAATGACGCTGGCTTCTTCAAACCTATCCCATGTGGTGTAAATAAACGCAAACGCCCGCCGTTGTGTGTTTAGGATGGCGGGGGTTCGTGGGTATATCTGGCTAAATTGGCACTTATAGTAAATGGCTTCTGCCCGTGAATGATGCGCCTCATCAGGGAGTAAGTCCACACGGCGTACCAACTCCACACCCTTTAACCGCGCATAGTAGTAAATGCCACGCGCATTTGCCCCTTTGGGTTGGCAGAAAAACGCCACATACTCGGTTAAAACGCCATCCATCATCCGCACGTAAGGAATACGATACCAGCCCTGCTCTAGCAAAATACGCAGGTCTTGCTGGCGATTCACCACCCCCACCAGTACGCGGTCTTCAGGATACACGCCTTATTCGTCCAGAAAAAGTTCTTGCTCTATGGCACGAATTTCACTAAATAGGTCATCGCGCCTGTTCGCTAGTTCACGATATTTTTGTAACTTGTCAGCACGAAGCTCGTCTGTTTTGCCATCTGTGCCCAGAAACAACTTTATCTCATTCTCTGATTGCTCATACTGGCGCACAAGGTCATTGTAGTGTGCAATGCGCTCTTGAAGATTATCGCTCATTATCCACTTCTTTCTGTGTTTTCTGACGGTTGCTCATAACAGGGGGCAATACACTATCATCGTTTAAGCCTTGCCGTGAAGCCACTACATAAAGCGGACGGTCTCGCGTTTCATCATAAATCCGCGCCACATACTGCCCAATCACAAACAAGAAAAACATCTGGAACGATGCCACTAACAACAATAACACAATGGTGGTGGCTTGCCCACCAAAAAATTCCTCGCCCATCGTAATCCTAAGCGCAGAAATCACAATCACTGTTAGGGTAGCCAAAACCGCCAAAAGCAAGCTTGCATACGCCATAAGCTGTAACGGAAAGTACGAAAAGCTAGTAATAGCATCCGCCGCAAACCCAATCATCTTACGCAGAGGGTACTTTGTTTCACCTGCCATACGAGGCTTACGAATATATCCTACACCCGTTTGCTTAAATCCCGCCCAACTGGTCATCCCTCGTATAAAGCGGTTATGTTCACGCATATAGCGAAGCACATCTGCGACTTTAGCATCCATAAGTCTAAAGTCACCCGTATCTAGGGGGATGTTTACGTCTGTAATGCGATAAATAAGCCGATAAAACGCTTTTGCCGTCATCAGCTTAAACCAGCTTTCGCCTTCGCGTTCTGTACGGATGGCATACACCACGTCAAAGCCATTTTTCCACTCTTGAATCAGGTCAAGAATGACTTCAGGGGGGTCTTGTAAGTCGGTATCAATAAGAACAATCGCTTCGCCAGTCGCATGGTCAATACCTGCGGTGACTGCTACCTGATGCCCAAAGTTACGCGCAAAGTTCACAATGCGTACATTGGCATCTTCACTGGCAATTTTTTCCATAATAGACAGGGAGTTATCACGGCTACCATCGTTTACTATGATAACTTCCCATGCCTCGCCTGTGCTTATCATTACATCACGCACACGCCTATAAAATTCGGGCAAAATTTCCTCTTCGTTGTAAACGGGCGCAACGATAGAGTAAACAGGTCGTTGGGTCATTGGGGCATCTCTTCTAGTGAGAATGTTGTAAAGTGTTTTCTTTATTCTAAACCAGTTTGTGATTTTTATAACACGCACCACACCCAGTTTCACATCCTTATTACACTTAAAACACCCAAAACCCTCATTTGTATCGCAAAATCTCCCCTAAGCCAGCAAATTCATCAGCATGGCGTTTACGGCACCTATCTCATCTTCATTCACGCTATGCCCAAAATTGGGGTAAATGCGTTCTTCCACGCTTGCGCCCATTGCTATTAGATGGGTGGTGGTGACTTGCACGCGCCCCAAAGGAATATGAAAGTCCACATCACTACACCCCAAAAACACGGGTGTTCCCTCCAATGAACCCTCATAATTACCAATTTCTTGGTCTGTACCAATTAAGCCACCACTTAAGCCCACCAAGCCGCCATAGCGTTTGGGGTGATGTGCCGCATAATCTAGTGCCAAGCACGCTCCTTGTGAGAAGCCTAGTAATACCGTTTTTTCGGGGGCAATTCCTGCCTCACTTACGCTTGCTAAAGCACGCGCTACCGCCCCCATCGCCGAGCTAAGGTGCGGTTCGTTTTGGGCACGTGGCACAACAAAGCGTTGTGGATACCATGTAGCATAAGTCGCCGTCGGTGCAAGGTACGTCACCCCTTCACGGGGCAAATAGTCTACCAAAGACAGAATATCCTGTGGTGAGCTACCGCGCCCGTGAAGCATGATTACCGCCACGCTTGCCTCTTCAAGCGGTGTTCCCCGCCTTAAAACGGAGGTATTTGCGTGGATGTCTTGAGATGCGTTCATTACTCTGGTTTTCTCCATTCGGGAATGACAAGGGGCGTAAGACCGCGCTCAATCTGTTCGCGTTGCGGGCGCAACCATGCAGGCAATTGCAATTTTTCCCCCAAGTGTTCCATATCCTCATCCACATCAAAGCCGGGGTCTACGGTTGCCATTTCTACAATATGCCCGTCGGGGTCACTGGTATAAATGCTCCTAAAGTAGTCCCTGTCCATAATCTGTGACACACGATAGCCCTTCTCAATGAGTTTCTCTCGCCATTCGGCTTGCTCATCGGTGTCTTTTACCGCAAATGCAAAGTGATGTGTCATACCAATGCCCACAACTGCCCGTTGTGTCTTTCGGGGGTCGCGCTCAAAGTAGGTAATGATTGTGCCGGGCTTACCCTCATCTACGCCCCAATACCAATGTGCCGAGTTGGGGTCATCAAAGTTAGAGGTCATCTTTAGACGACGCATCCCTAGCACGCCGCTCAAAAATTCGTTGGTGCGCTCAATATTGGAGCTAATTGCCGTGATGTGGTGCATCCCTTGCATCAACGCCATATCCGCCGTGATTACAGGGACGGGTTCATGCCACGTCAGCTTATCAATGTTCTCTTTACCACGGTTAGAAACCACTATGTGTTCGGGTGGGGCTTGAAAGCTCATCCCAAGCAAGTCCGCAGGCTCATCAATTGTCCAGCCGGGCCCATCCGTTGCAATCTCTAAAATTACGCCGTCAGGGTCAGTAAAGTAAATGCTCTTAAAGTAGTTGCGGTCTAGGGGCCCATTCACCACTAGCCCAAGGTCGGTTAAACGCCGTTTCCACTTCAGCAAGCCCTCATGGGTTGGCACACGCAACGCCAGATGATGCGTCCCACCAATGCCATGACGATGCCGTCCTGCATGGGGCCACTCAAAAAACGTAATGGCACTCCCTAGCGAAGCCGTTGCATCCCCAAAGTAAATATGATACGAGGTGGGGTCGTCAAAGTTCACTGTTTGCTTGGTAAAGCGCAAACCCAGCACCCTCACATAAAAATCAACGGTTCGCTGTGCGTTAGAACTTACAAGTGTAATGTGGTGAAGCCCCAAAATTTTCATTTTCTGTCCTCTCGTGTAAGGTGTCGTGACGTTACATCACTTAAGAAAGAGGCAGATGAGAATCTCTTACTTATCAAACGGACTATAGTCCGTTTTTAATGTTGCTCTTATGTAAGGGGGTGTGTGGCTTGCAATAAAATAGTAAAATCACCCTTCGTTTATCAGTTTAACATCTTGCTTACGTTGTGTAATATGGCGCACAAACGGCGCATAGCCTTCCCACCATGTGGTAGCATCGGCGGGTGTCCATTCAAAGCCCTGCACTTTTAGGTCAGAGTGTGGTGTTATTTCTGTTGCAAAGATAAATTCAAATGAACCGCGCCCTTTGTGATGATATAAGCCCACCCAACGCAAAGAAGCCTCACGTAGCTCATACAAACTGCTTTTGTCACGGGTATGTTGACGCACTTGCTCCCAAATAGGCGTGTTACCGTTTACGTTTAAGCCCGCCAACACGCGCTCACCATTGTGATAGCGTTCCGACAAAATCTCCCCTGTCTGGCTATTGACTACGGCAAGGCTTGCTTGCACGCCAAAACGCGCCCAACGCGGTTCGGGTCTGCCAGAAAATAGGTTCTTTACCCATCGCACAGCCAGCTTACGATTTATCTCTTTAAGCTTATCAGGGGGTATTTCTAAAACATGCAAATGCACGCCCCCCGCCACAGCATCACGCGCCATATAGCCCCCAAAAAGATTAGAGGGCAGGTCTTTGAGGGAAAAGAAGGCGTTTTCCTGTGATTCATCGGTGTTGGCTTGTAACGTTCCTCCTGATAAACGCCCCTCAAATAAGACGTTCATTCGGTTTCTGCCCACCTGAAAGTAAAGCCCCACAGGTCGCACAATGTCTACCTCAACGCCCGTTTCTTCGCGGGTTTCGCGACTAGCAGCCTCCGAGAGCCACTCGCCTTTATCCAGCCGCCCTGTTGGCAAATTCCACACATCAAAATCGGTACGCTTAGACAAAAGCAGGCGTTTTTCATCATCTAAAACAACGCAAGCCACGCCCAGTTTCAAAAATCCCATTCCCTATACTCCATTAAGTAACCCCATTGAGAGTGCATTATGCTTCTCAATTAAAACAGGTAAATCAATCGTTACAAACTGCCCATCAACAATAATGGGTCGTCCGTTTATTACTAGTCTATCTGCATTTACGCTTTGACAAAACACCAATGCTCCAACAATGTCGGCAAATGCGCCCGCAAACGAGAGTTCGTCCACACGATAGCACGCAAAATCAGCACTCATGCCCACTGCAATCGCGCCAATATCATCACGCCCTAGCACTTTCGCCCCCCCCAACGTTGCCACTTCTAGGGCTTCACGGGCGGTCATCGCGCCGGGGTTAGTGTGTGCCACTCGTTGTAACAGCATGGCTTGGCGTGCCTCACTTAACAGGTGTCCGCTATCGTTGCTGGCAGACCCATCAACTCCCAAGCCTACTTTAACATGGGCATCTAACATGGCACGAATGGGCGCAATACCCGATGCAAGGCGCATATTAGAGGATGGACAATGACAAACGCCCGTTCCTGTCCGCGCAAACAAGCGTATTTCATCACCATCAAGCTGAACACAATGCGCGTGCCACACATCATCTCCTAGCCACCCCATACTTTCGGCATACTCGCCGGGGCGTTGCCCGTACATTTCTAGGCTATAGGCGATGTCATTCGCGTTTTCGGCAAGGTGCGTGTGCAACCGTACTCCATAGCTCCGCGCCAAATTCGCAGACTCGCGCATAAAGTCTTGTGACACGTTAAAAGGCGCACAGGGCGCAACCACAACGCGCGTCATCGCGTGGCGATTAGCATCATGAAACGCTTCAATCACGCGCATGGTGTCCTTGATAACAAAAGCCTCATCTTCCACAAGACTATCAGGAGGTAAGCCCCCCTTGCTTTCGCCCAATGTCATTGCGCCACGCGCCGCATGAAAGCGCATCCCAATTTCTTGTGCGGCGCGAATTTGGTCATCAAGACTTGCCCCATTAGGGAAAATATATGTATGGTCACTTGAGGTCGTACAACCAGAGCGCATCAGCTCTGCCATAGACAATTTAGATGCGGTGTAAATGTGTTCCGCGCCAATGTTTTGCCAAATAGGGTAAAGGCTCTTCAGCCAGCCAAATAGCTCATGGTCTTGGGCAATCACCCGTGTGAGCGACTGAAACATGTGATGATGCGTATTCACCAAGCCGGGTATCACCACACGCCCCTGAAGGCTAACAACACTTTCCGCATGATGTTCGGGCAGAGAATCGCTACCGCCCACCCAGATAATCACGCCATCACGCACTAAAAGCGCACCGTTTTTTATCTCTCGGCGTTCTGCATCCATTGTGACAAGCGTATGAATATTCGTGTAAAGGGTATCGCTCACAGCAGGTTATCCTTTTTATTTGATGGGTTTAGGCGTGTTCTACGATGGCTTTGGCAGCTTTTAGGCAATTGCTAAGGAGCATCGTGATGGTTAGGGGTCCTACACCACCCGGCACTTTTGTAATTGCACCCGCCACTTGTAACGCGCCTTCAAAGTCCACATCGCCCACAATTTTATAACCGCGCTCGGTGGTAGGGTCGTCCACTCTATTTGTTCCCACATCAATAACGGTTGCGCCTGCTTTCAGCCAGTCTGCTTTTACATAATAGGCTTGTCCAATGGCTGCAATCACAATATCGGCTTCACGCACAATCGAGGGCAAATCTTTGGTACGGCTATGGCAAACCGTCACGGTAGCATTGGCTTTCATCAGCATTAACGCCATCGGCAAGCCCACAATATTACTTCTACCAATCACTACCGCATTTGCACCGCTTAATTGTGCGCCTGCTTCTTCTAAAAGCACCATACAACCGGTAGGCGTGGCAGGTGTAAACGAAGGCTCGCGTCCCTTCATTGCCAGCTTGCCAATGTTGATGGGGTGAAAGCCGTCTACGTCTTTTTCTAGGCTTACTGCGCGTAAAATGGCTTCTTCATTAATATGGCTAGGCAAAGGAAGCTGTACTAAAATGCCATGAATGCTCTCGTCAGCGTTCATATCTGCCACAATACGATGGACTTCTGCTTCGGGGGTATTGGCATCTACCAAATGAGTTACAGAGCGAATCCCGACCCGTTCACAGGCACGCTGTTTCATCCGAACATATTGTTGAGATGCGGGGTTATCACCTGCCATCACCACACCCAAAGCGGGCGTAGCGCCTGTACGCGCCACGAATGCCTTTACTTCTTGGGCAAAGCCCTCTTGTAGCCTGTTTGCAACGGCTTGACCGTCAATAATCCTCGCAACCATAAATTTACCCTCTTTTATAAGATAACTTAGAAGCATGATTATGGGCTTGTAAAGGCATTTATACAAGACACTACAAGAATTAAATCCCAATCGGCGCATTTATCAGGTAGTATTATGAATAGGTTGAATAGAACTTCAATGGATACTCAAAAATTATGTATAGGGGAAGCGTATGTCAGAAATGAACAACCGACCGTCACCCCATGAGCGCGGGCAGGCTCTGGTTGAATATGCCCTTATTGTGACGCTGGTGATTATCTCGTTTGGCTTGGCTCTTGCAGCAACGGGTCCTGCTATCGGGAATGTCTTCAGCAATCAAATTTATAACATAGTTGGCGCAGACCCAAACACCGTTGCCAACTTGCCCGATGCCGAAGCCTTTTGGCTTACGGTGACGTGGGCTGCCGAACAAACGCCAGAAAAACGGTCGTTGGCAACGCGCACCCTTGCGCCCGCAACACCGCTTCCTACGGCAGGCACACCGCCTTCGGCTACGCCTATTACACCCACGCTAACACCCACCCCCACGTACACGCCTTCTCCTTCGCCGACACCGGCGGATATTGGGCATGTGGCACCGTGGTTTGATAGCGCAAACCCAGAGCAATTGATCAATTGGCGTATTGATAACAACAGTACCTATTTTGGTTCGGAAGATTGGCATGGAACGTATTATCCCAATAATCGTTTCCAAACTGCGCCCGACGTGGTACAGCGTTACAACTACGAAATTGATGAGAACTTACGCCAAAAACTCAGTTTTAACTGGGGCAACGGCGCACCTGTTACAGGTTTCCCATCAGATAACTTTAGCGTCATCTATCGGCGTCCCATCCTCATTACAGAAAAGACGACAATAGAAATCGATATTTCTACAGTCAGAAATATGGGGATTCGCGTTTACATTTTGGGTCATCAATTTGGTGGAACCACTGGCGCAACCACCAGTAGCCCCAACGGATGCTCTACACAGGGCGTGCGCTGGAACACGGGCGTAAACGTGAATACGGCGGTAGCAACCGGCGCAGTGGGTAGCACACCTGCCACAGATGGTCGCCCAGTACCCGCCGACAACCTCTATATTGATGGCACAAGCACTACCAAGCCTACCCCCATTAAGAAAACAACCAATGGTGACCGTTGGCAAATTTACGATGATACGTACTTTAACTATAACCCCGTCACAGAAACGGGTACTATCCCCACCGAGTGTTTGCTTATTGATCGCTGGGTAACAGAAAATAGCAATCGTGCCTTTAACGATACCCGACGCACGATTATTCCTGCCGATATCGTTAATGGTTCGGTTTATACGCTTCATGTGGAGCTTTCTCATGGCACAGGCGAAGCGCGTATTGATAATTTCTCGGTGCGTGCCTCTACTTCGAAAATCAATAAAGATAATGCCGTCGTCGATAACAGTGGCAATACTGTCGCAAACGCCAGCCCAGAATGTAACTGGGGCAACTTTAGCACAAACCGTTCCGATACCCTGCAATACACTTGGGATGAATTTGCAAATGGCAACTTTAGAATTGGCACACGCTGTTTCTTAGAGCTACGTGGTTGGGTAGAAGTACCAGCAACCTTACCTAACCCGCACCTTGTGTTCTGGGATGCGTGGGACATTCGTGCGAATGTATCGCAATGGGTAGAAATTGCAGATTACGACCCCAATAACGATGGCGTTTATGACCCTGGCACAGAAACTCATAGCTGGCAACGCATTAACCTTCATAGTGGCAATGTGTATAACTATACGTGGACACCCAATGCTATAGACCTCGCGCCTTACTTGGCTTCTATTCCAAGCAAGAAAGTCGCGTTGCGCTTTGGGATGCAAAGTAATGCCAATGCTTCTGGCGATGCGATGAAGTGGTACATTGATACCATTTCCATTGACACGGTAGAACGCCAGTCTCTTTACATGAACCAATCATGGAACTTAAACAGCGCAGACCAAGCACAAGATTTTGTTGCCAGTGGCAACTGGAACTTAAGCTCGGAACGGGCGCAAGGCGCGGGCATGGCGTGGCACGAAAGCGTGAACAGCAACACGCGCAAGTTCTATGAACAACGCACAAATACTGCACCAGCACGCTTTGCAGACATCAACTCACGCATTCACAGCATCGAGTTTAACGGCTTTATTGATACCGCCGACCCGCTTGGGCAAACGGACATGGACGGGCATCAAGGCGATCCCTTATTGACTTTCTTCCATTCGTATCAAATTGGTCGCTTAACGGGTATGGAAATTCAATATACCACTGATAATTACGGTATTGGCTACCCCAATTGGCTGCCTGTGCCGAATGGTGGCATTCTCTTTAGCCGTGACAACAACAGCACAGAGCCACAACTTGATGTCTTTGAAGAAGTAAAGCTAAACCTTAAAGACATTCCCGCCACACGCTTTAGATTGCGTTTTGCGCTCATCGTTAATAATGACGGCACAGAAAGGAACGGTTGGTTTATTGAGAACATCAAGCTAGAGCGCGATGGTAGACCTCAATACCTTACCTATCCTTACTACGATAACGCAGAAGACCCTGTTACCCTGTTAAGCCGTTATATTCTTACGGGACAATGGGACAGAGTAGCGGGTGGCAATCGTCCGGGCTTAACCGAAACGGGACACGCTTATCACGATTCTCCTGCTGGGCAATACCCCCAAAATACAACGAGCATCATCATGTTCAAAGAACCGCTCGATTTGTATAACGACACCCTACAAAATACAAAGTCGCCTGCCTGTAACCTTGGAGCAGCCTTATGTGGACCGACGGTGAATGCAACGCCTGTGAACCCGATGATGTCTTTCTGGTATCGTCGTGTGTTTGGGGCTAATATCACCTTCTCGATTCAATGGAGACGCACCAGCGAAAGTAACACCTCTTGGCGCACCATTTGGGCATACGAAGACGGCATGACCGTAAAAACAACAAGCTCTGGCTCTGGTTCTGCATCACGTAAAAACGTTGCTTGGGAACTGGTAGAAGTAGACCTTCGTCCGCTTTATGCACAGCTTTTGGCAGATAATCCAAATACTGCCACCGATGCCAATAAAGAAGATGACGATGTGGTCTTCCGCTTCTACTTCCAAACGCGCAATTCATCCACAGATGACGGTGTCTATATCGATGACATCCGCTTTGAAAACCGCCAAGAGCTGGTGTGGAAGCTGTGGGAAAGTGGGCAACAGAAGAATAACCTTGATGCTTCCGTCATCCTCAATTCTAATGGCACTCCTGCACTCGGTGACCTAAAACAATACTATGACACACTCGACTTCAACTCTCGTTTAGGTGTGAGCTGGTTTGATACATGGAAAGTGGGCGGCGGCTGGCAAGCCATTACCTTCGAACAACATGATGGTGTTCTTGCCTTCCATGACAGCGTAACGAGCATGACAGATGCTGGTAACCGTTCGCCCGACTTTAACGTTTCCGAAGGCACCAACGGCAACATCCTTTCTAACTCCTTTAATGTGCTAGAAATGAAAACCATCCTAGACCTGCGCGGTGTGCTTTCAACAGAACGCCCCCTCATGTACTTCTGGTCGCGGTGGTATGCGGGTAGCAATGACCGTATCGGCGTTCAAGTCAGTATAGAAGACCCGAACAACGCCTTGGGTGGCTGTATCAATGGTGCGCCACAATGTCTTGACAAGCAATTTGGTTGGGGTCCTTGGGAAACCGTATGGTCACGCCTTAACGAGCGCACCTACACATGGGAACGCCAACAAATTGACCTCTCTAACTATGCACGTGGTGTAAGTGAAAATGGCAAACGTATTAAAATCCGCTTTATCACCGATGCACTTAACACCAGTACACGTCGTGATGGGTGGTATATAGACGAAGTGTTATTTACCCACTACAACCCACGCATCATTCAAATTAGTAAGACAGCAGCTAGTGGTGGTGTGTTTATTGATAAAGCACGCAATACCATTAACTGGGTGACAGAAGGCAAATGGGGCTTAACACCCACCCTCTTCTTTGGCGGCGGCGGTGGCTCTCCCGATTCACTTGGCGGCAATCCATGGTCATACCGCATCTGGGACTACAACACCATCAGAACCAAGGTCACTAACTGTAACAGTATCGACTTTAGAGATTGCGCGAACACCTTCCTAAATACTCACGCAAATTCAACAACAGCTTGGCATTCGGGGCTGGTTTCTGAAATTCGTGAAAACTGGGGCAACGGTGGACCTCGCAACGCATCTAATGTTCAAACTACAGACCGTTTCGTCTATCGGTGGGAAATGACAACGCCCAGCAACCTTGTACCCAACAAGTACACCTTCATTACCTCTGCGGATGACGGTATACGGGTGAAATACAACACAGAGCCAACGGGTGGCTTACCTGCCCCACAAGCAGACGACCCGCCAAACTTTACTGATGGTTCGGAATGGAACATCATTAACAACTGGCAAAATCAAGCGCGTACCACAACCATCAGTTCGGCACGCATCGAAGCCTTTAAGAGCTACAAGATTACCGTAGAATACTTTGAGAGTTACGGCTCTTCATCCGTTCAACTGTCTATCGGTTCTTACAGCTTCTCGTTTACATCCGCACCTCCCGGTGGCACAGGACGCTTAGCAAGTGACCAAGTCCCTACGATGCGGAATAGCAACGCCTCCATGATTTTGAACGGTGTGCTAGACCTGACCCAAGCCACAAACCCCTATTTGCGGTACTATCAGTATCACGAGTTGGGGGGTACAGCACGGGTAGAGGTTAGTGTGGACGGTGGCTTTACATGGACACAAGACTTCCTAGAGGGTGCGCCTGCCCCTGCCAGCCTGTGGTCTACGCCTTGGTATGGGTTCTATTGGAACACCCGAAACCTAGACTTTGACCAAGCAGGAGGCTGGAAGAACATCCCAGAACCGTTTAACTTTGCTACGTTTAACTTTAATGGCAGTCCTGCCCCTCAAAAGCGCAACGATGGCAACACCCTAAACTTCAGCTGGGGAGGGGGCAGACCGCACCCAAGTATCAACACCGATAATGTTTCGGTACGGTGGATACGTAAGCTGGCAACCACAGGCTTTACAACGTTAAAGTTCACCACAACGGGTGATGACGGTGTACGCCTTTGGGTCAACTACTCGCCCGGCTGTGCAGTGTTCAACAACAATCCTGCACAACCTATCTTCTCTGGCGGACCCAGAGTCAACAACCAAGACAACTCCTTTAGTTCACCCAACTCTGGCTGTTTGCTGATTGACAACTGGGTCGATCAAGGGGGTGGCGTAAGAACAGCTGTCCGTACCGTACCTCCCGGTGCGTGGATTATGGCAGACTACTACGAAGCAAGCGGTGGTGCCAGCTTTAAGCTAGATGTCGTACAAGGTGACTTCGATTCGCCCACTCATACAGGCACTTACACCCCTGATGACGGCGACTGGAGAATGCGTATTCACGACCTTACGTCTTATGCAGGTGCGGGTAACCCACCTATCGGCTTGCGCTTCCGCCTAGACCGCAGAAACGAAAGCAATACGGATGTGGACAACAATCAGTCAAACAGTAATACGTTCAACTATCTGGTTGCGTGGTGGCTGACAGAATTTGAGATAGCAGACCCATAAAACCTATAAAAAAAGCCCCTGTCTAACCCACAGGGGCTTTTTTTATTGGGGCGTTTCTTATGGTGTTTTAACCCCATAACTGTTACACTTTGAACACTAGAAACATTCCAAGAGAAAGAGTTCTTCGTGCAACACACCACCCCAAATCAAGGCTTATTTTTCGTCATTGTAGGTCCCGGAGGCGTGGGCAAAGACACGCTCATTAAAACCCTCTTTGACGCACTAAGCCCCAATGAGATAGCCCTGTATCCGCTGATTACCGCCACCTCACGCCCCCCTAGAACGGGCGAAGAAGAAGGCGTAAGCTACTATTTCAAAACGCGCCAAACCTTTGAAACTATGATTGCCAACAACGAACTCATTGAATATCAAGAAGTCACCAAAGGCAATTACTATGGTGTGCCACGCGCTCCTGTAGACGAAGCCATTCACAAAGGTGAGTGCATTATTGGTGATGTGGACGTGCTAGGCGCAAGAGCCATCCGTAAGCAATACCCCCATAACAGCATCATTGTTTTCATTAGAGCAACGCACGCCAGCATAGAAGATGAACTGGACATCCTGCAAAAACGCATGGAAGGGCGCGGAGATTCGCCCGACAAGGTAGAAGAACGCCTGCAACGTGCCAGAGACGTGGAATTTCCGTACTTAATAGAAGCCGATGCGGTGATTGTGAATGATGACCTAACACGCGCACAACAAGCCCTCTACAACCTCATTAGAAGCCATATTAAAGCACAAGAGGCATAATCATTATGAGCCTAAAAGAATTTCACCTTCAACATGGGGCAACCCTCGCCCCCGATAACATCCCATTAGACTATGGTAACCCCATAGCAGAGGCAAGCCACGCCCAACAGCACGCCTTACTCCTAGACCGTTCTCATGAGGGACGTTTTTTTGTAGCAGGGGTATCGCGCCTAGAAGTCATCAACCGCATCTCTACCAATAAAGTAGACCTGCTACCCACGCAACAGGGCAAGCCCACACTCTTTACCAATGCCAATGCCCGCATCCTAGACCGTATCGAAGTTTATCCTTATAGCGAGGAAACACTGGTCATCGCAGGCGCGGGGCGTGGGCAATTTGTGCAAGAGTATTTGCAACGCAACATCTTCTTTAATGATAAAGCATCTTCGCGTTCTCTTATGCCCACACACCACCAGTTCTCCCTTCATGGGGCAACCGCAGAAAGCATTATCACGTGCTTGCTTCCTGATGCCCCTCAAATGCCCCTTTATGGCTGTGCAAGCCTTGCGTGGCAGGGTGCAACTTATTTTGTGTTCAAGCGTAAACCTGTTTTAGGTACACATTGGGCAATCATTGCGCCCACCGAAAGTGCGGTCACATTGGCACAACACTTGCTTGAAATAGGCAAAGAGGACGGCTTACGCTTAGGTGGGTCTATGGCGTACAACATCTTGCGCGTTAAAGCGGGCTTGCCTGCCAATGGCGAGCTAAACAGCGACTTTATACCCCTTGAGCTTGGCTTATGGGATGAAGTTAGCTTTAATAAAGGGTGCTACACAGGGCAAGAAATTATTGCACGCATGGATAGCCGAGAAAAATTAGCTCGTGTTTTGGTGTCCTTAAAAGTATCGCAAAAGTTCCCTATTCCTACCACTCTTCACACACCAGAAGGACAAAATGTTGGCACAATAACCAGTTGTGCAAGTGCAGGGGAAGGGGATATTGTGGCAATGGCGGTGGTTAAAACCAGTGCCTCTCAAGAAGGTACAGAGCTTTTTGGGCGCGTTAATGACACCCTAACAAGCGTTTCTGTTGGGCAATTATTAGGCAATTACCCGCAATGGGTACACGAAAATTAAACGAGGGCATGGGGCATGGTTGGATGTTTAAGAGGGTTTGTGGCACTCATACTAGTGTTGATCGCTATTCCCATCATGATTTTGGCAATATGCAACTTTTCCATTAGTTCCGCGCTTATCTCAGAAGATTCGTACCGAGAAGCCTTTGAAGATGAACGCATCTTTACAGAACTTATGCCGTTTGTCATTCCGTCCCTCATCGAGGCATCTAATGCAACAGGCACAGACGATTTATCCAATTTGCCCATTGATTTTATGTCTGTCAATACCGTTTTAACCCCCGAAGATTGGCGCGAAATTACCACGCTGGTTGTGCCAGCTTCGTGGCTAAAACAAACTTTTGGAGAAACGCTCTCGGTCATTCTTAGCCTGCTAAAAGGCGATGAAAGCGCTATCAACCGTACCATTAGTTTAAGTGAAATACGTCAACGCCTAAGTGGTGATGAGGCGCGTAAAGCCGCAGAACTCATTGTCAGCAAAGCCCCCGAATGTACCCGCACCCAATCTGACCAAGTGCGTACTTTTGCCACCAGTGGCGAGGGCAAGCTACCTATCTGTTTGACAGATGAAGAACTAAGAGAAGTGAGCATTGCAACCATTACTAGCTGGCTAAACAGTATCAGTGTCAGCCTTTCAAGTGATGAGCTATTGGTCAGTGACATCATTAGCCAAGACGAAGCGCGTGTTGTCGCTTTGTTTGTTCGTATTGACGGTCAAATTTTGATTCTGTTGTATCTTATCCCCGTTGCGCTCTTGGCGTTGGTGGTGGTGCTTACGGTGCGTTCGCGCAAGTCTTTTGGGCGATGGATTGGCATCACCAGCATTGTAACGGGTGCTGTCATCTTTTTAATCATCGTGATGGTGCAAATCATCTTACTAAACAGCATTGGCGAGTTGTTTAATGTACAAATAGGCATGCAACAGTTTGTGGCACAACTCATCTCTAGTTTGATGCGCTCAATTTCCAACCAAATCAATGCTATACTACTGATTCACGCTGTGGTATTTGAAATTGTTGGGTTTATCCTGGTGCTATCCGCCACCGTTGGCAATAGCCCACGCGTGTTAGAGGGTGGCGAAACGTTCCTCATCACAGAGGACGGACGTATTATTTCCACCAGTAGCAAGCAAAAAATAGAGGGATAGCCTACAGAACGCGCTAAAAAGAGGGTGGAGGCGCGTCAAAGAACAAAGACCACCATAATTGCCACGGATCATTTTGTTGGCGCACATTTGCCTCTAAAGTGGGCGTGGTAACTTCCAACGGATTATTATTTAGCGTGGGGTTGTTAGAGGGTGACAGTTGCACTAGCACTTCGCCCTCCCTTACCATGCGCCCTTCACTTCGCGCCCACGCCCCCACATACGCATCATTATTCACATAGTCTAGTCGTTTAATCAGGCCACCCTGCTCTATTCTTAGGGTTTCTATCTCACGTTCTACGGCGTTCAAGATGCCACTCAGTTGGCGATCGGCACTTACGCGACTACTAAAGTTAATTGCCAGCATCAGCCCAATAGCAAGAATAATAGCAAACATCACCTGCGTGCCAGACAAAGTACGCGCACGCCGTCTTTGAGGTGTTTCGGGGGGAGTGGTGTTGGGGATAGCACTTGCCATAATCAAAACTCCACGATTGACCTTGTTTCTTAAAGCATAGCCCAAACCCTTAAAAACGAAAAGCCCAAGCGTTTGCTTAGGCTTTTTTAGGGTGTGCCGATGGTGGGATTCGAACCCACACTCGGTTAAGAACTACGCCCTGAACGTAGCGCGTCTGCCAGTTTCGCCACATCGGCATCTAGGCTAAAATTGTACCAAAGGATGCCCTAAAGTCAATCACGAATCGCAGCAGGGCAATCGTTGCCTTTGTTAGCAGGGAGGACGTGCTATAATGCCCTTGAACAGTCGTTGGAACACTAGGAAAGGTGACGATGAAACCGTCATTATTGCGGCTTTTTAGCCTCTTCTTTGCGCTTTGCCTGTTTTGGGCTATCACATTTTCCCAAAGCCCCACAACAGCCGAAGCTCTTCAAATTGCAAATTTACGCGCCACAACAGACGCAAGCTCCGATAAAGTGGGTGAAATTAGCGCAGGCACGCAATACCCCATTATTGGCAGAAACCAGTTTTTTCCTTGGTTTTTGCTTGCAGACCCCGCCAGCCTCAATCCTATCGGATGGGTTTACCAAGACCTTGTAACCGTTCGAGGTGACTTAAACAGCGTGCCGTTTTCTGAGCGTGTGATAGACGGAAGCCCTGCACCTATTGCTACTAATACCCTTGCCCCAGAGGGCAATACCACCGCGCCACAAGATACGGTTACCGTTCAAAGTACCTCTGTCCCCCCTACACAGGCGTTTAACGTGGCGGGCGTTGTGGCAGGCGAAGTTAATGTCCGCTATGGGCCCGCCGCCGATTACCCCCGATTAGGGGTTACACGCGCCGGTGAACGCTTTCAAATTACGGGTTATCACACGCAGTATCCCTGGGTACAAATAGCCTATGAAGCGTCACCCACTGGCTTTGCGTGGCTTGCGCAAGACCTCATAGAGATTGAGGGTAACATTTTTTCATTGCCTGCCATCAGTGACGGTGTGCTAATGTTGCCCACACTCACCCCCACGCCTAGCATTGTGGGTGTTTCTACGCGCTCGGATGGCTCGACGGTTGCGCTTCGTCCCGAATTTGTGGCATTGGGCGAAGAAATTTATAACCTCATGCAAAATGCCCGCTTTGACCTTGCAACCAGTCGTTTTGGGAGCTTCTTCTTGCTTGATTTGCAAACAGGCGAATCACTGACCATTGGAGAAGATATTGCTTATAGTGGCACGAGTGTGAGCAAAATTGAAATTCTCGCACGCCTCTATCTGACGTTGGATGCGCCCCCTGATGGACGTTTAGCCACAGACATTGCCAACACCATGATTTGTAGTGAAAACTTTGCGACCAATCGCCTTTTAAGCACCATTGGCGAGGGCGACGAATTTAAGGGCGCAGAAGAAGTAACGCGCTTTCTAGAGGACATTGGCTTAGAAAACAGCTTCTTGGCTGCACCCTTTATCGCAGACCCCTCTAAGCCTCCCACGCCTGTACGCCCGTTGTATATTCCTCAAAACATCTCGGCAGACCAAGTAAAAGCCAACCCCGAATTTTCTAATCAAACCACAGTTAGCGATATGGGGTGGCTTTTGGCAAGCATGTATGAATGTGCTTATCAAGAACGAGGCGCACTCATCGAAACATTTGGGGGTGCAATAGAACCCCGTGAATGTCGCCAGATGTTGCATGTCATGAGCAATAATAACGTGGATGCGCTCTTACGTGCGGGCGTGCCGTCAGATGTGCGCGTGGCACACAAGCACGGCTGGATTGCCGATACCCATAGCAACGCCGCAGTGTTCTTTACACCCGGTGGGCATTACATCATTGTGATGTTTATGCACCAACCCAACTGGCTTAATTTTGCCGAGTCGTTACCCGTCATGGCTGAAGCCTCACGGTTGGTCTATAACTTCTATAATCCCTTTACCCCATTAGCAGTAGTACGTGATGGCTTTATTCCCGAAGCCCCCACCTGTAACTTTGAAAACACGCCACTTGTTACCGACCTACGGCAACCCATTTGGGACAACTAAACAAAAAGGGGTGTAGATTAAGATTCTACACCCCTTTTTACGGTATTTTTTTGTCGCATAAAAAGGTTTAACCCTTAACTGCGCCTTGCGTTAAACCGCCCACAATTTGGTTTTGGAGAGCAAGATAGAGTGCCACTACAGGTATGGCAGAGACCACCGCACCCGCCGCAAATTTGCCCCAGTCACGGTTAAAATCAGAGTTGACGAAGTTAAATAAGCCCACCATCAACGTCCAATTTTCCTTGTCTCGTAGCAAAATACGCGCCAACACAAACTCGTTAAATGTGCCAACGAATGCCAGCACCCCCACCACTGCCAAAATAGGGCGCACCAACGGGAAAATCAACAACCAGAAGATTTGCCAGTTTGTTGCGCCATCCACCGTAGCAGATTCATCAATTTCACGCGGAATAGAGTCAAAGAAACCCTTCATCAGCCACGTATTCACGCCCATTGCACCCCCCATATATACAAGGATGATGCCCCCCAGGCTGTTTAGACCAAAGATTTTTAAGAAGTCC
This sequence comes from Anaerolineae bacterium, assembly GCA_034437555.1. GTDB lineage: Bacteria > Chloroflexota > Anaerolineae > Aggregatilineales > Phototrophicaceae > JANWYT01. Next base: position 36,278 of record DAOTTQ010000029.1, on the reverse strand, counting down.
CAATTGATAAACGGCAGTACATTGTTCATTGCATCCGCCACCGATTTAATTTGGTCTAGGATAAGAAACAACGCTACCATTGCCAATAAGTTTGGGAACACCTGAATAAGCAAAATTCCCAAAAGCATCGACCGCCGTCCACTAAAGCGAAAGCGTGAGAACGCATACGCGCTTAACGCCGTAATGAGAACCGTCAAAATCGTGCTTGTGGTTGCCACAATAAACGAGTTGCGAATCCAGCTCCAAAACGGATACAATTCCAGCTCATCCACCATTAACGCCTTAAAATTGCTAAAAAGCAACGAGGGGTCGCTCACTTGTGGGATAAGGCGTTGTGTCGATAGCGTTCCTGTAGGGTTTAGCGCAGACGAAACGATAAACACCACTGGTAACATGGCAAACACAATCGCAATCGCAATGATAATCAGGCGAAAAACTAGCCCAATCATGCGGTCTCTGCGTGCAACCACCATACCACCTTCTGTATATTTTGAGGATGCCTTATTAGACATTTTCGCCCACCTCTTCCCAAGTTTTTGTAAAACGATATTGGAACAGTGTCGCTATTGCCACTAGGAAGAAAATCACAATGGTGATTGCAGAAGCATATCCATAGTCCGCCCCGCGACTGCCAAATGCCAGACGATAGGTATAACTAATAAGAATGTCTGTATAGCCCGCCGGCACAGGAGACCCCAAGATGGGCGGATTTCCTGACGTTAACGCATCAATCAGCAAGAAGTTGTTAAAGTTATACGTAAACGAAGCAATCAGCAGGGGTCCAATGGCAACCATCAGCAATGGCAACGTTATCTTCCAGAAGCGTTGCCAAGGACGCGCACCATCAACAGCCGCCGCCTCGTACACATCCGAAGGAATAGCTTGTAATGCCCCACTACAAATGAGCATCATATACGGGTAGCCTAGCCACAAGTTGACCAAGATAATGGCAAACTTTGACCATTGTGCATCGTTCAAGAACGGAATTCGCACGCCAAAGATGTCGAAAATAGTATTCGTCACCAGCCCAAGATTCTCGTTGAGTAGCCCACGCCACACCAAAATGCTAATCACACCCGGTATCGCATATGGAATGATGAGAATAGAGCGAATAATCCGCCGTCCTGGAATGCCTGGGTCGTTAAGAATTAACGCCATCAGCAAGCCTAGCGAAAACGTCGTTAGCACCGACAAGAACGAAAACATAATCGTCCAGATAAAAATCGTTACTAAGGGGCCTCTTAAGCCAGGGTCGGTAACAAGGCGTGTAAAGTTAGAAACACCTACGTTGACGCTGTAGCCGGGTGCAAGGTCATCCCCCACTCCCTGTTGTGGACGGAAGTTCCCCACAGCGTTATCGGCAATATACACCTTACCGTCACTTTGGTCAGTGATGGTATCTGTGGTGGCGTCATAAACATAGCGGTCTTTAAGCGGACGCGCAGCAGTACGGCGGTCTTTAATCCCCACCGTGTCTTCACCCTCACCAAACACAGCCGTTTGAATAAATCCCAATGCGCTTGTTCTATCACCACCCACCAACAAACGATAATCGTTATAGGTTTCTGGCGCGGCCTCGGGGGCTTCTTCTACGATGTCAATGGGCGCACCTTCTGGCGCAAACACCACTTCGCGTACACCGTCTACTTCACGGGTAAGCCAAAGGGCATAAGTGCCATCGTTTAGCGATTGCATCACATCCCAGCTGTAGGTCGAAGCATCTGGGGGTACAAACTTCCGTACAGTAATAAGGCTAATAGCACGTTCTTTAACAAAAAGATGACCATCTCCCATATTTGTAAACGATGTAGACACCGTATAAATGATGGGGTAAATGACCAAAAGGGTTACTAACGCCAAGCCGGGAGCCATCCAACGAAGCGGGTAAAGCCCAGGTAACAAGAAAATCAAATTTAAGCCAACAGCAATGACACCCACTACAAGGGCAAGCGCAAGGTTATTATCTGAAACAAAGCCATAAACAAGCATTAAGGCGAAGGCATTTGAAATTGCCACGAAAATATAAGTCAGGATGGTCGAAAAGAGGGATGCCCCTTGCAGGGCGTCCCCCTTTCTTTTTTCGACTATGGCAGTCATAACGACTAGTTATTGACGCTATCGGTAATAGCGTTGGTGTTATGGTCGTAGGTGAAGGTTACTTCGGTTTCGGCAGATAGCGACAAGACGATGTTCGCGCCATCCTTCGCGCCATCAGCCCCGTAGTTTTCAGCCCAACCACCATTAATAGCAACCTTGTATTCGTAATCACCAGCAGGCAATGTGGCTACAAATTCATATAAGCCTTCGCCCAAGTCGGTCATGAATGTGGTTTCGCATGCAGGATTCCAGTCTTCTGGGCAACCTGCTTCACTTTGGAGGCTACCCACTAAGGTGACGCTTTCAAGTACGCCAGCTGCGGTAACAGCAATTTGTTCACCAATTTGTGCAACTGCGCTTTCCATAGCAACCACGGGGTCTTCGCCACGGCTGATGAGGGTTAGGGCTTGGTCAGATGCGCCCCAAACGTTTGCCATTTGAGGAATAGCGGGCATGGGGATAGCATTGTAACCAGCAGCCACAAACGCTGCAATATTGGGGTTAGAGCTGGTGTCTACACCTTCAAATACTGTGGGGCGACCGCCTGCATCAAACACAGCTTGTTGGAAATCTACTGTAGCAAGATAGTCAAACAAGAAGGTTTCTGCCAACAATTGGTTTTCGCTGAATGCGCTAATGACAAAGCCTTGACCACCACTGAATGGGGAGCCATTTTCAGTTACACCTTCAACACCAGGAATGGGGTCAATAGCATAGTTTAAGCCTGTGTCGATGATGCGTTGTGAGTACCAAGGACCGGTAATCAATGAACCAGCAGTGCCTTCTTCTAGCAAGGTAAACATAACATCATCGTTTACGTCGGTAGGAAGCAAGCCATCAATGTACATGCCAGAAAGGAATTCAGCAGCAGCCAAGCCACCTTCACTGGACAAACCAACATCGGCAACATTGAAAGAGTTGTCATCGTTCAAACCAAAGATATAACCACCAAAAGCAGAGGTTACAGGGAAGTTGTGGAAAGTATTGCCAGTAGGAATTGCCATGGCAAACTTGCCTTCTGCTTTAAGGGCTTCACCAGCAGCGCGTACGTCTGCCCATGTTGCGAAGGGTTCGGGGAACATATCAACGTTACGGATAACGGCAACATTTTCAATGGCATAAGGCAAGCCCCACAGTTGACCCTTGTAGGTAAACAGTGACAAGCCCGCTTCAGAGAAGCTAGCCATTGACATATCATCTAGAACGATGGGAATAATGGCACCATTTTCAACTAATTGACCAATGGTGTCGTGGGGGGTAATCAGAATGTCGGGACCTTCACCAACGGGCCCCCCCGTTAGCAAACCGTCACGAGCATCACCCAAACCGATTTCACGAACTTCTAGGGTAATATTTAGATCGGCTTGTACCTGTTCAGCCAAAGCCACCAACAAAGGAGCGCGTTCTGCGTCTGCCCAGACGACTAGTGTATTTTCTTGGGCAAAGGTGCTACCCATTACGCTCATGACAAACGTAAGGAGTGCGAAAACAATAAAGGATTTACGGGACATAGTGACCTCTCATCAAATGTTAAACAAAAAATGTTTGCACCGCTCTCATGGCGATACCTCTAATTATAGCGACTTCTGTCACCATGCAAACTTTAACGTTGTGCATAGTATACAAATTAGTGGGACATGAGGACGATTGTCATTGAGCAAACAATGCTATTCGTCTTTAGGGCATAAAAAGCGCAGGTAATCCCACGTATAAAGACCCGTTTGATGTCCATCGTCCCACTGGGGTTGGATGGCATAATTGCCTACTGGAACGAGTTGTTTGATAAAATAGCTGCGTTTTGGGGTCAAGTTTAGTAAGTTTTCGGGGGCGTGTTCCATACCCATAAATTGATGCCCACCCCGACACTCTACACAAGGGCAAGCCTCACGCAAATGAGACAGTGGGTATCGGCATATTGCACCATCCGACCATGAAATCTCTAAAATATTTTCTGTTTTGTTCAGGGTAACGGCGGTAGGTCTGATAAGGTCTGTCATACTTTACATCACTTTCTTTAGACACTGTAAAACAGGATAGAGCCGAAGATGCCCTATCCTGCTATCGCTAAACTGCACCCAATAAGGCGGGGATGAGCAATGTACCAAGCACAATAATCACCACAACCAACGCCGTGATAATGCCACCCGTTACTGCAATTGTAATGACCCCTGTGGGCGCGCAGCCCAAGCTCTCTTCTTGTTCGTCCATAAGCGGTTTCTCCTAATGCTGACATGGTGTGGGTTCTGCGCCCTATTTTACCGAATAAGCCCTCTTTTCACACGCGCAGTTTTAACCACTGATTACGCAACGGTTTTTCCCACTCTATTGACCTCATTGCCCCCTCTGATACAATGTGCATGACTCACACATAATCATGAGAGAAACCAAGTGATGCGATTTAAAAGATTAATGGGTATTTTGCTAATGACACTCGTGTTTGGCGCGTGCCAAGCCATGTCCCCCACTCTAGTTGTCATGGAAGTAACGCGAGAAGTTCCTGTTACAGTGTTTGTAACGGCAGCCGTTCTTGCTGAAGAAACAGAATCAGCCCAAACACCAACCACGCCTCCAGCACGCACCACACCGACCATTGTACCTACCGCCACCCCAGATATTTTTCCAACGCCTGTTGTTGGGCAAGTTTTTGTTGCCGACCAAGCCTTCGAGTTTGGGCGCATGTTCTGGATTCAACCCGTTAACCAAGTGTGGATTTTAACCACCGATGCCGACGATAAGCGTGTTTGGCAGGTATTTGAAGACCTCTTTGCAGAGGGTATGCAAGAAATAGACCCATCTATTGTGCCTCCCACAGGTCTCTTTCAGCCAGAACGTGGCTTTGGCAAGCTCTGGCGTGAACGCCCAGAAATTCGTAATGCACTCGGCTGGGCATTAAGCGAAGAACTCGGTTATAATACACGGTATGAATACCACGCAGGCGGTACAGTCAATAATGAAGGCGAATTTGTGGCAGGGTCTGGTTACCATGTTATTGAAGATTTAGACCGTCGCATTTATCGCTTCATTGAAGGCGCGTGGACTTGGGAAGTGACCAACAGCCAATAAGGATGAGACTCTATGAAACATTTGCCACGCCGTGAGTGGAACGCTGAAAATTGCCCTCCACTTTACCTTGTAGCCGACACACGCCTTACAACAACCACTTACACCGATGACCAAGTGTGGCGTTTAAGACTAGGGCAAGGAGACTCACCTGCTGTAGCGTGGCAAACAAAATATGGCGCACGCGCCAACCTCGTGAGTGTGTTGCCCATGTGGACACATGGTGACCAAACCGTGTATCAGGCAACGACCTATCACGAAGCACCCCTTGTTACGCACGTTGCTTCTAACTATGTCGCCCTTACCATGAGTCCGTTGTCTAATGTGCGTGTGCTTTCTCAAACATGGGCAATGAACTCACAAACTATCGGTGGGTTATACGCCCTCGAAAATACCTCAAACACCCCTGTCACACTACGTCTCGAGTTATATGCACACGCCGTTGCTGATGAAAAAGAGCAAAAACAAGGCATTATCTCACTTCCTAAAAAACGTCATGCGCTGTCTGTGGGTAATATCGGCAACTTGCAACCCGTCCTTTTATTGGAGGGTGGCGAAGCCCTTCACGCCAATGGAACGCTTTTAAGCACCTCTAAAGTAAGCCTCACTGTAACGCTTAATGCCAATGCAAAACAGAACCTTCGTTGGGTGCTGTGTAGCCAAGAAACCATCAAACAATCACTAGACAACTGCCAACAATGGCTAAGTACCTCTTGGGCAACTCACATTAAAGCAATTGAACTTGCATCGTTTGGATTGCTGGATGTTTCACTGGGCGATAAAGCCCTTGATGAGTTAGTTGAATTGTCCTTTTTGCGTGTCACACAAGCCTTTTTATCGCCCTCTGGTGTTTTACCACACGGCATCCCTGTGGCACATCGCTTGCCCGAATACGGCTGGAGCGCAAGAGGCAATGGCACAGATTACCCCCGTAGTTGGAACGGTCAAGACCCTTTCTTAGCATGGCTTATTGCGCCTGTTATCGCAACGGTTGAGCCACGCATTGCAGAAGGCATCCTCCTAAATTACCTTGCCACCCAAACCAGTGATGGCTTTATTGAACTACGTCCAAGCCCCACAGGGCAAAAAACGGGCGTGCTATGCCCACCGTTTTTAGCACAGTTGGCATGGCGCATTTATGAAAACACTCAAAATATTGCCTTCTTAAAAGAGGTGTTGCCCAAGCTCATTGCCTTCACTGAAAAGTGGTACTCGCAAGACAAAGACAACGATGGCTTGCCCGAATATCCAGAAACAACACAAATGGGGTATCCATTCTTCCCCACATTTAGCACGCAAGAATGGGGGCAAGGCACTGATATACAAACAACCGAAGCCCCCGACCTGCAAGCCTTGTTAAGCGAAGAATGGCATGCTTTACACCGTATCGCACAAATCCTTAACGACAAGAAAGCCGTTGCCAACACAGAAAAACGCCTAAACGCCTCTAAAGATGCCTTAGCACAATTGTGGAATAGCACGCGTTACGTTTATCGTGACCGTGACACACACACTACGCCTTCGGCCACCGCCCTCTTAGAAGATGGCGCAGGCGACCAAGAACACTTCGTTGGCACAAAGCCACCCGCCCCTTCCCGCCTTATCGTCAGCATTAAGGGGGGCGTAAACCACACCCCTAGCGCAACCCTGACGCTCAATGGCACAAGTACAGATGGCAAGCCCGTTACCGAAGACTTGCCCGCATCCGCGTTTCGTTGGCAAGGAAGGCAAGGCTTCGCTACCACACAGCACGTTTATGCAGACCTTGACCGCGTAAAAGCCGAAGGGTTAAGCCGTGTCTATAAAATAGGTGTGATGACAGTCGGCTTAGATGCACTAGACCTTAATGCCCTCATACCATTATGGACAACACAACCCAACGCCAACACCCTCTTAAACGTATTGACGGACAAGAAGCACTTTTGGCGTAAAAATGGGGTTAGCATGCTTTCCGCACAACATACTCCACAAACGCTTGCCAACCCTAACGGCATTGATGGCGTGTGGCTGTATTGGAACACGCGCTTTGGCGAAGCACTTCTTGCACAGGGACAGTTAAAACATGCCAACGACTTACTAAAGAGCCTTCTCAGCGTGCAAACGCAGGTTTTCAAAACAGAGCAAGCCTTCTCGCAGTATTACCACATCGAAGAAGTCAAGGGGCTAGGCGAAAGTGACCACTTATCAGGCATTTTGCCCCTTAGTTTGCTGTTTAGTGCGCTAGGGGTATGGGTACTATCCTCTAAGAGTGTGCGCGTTAGCCCCGTGTTTGCGTGGCACAAAGCCATTACGCTAAAGCAACATGGCGTAAGCATTAAGCGCAGTAGCAAATCATTGGCAATTAAGTTTCCTTCGGGTTACAGCGTAACGCTTGATGGCAGCGAGTGGGACGCGCAACTCATCACAGACCCCGCCCCCAAAGCAACCGTTATTAAGCCCGAAGAAACGCGCATTTCACTTCCACCTATGGTTTCTAAGCGCGTTACCATCAGCGTTGACCACGAAGATTAAGCGTGTATGTCTGCCCCTTATGAGTTCCTTCTGCGAAGCACGTCCGATGGCGTGTTAGTGGCTGACGAAAAAGGCGTGCTGTGTGTGGTAAACCCCGCAGCAGCCGCCATGCTTAGCTTAACACCAGAGGAGCTATTGGGCGAAATTGCCACACACAGTTTTAGCAAAAACCCCGCCCTCATTCACCTTTTTGAGCGTGAAGACCAGCAAAAAGCAGAAGTTCGTTTGCCACGACGCAGACTAGCACAAGGCATTGCCAGCACCCTCGTTACAGGCGAGCGCATGGTACTCTTGCAAGACATTACAGAAAAGCGTGACCTGGAAAACCGCCGTGAAAACCTAACACGCACCATTGCCCACGACCTACGCAATCCTCTCTCAGCAACACTCGGTTTTTTAGACTTGGTGCTAAAGTCGGGCGATTTGGGTGACTTACAAAAGAAGTTCTTGTTACGCGCACGCCAAACCACCGCAAAAATCCATGAAATGCTAGTGTCATTGGTGGACTTAGCGTGGATAGAAGCAGGAATGCCCCTTCAGCATTTGCCTGTACGCCTGGATGAAGTGATTAACAAAACCATCAATGAACTTACCGACCTTGCTAAAAAGCAAAACGTGGGCATTGTTTCTTCTGTGCAAGTGCCATTGCCTGTGGTGATGGGTGACCCCCAACGCTTACAAATGGTCATTACCGAATTGCTCCGTAACGCCATTCTATACTCTATGCCAGAGCAAAATGTGGTCATACACGCATGGGGTGATGAAGCCGAGCTTTACTGTAGTGTGGCAGATAGGGGCATTGGCATTGCCGATAACGAGCAAGAGCTTATTTTTGACCGCATGTATCGCTCAAGAGATGAGCGTGTAACAGAAATTAGCGGTGGCGGCTTGGGCTTAACCATTGCCAAAACCATCATCAAGCGTCAGGGTGGTGATTTATGGGTGGTTAGCCACCTTAACGAAGGCAGTACCTTTACGTTTGTTTTGCCATCAATGGAGCAATAATGTCATGCAAAAGATAAAGATACGCCTTCCCGCCACGCTCTCAGATTTTGGCATTGGCATTGGGCATTTGGGCTTAGCCATCGGCTTATATACCCAAGTGGAAATTAGCCCACGTAACGATGAGAAATTGGTCGTAGAGCCTTCGGGTGAGGGTGCAGGCGAATATGCGCTTGCAGTACGCCACCCCGTCATCTTAGCCATGATGCGCCTCTTTCAGCGTGAAGAACGCGCTCCATTAGGCATCACCATCAAAATTCACAACGACATTCCCCTCAATGTGGGGTTAGGCGCGGATGTGGCGTTTACCGTAGCAGGTGTGTTGGGTGCAAATAACCTGCTAGGCAACCTATATCGCCGTGAAGAACTGGTGCAATTTGCCAGCCAAATTAGCCAAAAGCCCCAAAATGCAATCGCCACCATGCTAGGCGGGCTAACGACTTATCTCTATACGCCAGAGGGTGAACTGATGTACCGCAATCTTGACCTTAGCGCGTTCAAAGTAATTTTAGCCATTCCGCGCATTGAAGGGTATCAACCACCCCCCTATCCCGAAAAAATTAACACTCCCGATGTCATCCAAACGTTAGCGCGCTTTCCTTTGTTTTTAGAGGCGTTCAAAAAAGGTGACCTGCACTTACTATCTCAGATGATAGATGACACGGTTTACTTGCCCGAAGTCAGTAAGCGCATTGGAGGCTTTGCCCACGTTACCGAAGTAGCGCGTTTGGCGGGCGCACTAGGCGTAATGACCAGTGGTGGCGGTACGGCAATGGTTTTCTTAGCACATCGCGCCCTAGACCGCATTGCCGAAGTGATAGAGAACGCCTTCAATAACCTAGACATCCCCTCGCGTGTAATGATTGTCCCCCTTGATACGCAGGGGGTGGTCATTAGTATGATGCAGTCATCATGATGCGCCTCTTAACACTTTTTTTATTGGGGGTCTTGGCAATAGCGTGCGTCCCTGTTACGCCACCGCGCGTGGCAAATGTAACGGCGGTAACAGCACGCCCCAGCACAGAGAACATCACGCCATCACCCGAAGCAACAGACACCACACAATCCCCCCTGTTAGAACGTTGCGACGATAAAAAAGTATCCGATGCACTTAAGCTCCTACCCCAATACACCCCCAGCGAGGGCGCATTTGTGCAAGCTACAGGCACACAACTTGTCCTAGAGGGCGCACCTTTTATAGTGTATGGGCTAAACTACTACCCCAGAAACACACCCTTTTGGAAGTTCCTTACTGAAACCGAAGTGAGCGTTGTAGATGCCGAAATGGACATTATTCAGCGCAGTGGCTTTAACACCTTGCGCGTGTTCATCCGCTATCAAGACATGTTTATCTGTTATGGCAATGGGGCGGTGCCATTTGTACAAAATATGACACGCTTAGACAACATCATCAAAGCCATCAGTGAAAAAGGCGTTAAGCTCATTGTGGTGCTTCATCATGACCCTAATACCAGCGTGCTATACAGCCAGCCCGACTACATTGCCGAACAAACGCGCTTTATTGTAAGTCGTTATCAAGATGAGCCAAGCATCCTCGCGTGGGACTTACGCGACAAGGGCGATTTAGACTATCGCAACAGCGACTTTACGCCTGCTACTGTGCTTTCTTGGCTGGCAGAAATGGCGTTCATTGTGCGCCAAAGTGACCCCAATCACCTTATTACAGCAGGATGGTGGGAAGATAGCGTTGCCACCGCGCCCTTTGTCGATTTCGTTAGTTTTCAGCACTATGGCGAATATGAACCGTTGCGCCAAGCCATTGCTATTTTACGTGACCAAGTGCGAAACAAGCCCATATTGCTCTCTGCCATTGGCTATAGCACCTTCTCACTTGATGAAACCGCACAACGTAACCTGCTGTATCAAGCATTTGGCGAAGTCAGCACCAATCAGCTTGCAGGGTGGCTCATTTATATGGCATTTGACTATCCCACTAGCGTGACTTGCCAAGAACCCGCTTGTCCCGCCGAAATGAGCGAGATTAACCGCTATGGCATTTGGAACACCAGTTACTTCCCCAAACTGGCGTTAGAAGCCGTAGAGCGCACCATTGAGGGAAGATAAAGCCCTGTCTAACACAAACCTTATGAAACTCCTCTATCCTTAAACCGTATACCTATTAAACGCTAGAAAGCGACGTGCTTCTAGCCCCTCACCCCATCGAGAAAGGTCGTCACCCTATGGGATTTCTACGTCGTCGCAAAAAGCCTGAAGATGAACCCGAAGTTCCCAATACGCCCCTGCAATGGCGCAGAATGATTAGCTATTTAGCCCCCCACAAAGCTCGCCTCGCCTTAGCAATTACGGCTTCTGTAGCCAGCGCAGCATTGGGTTTGGTGTTCCCTGCCGTTATTCAGGGTGTCCTTGATTCTGTGTTACAAGATGGCAACGTCAACCTCTTAGATACTATTACTTTTGGCTTGCTCATTGTCTTTCTCATTCGCTCTGTCACCGGGTTTGTAGAAAACTATCAGCTTAACTATATTGGTGAACGAGTAGTTACTAACCTTCGCCTTGATTTATACTCGCATTTACAAACGCTATCACTCGATTTCTTTGTGCAACGGCGCGTTGGCGAACTTGTTAGCCGTATGAGCAGTGATGTTACTGTCATGCGGGGCGCACTGACTACCAATATCGCTCAATTGCTTCAGCAAGGGCTAACGGCTACCGGTGCAATCATCATCATGGTAGTGCTAAATTGGCGTTTAACGTCCTTTATCATTATCATGTTGCCTGTCATCATGGCAATTGGCGCGGTATTCGGGCTGTACTTACAACGCATCAGCACCGAAGTGCAAGACGAAATTGCAGGCGCAAGCGTAGTAGGCGAGGAAGTGTTACAAAACATCCGCGAAGTAAAAAGTTTTGCCCGCGAACCCTACGAAGTAAAACGCTATAGCAACGCCATCGAACGAGCTTTTAACGCAGCAGTCCGCCTATTGCGTGTTAGGTCGGTCTTTGGGCCCATCATTGCGTTTATGGCGTTTGGAGGCTTGTCGCTTATTTTATGGTTTGGTGGACGCGAAGTGCTAGAAGGGCGTTTAACAGGCGGACAACTGATTGCTTTCTTGGTGTATGGTCTAACAGTGGCAGGCAGTTTTGCCACACTCATTGGCTTATACAGTGGCTTTAGAGAAGCAACAGGCGCAACGAAGCGCGTATTCGAGCTGATGGACACGCAATCCAGCGTAAAAGATGTGCCTAATGCCCAAACCCTGCCCCCTATTAAAGGGCAAATCACCATTCAAGAGGCTACCTTTAGCTATGACGCTCGCCAAGACGTGCTAAAGAACATCAGCCTTGACGTAAAAGAGGGTGAAATTGTGGCATTAGTGGGTCCCAGTGGCGCAGGCAAAAGCACCATCTTTAACCTAATACCGCGTTTCTATGACCCCACGCAGGGTATCATCAAAATTGATGGCTTTAACTTACGTGACGTAACACAAGCCAGCCTGCGCCAACAAGTGGGCATAGTGCCACAAGAAACCTTGCTCTTTGGCGGTAGCATCCGCGAGAACATCCTCTATGGACGTTTAGAAGCCACCCAAGAAGAAGTGATAGAAGCAGCGCGGGGTGCAAATGCCCATGACTTTATTATGGAGTTGCCCGACCAATACGAAACATTGGTAGGAGAGCGCGGGATTCGGCTAAGTGGTGGGCAACGCCAACGAATTTCGATTGCACGCGCCATTCTTAAAGACCCACGTGTTCTGCTTTTGGACGAAGCCACCAGTAGCCTAGACAACGAAAGCGAACATTTGGTACAAGAAGCCCTGGCTCGCCTCATGCAAAATCGCACCACGCTCATTATCGCGCATCGCCTTAGCACTATTCGTGTCGCACATCGCATTGCCGTACTGGATAAGGGGCAAATTGTAGAATTAGGCACACACGAAGAACTCATGGCAAGGGCAGGGCTTTATGCCAAGCTGTATGAGATGCAGTTTAGGGATGATGATGTTTTTTCACCCGTAAGTTCGGTGGCTGATAGTGTGTCTTGATAAAGATAAATTACCTTAGAGAAACGGATAGCGTTTAATGAGTAGCCCTCAAATTCATTTGGATGTTTGGTCAGATTTTGTGTGTCCCTGGTGCTTTTTGGCAGCTTCTAGCGTCAAACGCCTGCAAGAATCACACAATATCACCGTCACATGGCACGCCTTTGAACTGCGTCCTACGGGTGCGCCTCGCATTTCAGAAACCTATAAGCAACGCATCCTTAGCTCTTTTGAGCAATTGGAAGCGATGGCAAAAACCCACTATGATGTTTCGCTAACCATGGGCGATTGGGATGTTAACACGCACCGCGCTCACATTGGCTTTAAATATGCCGAATCTTTGGGCAAGGGCGATGTCTACCATGATGCCACCTTCAAAGCCTATTGGCACAATACCAAACGTCTTGATGATGACCAAGTGCTGTTAGAAGTCGCTGAAAGCATTGGCATAGACCGTCAAGCCTTTTCAGAAGCCCTGTCTACGCCTGAATACATGCAAGCCGTTGATATTGATTTACACACCGCCCAACAACTAGAGTTTTCGGGTGTGCCAGCTTTGCTGTTTAGCGAAAAATACTACATTTCTGGGGCGCAACCCTACCCTGAATTAGTGCGTATCCTAGAGCAAATTCAGGCACGTGAAGGCGCGTCATCCTCTTAAGATGGCATCCTATACGGGCAAAACTGTTCTTGTAACGGGTGCAACTGGCTTTTTAGGCGGTGCGCTCGTTAAATATCTCATCGCAGAAGGCGCACAAGTAAAAGCACTAGTGCGCCGTCCTAACCGCGACCGCGACATCAAAGACCTGCCCAACCTCACCCAAGTGACGGGCGACATCACCCAGCCCCAAACGCTAGACCGAGCGGTTAAAGGCTGTGATGTAGTGTTTCATGTGGCGGTGTCGTATGGCAACCTCGCCGAACAAACCCAAGTAAATGTAGACGGCACACGAAACATTGCCGAAGCGTGCGCCCGTGTGGGCGTGTCGCGTTTGGTACACATCAGCAGTTTGGCAGCATATGGCTATGGTGTGCGTGGCATCATCACAGAAGAAACGCCCCTCTCACCCTCTAATGAGCCGTATAGCATTACGAAAACACGCGCCGAAGAAGCCCTACAAAGCGTGAGTGCATCTACAGGGTTATCGTTTGCTATTGTGCGCCCCGGTGGTATCTATGGTGCAGGGTCGGGCTTATGGACGCGCACCATGTTTACCGTAGCACGCCGTAAACCCCTCATCTTTTTGGGGGATGGTAGCGGTAACGCGCCCTTAGTGCATGTGGATGACCTTATTCGCCTCATTGTCTTGTGTGGTCAACACCCCCAAGCCAACGGGCAAGCCTTTAACGCCGTAACACCCACACCCCACACATGGCGCGAATTTTTAGGGGAATATGCAAAGCTGGTTCACAATACATCTTGGCTCGGTATCCCTGTTTTGCCCCTGCGTGCCATTGCAGGCGTGATTGCGTTTCTTGCCCCCAAGCCTTCTTCACTAGCTACCCTGCCCACTGTGCTAGATTATGGCACAAGCAAAGTGCAATTTTCTACACAAAAAGCACAACGTCTGCTTGGTTGGCAAGCCGAACTCACACTGCAAGAGGGCGTTGCGCGATGCGTTCCCTATTTACGAGCCGAAGGCTTACTACCATTAACATAAGATGCGTTCTTTGCTAGAATGATTTGCTTGTCATTCAAGACGATTGCCTATCATAGAAAGCCAATGCACCGTGATACAACTACCCCACGCCCACGCAGAACTCATTAAAACTGCTCTGCTTAATGCCCAAAAAAGCGGCGAATTGCCTGCTTTTGAAATGCCATCACCTATTCCCGTTCAGCCCTCTAAAAAAGTGGGTCAAGGCGATTATGGTAGTCCCATTGCCATGAGCCTAGCCAAGCCTTTGGGCATGAAGCCCATTGATGTTGCCAATATCATCGTTAAGCATCTGCCCACCGCGCCTTTCTTAAAGAGCGTAGACGTGGCAATACCGGGCTTTATCAACTTTACGCTGTCACAAGACTTCCTAAAAAGCCAAGTCGAAACCATCATCATAGAAGGTGAAAGCCTGTTTACGCTGGCAATTGGCGCAGGAAAACACGCCCAAGTGGAATTTGTAAGCGCAAATCCTACGGGTCCCATTACCATTGGTCACACCCGTAACGCTGTTGTGGGCGATGCCATGGCACGCCTCTTTGAAGCGGGTGGTTTTGAAGTACAGCGCGAATACTATTTTAACAACGCCGGTAATCAGATGTTTGTGATGGGCAAAAGCCTACAAGCCCGTTACCTAGAGCAATTGGGCTTGCACTTTAGCTTTCCTGAAGAGGGCTATAAAGGCGAATACATCATTGACTACGCGAAACAGCTAGTCAGCGAGCAAGGCGACGCACTTAAAGATGCCGATTGGAAAGCCTTTAAGGACTATGCCGAAGCCCAAATGTTTGCGTGGATTAACCGCACCCTAGACCGTGTTGACATTCGCCATGATGCTTTCTTTAACGAGAACACGCTCTTTGAAACGAATGCCGTTTGGGACACCCTGGACGAGCTTAAAGAACGCGGTTTCATTTATGAAGCCAAAGAGTGGGAAGGCGCACCCGAAGAAAAAAAGCAAGCCGCCGAAACCAAAGAAAGCGCAACATGGTTTAGAACCGCGCAATTTGGGGATGATAGCGACCGTGTGATGGTTAAAAGTGACGGTTCGCCCACCTATAGCTTGCCCGATATTGCCTATCACCGCAATAAATTGGCGCGTGATTTTGACATTTGCATTAATGTACTCGGCGCAGACCACCTACACCAAGCCAAAGTGGTAGCATGGGGTTTAACGTCACTGGGTTTGCCCGCCGAGCGTGTGCATGTTATTTTCATTCAAATGGTCAAGACCATTCGTGACGGGCAAGAGTTCAAAATTAGCAAGCGTGCCGGCATCTTTGATACCCTTGATGATTTAATTGACATGACGAGTGCAGATGCTATTCGTTATCACATGCTGGCACGCACGCCCAATACACACCTGACGTTTGATGTGGATAAAGTGGTAGAGCAAACTAACGATAACCCCGTGTACTACATTCAAAACGCTCATGTGCGCTGTGCCGGCATCTTAAGAGAAGCCGAAGCGCGTGGCATCACCGACGATGGTGCAAACCTAGCTCTATTGGGCGAGGACGAACTCATCTTTTTGCGTAAGGTGCTAGAACTGGGCGACATTATCGAAACATGCGTCACCACCTATGAACCTCATCGCATCGCATTTTTCGCGCATGAATTGGCGGGCGTATTCCACCCCATTTATGACCGTGTACGCGCCCTTCATACCGAAGTAGACCCCGAAACAGCGAAAGCGCGTTTGCGTTTTTATCGGGCGGCAGGCGTGGCATTTAAGCGCACCTTACGTTTAATGGGCATGACTACCCCAGAACGTATGTAAAATTCATAATCATCCATAAAAGGGAGGCAACACATGGGCTTAAAACCAGACCATTGGATACGCAAGATGGCATCAGAGCATGGCATGATAGAACCATTTGCCGATAGACAGGTGCGCGAAGGCGTAATTTCTTATGGCTTGTCGTCTTATGGCTACGATTTACGCGTGTCTACGGAGTACAAAATTTTCACAAACGCCTTTTCGGTGGTCGTAGATCCCAAAGACTTTCACCCCCAATCTTTTGTAGACTTTGAGGGCGATGTGTGCATTGTGCCTCCTAATTCGTTTGTGCTAGCGCGTAGTGTGGAATACTTCCGTATTCCTCGTAGTGTGCTTACGGTGTGTTTGGGCAAAAGCACATACGCCCGTACAGGCTTAATTGTGAACGTCACGCCCTTTGAACCCGAATGGGAAGGCTATGTAACGCTAGAAATTAGCAACACAACACCCCTTCCTGCCAAAGTGTATTCCAACGAAGGATTGGCACAGGTGCTATTCTTTGAAGCAGATGAAGTGTGTGAGGTCAGTTACGCTGACCGCAAAGGTAAGTATCAGGGGCAAACAGGCGTAACCCCCCCAAGATTGTAGAATTGCTAAAAAGGCAGTTGACAAGAAGTCTCATTTATCAGATAATGAGGTCTTGTTCGGGCAGTTAGCTCAATTGGCAGAGCACCTCGTTTACACCGAGGGGGTTAGGGGTTCGAGTCCCTTACTGCCCACAAACAAAAAAACCACTTTCTTTTTAGAAGGTGGTTTTTTATTGCCTATTACACGTCCAAACTTAAGTATTCAAAAGCCGTCTTGTTGCTTCTAGCACATCCCCCACATAAATATCACGCACACACGGATGATTGCTAGGGTCATCGTTGCCCCAGTCCAGCACACGGCAGGGACGACAAGCTATGCTAGACGTTAAGACAATGTGCCGTTGCCTATCCCCCCATGGCGCAAATTCGATGGGGTCTGCGGGTCCAAACAGCGTCACCGTTGGCGTTTGCACCGCCGATGCGATATGAAGGGTCCCACTATCCACCCCCACCACAACGTTGGCGCGCTGATAAAGCGCGGTCAGTTGGTCTAATGAAAATTCGCCTGCGGTGTTAAACGTGCGCGTTTTAATTTGGCTTTGCACATACTGGATGGCTTGGCGTTCTGTGCGTGTGCCTGTAAAAATAATAGTGGCATCCATTTGTTCAATGAGTGTATTTGCGACACTTGCCCACTTTGCCCCGTCCCATTGTTTTACCCACGTTCCCGCCCCCATGTGAATACAGATAATGGGCTTTTGGGGCGCAATCTCGCGTTCTTTTAGCCACTTGTTCACCTCATCCTGTGCCGATTCTGGCACTTCTAGGCGATACGGCACAGCATCATCCGCAATATTCCCCGTCCAATGAGACACAAGACGCATACTTTGGCGTACCGAATGCTCATGCTTATGCGACAAGGAGCGCGTTAAAAAAGGCATCACTTCGGGCAAATCATAGCCAATGCGCTCTTTAATGCCCGCTACATGCGCCATCATTGCTCCCCACCAATGGTCAGAGCGCATGATAACCGCACTACTATATTCAATTTGGCGAAGCTGGCGCGAAACCTTCACCAGTTGCTGATAAGGAGCAAGCGGGCTTGTCTTTTCTTGTTCGCGGTCAAAGCCGGGAAAGCGAATGGTCAACACGCGGTCAATTTCGGGGACATTTGCCAAAATGGGCGCAGCCCACACGCCACACAGTACATGAATTTCGGCATAAGGACGTGCCTCTTTAAGAGCGCGAATGGCAGGCGTAGACAAAAGCACGTCACCAATATGGTCGGGACGGACAAACAGTACCCGTTGTGCTTTAGTCGCAAGTGGCGCAAACGGAAACCGCGAAACCCCATCTATCATATAACGCCGTAACTTGTGGCGCATGGGGATTTGATGAAAGGCGTTTGCAAGCTGTCGGTTTCGATTGGCAAGTGCGTCTTTATCCAATGCCTAGCTCCTTATATACCTGTGCCAGCCGTGATAGTAACGCCGACCAATCATAATGGGCTTTCACTTGTTCACGAGCGCGTTCCCCTAATGCCTGTCGCTCTTGCGGATGCCGTAACAAGTACAAAATTGCATCCTTAATAGCGGTTTCATCATCAGCAATCATCATCGCGTTTTTCACTTCGGGCAATAGCCCCGCGCCGGCAATGGTGGTTGCCACGATCGCGCACCCCGTCGCCATCGCTTCTAGCAATTTTAGGCGCGTGCCACTGCCCATCCGTAGGGGAGCAATATATACCGCA
Organism: Anaerolineae bacterium; assembly: GCA_034437555.1. GTDB lineage: Bacteria > Chloroflexota > Anaerolineae > Aggregatilineales > Phototrophicaceae > JANWYT01. The sequence continues at coordinate 17,871 of DAOTTQ010000029.1, read as the reverse complement.
CCACCCTTTAGATACGGTTGCACGCTGTCTACCCATCCCGTTAGTGTGATTGTCGGCGGGTTTTCTAGGGCTTGCAGGCTAGAATGAGGCTGTTGCCCCACAATCACCAACCGCGTATTGGGCAATTGCGGAAAAATACGCTGTATAAACCACAACATCGCGTCTACGTTAGGGCGATAATCCATCTTACCCGTAAACACCAGCGCGTTGTCCCCTAAGGGCAAGGCATGTATCTCGCGGGCATAGTCGTCAAATATAATACCACTTGGCACAACAAACACAGGCTTTTGGGGCTGATAGCGTTGTAGCACATCGGCATCTTCGGGTGATACGGCAATTACCGCGTCCGCTAAACGACACAAATCGCCTTCATAGCGTGCAATACGCTCCGATTGCACCCACGAATAAAAAGCCTGTAGCCATCGGCGCGGTTGTAGGCGGTCTATCGTGTACATCACGTATTGCAAATGCGCCTCTGCGTTAAAGGTATCAAAGATGAGTTTTGTTCGTCCGCCTAAAGTTCTCGCGAGGGGCAAATAACACGCCACCTCAATACCCTCAAATTGTACGGCATCATAAGTTCCATGATTCAGTTCACCCTTTAGGCGTTCCCAAAACGCGTCGCTGTATAGGCGTGTGGCAATATCTGGTGCGCGCGTCAACAGCAATTGTTTTAGGCGGTCTCGTATGCTTCGGTGTGGCGTCGGCACGGTTATCACCGCCTCACAGATCGCATCTAGGGGCGTTGATAGGCGTTCTTCATCATGAAAGCACAATAGGCTAATGCGATGCCCGTCATTCACCAACGTTTGTATCATCCCATAAACCCGTATTGCCCCCCCCGATGCGGGCGGATAAGGCAAACTGCTTGTAACCATTAAAAGGCGCATACATCATCCTCGTAAAAGGCGTTGATAAGTGTGAAGCACGGTTTCTGCCCCCTTTGCCCAAGAAAACTTTTGGGCTTGTTGCCTAGCCAAAGCTGCCTGTTCGCTTCGCCAAGAATGATTCATCAGGGCGTACTTAATGGCTTCTGCAATGCTTTCAGGGTCATGTGGATTAAACATTAGTCCAACTTGCCCCACCACTTCGGGTAACGAAGACGTATTGCTCACCAATGGCACAACCCCACACGCCATTGCTTCTAGCGCAGGCAACCCAAACCCCTCATAAAAAGAGGGCAATACCAGCAATAATGCCCCATTATACACGGCAGGCAAGTCTTGTTGGCTTACGTTTTCCTTCCAAATCACAGGATACTGGCGTGAAGCCTGTTCTATCGCGGTGACGGTTTCATCCAGCAACCACCCACGCCGTCCCACCAAAACCAACGGTGGCACGTCTGCCATCTGCTGATGCAGGTTTTCGTATGCCTTTAGCAAGCCCATGATGTTCTTACGTGGTTCTACAGTACCTACATGCAAAAGATAGCCGTCTTTGGGCAAGCCATATTTCTCTAGAACAGGGTTTGTTTGCGCGGGTAAAAGAGGCTCAAAGGCGTTGTTCACGCCTTCTTGATGCACTGTTATTTTGCTCTCTGGCACATTCAGCAGGGTTTGAAGGTCACGTTGGGTCGCTTCGCTAACGGCGAAGATATGGCTGGCTTGGCGTGTTGCCATCCCAATTTGGTCGTTGTAATACCGCCGACTATCCGCAGTAAGATATTGCGGATAGTGCAAGAACGTTAAATCATGCACGGTAATAATAAAATGGCGTGCGCCAAAGCGTGGCGGAATAAAATCAGGGCTATGAAAAAGGTTTAGGCGGTGGCGCACCAATTCTACAGAAAGTGCAAGCCGTTCATAGCGGTGGTGTGGCGGTGTCCATAGTTTTTGAAAGGCAAAACGCTCGCTTAGGCGTTCTTGCGTTTTTCTACTCTCAAACACGGTCAGGTTTTGCGTTATTGCAAACGCCTCTAGTTCCTTGATAATTTGCCTTGTGTAAGTGCTAATGCCCCCCACACGATAGGCGTTTAACCGCGCATCAATGCCAATGTGTACCATAAAACCCCTTCTTTACAACCACCGCGCTACAATTTTAGCGAGTTCGCGGTTAGCAATCAATCGTTTCAAAGCGCGGTCTACATAGCCGTGCGCCCCTTCTCTATCAGATTTAACAGCAATAGAAAATGGCACACTGGTTACAAGCACAGTATGCGCTTGCCAAAAGAGATGATCCCGACGATAAAGCTGATAGCTAATCGCGTCGGTTAAAGCGGCATCCGCCAGCCCAAAGCGCACCGCGTCTAGCGCGTAGTTTGGGTACTCATAGGGCAAAAGTGTAAAGTCGGTTTCTCTTGCCCACTTTCGCGCCTCATTATCCGCTTCGCTCCCTAGCTCTAAAGCCAATGAACGATTCATCAGGTCGTTGTATGATTTAATCGGCGATGATGATGCGCTAACAAGCAATAAGCCTGTTTCCAAGTACGGCGTTGTAAACATCACTTGGCGCGTGCTGGCAGAATTCAGCACCAATGCCGAGATAACCACGTCCACGCGGTCTGTGATGAGCGCATCAATTAAGCCATCAAAACTCACTGGCACAAAGCGCACAGGCAAGCCCACTTCTTTACCAATCGCACGCGCTAAATCAGCATCCAAGCCCTGTACGTTGCCCTCTGCATCTAATGTAGCAAATGGAAAATAGCTCATATCCATGCCCACGCGCAATTCGCCATAAGGGAACGCCTCATAGCGTGGATTAAGGGGTAAGGGGTTGTTGTGCCAGCGAATCGTCCACAAGACTGCCCCCAAGCCCCACAACCACACGCCAATAACCGCGAGAGCTAGGGTAGTAAGGGTGGCGGTTGTGGTGCGGGTAGCCATTGGTAGGTGCTTTCTTGCCCCATCGCGTACGCTTGTAGGGCATAATAAAGGGGCTTTAGCTGAAAATCTGTCGTCGCAAGCGTAAAATTATCGGGGTAGCTTAGGGTGGGTGCAGGATAACGAAACGCCCAGACGCATAATTTCTCTGCCCATACCCAGTTTTTTTCTGCCCATTGTAATGCCTCTAAGGTGTATTGGATACGTTGTGAAGGGCGCACGCCATTTGTCCAGCGTGGATGGTCGTTCCAGCCAAACTCGGTTACGTAGACGGGCATTTGGGGAGCATAGCGTGTCAATAGGTTATGAAGTAGTTCTACCCGCCTAAAGTTAAGCACATCAGGATGAGGGGCTTCTATAGCAGAGTACGTAAAGCCATAGGTATGTACAGCAAAAGCATCCATGTGTTGCGCCCCCCCTGCTCGTAAAAATCGCTCTAAATACAGCAGGTCATTGAGTCCGTGTGGGCTTCCTTCGGGTTCACGGGTGGGGGCAAGCGCACCCCCTAAAATAAGAGTATTCGAGTTTGCCTCTTTTGCGACGGGATATACAACTTCTAACAAGTGAGCATAATCTTCGGGGCTAACTTCTTGATACCCCCACTCAAACGCCAGGTTTGGTTCATTCCAAATAATCACGCCCTCAAGGTTGGGGTATCGCTTGATAAACGCGCCCACAAAACGCGCAAAATCGGGGTATGCAAGCAGGTCTAGCGTGTTTAGGGTAGAGTTTGCTGTATTCTTGGGTCTTGCCCACTCTGGCACAAAGCCCAATCGGGCAATGATGCCAATGCCCTGTTGCGTCGCATTCGCCATTACAGCATCAGTCCGCGTCCAGTCATAGCGTCCCTTTGTGCCTTCAATATACGCCCAAGGGAAAAATTCAACCAGCGTACTTGCGCCCATCTCGCGCACCAGTTCTAGCGAATGATGTGTCTTCCAAGATTCCACTTCATCTGTAAAGCGTGTATGCACGCAAAGATGAGGCTTTTGTGTCACTACGGTTTGGGGTGCTAAAACGGGCGGTTGTGTGCTAGAAACCAGCATCAATAGCACCAGATACCCCAGATAACGCCAACGCCTAGTCAAAATAAACCGTACCGCGCATTTCCATCGGAAGGCTAAAAATCCATGTCGCCACCAACATCAAAAACAGTAGCATCAGCACAAAGGGCAGCATGCCCATAACCGATTGACGCTTAAACAAGTGGCGTGCATTGCGCTCTAGTACCACAAAACTCATCAAAAAACCTAGTATGAGTGCCACAAATTGCACCCCGCCTATCACCGTCAAATTAGTCACACCACTTAGTGTCCAATTGGGTGTGCCTAAAGCCGTGACACCATGCTGAATAAGAAAAAGCTGGGACACAGGCACAATCGTTAAAAAGCCCGTTAAAAAGTGATAGCTATAATGCGCCACCCAAATACCAAACCCCAATGGCACAAACGCAGGCGAAAGGCTCGTGACTATCTCGCGTAAAGACGTTTTAGAACGCGTTAGCATCATCGCCAGTTTGCCACTCAATAGCGTCCAGCCTACTGGCAATAGCAATGCTCCCACCCCAAACATAACCAGCAACACAATCCCTTCAATCAGAGGTTGGCTTAAGCCTAACGCGCCAAGTTGTAAGCCCAATGCTAACGACTTCATCAGTTCATATACAGGTGGCACCATGCCAAACGCATTGACAACGCCCATAAAAGCAAGGCAAATGAACAAAAACGCATAGTCCCACCGCTTAGGCATGGCTTCTATATCACCCAGTTCTTTAGCAGGAGCGCGTAGCACCAATGCTACATTATCATGAGGGCAAGCCCGCACACAATCCAAACAAAGCGTGCAGTCCATGTTGCTCTTCATTTGCGGCACGAACAAATTTGTGCCGCACCCTAGCACGCCGTTTTGGTCATGGGTATGGGTACGCTCTGGTGTGTTTTGGGTGGCAATAGCATCAATTAGGATAAGAGGCTGTGGGCTATAACTGCCATTAACGCACTCTTTACCCACACAAGACGCACAAACACTGGTGTTCTTGGCTTGAATTTGGGAGGGCGACAATGTGCTATACGCAAAGTTAAACGCCCCCAACGGGCAAACGTACTTGCAAAACGCCGACTCACTAAACCACGCATCTAACACAAACGAAGCCACAAAGTAGGCAATAATCACCCATGCGGTTAGGGCAGGGCTTGCCCATAAATCCAGCCATTCATACAGGAAAAACAGCAAAAATAAGTTCGTAATGGCAAGCCACTTATTACGCAACAGCTTAGGAAACCGCCGACCAGAACCGCTTAGGCGTTTGGCAAGTGTGCGTGGCAGGGTAAACGGGCATCCCATACAAAAGACATTCCCCAGCAACAGCAGCGCAATCGCCAAGAATCCTCTGTAATGCACCCACACGCCCACTGTCGCCAAGTTTTGCGAAGCCAGCGCATCACCTGTAAAACCATCGTAAATCAGCAAGACCGCCACCACCAAAAACGGCAATTGCAACACCAAACGTCCATAACGCCCACGAAGCAATCTCCCCACAACGGGTAGGCTCAATAGGTCAAAACGCGGTTTTGGTGTTGTGAGTGCGCTCATTAGCGGTTTACCTGACGTTCAAAACGTTGTTCAAAGGGCGTGCCATCAGCAGTAGTACCCGCCACTGTAATCACCCAATCCCCCACCATTGACCACGTAAAGTCATAACGATATTGACCTTCATCAATGCCCAAAAGCGTGCCAAATTCGGGTTGCATGCCAGCGTGTGTCATATCACCGCGCAAATTTACAGTAGCATCAGTAATCGGTTGCCCTTCGCTATCTTTAAGCTGAATGATAAAGGTGCTTTGCCCCATTGCAGGAATCGGGGGGTCGCTAACAAGCTCAATAGTCAGGTTAGCGTTATTAGCTGGGGTATTTTGTCGGCACCCAACAATCGCGAACACCAAAACACATATCAGGGTAATGCTTACTTTCGTCATCAAAGCCACTCGCATATTTATGAATGAACTGACGTTGATTATAGAGGAGTGAAACGGGTTTTTATAAGATGCGATTTATAAAGGGGGCGCATCTTCACGATAAACACCCCCCATGATCTATCTCTTACGGTATCCGTGTTCCCGCCTCACGATTAAGGCTGGCACACAGTAGCCCCCCCACTTGGCACTGGAACACGCCTCCTTCAATCACAAACACCTCAACACGCACGCCCCCTTGACCAAAAGCCAAAACTTCGCCAAGGTTCGTTGGGTTGACGACCACATTCCCAAAGATAAGCGGTGAGGAAACATTAACAGGCGGTGGGGCAAAAGTTGGTGGAACAATAACTGCGGGTGTTGTTGGTGTGGGTGTAATTTCTCCTATCAGAATTGTGTTCGATGTCCCATCATTTGCCAGCGTGGGCGTAACAATACTGGGCGAGATAAATCGCACAGAGCCATCGCTAATCTCAAAAGAGGCAGGCGCATTAACTTCGCTAATGATGATTGTGTTCGACAACCCATCCCCAATCGTGTTCGATGTCCCATCATTTGCCAGCGTGGGTGTGGGTGTAAGCTCGCCTATCAGAATTGTGTTCGATGTCCCGTCACTCACAGATGCAATTGATGTAGGCGTTCCTGCTCCAATCAATGCCGTGTTTGGCGTTGCATTTGGCACAAGTTGTCTCACAGAACCATCTCCTAGAATCGGCGTGACCCCACTTGCTGGTTGCTGTACCGCAGGCTGTTCTTGCGGCGGTTGTTCTACGACCGGAGCTTCGATAACTGGGATTATATCGACAGACGGATTAAGGGGCTGTTGTTCGGCATCAGTGCCTGTAGCAATCAATCCCCCTGTATGCTGGTACAGCGCAAACTGACCATCCGCACTTACAATAGCGGTTTCTCCTAAAGCCACCCAAGAGCCATCTTCGGCTTGCTTAAAGAGCAATAATGATGAAAACGGAGGCAATGGACGGCGCAAAGGCACAAATACCTGTACTGCCTGCCCTTCTGGAACACCTTCCATAGACAAGAGCGAACACCACCACGTATTACCATATTCAGCAGGCGGGTTAAAATTATTAGGGAGTATCGTCACGCTAACAGGCGCAACATCATAAACCCAAACGCCCGTATTGCCCACAGGTTGCCATTGGTTAGCAGGTGCGTCAATAAAGCCTTGTGCTTCATTTGCCAAAGAAAGGCTAGGCAATTCTCTAAAATTGATGATATTCGCTTCATTTTGGGCGTTGCGCCACTCGATATAAAACTCAAGAGGAGCATCAAGCGGTTGTGATGTAATAAAACCTACGACACTAGAGGGGTCTTGCTCACCAACAAGCGAATCTTGCCAAAGAAGGGTAAGCCGTCCGTCGCGTTCCCTGCGTACCACATGAAACTCAATCCCCTTAGGCACAATGCTACTTGCAAAGGTTGTGCCTTGTGGCAATGTAATTTCAATGCTCACGTTTCTAAAGGTATCGTTGTCATTCGGCTTAATGAATGAGGCGGTATAGCGCACGCCTTCACCCAGTTGAACGCCACGCACAAACACATTTGGCGCAACAATCGAGGCTTCATTTTGGGCATAAACACCACTCAATACACCAAAGAGCATCAAACAGGCAAAGCACCTTAAAACAACCTTTAGCATAACCCACCCTCACACACTCATTTTACTGCTTATACGATTGATTATAGGTGCTTTTGCGTTATCCGCATAAACTAGGGAGTAAACAGCACCTTACCCTTGCTCATATTTGCGTTGTAGTCGGTAATAGCTTCCCGATATTGCGCTAAAGGATAACGAGCGTAAATGGTGCTTTGTAGCTCGTCCTTAAGGAACTTTTGGATGTTGTTAAACGCCATAAACATCTGAATTAGGTTGCGCTCGGCACTCCAATCCGACATCCAGAAACCGTCTACTGACTTCTTTTGAAAGATGAGGTCGCTGGGTCTAATTTGGCAGTTTTCTAGCGATAGTGTGCCATAAACCCTTACGCGCCCGCCATATTGCAACGCACTTAAAACACGCCCTGTTAGCTCACCTGCTACCGATTCAAACGCCAGCGTGACATTGTACTTCTCGCATAACCCCTTCAGTTGGGCATCAAAATCGGGATGGTTGCTGTTAAGTACATATGATGCGCCCAATGCCTTTAGGGTTTCTATTTGCTCATCACGGCGCACAACGTTAATCACCTTAACGCCAAATCGCTTTTCTAAACGCACCAGCATTTTCCCCAATGCACCCGCCGCCCCTGTATGGACAATGGCACGTTGCTTTGCTTTTTGTGCCAGCCCCATCATTGCCCACGCGGATAGTGGGTTTACGAGCGCAGTAGCAGCCTGTTCTAGTGGAATATCGGCTTGCAATGGCACAGCCGTAAACGCGGTTGCCACAAAGTATTCAGCCCACAAGCCATTGCCTTCGGCTTGGTTAGCGCACAAGACACTCTTCCCCATCAGTCGGTTGGCAAGGATGCCACCGCCCGAAGCCACCACCACGCCCGTACCTTCAAAGCCGGGCGTTACAGGCACAGGTTTCTTAAACCCATACTCTCCATGAATAAAGAGCGTATCAGAGGGATTAATAGGGGAAGCGTGAACTTTAACTAAGACCTCGCCACTCTTTAGAACAGGTATGGGGCGTTCTTCTAAAGAAAGTCCATCAATCCCTGTATAACTATTCAAAAAGAGAGCCTTCATTGTTTTAGGAAGTGTTGTTGTCATAATGCAAAACCTACCCCGTATTGAGTGAGAACGAATACTGTGATTCTAACGCGCCCTTTGTAAATCACAAGTTTTTGGTTGTCTTTTAGTTTTACGCGCAATATTTGACACAAGAACTGATGTTCGCTATACTTAGAACATAAATTCCGAACAAATGATACAACGTAGTAGGAGTGTTAGTGTTATGCCAAAAGAGTTTAGTGCTTTATCCGAGAGACAACGCAACATTGTTCGTTTTATGGAACGCTATATTGAGCGCAATGGGTATCCACCCACCATCCGCGATATTGGCGAAGCGACCGATATCCCATCCACCTCTGTGGTTAATTATAACCTCAATAAGCTAGTAGATGCGGGCTATGTTGAGCGTTCCGACCGTGTATCACGTGGGCTACGCCTTATTCACTCACCCAACAAGGCAAATGCCGCCGCTAATGCTAAAAAGAAGCGTAACGGTTTGGACGCGTTTGTGCGTGTGCCACGCATTGGGCATATTGTGGCAAGTGCGCCTGTCCAAATTCCAGAGGACATTGGGCATCACATTAGTGAAGATGACATGATAGAACTGCCCCCTGCCATGCTAAAAGGCATCGACCCCGAAGAAACCTTTGCATTGCAAGTAAAGGGTGACTCAATGATTGATGCTATGGTGCGCGACGGCGATATTGTTATTTTACGCGCCCAAGAAACCGCCCAAAGTGGCGATATGGTGGCTGTGTGGCTTATAGAAAACGGCGAAACCACGCTTAAATACTATTATCCTGAAGGCGAGCGAATTCGTTTACAACCTGCTCACCCCAGCATGTCTCCTATTTATGTGAATGCGTCTAATTGCCTTATTAAGGGCAAGGTAATTTCAATTTTGCGCTTTGTATAGCCCCCCGATGAGGACGTGAGCCGTGTCTTGCGTCCTCGTTAGCCTATTACCGACAAGCCCCACACCATCCCCACAATCAGCGTTAATGGCGCAACGCCCGCCTGAAGCAAGTCTCAAAACTGGCTAAACATCACTTCACTAAACCCCCTAATTTCTATTGCCCCTATTACCACAAATAATCCTGCAAACATCACCAACAATTTAGAGAAGCGCACCCGTGAGACAAGCAATAAGCCACTAACGATACATGCCGATGAAATTCTAGCGATTGTGCTTACCAAAGATAGAGCATGTTTTAATAACACAATACGTAAAAATGTGTTACATTAGCCAAAAGCAAGTGACTAGGATCTAACGCCATGCCCTACCTAATAGACGGACACAACCTGATTGCAAGGCTTCCAGATATTTCGTTAGACGACCCCCACGACGAAATGAAATTGGTTACAAAACTCATTGGTTTTTCTAATCGTGTCAAGAAAAAGTGTGTGGTAGTCTTTGACAAAGGCTTGCCAAGTGGCAAGTCACCCGCCAGCCGTTCTATGGTAGAAGTGTATTTTGCTTCCACACAGTCCAACGCCGATGCCGTCCTACAAGGTCGCATTAAAAGCACCAAAGACACACTCGGATGGACGCTTGTTAGCAACGACCAAGCCATCATTAGTACCGCGCAACAGGTAAAAATGAACGTGATGCGGTGCGAACAATTTGCGCGTTTATTGGCAACGCCCCAAAACGAATATGACTTGGGCGAATGGACGCACGTTAACATCCCCACCAGCGAAGTCGATGAATGGCTAAAGGTATTCCGTCACCATCCCGCACCCGAACCTCCTACTGTACCAGCCATTTTGCCCCCCCAAACAAAGCCCAAAGCCCCACCCATAGAGGCAAAAACACTCCCAAAGCCCCATCCTACGCGCCCTAAACCCCCTCCTGCACCCAAGCCCCCCAAACGCCCCAAGCGCATCGACAACCCGCGTGACGATGACAAAACAGCCAATGCTGGAGATGTGGCTTATTGGCTAAAGATGTTTGGCGAGTGAGCCAATCAAAGAGTGCCTAGACTTATAGTGGTTTTAATGCTAAAATCTAAAAGTTACACAAGAATTTCGGGGTGTAGCACAGCTGGCAGCGCGCCAAGTTTGGGACTTGGAGGTCATCGGTTCGAACCCGGTCACCCCGACACGCGCGGGTATAGTGTAATGGTAACACGCGACCCTTCCAAGGTCTCGTTACGAGTTCGAATCTCGTTACCCGCTTCTACAGGGGACTATAGCTCAACGGTCAGAGCAAGATGCTCATAACATCCTGGTTCTAGGTTCGAATCCTAGTAGTCCCAAAAATACAAAACCACTCACACTTATTGGTGAGTGGTTTTTTGATTTTTCAAGTCCCCCTCATCCCCTGCCCCTTCCCCCACCGCTACGCCGAGGGGAAGGGGTGCAAAACAGCGCGTTTTTTAAGTCCCTCGCCAATTTTTGGAGAGGGATTTAGGGTGAGGTTTTCCTACGCACTTGTGGCTTCGCCACACCGCCCCGACAGTGGACAGAAAAAGCCTATAGAGAAGGGGGACGGCACAACCAAAAACCGTAGTAGTAACTACGAAGGTCTGGATTGAGACTGCTGCGGTACACAGCGCGAGCGAGATTGATATTGAAGTACCAAGACCCGCCGCGCAAGACTCGGGAATCTGTTCCATTCACATCCGTACTTCCAGTCCCATACGCCGTTAAACACCACGTCCAAACATTCCCGATTAAATCCACTACACCACATGGCGACACATTCCCCTTATTCTCGTATGCCGTCACGGGTGTGGTTTGTCCAATTTCTGCCTCTTTCGTATTGCTTTTGCCTGTTTGCCATTCGTTTCCCCACACATACACCCACCCTGTATCACCCCCATCAGGCTTGGCTTGGGCGGCGCGTTGCCACTGTTGCTCTGTTGGCAACATAATTTTCTCGCCACTTGCCTCACTTAACCAATGACAATACGCGATCGCTTCATACCAACTCACCCCAACAACGGGATGATTTGTGCCGTTCCACTTCGCATCCTTCCAATGACGCGGTTCTGTCCAGCCGTCTGTTTCGCGCTTCGCCCATCCCGCCTCTGTCCACCATTTTTTCTGTTTATACCCGCCTGCCTCTATAAATGGGGCATACTGGGCATTGGTTACAGGGTACTTCCCTATTTCAAATGTGGGTATATCAAACGTTGTGTTTTGTTTCAAATAGCTTTTCTGCTTATCAGCGTCATCTGGAATCAGCCTCACCTTGCCTGCAGGAATCTTCACCCACCCAAATGGCGCAGGGAGTAATTCTAAGCTGCTCGGAAGCAAACGCCTCAAATAGTTTTTGGGGTCGCCAAAGATGGGGTTTTTGTCCAACCACTGCCTTATAATGCGTCGTGCCTTAGTACGTTCTTGGTGTTCTACTACAATCTCTAGGGCATCGTATTCTTTTTGCAGGCTCGCTTTTAGCTCTTCTGCTTGTTGTTTTAGCTTCACCTTGTCTAGCTCGGCTTGCAATTCATCGCGCTCTTCATCTAGGGTAAACCAAAAGGGAAGGTCATTGTATTGGCTAATTTGCGTTAGCAAGTTGCCTGCGCTAAACGGGTCACTTTTCTTTTGAATTAAAAACTGTTTAATCAGCTCGGTAAGGTCTTGCGTTGGCTTTACAATGTGCGCCGTTGGCTGTACGATTTGTGCTGTAATTTGCACGTCTTGGGGGCTGGCTTGTGCGCCTTTAGGTTGTGGCACGGGGGGGGCGAATTTCGGCAGGACGCGCCAAAAAGCGGGCATCGTCACTGGGGTACTTGCCCGACATATAATCACGCAGGACTTGGTTCATGGCAGATGAAATTTCATACTTCATGGTGTTTTCGCCCCATGACGTATCTGCCGTAATAAACTGGGTGTTGCCCAATGACGCGGGATAATCCTTAGCAGGCACGTTAAGCATGAGGGGGATGATGGGCTTTTTTAAGAATAGCGCATAGTCTAGTTCACCCATGCAATACACCGAGTTTAGATATTCGGGTGTAATGAGCGTCACGATGGCAACGGATGTTTCTATGTTTAGGCACAGGCTATGCCACCAATCCGATGTTTTTGGAATACGGTCATCCCGAAACGGAAAGTATAGCTTGGTGTCAAATATGGCACGATACAATTGTAACGACCACGCATCCCACGCATGAGAATAGCTCATAAACAAAACTTGATGATGGGGCGACGCCATAACATGCACTCCCTTAACACACTATAAAATACAGGCTCACCAAATTATAACGAATAATAGTCTGTTTGTCGCCTTATGTCCCCTAAAAACACCCCCCACAAAATTTACCCCTTTTTTATTGGTGTAAAAACGCAATCTATACTACAATGTAAGGGTGTTACAGATGAGTTAGATAGGCGTTTTCTTATGGTAATGACGACTTTTGAAGAGCAAGCACTAAACATTCTCATTGTTGAGGACGATAACGACACTGCCGAAGTTGTCAGCACATTGTTGAATAGTGCAGGCTATAACGCCTTTGCCGTAGATAATGGCGAAACAGCCCTCCACACCATCCATCAACAGCACCCCGACCTTGTGCTACTGGATATTAACCTGCCCGACATGAACGGCTTAGATATTTTGCGTAGCGTGCGCTCACATTCTTCTTTACCCATGATTGTACTCAGTGGCTATGGCGGAGACGAAGACCGCGTAAAAGCACTAGAAGTGGGTGCAGATGATTATCTGGCAAAGCCTTTTAGCCCCGAAGAACTGGTGGCGCGTGTAAAAGCCCTGCTTCGGCGCGTAGAGTGGACACCCAAGCCCGACACCAAAATTCGCGTGCGCCAGCTAGAACTAGACATGCCCCGCCGCCTTGCCATGATTAAGGGACGCTTGCTTCACCTTACGCCCATTGAATACGGCATTTTAGTAATGCTAATGAAGAGTGCTGGCGACGTGGTGCATCATGACGACCTGCTAAAATACGTTTGGGGCGATGAATACGAAGGCGATTATAGCGTTCTGCGTGTTAATATCAGCCGTCTACGCCAAAAAATAGAAGATAATCCACGCCGTCCCACGTATATCGTGACAGCCAGTGGTCGTGGTTATTGGATGCCAACCAAGCGTTGAACAAGACCGCCTCTTGCCATTACAATAGCAGGATTCACAAAAGGCGGTTCACTTTATGACAGACAACACATTCTCTCAAAATTCACTTGTTTTGCCCGTTGATGCCGAACATGGGGGCATACGCGCCGCAGGGTGCGTAACCTTGCTTGCCGTGATTATCGTCACCATGGTTCTCTTTGGCGTATTCGCCCCAGATTTACTGTTGTTGGGGCTGTTTGTCGGTGTGCTATTAGGCGCAATTGCCACCAATATCATCGACCGCCAGTTAAAAGGCAAGTGGGCAAGCGGACGCGAGCTACACTTAAGCACCAGCCAAATTGGGCTACGCAAAAACTCGCAAGGTGAGGGCATCCTAGACCCACAAAAACAAGTTAACCCTCTCTTTTGGTATTTTGAAGTGACCCGTAACACCCGTGTTAAAAAGGGATGGTATGTTATCGGCTTGGGCTTAGAGCAAAATGACGTTTTCATCACGCTCTATACGTTTACTTCGCCCGAAAATTTTGAAACGCTCCCCTTCTATAAGAGCTTTACGCGCCTGCAAAAGAAAGAAGGCGATGACCTTAAGCAAGCAGGCATCCAACGACGCTTGATTTTGGCAGAAACGCATCGCCATAATGACGGCGCAGAGGTAAACCCCGAGCAATTTAGCGAGGTCATTCTCTTTCTACAACAAAACTTCCCTAAGTGGATGCCAAAAAACTAATGAAACGTCTCCTTTGTCTCATCGTGCTAGGCGTGGCGTTGGGCGTGGCACAAGCACAAGCCAATGCGCTCACGCTTTTTGTACCCGCCGAAAGCACCCTCAACGCCGAAGAAACGCAAACGTGGTCGTTTAATGCCCGTGATGGTGAGGTGCTGTCGTTTTATGCCCAGCCCCTCGCCTCACAACTAGACCCCATATTGACGATTATCAATGCCAATGGCGACCCCCTCATGAGTAATGACGACTACGCCCCCGACCGCCCCGATGCCCTCATTGAAGCGTTTACTGCGCCTAGCACCGCCACCTATCAGATTGTGGTAAGTGGCTATGGGCAAACTTTGGGGGCATACCGCCTGGCGATGTTAGCGGGCTATTCTAGCATATTGCTTTCGGATAACTTTGCCAGCGAAAGCCTATTACAAACGCTAACGCCCGACCCCGAAACACCCCCGCAAGTAACTTTTGAAAACGGTGTGTTACGCCTAAGGCAAGATGGCATCCAAAAGACGGGCGCAATTGCCCACCAAGTTACCGATAGCACCAACTTTTACGCCATGCTAAGAGTAAAAAGTATTGCCCACCGCAACGGCTGGCAAATTGGCTTGCTCTTACGCCAAACTACGCCTAATACGTTTTACATGCTTCAGCTTAATAATCGCGGGCAATGGCGATTTGTACTCAGCAACGATGGCACAGAAACCGTCCTGCGGGATTGGGGAACGCACCCTGCAATTATTGCCGAAAAAGCCGATTTTAGGCTAGGCGTTTTGGCAAATGGACGCGGTTTTGATGTGTTCTATGATGGGCAATACGTTGGCACAGTCAGCGATGCCACCCTCCAAGCACAGGGCAAAATTGGCATGAGCGTAACCACCGCCAACGCTCTCAATAGCACTGTGGTCGCCGAATTTGATGAATTGATGCTAACCGTACCTGCATTGGTAAACAATCAGCGCGTCCCGACCAAACAATTATTGCTCAATACACCCAATCTCATTGTGCGCCAGCTTCAACGCCAAAGTTATATCCCTTACGGGGGCAATATGGCGCTCGAATTAACGGAAAGCACCGCCGAATTTACCAGTGGGGGCATTACCCGCGTTGCCATTGCCAGAAACACCCTCTTTACAAACTTTGCCTATAGTGCCACTGTATCGCTCACCGCCAGCGGGGGCGAGGGCGTGATAGGGTGTGGACTAACCGCCCGCGACACAGGTAATAACTACTTACTAGCCTTTGCCGATAATGCGGGGGGGCATGGGCTATCCGCCCGTGAGGGTGAAGCCTTTACGCGCAATCTTTTTAACACGCTTGCCATCCCCAAAACAAGCTATCACCTGTTGATGATTGCCAATGAGGAGCGTGTAGACTTCTTTTTAGATGGCTTATGGGTGGGCGCATTGCCTCATACACCAGTTGAAGGGGGCATCTCTAACGCTGTTACCAATTATGACCGCCTAAACACCTCTTGTCGGTTTAGGGATGTGTGGTTGTGGACGTGGGCATCTTAGTAGTCAATTTGGCAAATTTTCAAACCCCTCTATAATAAATATAAGCAAGCGTTTGAGGGGTTGTGTATGCTAGAAAACGCAATTTTACGCACGGTAGTTTATGCCAATATTTTTTCGTATCCACTTACCCTAGATGAATTGCACACCTATCTTATCTATGATGAGCGTGTTTCTTGCCAAGAATTAGAACAAGCCCTTTATCATTCCCCCCGTTTACAAGACATGCTCGTGCTACGCGATGGCTATATCGCCCTGATAGAAAATAACCAAACCATTAGCTTACGCCAAACCCGTGAGCGCATTGCCACGCAACTGTTGCCCAAGGCGCATCGCTATGGCAAATGGTTATCACAAATCCCGTTTGTGCGGATGGTTGCCCTTACAGGTGCGCTCGCCATGAGCAACCCTTCTTCAGAAGCCGATGATGTGGACTATTTGCTGGTGGTAGAGCGTGGGCGGGTGTGGATGGCACGCGCATTTGCGGTGATGATGGTACGGTTGGTGCGCCTATTGGGTACAGAACTTTGCCCCAATTACGTGCTTTCTAGCGATAACTTGCCCCAAAAACGCCAAGATTTGTACATAGCGCACGAAGTCGCGCAAATGATACCCCTGTATGGGCAAGACCTCTACCAAGAAATGCTGGCATGTAATACATGGGCGCAAACCTTTTTGCCTAATGCGTCTGGTCACACACTAAAAAACTCTTCTCACGGCTCTCACGTTAAAAACACTCTGGAATATTTATTGAGTGGGCGGGTGGGGCAATGGCTAGAATCGTGGGAATATCACCGTAAATCACAAAAATTTTTACCCCAAACACAGCATGCCGCCACGGGCGCACATATTGACGCAGACACCGTTAAAGGACACTTTAATGACCACGGGCAACGGGTGCTAGAAGCCTACCAAGAACGCCTGCGCGCGCTTAATTTGGCATAAAAGGCGTTGTTTTCAAACAAAATACCTACGCGATAACAATTCTGTGCCAATTGCACAATTCATTTATATCGCAACAACCCGCAAAAAGTGTTATGCTCTCATCACTTATTCATCTTTGTAAGTGGTGTTTTGCCTCCCCGTAAAACACTTTAGAGACTACATAGGAAAGTCAATGAAAAAACTTCTTCTTTCTTGCACCTGTTATTTGCAAGTCTATTTATTGGGTTATTGTCGTTCACCATCACTCCCCTCACCGTACAAGCAAGCGACAACAACATTAATTGGAACGAAAGAGGGCATAACTCTCGTGACCCCCTCTTTCGTTCTCCAAGTGGCGCAATTCCTACAGGAACGGCTGTCCGCCTACGCCTTTTCGCGCCTTAGATGGCGACCTTACGTCGGCGAATGTTCGCGTTTGGAATGACCGTATCAATACAAGTTCCCTTTACCCCATGACAAAAGTTGCCAATGGGGTACTACTTCCAAATGACGCGACCCTATATGAAATTTGAGAAGCGACCTTGCCCGCCAGCGCACAACCCACCGTGTACTGGTATCGTTTTATTGCCTATGGCAGTGCCACCGCCTACTATGAAGACGATGGCGCACGCAATGGCGGATGGGGGCAAACCTTTGGGAGTGCGCCCGACAATAGCTGGCAACTTAGCATTTATGACCCCGCCGACCGCTTTAGGGATGGCAACAACGCCAATAACCCCAGCGCAGGCGAGTTTTTCTATGGTGCAAATGACACCATTTGTCGCTCTAATGATACGGAGTGGAATACCCACATCTGTGACCCACGCGATAGACCAGGGTCATCACTGACCTGTACGGGCAAGTAGTCACAAAACTTTTATGGGGGCGACCTACAAGGCATTATTGATGAACTGCCTTACATTGATTCGTTGGGCGTAACAGTTCTATACCTTAACCCCATTTTCTTTGCGCCCTCCAATCACAAATATGATACGATTGACTTTATGCAGATTGACCCGCGCTTTGGCGACTTGGCAACCTTCCAGAGCCTTGCCGCCCAAGCCGATGCGCTCTGCATCAAAATTGTACTAGATGGCGTGTTTAACCATGCTTCATCCGATAGCATCTACTTTGACCGCTATAGTCGTTGGGACTCGCTAGGCGACCCCACCACCATTGG
>DAOTTQ010000028.1:0-13080 GCA_034437555.1 Anaerolineae bacterium | reverse complement strand
TGTGGTGCTACTGATGCCACAGGCTTTACAGGGGGTTGTGGTGCGGGTGTTACGGGCTTCGCAGGCGGTTTGGGCGGTTGTGGTGCTACTGATGCCACAGGCTTTACAGGGGGTTGTGGTGCGGGTGTTACGGGCTTCGCAGGCGGTTTGGGCGGTTGTGGTGCTACTGATGCCACGGGCTTTACAGGCGGTTTGGGCGGTTGTGGTGCTACTGATGCCGCGGGCTTTACAGAGGGATCTTCAAACCCTTCTAGCTCTATTGGGGGCTGAGGATGTGTTTCAAATGCTGCTTGGATAGAAGGCTGACGCGATAGCTTCTTTGGTGTGATAAAGATAAAACTATCACAAGCACGGATAAACGTCTCTGCTGCGTGGGAATATCCCACTCCAATCACGGCTTTTTCAGCCTCATGAATTTTATCGCACAGTGGCACATAATCGGCATCATTGGTGACCAAGCAAAAAATATCAATCTCAAGTTTAGAGCGAAAAAGAATTTCCATCGCATCCATAATCAGCTTCATGTCGGATGAGTTTTTTGTATTAGGGTGGCTTTTTTGGTGTCCAAGATGGAATTTGTGCTTTTCCGCTAGTTCGCGCCATTTTTGTAGTGCAGGGCTTTCCCAGTCGCCGTAAACGGCGCGGACTACAATCTGACCCTGTAGCATTACTTTTCTAATAAAGAGAGGTAAGTCTTTGTAGGAAATGTTTTCGGCATCAATGAGCAACGCTATTTTGGACGACAAGGAAACCCTCTATCTTTTACGACAGCTTTATAAAATGTCACTGTTCACTAGAGTGTAAGATAGCACAAATAAAAAGTAAGAGCAATAGCCCCACCTCAATGGTTTTGTATAGTAGCCTCAACGCGTATATCACTTAAAGCCGCGTATACCCTCACCCCACCTCACACTAAAACCCTGACTAGCGTTTTTGATAAAATAAGACGACACTAAAGACCTAATGATAGGCTACATTTGCAGGAGAAAACCAAGATATGAGCGACCAACAACCCCCAACAACCCCACTTTTGGTCATTCCGCCATCGGTGTTATTGTTCATTGCGCTGGCGGGCGTTCTGGTGTCCCTTTTTATTGTGTTTACGCAAGGCACACTTAGCATTGTGGGCGTGGGTGCGCTTGCCGTTAGCCTCATTAGTGTGGTGGTGTGGGGCATTACAAACCCCGAACAATTGCGCCAAGCCCTTAGTGGACGCACCCTAAGCTACGGCGGAACGGCGGTTGTTTTTGTCGCAATACTCGGCATTATTCTGGTGTTAGCGTATATTCTCATTCGCAATGTGGGCTTGCGCGCCGACTTTAGCGAAGGGGATAATTTCTCGCTAAACGAACAATCCCGAAGCATCATCCAAACCATTAGTAGTGACCCCACTTCGCCCGACTTGCTGATAACAGGCTTTCTAGGGACAGCACAAGCGGGGCAACGTGACCGCATCAACATTTTGCTAGAGGACATTCAGCGCACCAGTAACAATCGCATCCAATACCAGTTTATTGACCCCGACCGCGACCCCCTAACGCTACGTGCGTATGAGGGGCAAGCAGGCTCGTTTTTCATTACGCCCTACGATGAAGCAGGGCAACCCGACCTGACGAAAAAAGAAACCGTGAACTTTGTGAATCAGCAAGAATTGCTCAATGGGCTGATTAGTGCATCGGCAACCGGTAACTTTAAGGCATACTTTGTTGCTGTAGACAGTGGGCTGTCTATTGACGATGCAGGGTCTTTTGGGGCGCAAGTGTTCGCCGAAGAGCTACGCACGCGCTATAAATGGCAAATAGAGGAAATTTCGCTACTCCAAATTGGCAACGCCGTCACCCTCAATGACCCGTCTGCCGATGGCGAAGCATTGGTTATCGCAGGGGGCATTACACCCTTGCCAGAAAGCGAAGTGACGCGCATTACCGATTACTTGGATGCAGGGGGCGCAGTATTGCTCTTTGCGGATTTGAACCCCAACGGAGGCGACTCTTTAGCCACCACGCCCGCCCTAAGCGACTACTTGGCGCAAAACTACGGCTTCCGCGTGACGAACCAACTAATTGTAGACCCCGCCAACCCATTCCCTAGCTCCTCACTTGATTTTGTGGTGACCGATTTTACACCATCAGAAGGCTTTATGAACTTTGGCACCAGTGAGGGGGTATTGCTCTCTAATCCTGTGGCTTTGATGCTAGAGCCTATTGTGCCAGAGGGTGTAACGCTTACGCCCCTCGCGCAAACCAGCCCCCGTAGCTACACCAAGCAGGGCATTGATTTTACCCAGCAACAATCAGAAACCATACTTCAGCAAACCGCCGATGACCCCACAGGCGCGTTCCTTGTGGGTCTAATTGCCGAAAACGCCACCACAGGGGGCAAGATTGCCGTCATCACTAGCCCTTCGTTGCTCTTTAACTTGTATCGCCAATACGAAACAGTGGGCTTACGCAATGTGGAAGCGGTACGCAAAGCCCTCTTTCGCATTGCGGACTATGATAATTTTGCTGCCAGCCTTGCGTCATTGCCTCCTGTAGCCACCGCCCAAGAAACGCCTATTTTGGCGGATGAAATCACCCTAAGCACCATCAACTTTATCACCGTCATTGCCATGCCGTTTAGCGTGTTAGGGCTAGGCGTGTTGGTGTGGTGGCTAAGGCGTGAGCGTGTCCAAGTCTAATTTTTGTACATTGTGCAATGGAGAGAAAAAAACATGCGCCTCAATCGCAATACATTCATAACACTGGCGGGGCTTTTGGGCGTGATGGGCATTTTGCTGTTTTTGCTAAGCAACCAAGCCACCGCGCCCACCGTCACCGACACCCTAGAAAGCACCGCCATGAATGCCTTTGGTGATGCTGTTCTAACCGATACCACACGCCTTACAGTGCGCGATAATGCCCTTAGCATCGAAGCGGTCATTTCACAGAATAGCGATGGCACATGGCTTTTAGCCGATAGCCCTGAACGCCTAGTGCAAACCGAGATGGATAACATCATCGCAGGCTTGATAACGGCACGGTCTACTGACCGATTTACAGCAGATGACCTGTCCCCCTATGGGCTGACGAACCCCCTTTATGCTATTACGCTCACTACCGCCAATGGCGATTATGGCTTGCGTGTAGGCGATAAAAACCCCGCATCAACGCGCTATTACGCCCTCATTGGTGAGGACAACAGCACTGTTCACTTGATTAATGCCACCAACACGCTCGACCGCGCTCTTAGCCTCACTATTGCGCCCCCCATCGTGCAAATTACACCCACGCCTGCCCCTTCATTAGAAACAGCAGGATTGCTCTTTAGCGATTACGATGCCACACAAATCGAAACGTTGACCTTGCGCGACAATATCACCAATAGCCTGCTGACATTACGGCGTGGCGAACCTGCTTTGGACGAGAGCGCAACGTGGCTGATTGACCCCTTTAGCACAAACTTGGTGGCTTTGCCTGTGGATAGCGTTTTGGCAGATACCGCCGTACAAGCGATTGGCTTTATTGCTACCGCCGACATCATTCGCAACGCCGACCTAGAAGCCATTGGCATTACGCCCATCCCTGCTTATGAAATTGTGGCAGAACGCGCCGATGGCTTTGTGTATCCCATCAAGATTGGGGTGTTGGATGCGTCACGCACGCGCTACTATGTGCAAATTTTTGACTTGCCCAACGTGGGCATTGTGAATCGTGAGGATGTGGACGCGCTATTAAGCCTCATTGCCAATCCACCGTATGCGCTACCTGCGCCCGAAAGCACCCCCGAAAGCACGCCTGCATCCGATGGGTGACTAGGGGCATTTGGGCATTATCAATCGTATCCTCCTTTTTCACCCAACACTTTTGGTGAAGTGTCGAGTTCAAAAAAAGGAATAATATGAGAATGCAATTTCTGTGGTCAATCTGTTTCACGCTTCTGTTGGCGATGCCTGTCTAGGCACAAGCGCAAACGGGAGACTGCTCTGATTTATCGCCTATTGCGCTGATTGTGGGTGAATTCGGACAAGTCTCGCCAGGTCAGTCGAACAACGTACGTGATGTTCCGAGCAGAGACGGCGCGCTCGTTGGAAGGCTTGCTAGCAGCGAACAATTCGAGGTGCTGGAGGGTCCGGTTTGTGCTGATAGCATCGTTTGGTGGTAAATCAAAACGGATCGTGTCCTCGGTTGGACTGCCGACGGTACACAGGTCGCGGAATGGGACGTTCCGATGGAGGCTGTTGGACTCCTGCGCTTCAACCCTGATAGTAGCTTGCTGGTAATGCGTACATTTCTGTATGATGTTGATACTGGAGAAGTAGTACACAAACTACCCATTAACGCGATACAGACGATTTTCAGTGCCGATGGCACATTTATCGTTACGCGCGGCGACCCATTAACAACAATCTGGATCCTTGGAGAGTAAAGCGATCATAGTGCAAAAAGGCGTCACACCGGACGATGCCGATTACCTGTTCCCGGTGTGGCTGCCGTAACAGCGCCTAAAATGACAAACGTCCTCTTGACGCATCTTAAAACACGCGCTATAGTATTAGGATAACTTATATAAACAATAACTTTAAGGTAATAAATATGACCAAGTGCTTCTGCCCCATGATGTGTATGGATGATACGCCCCAACATTAGGTGGTAGATTTGGCTTGCTTTTTTTAGGAATGCCTTCGCCCACTGCGAGGGCATTTTTTTTGAGTTTTTAACAACAAATCTAACTCACAATCTAAGAGGGAAGGAAACACACATGAAGCAATTACGCCGTTTGATTATCGCTTTAGGGGCATTGGTTTTTTTGGGAGGGGTGCTAACGGCACAGGACGCACCAGAACCTACCACACTCACACTAGGGGGCTACGCTGTTGGGCGTGAGGTGTACGGGTCGTTACTAGAGGCGTTTGTGGCAGACTGGCAAGCAGAAACAGGGCAACAAGTGAGCGTGCTAGAAACGTACCAAGCATCAGGCGCGTTGTCTCGCCAAATTGAAGGGGGCTTCCCTGTCGATTTATTTGCTGCCCAGCTAGACCCCGAAATTTCTCGCCTAGTGACTGCGGGCTTGGTGGGTGAAGATTGGAAAGATACGGACGGCTATAATGGCATTTCTAACGTGGTGATTGTGGCACGCAAGGATAATCCCAAGAACATTCAAGATTGGCAAGACCTCGCTCAAGAAGGCGTAGAAATTATCCTGCCAAACCCCGGCACCAGTGGGGGCGCACAATGGCTGTTCTTGTCACCCATCGGCGCAATTCTTCGTGACCAAGTAGAAGGCTTTAGTGCCGATGATGCAGGCGTAGACGCCTATTTGCGCGGTTTTATTGCTAATGTAAGCGTGTTTGACCGTGACGGACGCGAGAGCTTCTTGACGTTTGAACGTGGCGTGGGTGATGTGGCAATTACGTATGAAAACGAAGCCCTAAAAGCCATTGAAGCGGGCGGCGAGTACGAAATTATTTACCCCGCCTCTACCATTATCATTGAACGCCCCCTCGTTGTCATTGATGAAAACGTGGACAATATCGGCAATCGTGACGTGGCAGAAGCGTTTGTGGTGTTTGCCCGCAGCGAAGCAGGACAATTGATTTATGCCGAAAATGGCTACAGACCCCTGACAAATGACATCGAATTGCCCGAAGAATTGGCTGCACAGTTTCCAGAATTGGGTGATACATTTACTGTAGACGAACAATTTGGAAGCTGGAGCAATGCACGCTCTTTCTACTTTGGCGATGAAGGCTTGGTGACGTTACTCATTGCAGAGATTGCAGGGCTATAATACATCCATAGTAAGGGGGCGGTGTTTGGCACTGCCCTTTTGCCCCATGAAACAAGGGTTTTTAATGACAGACATCAGATTACAAAAAACACCCCAACGCACTTTGCGCCTTGCCCGATTGCCCTTTGGTGATTGGAGTTTACGTTTTAGTGCGATACTGTACTTGGGGGTGATGGTTGCCATTCCTTTAACGGTGGTGACTGTAGAAGGCGTGCGCTATGGACTAGATGAACTCATTAAAAGTCTTACGCGCCCCGTTGCCCTTAACGCCATGACGCTTACACTTTGGACAGCATTACTCATGACCGCCATTAACGCCGTCATGGGAACACTAACGGCGTATGTACTGGTTAAGTATCGTTTTCCGTTTAAGACACTGTTTGCAACACTGGTAGACTTGCCCTTTGCGCTCCCCACACTGGTGACGGGCGTAATGCTGGTGTTGCTGTATGGACCCCAAACCGTGATAGGCGTGTTCTTTGAAGAACAGCTTAGCACGCGCATTATCTTTGGCACGCCCGGCATTGTGATTGCCTTGATGTTTGTGGGCTATCCGTTTGTCATTCGCGCCGTAGAGCCTGTATTGCTAGAGCTAGATCACAATCAGCAAGATGCTTCTCTTACGTTGGGCGCAAATGCTTGGCAAACGTTCTGGCGCGTTATTTTCCCTGTCATCCGTCCGGCAGTCGTTACGGCTTCTTTGCTTAGTTTTGCCCGCGCCTTGGGCGAATTTGGCGCAATTATTATTGTGGCGGGTAACATCCCCAATAAAACACAAACGGCGACTGTGTATATTTACAGCCAAGTGGAGGGGGGCAATATGCAATCCGCAAGCGCGGTTTCGGCAACCTTGCTCTTTGTAGCGTTCATCATCACCTTTACGGTGGATTGGGTAGAAAGGCGCAGACGTGCAAGAAGTTAAACCGTCCTCATGGTGGCATTGGCTTATTATTGGCGTGGTGGTGCTATACGCGCTCTTATTGTTGATTGCGCCCATTGCAATTACGCTGGTGCAGGCGTTTGCCAATGGACTAGACCCCATCATTGCCACATTCCAAGACCCCAACGTACAAAACGCGCTTTCTTTAACGTTCTTTGTGGCGTTTGTGGCGGTGGTCGTTAATGGTGTGTTTGGCGTTATTTTAGCGTGGGTGCTGGTACGACAAAAGTTTTGGGGCAAGGGCATCTTAAACGCGCTGGTGGACGTGCCATTTGTCTTTTCGCCTGTCATTGCAGGCTACGTTCTTATTTCGCTGTTTGGGCGTAATGGTTGGTTTTCGCCTACGCCGTTTCCGGTGGTGTTTGCCATTCCGGGCATCATCCTTGCCAAGATATTTGTCACGTTGCCCTTTGTGACCCGTGAAGTGGGCTTGATGCTGGCACAGCTAGATTTACAAGACGAAGAAGCCGCCATCTCATTAGGCGCAAGCCGTTGGCGCACGTTTTGGCGTGTGGTGTTTCCTGGCATCCGTAATGGCGTGCTGTATGGGCTAATTCTCACGTTTGCGCGGGCATTGGGTGAGTTTGGCGCGGTTACGGTAGCGGGGGGCAGTATTCAGGGCAGAACAGAAACCGCCACAGTCGTTATCTTTAGGCTAATGCAAGACAGAAACACAGCAGGCGCGTATAGCCTCGCCTTGCTCTTGGGGTTGTCGGCTATTTTGATTATGTTTGCCATGCAAATTATCCGCAAGCGGCTAGAAGGGAAACGCTAAAATGTCTATCACAGTTCAAGACGCAAGCAAACGCTATGACGATAAAACGGTGGTGAGCCACGTTTCTTTAGACATCACACAGGGCGAATTTTTTGTGCTATTGGGGGCTTCGGGCAGTGGCAAAAGTACATTGCTCAAGATGATTGCGGGGCTGATTCCGATGGATGAAGGGCGCGTTTTCTTAAATGGATGCGATGTAACAAATTTGCCCCCCCAATCGCGCAATATCGGCTTTGTGTTTCAAAACTACGCGCTCTTTAAGCACATGACTGTTGCCCAAAACATTGCCTTTGGGCTAGAAGTGCGTAAAATTGCCCGCCCCCAACGTGACGCTCGCGTTAAAGAACTTTTGGCGTTAGTGGGGCTAGAAGGCTATGGTGACCGCCTGCCTTCACAGCTTTCTGGGGGGCAACAACAGCGCGTGGCGGTGGCGCGTGCGCTAGCGTATGAACCCGAAGTTTTGCTATTAGATGAGCCGTTTGGTGCGCTAGACGTGAAAATTAGGGGGCAGTTGCGCTCTAGCCTCCGTGAGCTACAACGCCAATTGGGGATAACGAGCGTGCTAGTAACGCATGACCAAGAAGAAGCGTTTGAACTGGCAGACCGCATCGGCATTATTGAAGGCGGAGAACTCTTAGAAATAGGCACACCCGACCAGCTCTATCGTCGCCCCAAAACCCATTGGACAGCCACATTCTTGGGCGAAGCTAATTTACTAGAAGGCAAACGCAACGGCACGCACGTTCACATTGGCGAAACCAGCATCCTTGCACCGCAAGATAGCGACTGGCTAAGTGGGCAAGATGTGGCGGTTTTGGTGCGTCCCGAAGAAATAGAAATTGCCAATCACCCCGACCAACTAAGGGGGCAAGCTATCACGAAGGGCATCGTGACGGGCATTAACTTTAGCGGCGCACACGAGCGCATCACCCTAGACACGCTAGACGGCAGAACGCTTCAGGTGTTGCTTACGCCCGATGAAGTGCGCCGTCTGAACCTTGCCATTGGCAATCAAGTTTGGGTAAGCATCAGAGATTATCATTTGCTCCCACGCGCCTAAAATCAGCCACTTTCATAGGTGTGGCAAGGGGCATGTGCCTGTGCGCGCTAAATGCTCTATCACGGCAAAATGATAATACTCATCGGGGGGCTTCAAACAGGGGCGTAAACAGCGTATACCGCACTGATAAGAGCGTGTAAAGCATGAGGATGAGAACAAGCGGAACATATCGCAGATAAAAATAAGGGGAAAAGGACACAGCACGGTTGCTATGTCCTTGTGATGTTACAGATGCCACAGCTAAAAATTAGCCTTTAAGTGCGTCGTAGCCGGGGCCCTTGCTAAAGAAAGAGTAGTTGTGAGGAATATCGGGCGTTAGGTCTACAATGTCGCCTTCTTTGTGAACGACGATGGTCTTGGTGTCAAAGGGAATGCGCTCTTGACCTTCCATCATTTCATAGTCGGCAGGCACTTCTTCTTCGACGAAGATGGCTTCAAAAGGGCATTCTGGGATGCAAGCACCGCAGTCAATGCAGGTATCGGGGTCAATAAAGTACCAGGGCCATTCTTCTTCTGGCTTGCCAGCAACAATACATTCTACAGGACAAACTTCTACACATGCGCCATCGCGTAGGCAAAGGCTGGTGATAATATGTGTCATAAAAACTGCTCCTTAAAACGGCTGTTTAATCTAATGTCGGTTCACTTTATACCCCCTATTATAACAAGTCAATAGCAGGGTTACTGTAACATTTGTTGGATTTGAAAACGAGTTTTTCGTTCTCGTGATTTTATTTTCACAGTGGTTAAATTTGGGTAAATTACAAATCTTCACCCCTAAAGCCAAACGGCAACAGCTCATTCAATGTGGCATCAATATACATTGTGCCGCTAAAGTCCACGCACACCACACGCATGGACGGCGAAAACTCATACAGGGCTTGCCTGCATACCCCACATGGCGACCCACCCTTAGGTGTAGCAATAAAAATTTCTACAAACGAGGTTGCGCCCGCCACCACAGCACTTGCCAGCGCACCCCGTTCTGCACAAATGCCCGCCGGAAAGGACGCACTTTCTACATTACACCCCGAAAAGACGCGCCCATCCACGCTCACCAAAGCCGCCCCCACAGGATGATTAGAGTAGGGTGCATGGGCTTGTGCGCTGTTGCTGATGGCGAGTTGAATCAGTTCACGTTCATCCATAATGGGTTATCCGTTCCTTGCTTCTGTGTGGTCATTATTGGGTAAGGTGTGCGATTGGTCTGTTGTGATAGGTTGATGGGTGCTTAACGGGATGTCATTGCTAAACGCCCGTGACATGCCCTCTGCGTATTGCAAAATAAGTTTAATGCGCCGTTCTATCAGGTTCATTTCTTTTTCAACCACTTCTTGGCGTTCTTTATCTAGGGGATAATTAAGGCTTTCAAACTTCGTCATGTAAAAGCGCAAAAGTGATGTGACGGTGCTATACGTCTCTAAATAATTGCGTAGGCGCACAAGGCTATTCACATTATTGCGTAGTGTGGCTTGTGGCACAATGATAAAGCTGGTTAGCAATTGGGCAATGCTTAAGCCTCCTGTGACGATTAAGACCTCTAATGGAAAGTCGAGAGTCCAGCCTGTTGCTTGGTTAATAAGGGGCGCAAGAAACTTAACGATGCCCAAGAGTACCGTTACCCAAATGAGTATTTTGCCCATCCAAATGAGCCATTGATTCGTTCTGGCAATCAATTCATATACTTCTGTGCTGCGCTTGCCCGTCAGTTCTACATATTGCAACAGGCGATAGTTTTGGTCGCCTAAGATAAGCTGTTTGTCTCTAAAGAAGGCTTTGTACTCGTTAAAGTTAATTTGGTTCTTGATAAGGTTGGCGTGCATTTGGTCATTTGAGGAGGGTTCTAGCACATGCACCAGTTCGCTTAGGCTATGCACCACTTCTACCGCCAGCACCTTGTCTAAATAGTCTAGGGCTTCGATGTGGCGTTCATAGGTGGGGGTTGCCGTGAGGACATCGCTTACCACTAGCGCGTTGATATTGCGATAGCGCGAGCGCAAGCTCATAAGGAGCGTTTTTACTTTAATGTCTGTGTATACGCCAATGACCACCACATACACGCCCCCTGTGGCTTTGTCGATGAGGTTGTCTAAAATTTTCGAGAGCATGGTTTTATGAAGTTTTGCCTCATCACCTAGTTCTGTTTCAAGTTCTTGGTTGGTTTTGTCTTGCGGGGCTTCTTGTGTGTTTTTAGCCTCATGAGGTTTTGCCTCAGGTTCTTGGTTGGTTTTGTCTTGCGGGGCTTCTTGTGTGTTTTTAGCCTTATACAGTTCTTCCAGCGCGTGCCGTTTTAGCTCATCGCTGGCAGGCTCTCTAAAGTCAAACACGCTATCCGAGCGCACATCATAGTAGGTGACATATTTACCCTTTACTCTGTGCTGATAGCCACTGATTGATTGGGCTTCGGCTTTTTTGCCAGCTTTTTTGCCAGCTTTTTCCCATGGATAAAGCACATCTGCGAAGCCGTCTAGGTATTCGGCTTCCCATGTGTTTGCTTCACAATGAATACCATAGCTACGGCGTTCTTGGTCATAGTCCTCACTAGGGGCGTGCCAATCGCGGATATTCACCACATGTACATTGCTGGGGTCGTTATCAGGGTTAGCAATTGCATGTAAAAATTTGTAAAGAGGTCCCGCTTTTAGCAACTTATCATTTGCTCCCTCATCAGATTTACGCACTTCACGCCGATTGTTTTCGGGGTCAACGTGAATCACATCCGCAGAGGTTTTTTCATGTCCCACCAGTATCCGCGCCACCACATCTCTTGGCAAACACAAACGACTGTCCTCGGCAAAGAAAAAACCATTTTGCAAACATTGCGTGATGAGAATATAGGTGTTGTTTTTTTGTGAAGACATAGGCGCACCCTTTACTATAAGATACTGCGGTCACTAAGCGTATGATAACGCTTTTTGGCAAGTGGTGCGAATTTTCCTACTCTTGTCTCGCAAAAGCCCTCAAGATTGGTTATCATTAGCTTTACAATATAAACGCACCCTTTTTTGAAAAAAACCTTTTAGATTGCCCAAAGTTCACATTCTAAAGAGCCATTGTTGCGCTTAAAACACCCGTTTATAAAGCGCAACCGTCTACGAGGTTTAAGGTATTATGATTCCCCAACCCACCGAATCTACTATCGGCACAACCCAACCCATTTTCTTTGCAGGTGATAATGTACGCCTGGCAGGACAAATGGATTACCCCACCTCTGCCCTGCCCCCTGACGGCTATCCTTTACTGTTTGTGATTCAGCACGCTACTTGTCGCTCACGAAGCGAATATCAGCACATGGCAAGGCTTGGCACAGAACAGGGATTAGCTGTTTTTAGGTGGGATGGGCGTGGTATCGGACAAAGTGGCGCAGGGGCAGGCTCGATTGCCATAGATACTGTAAACGCCTATAAAGCCGCGCTAGAGATGGCGAACATTGACCGCAAAAAAGCTGTGATTTTTGCCCAAAATGAAGGGTCTAGCCTCATTGGTGAAGCGTGGAGCGCATTTGAAACTGCTCAAAAACCCCACGGCGTTATTTTGGCGGGCAATACCCTAGACGACAAAGACATTACCGTTATCAATACTCCCCTACATATTGTGATGAGCAAAAATGACTGGAATGCCTGGCAAATTTATGCCGAAGCAGCCAGCAAAGCACACCAACGCAAGCACACCTATAAAGCGTCGTTTTACGTTGCGCCCAATACCAACCGCCACTTGATGTATGAGAACGGTGGCACGTTTCATCGTGGGGCAAACGATAGTATGAAAGAGTGGCTAAAGACCGTATGCGGAATTTCACCGTTGACCTAAATCACCAAACTGCTATCATCACAGGAGCAGGGGCGGGCATAGGGCGTGCTATCGCGCTTGCGCTTGCCGATGCTGGCGCAAATGTGGTCGCCGTGGACCTTAACCCCGACCGTGCAGACGAACTTGTTGATGAACTAAAAGCATTGGGCAAGCCCGCACACGGGATTCATGCGGATATTTCTAATCGCTATCAAGTCAGTGCGATGATAGAAGAAAGCCGTGATACGTTTGGGCGCGTGCATATCCTTGTTAACGCTGCGGGCGTGTTTAAAGCTGAACCGTTGTTGAATGTTGATGAGTGGGACTGGCGCAGACAAATTGAAGTGAACATTGTCGGGACGTTCTTTTGTACCCAGCTTTTGGGGCGCGTTATGAAGGACGAAGGCGGAGGCGTGATGGTTAACATTACGAGTACAGCCGGGCACCGTCCGTTGCCGTTGGGCGTGGGCTATGTCACAAGCAAGGCGGGCATTAGTGGCATGACGCGCCAAATCGCGCTTGAACTTGCCCCGTATAATATCCGTGTCAATGCTGTTTGTGTGGGCAACATTGCCGAACCCGACATGCCCACCATAGAAGCTCCCAATAATGCGCTGGGGCGCGTGGGCGACCCCGAAGAAGTCGCACACGCCGTCTTATTCTTGTGTAGCGATGCCTCCCAGTTCATCATCGGGCAAGAACTGGTAGTGGATGGGGGAATGGGTTCATGAGCGAAAAAGCGCGTGG
>DAOTTQ010000027.1:0-41784 GCA_034437555.1 Anaerolineae bacterium | reverse complement strand
AGTGCGGGTATGCAACAAGCCGGCGAGATGGCAGGGATTCGGGAGGATGTGGGCATTGCGTTTTCATTACGCATGTTGCTTCAATCGCAAGAAATCCACCACCGTACGCTCTTTAGTGTAATAGAAACCCAAGAAACGCTGGACAAAGCCATTCAAGCGAGTGGTGAGTATATTGGCGATTGGACGCGCCCCGATGTGGGGGTGTTATTTGTGCTGCCCGTCATCCAGGCATACGGCTTAGCAAAACGGTTTGGGAAGTAACGAATCGACCTAAATGCAATAGACTAGATTTCCATCGTGTTACCCGTTACTCATTTATGGTGCTTAGACCCCCTATGATTAGGGGGACAAATTACCGTGTTTTTGCGCTAAATTAGATCTAATAAGCGTAAAAATGATGTTTATGAGCCGATAAAGGAGTGACAAACGATGTTGTGTCCTGCATGTGAAACCGACCTAAAAATGTCTGACCGCCAAGGTGTTGAGATTGACTATTGCCCCAAATGCCGTGGCGTTTGGCTAGACCGCGGCGAACTTGATAAAATCATCGAAAGGTCCGTGCAAGCCGATAGCCCATCGAGGCCCTCTAGCGTACTAGGCACGCCTGCTTCATCCTATGAAAAGCGTAAGAACGACTATGTAGATGTTGATGATGACAGTGGTGAGTTTTATCGCAGCAGTGACCGCCGCGATGACCGCGATGACCGTCGCGGTGACCCTGATGACCGCCATGACCCACGCAGAAAGAAGAAATCTTTCTTGGGCGACATGTTTGATATTTTCGACTAAAGAACAGTTGAAGCGATGAGATTAGGGGGAAACCCCCAGTCAAAATTTTTCTCAAAATGCTGCATTTTCTACAGAATCAAAAAAGCCCCTTGCACTGTAAGGGGCTTTCGCGGTAATAGGCGGGTGCGTTTATTCCCAATCTTCAACTGTTAACCCCAAAACCCTACCAAACTCGCTGATATTGTGTGTAACAACAGTTAGCCCGTTGACAATTGCGATGGATGCGATTCGCATATCATAAGGACCGATGGTTGTTCCTCTTTGCTCTAAATACGCCCGAATACGCCCGAACTCGTAGGCAGATTCTTCGTCAAATGAAAATTTAGCAAACCGACTAAAAAATACCTCTTGCCTTGCTCTTGATTGTGTGGGCTGCAGGCTCTTTGCCGACCCTGTGAGCATTTCCCCCATTGTTATGGTGCTAATGGCAATTTCGGAATCTAGGATGAGGCGCATACGTTCACGAATTTGGGGCGCCCGCCCGTTGATATATCGAATGCACGTATTGGTATCAAGTAAATACGTCATTCAATGTCATCTCTCACATCAGGGGCTAGGGGCTGGTCTCGCTCGATGGGGTCGTGGGCAAGGCTTCCGTAGGTAAGCGCGATGAACTGTTCCCACGGCATATGACGATAGGCTTCCGTTTCAATATCTTGTTTTAGCAAGGCACTTAAATGCTCTAAGAGCAATACTTTCTCTGTAAGCGTCATTCGCTCGGTAAGTTGAACAGCTTCTTCATAAACGGTCATTTTTACGCTCCACTACTTTTTGTCTATTTTAGCATTGTTTAAGAGTGGTGTATTCGCGCATTTTCTACAGAATCAAAAAAGCCCCTTACACTGTAAGGGGCTTTCGAATCTTCTATGAGAAGGTTACTTGATTACGATGACGGAGCCAGCTTGCTTGCCCTTTTTGCCATCAATAATTTCAAATTCTACTTTGTCACCTTCGTTCAAAGAACGGTAACCCGTGCTTTGGATGGCAGAGTAATGAACAAAGAGGTCGGGACCACTTTCTGGGGTGATGAAACCATAACCCTTGTCGCCGTTGAACCACTTCACTGTACCTTTAGAACGTTGCATTTGAATCTCCTGAAAAGTGTATCTGGTCTTGCAACTAGCCTTCGTACTTACATTTATTCCATGCTTTTTGTAACAGGAGAATCATGCAGTACATTTTGAAGCGTGCAGTGTTCGGTGCAGCTCAATTCTGGCGTTTGGGTATCCAACCAACCTTATACCCAGATGTGGTGAAAACACCATTGTTCTCTATCTTATCCCACATCGCATTTATAGAATACACCATTGTGAATAAAAAAGCTACTCCTTTTTATATGAATTCTGCAAGATTCCTCTAAATTGCCCTAAATTGCCTTAATTTGCCTTAATTTGCGTTTTTTGCTAAAAAGGATATGATGTAATATAAGGTTATTTGAAGGAAAAAAACTGATGGAACGCCTAGAATTAGACAATGTTAGTGGTTTTTACGATGAGGAAGCCCGCTTTTTGCGCGTTACCTATAAAGAAACGGTGAACACACAAACTACTTCAGAGGTATATGCGTGGATTGCACGTTTGCTTCATGAGCCTGCTATTTGGCTGGCACAGGGCAGTATTTACGATTTCACGGCGGTTAAAACCTTTGCAGTGGGCAATATGTCGGCGACCCAAACCCAAAGCCGCAGCCTAAACAGCAAAGTAGACATGAGCAAGCATCCCGTCGCGCTGGTGGTGGGTGGCATGTATCAAGAGCGCATGGTCTCTAGCATCATGCACGTTACGCCCCAAGAGAAACGCAAACGCATTGTGAATAGTGTGGAAGAAGCGTTGGCTTTTATCCAACGCTTCCACCAAGAAAGCCGTGACGCTGAAGAGCAATCTAACTAAACAAACGGCGTGCCTTGCCAATGGGTAGGGGCAATGCTCGGTTTGGGTTGTCCCCCTACTGTGTACCACGGCAAGGCGCGTTCTACCGACCAATCAATTTTGGACGCATACGCACCGCCAATGCGCTCCAGCAGTTCTATTTCTTCGGGTCGGCTAGAATCCAATGACAGTTTAAGCGGGTTGATATTGCCCAGCTCTAGCCCAAGCACATCACGCACATTCTGTACAGTAAGGGTGGGGTTGTACCGCCGAAAGTCCATTTGCTTATAGACACTGCGCGTACTATAGGCTTGGTCTAGGGCAACTTCTTGGATGGAGTGCGCCACCAAATAATTTGCCCAGTCTAACAACCATATTTTGCTACCTCCGCCCTCTGCTTTGCCGCTGGGGATGTGTCCTGTACCCAATGAAAAATGCAGGATGTTGCTTTCTGGAATGCCAATATATTCCACAGCTTCAATAGCAGAAGCCAAACAGGGGTTGCCACTTTTACCTGCACCCCCATCAATAAAGTTACCCAGTACGGGCGGAAAGAAGATGGGCGCAGACGTGCTTGCTCCCACCGCACCACTCACTGTCCAATCAGCAAACATGGGCGCACCTTCACCCCGATTGACAACGTAATAGGTGTTGCTGGTACGCATGTCGTGGGCGGTAAATAGCACCGTTGTCTCTATGTTACCATCCGCACCTCTGCCTATTTGGCTCATTTTAAGACCGCGTGTGTACGGCACAAGCACCTTAATGAACGGCTCATTGGGGTAAAAATAGCGCATCCCATTAATAAAATAGCGCATCCAAAACAAAATACCACGCTGATTGCCAAAGGCTTTGGGTAAATCCTTTTTGTAGATGCTTTCTAAAATTTCGCGGGCGGTAAGCTTTATGGCAAGACCCGCAGCAATGATTGCGCCTGTGCTGGTGCCTGCCACCATGTCAAATAGCTCGTAGGCGGGTTTGCCCGTTTGTTCTTCTAGCCAAACCAGCATCGCTAACGGGATAACGCCACGCATCCCGCCCCCATCAATAGACAGCATGGTGAACTTATTCTCTGGATTCCATACAAACGCCATTTTTCCCCCTTTTAACGACAAACGTTACATCGTGGTCACAAATTTGTTCTCTAATAATCTAACAGATAACGGCAATAATTGCACCTAACCCAAACAGGCGAGTGCTATGCGCTCACTTGCCCCCTACCCACAAAAACACGGACTAGGCTATAATGACCTTATGAACGAAAAACACATCTCACAACTAGAAACACAGTTAGAACGCCTTGTTGAAAACGTCTTTACGAGCCTATTTCGTAAAGTGGTTTCGGCACATGATATTGCCGTTAAAATTGCCCGTAGCATGACGACCCATCTACACACGGCAATTGGCGATGACCCGCGCCCTGTTGCGCCTAACCGCTATCGTATCTTTATCAATCCACAAGTGCAGGCGCACTTAGGACAAATTCGCCCCAACTTGCCCGACTTATTAAGCCAGCACATTACCGAACTTGCCACAAAGTCGGGGTATCGTCTGCTACAAGCCCCCGAAGTGCTATTTGTGGCACACCCTCCCCTAGATACTGATGATTTAATTGTAGAGGCGACTCATGATGTGCCAGATGAGGGCGGAACGGCTGCCATGCAACCCGTTTCTTTGCCACAGGCTGCGCCACCGATGGCTTGCTACTTGATAGTAGGAGAACGCCACATTCCGCTTAAAGACGGCGTGATAAATTTGGGGCGCAGTGACGACAACCACATCATTATTGATGACCCGTTTGTCTCACGGCATCATGTGCAGTTGCGTTTGCGCTTTGGCGCATACACGCTTTTTGATGCCCAAAGCACCACAGGCACGTTTGTGAATGAAGTGGTTTTACGCGAACATCGCTTGCAATCGGGGGATGTGATACGCATAGGCAACACGCGAATGATTTTTATGGTAGACCACGCGCAAGGGCGTAACACATCGTTTGGAACAACCGACATCATTCACCCCGTACCCGACTAAACAGGCAAGAAGGATAACCCTCCGTGACGCTTGAAACCACACTCTTTATCTTACGATTGCTCTCTGGCATTGTGCTACTTGGGGTGGTACTGGTGCTATTTAGGATGGTATGGCGCGAATATGAAGCCAGCGCACGCCAAGCCGACCAAGTGCGCCGTGTGTATGGGCAATTGGTGGCTCTGGCATCCATTGACAACCAACTGATACCCACAGGTGCAAATTATCCCCTTTTACCTATTACCAGCATTGGGCGTTCTCCTACCAATACGGTGGTGATTGATAACGCCTTTGCCAGCTCTGAACACGCCGTTATTGCCTTACGTCATGGGCAATGGTGGCTAGAAGACCGCAATAGCCGTAATGGCACACAGCTTAACAATGAGCCCGTCACGTTGTCTACTATTGTAACGGGTGGTGATATTGTAGGGATTGGTACACATTATTTTCAGATTGTTTTGGAGTAAACACAATGGACTTAGGATTACGCGGTGCAAAAGTATTAGTTACAGCAGCGAGTCAAGGCTTAGGGGCAGCAACCGCCCGCCGTTTTAGTCAAGAGGGCGCAAAGGTAGTCATTTCTAGTAGAAGGTTAGACGTTTTGCAACAAGTCGCCTCTAGCATTGTAGAAGAAACGGGCAATCCCCTGTTTACGCATGTGGCAGATGTAACAGACCCCATTGCCATACAACGCCTCATTAAGAACGCCGTAGACACGCTTGGTGGGCTTGATATTCTCATTATTAACGCGGGCGGTCCCCCTAGTGGTGGCTTTGATGCGCTAGACAATGAGGCGTGGCGTTCTGCCACAGAGCTAACGCTGATGAGTGCGGTTAATTTGGTGCGAGAGGCATTGCCCCACTTAAAAGCCAGCCAATTGCCTGCGGTTTTAGCCATTGCGTCGGTGTCTGTAAAGCAACCCGTTGAAAATTTGATGCTGTCTAATAGTATTCGCCCCGCCGTGATTGGCTTAATGAAAACACTTTCGCAGGAATACGGCGCGTTTGGGGTGCGCTTTAACAGCATTTTGCCCGGTGTTACCGAGACCGAGCGCATTGACGACCTAATGAACGCCCGTGCCAGCAAAAATGGCACAACCCCAGATGAAGAACGCATTAAAGCCGGGGCAGTCGTGCCACTAGGGCGCATGGGCAAGCCCGAAGAATTTGCCAATGTGGCGGTGTTTTTGTGTTCGCCTGCTGCCAGCTATGTGAATGGCGTTGCCCTTGCTGTAGACGGTGGCGCACTGAAAGGGACGTGGTAACCCCATGAGCCAATACGAACAAGTGGCACTCGCCATTATTGGCGGTTCTGGCGTGTATCAAATTCCAGAAATTACCGACATCACGCGCCACAGCGTTTCTACGCCGTTTGGCAAGCCCAGCAGCGATGTTTTGGTGGGGACGTGGCACAATCAGCGCGTGGCGTTTTTGGCGCGTCATGGCGAGGGGCATGTGCATACGCCCTCTAGCATTCCACAACGGGCAAATATTTATGCGCTAAAGCTGTTTGGCGTGCGCTATATTATTGCCGTGAATGCCTGTGGTAGCCTACGTGATGATTACGCGCCCTCGCATTTGGTTGTGCCAGACCAATTGTTTGATTACACGCTCTCTCGTGGGGAACGCTCTTTCTTCGAGGCGGGGCTGGTGGGGCATGTTAGCGTGGCAGAACCCTTTGACCGCGCCCTAAGCGAGCAATTGTTAGCGTCCGCAAAAGCCATTGGCGCAACGGTACACCTAGGCGGTACGTTTATCATCGAGGATGGCGCACGCTTTTCTACCCGCGCCGAAAGTGTGGTGTTTAAGGCATGGGGCTGTAGCATTATTGGCATGACGACCGCGCCCGAAGCCTTTTTAGCACGTGAAGCCGAAATAGCCTATGCGACCCTCGCACACATCACCGACTACGACTCTTGGCACGAAGGCGAAGCCCCCGTAACCAGTGAGATGGTGATGGCAACGTTTAAGCACAATCTAGACAATGTGCAAAAGACGCTCTCACACGCGGTAGCGCACTTTAACGCACGCCAAGAAGCCCCTGCCCACACGGCACTAAGTGGCGCAATTATGACAGCAAAAACCCATATTGCCCCCGATGTTGTTGAAAAACTACGCCCCATTGTGGCGCGTGCTTTGGGCGTATGACCACCAAAACACTCTCATTTGCGCCCGATGACACGGCGCAACGCTACGGCGCAGAACGGGTGTTGTTGGCGTTGGGGTTTGCGTTCTTACTGCTCAATTTTTGGGCGTTGGGGCTTTTGCGCCCTGCGGTTAACCATTGGCAACACTTATTAGCATGGGGGGCGTGTGCGGCGCTGGGGCATGTGGCACTTAATCGCTTTTTGCCCCAACGTGACCCCTATTTTTACCCCCTGACGATGTTTTTAAGCGGGTGGGGCTTGGTACTGATCGACCGCCTTGCGCCCATTTTTGCAGATAGGCAAACGGTGTGGTTGGTGTTGTCATGGGGCGCGATGCTGTTTGCGTCTTGTACGCCGTACTTGTTGCGTTGGCTAAGGCTGTATCGCTACTTGCTCTTGTTGCTTGGGATTGCGCTTTTGCTAAGTACCATTTTATTGGGGCGCAATCCATCAGGGCTAAGTGGCTCGCCCCAACTTTGGCTAGGAATTGGGGGCATTTTCTTTCAGCCCTCAGAGGCATTAAAAGTGATTTTGGTGGCGTTTTTAGCCAGCTATCTCGCCGAACAATACCCCAATATGCGCCTTGCCACATCGGCGATGTTTGGCAATTATGCGTGGCTTTCACCTCGTTTGTTGGGACCCATTTTACTGATGTGGGGCTTGTGTGTGGTGGTGCTGGTGTGGCAACGCGATTTAGGGACGGCATCGCTGTTCTTCATTGTGTTCATGTTGCTTATTTACGTGGCAAGCGGTCAAACGTGGTTACTGGTGGGCGGTGGTAGCCTTGCGCTTTTGGCGGGGTGGGTGGCGTATCATTTGTTTAGTGTCGTGCGCTTGCGCGTGGATATTTGGATTAACCCTTGGCTAGAATCCGATGGACGCGCCTATCAAATTGTGCAAAGCCTGATGGCGGTGGGGGCAGGGGGTATCTTTGGGCAGGGCGTGGGGCAAGGCTCGCCTACATATATTCCTGTGGTTCACTCCGATTTTGTGTTCTCGGCACTCTCGGAAGAATGGGGACTTTTGGGCGTGATGGCGTTTATGATTTGCCTGATTGTGTACTTGTGGCGCGGGCTACGGGTGGCAATGGCGCATCAAGAGCGTTCTTTTCATGCGTTACTCTCTACCGGGATGGTGTTGTTGATTGGTGTGCAAAGCCTCATGATTTTGGGCGGTGTACTTAAAATTTTGCCCCTCACTGGCGTAACCTTGCCGTTTTTAAGCTATGGGGGCAGTTCATTATTGATGTGCTTTGTGGTAACGGGCATTTTACTTCGCTTATCTAGTGAGGCGAATTAGCCATGCAATTTACTAGAGAACTGCGCCGATTGTGGGCGGGCTTGCTGATTGCTTTTGCGGTGATGATGATTGCCTCTACGTATTGGGCAATTGTGGGCGCAGATACGCTCTTACAACGTGAGGACAATCCGCGCCAAGTAGAAGTAGAACGGCGTATTTTACGCGGAGCCATGATTGCCAATGACGGCACAACCACGCTGGCAGACACCACCCTAGACGATAACGGTATTGCCCAAAGACGCTACCCTGTGCCATCGGCGTATAGTGCGCTGGGGTATTTTAGCTTTCGCTATGGCGAAGGGGGCGCAGAGCAAGCCTATAACGCGCTCCTGCGTGGCGAAGCCCCCCTTAGCATAGAAAACTATTGGGCGCAAAACGTGCTTCATTTGCCCAAAGAAGGCAATGATATTCAGCTCACGCTAGATGTCATGCTCCAAAATGCCCTGTATGAACAATTACAAGGGCATCGGGGCGCATCCGTCGTGATGGACGCGCAAACAGGCGCAATTTTGGGGCTTGTGAGCTTGCCCACCTATGACCCCAACACGTTGGATGCCGACTGGGAAACCCTGACAAAAGACACAGGGCAGCCTTTTTTTAACCGAGTTACACAAGGGCAGTACCAAGCAGGCGGCATTGCCTATACGCCCCTGATGGCACTGGCAAATTTAAGCGGCTATAACGTGCAAACTCTGACAATTAACGCGAATACGCCCGTTGTGTTATCGGATGTTATCCTTACTTGTGTGGTTGCGCCCCCCAAGCCCGATTTAACGCTCTTAGAAGCCTATCAGTACGGTTGTCCCAAGCCTTTTGTCAATCTCATTGCCAGCCTTCAGCCCAATGCCATTAGCGCGTTTTATAGCACGTTACGCCTTAATACCGCACCGCTTATTGAGGGTTGGGCGCAAACCTTGCCCCCTCTTACGCCCACTGCAACGCCCGAACTCATCACTGATGGCACACCCATACCGAATGTGTCGTTTTTGGATGATGTGCTAGGGCAGGGCGCGTTTACAGCAAACCCATTGGCGGTGGCACAACTGATGAGCGCGATTGCCCTAGACGGCTCTGCTCCCACGCCCATCTTGCACCAAGCCACGCGCCCCAAAGGCAAAACCGACTGGCAACCTGTCCTCGTGTCGTCTGCAAGAACTGCCTTACTCACATCCGAAACAGCCCAACAATTGCGCGATTGGATGGTACGCACACAGCCCATTGTGCCAGAAGATGAGGGCATATTATCGGGTCGGCAAACCGTTGTTGCCTATAGTGGCGAGGACGTGCAAACGTGGTTTGTCGGCTTTGTTGTTATCAACGGGCGCGTGCTATCGGTGGTGATTGTGTTAGAAAATGAAGTGGCGTATGACGACCTTAACAGCATCGCGCAACAAGTGATTGAAATTCTTGGGCGTGATTCATCTGACAACTAACGACAACGAAGCGAAAGAGAGGCGTAAAATGTCCTTATTTGATAATCAACGGCTTAACCAAAGTGTACTGCGGCTAGATATTGAAGGGCTGCGGCGCGGTGAATATACCGACCGCTATTTTACCAATGTGGTGCAAGTGCTGGGTGGCTTGGCGCGTGAGGTCTATCATTACAGTGGCACAAACCCCCGCCAATTTGCCAATGCTAAAAATGCTCACACTGGCGATGCTTTTGTAGAGGCGCAAATTTTTAACCGCCGCGCGCCCATTGCGTTTGTGGCGGGGGTGGATGTTGCGCTGGCAATGCTACGCCACGCCACAGGCTCTTACGATGCCAACGACCACTTTATTGAAACATGGCAAAATTTAGAAGTGGTGGCGGTACAGGATGGCGATTTAACCTACTACGATGGCAACGTGGAACAAGTGCTAACCGTAATTGAAATGCGGGGCAGATACCGCGATTTTGCGGTGCTAGAAACGCCCATGTTGGGTGTGCTATCGCGTGCCAGCCGTATTGCTACCAATGTATACGAAGTGCTTCAGGTGTGCAATGGCAAGCAAGTTTCGTACTTTCCCGCCCGCTTTGATGTACCCGAAGTGCAAGCCCTAGACGGCTATGCCTATTGGTTGGCGGTGCAACGCTATAACCAAGAAAACCATCGACAATTGCGCCCGTCTGTTAGTACGCCCGCCCAAGCCCGCTATTGGGGCGGTAAAGCCAGTGGCACAATTCCACACGCCCTCATTGCGTGCTTTTTAGCCGATGAAACCGAGACCATGATCCACTTTGCCCGCCAAATGCCCATCGAAACACCGCGCATTTTGCTGGCAGACTTTAACAACGATATTGTGCGTTCTTCATTGCAGGTGCTGGCAAAATTTTGGGAATACTATCGCACCGCCTACGATGTACGCGATGAAACTGCCATGCGCCAATGGACACTGAACGGCGTGCGCCTAGACACCAGTGCCAATATGCGCGATGACGCATTAAAAGAAGGCGACCCTAAAGGCGTTTCGCCCCTTTTAGTGCGTACCGTCCGCACTGCCCTAAACAACGCATGGACAAGCTGGGGCGTGCCAAAGCATTTAGAAGATGTGGCACGCGAGTATTGCCGACAAGTGCAAATTGTGGTGACAGGGGGCTTTAACCGCGAGAAAATAGAACTCTTTGAGCGTGCCAGAACGCCCGTTGATGTCTATGGCGTGGGGTCATCGTTTTTAAGCAACTACAAAGACACCAACACCGACTTTACCATGGACATTGTGCGCCTAAAACTAAATGAACAATGGCATGATGTGGCAAAGGTGGGGCGCAAGCCTAGCGATAATCCTGACCTAAAGACCGTAGATTTGAGTGTTTTTTAACCCCTTTAGCCGTGTATAGGAGAAACGCAGATGACAGCCGATGACCAACCCCTTTTAGATAACGATGACGATTTGCATGATGACGATTTGCATGATGACGATTTGCACGATGACGATTTGCACGATGAAGGCTTGCCTGTTTTTTTGCCCTCACGGTCGGGGCGCACCATTTCCGCACGGGGCTTGCTAGAGCGCATTATGGAGCAGTTTAACGATGAGTTTGGCAAAGGCTCGGCGGCGTGGCTAGAAGCGAATACACCCACCAAAAAACGCTCATTGGTAAAAGATGTGGTGGAATACGTAG
This sequence comes from Anaerolineae bacterium, assembly GCA_034437555.1. Taxonomy (GTDB): domain Bacteria; phylum Chloroflexota; class Anaerolineae; order Aggregatilineales; family Phototrophicaceae; genus JANWYT01. The sequence continues at coordinate 30,548 of DAOTTQ010000027.1, read as the reverse complement.
TAAGTGTGGAAAGCGTGATACTATCGCTAAAAGAAAAAGCCGAGATGATGCAACTGGCGTATAGTGAACTGTGTGGTTTTAGTGGGCTAGACCCCTTCTTTGTTCATGCTGATGTGACGAGTATTTTGATTGAGGGCGTAGAAAAGCTCTCGATTCGTTATGAAGCGGGCAGTGAGATAGAACACGCGCTCCCCGTCTTCGATGACCACAAACACCTGATGCAAGTGGTAAAACGCCTCTTAGAAGCCGCCAACGCCGAAGCCGACCCCGACACACCCATCATTGAAACAGGGTTCAGGTTAAACAACCGCCCCATTAGCTTAAATGTGGTGTTTCCGCCCTTTGTTAGTGAGCTAACGGCAGATATACGGGTGCATCCTGTCACCCTGCCTACTTTGGACGATTTAGAGGCGCGTGGGTTTATTAACGCCCTAGCGCGTGACACGCTAGAAGCCCTCGCTCGCTCGGAACATGGCTTCTTGATAGTGGGTGATACCGAATCGGGTAAAACGACTCTCTTGGCGGTGCTATCTCACTTGCTTAATGCGCCTTCGTTGGTGTCGGTAGAGCGTGCAGGCGAGCTACGTTTGCCCGCAGGCGCAATCCAAAAGAGCGTGCAATGGCGCACCGCTACCCAAGACGGCATTGGCTTTGCCGAGCGCGTTCTGGAAGCCTTAGAGCTATCGCCAAGCTGTATTTTGCTGGATGAGGTGCGTACTGACGAAGCCGAAGCCATTGCGCCTTTGCTGGCTATGGATGCGCCTCCGCGCCAAATTTGGACATTTAGAGGTACAAGCGACCCCAAGCGGATGCGAAGCGCACTTAGCATGACAGCGCGTGTTGCAGATAAAAGCCAGCCCGAAGCGATGGTAAACGCCCTCTATCAACGACTGCCCTTTATGGTGACGGTGAAACGGCGTAAGGGCAGTATTGGGCTATTAGAGATTGCCGAGTGGCAATATAAAAACGAAGAATACCCCGATTATGTGGAATTGCTACGGTTTGACAGTGAAACCCGAGAGATAAAGCGCACAGGCAATACACCCATGCGCCCCCTTGCCTTTTAGTAAAGCAACCCACTAGCCGATGGGGTCGGTAGATTTGACCAGCGTTAAGCCGTTTCTTGCAAATCGCAAGAAGGCTTCGTTGGCAATGGCATCAAAGTCTATCGTAGGGTGTCCCACAGACGACATACAATCGGCTAGCACGCGCAATTTATGAACAGCGTGGGGCGCGTGCCGTATCATGGATGCCACCGACTCTAGCACGCAATGGCTTTTCGCTTGCCCACAAATGTAAACGAGGTCGTGGGTTTCGATGACTTCCAGAAACTCACGGTTTAGGTTTTGGGGGCTATCGGGCAATTTTACTTCTGGTTCGATGATAGAGTAGTGTTCTGTGCGCGGTTCTGTGCCTTTTTGAATGAGTAGCGGTTGCTTTTGGCGTGCAGAGGCATGAAACGCCAACGCTTCATAGAGTGCGGGCGTTAGCGTATGTCCGCTTGTGCCAATGAGCGTGTGATACGTCCAAATCATCAATTGTTTTTTAGCGGTTTCTTCTAGCACTTCCACATAGGTATGTGACCATTCGGTATGATACAGGGCTTTCCAAACGCCCGCCTTTACGTCTACGCTGGTAATGACGGTGTACGGTTGCGGATGCAAGCCGTCTGCGCCCACCCACCACGATGGCGAGAAAATTTGTAGGGGTAAATGGCTATCCAACGAAGCAGCTAACGTGGTGACGCGCCCCATATGCTGATACAGCCAAGCCAACGTGCGCTGTGTATCGCCTACTGCGCCTTTGACGCTGAGTGAGCCGTCCTCATGCACAAAGTCCGCTTGCATATCAATGAGCAAGAGCGCAATTTTTTGGGTGTCTCCGTCGGATGGGGCAAGCCCTGCACCACGCCCTTCTTCAACGGCTTTTTGCACGTTGGGGGTGTAGCTTGTGCCAATAGTGCTGATATCGTAAAAGCTAGGAAAAGAAACCATCTTAAAAGCCTTCTTCTAACCGTGTGTGAATAGACATTATTTTATCACGCCCTATCAAAACACGCATCTTAGACCCCATGATGTTGGGGGGGATGGTTTTATATTGTTTCTTAGGGGCATACCTGTTTGTAGTCGCCCAAAATACATAAAAACAGGGCTTTATTGTAAAACCCTGTTCACCGTTTTTACATTGTCGTTATGTCGGATGGCAAAAATGCCATCCCTACAAACGATGATAATTATTCGGCTTTGGGCTTCTTCATGTCCTCTTTAGGCGATGTTAAGCCCAAAACGTTATACCCACTGTCCACGTGCATAATTTCACCCGTCATCATGCTACTCATGTCACTGGCTAAAAAGAGCGCGGCTTGCCCTACATTGTCGGGGGTAACGCGAGACCGCAACGGCGCAACATCATCAAAGTGGCGCAACAAGTCTCTAAATCCGGGAATACCTGCGGCTGCCAATGTTTTGATGGGACCGGCACTAATGGCATTCACGCGAATACCTTGCGGACCCATGTCTACGGCAAGATACTTCGTGATGGTTTCTAAGGCGGCTTTGGCAACTGCCATGGCGTTATAGTCGGGCATGACTTTTTCGGCTGCGTAATACGTCATGCACATAATGCTACCGCCGTTTTTCATAAGGGGTTCGGCGCGCTTTGCCATCGCAATCAGGCTATAGGCACTAATGTCTACTGCCATCAGCAAGCCATCCCGTGAAACGTCAATAAAGCGTCCGCCCAGGTCATCACGGCGGGCAAATGCCACACTATGCACCAAAATATCGAGTGTGCCATAGGTTTCGGCGTATTTGTTAAACACGGCATCTAATGCTTCGTCACTTTGTACGTCACATTCTTCAACAAAGGTGGCGTTAATTTCTTCGGCAAGTGGGAAAACGCGCTTCTTTAGGGCTTCGCCCGCATAGCTAATGCCCACCGTTGCGCCCGCATCAGAAAGGGCTTTTGCAACACCCCATGCAATCGAATCTTTATTTGCCAGCCCAAAAATGAGGGCGTTTTTGCCTGTTAATAAGCCCATCTTAAAAACTCCTTGTTATAATCAGGTGATAGTCACTCTTTTGTTTAACACACTTGCGTATTCTACGCTACGGATGGAGCTTATGTCAGAGAAGAAAATTAACGTGGTTGTGGCAATTGACTTTAGCGACGACCTTATCAAGCGTATTCAAGATGTATCGCCACGCCTTAACGTGGTGCGACACTTTCCTGATGTACCAAGCAGCGCGTGGGCAGAAGCCGATGTGCTGTATACGGTGCGCCATTTCCCCGACCCCGACCAAGCCCCACGCCTGCGCTGGATACAGCTTAACTTTGCGGGGGTAGACCAAGCACTCACGCACCGCGCCGCCCAAGCGGAAGATATTTTGCTCACCACCGCCAGCGGCATTCACGCCCAACCGCTTGCTAATTATGTGTTGATGATGATGTTGGCATGGAATTACAAGCTAACGCAAATGTTCCGCGACCAAGCGAAAAACCATTGGAACGACAACCCACAAGCCACTTATGCGCCTGTGGACATGCACCGCCAAACGGTAGGCATTGTGGGCTATGGCACCATTGGGCGTGAAGTGGCGCGTTTAGCGCATACGCTGGGGATGAGTGTCCTTGCCACCAAGCGCGATGCCAAACGCCCTGATGAAGCGCATCACGACTACACGCCCCCTAACACAGGCGACCCCGAAGGCGATATTCCCGAACGCATTTACCCCACAGAAGCCCTTGCCAGCATGGTGATAGAGTGTGATTTTGTGGTGGTAATTGTGCCTCTTACGCCTACGACCAAGCACCTGATTAACCAAACGATTTTAGATGCCATGAAGCCCACCTCTTTTCTGATTAATGTGGCGCGTGGCGCAGTGATTGATGAGCCTGCCCTGATTACGGCGTTATCATCGGGCAACATTGGGGGCGCGGCGTTAGATGTGTTTGAAGAAGAACCGCTTCCTAGCACCAGCCCATTGTGGGGCATGGATAACGTGATTATTAGCCCTCACGTGAGTGGCAATAGTGCCAATTACCACGAGAAAGCCACCGAATTATTTATCGAAAACATCAAACGCTATTTAGAGAAGAAGCCGTTGCTAAACCTTGTCAACCGTGAAATGGGGTACTAGCCCTACGAAACCTTCATGCCATGCCCTATAATGTGGGCTTCTATCGTCAACGAGAAGGCACGCCCCGCGTGTCTTTTTTAATCAAGAGTGCTATATGCTAAAAACCACCCCAAAAACGCGTAAAGATAAGTATTTTCTGCTCTCACTCGGTTGCTCTAAGAACACCGTAGACAGTGAAAGCATCGCCCAAGTGCTTGGGCAATCCCAGATGATTGGGGTAAACGTACCAGAAGAAGCCGAAGTGCTGATTGTGAACACCTGCGGGTTTATTGACCGCGCCAAACAAGAAAGCATTGATGCCCTCAACGACCTTATTAAACAACGGCGTAACGGGCAAATGGTGATTGCGGCGGGTTGCTTATCGCAACGCTACGGCGCAAACCTTGTGCAAGAAGTCCCCGGCTTAGATGGGGTAATTGGCACACGCCGTTGGATGGACATCTTCGACCTTGTAACGCGCCTGCGTGACCGCAAGCATCCCGAACCTCTGTATCATTTGCCCACCGATGCCAAAGTGGTAGGGCTAGATGAACGGGGCGTATTGCGCGCCAGCGTGCAGGGCGCAAGCGCATACTTAAAAATTGCCGATGGCTGTCGCCGTCCGTGTGCGTTTTGTGCTATCCCAAAGATTAAGGGAACAGCCGTTAGTCGTCCCGTACAAAATATTGTGGGGGAAGCGGTGCGCTTGCAAAATATGGGCGTAAAAGAACTCTTGCTCATTGCCCAAGATACCACCGATTACGGCTATGATTTGGGCTTAAAAGACGGTCTGGCGCACTTGCTAAACGGCATTGTAGAGGCTGCCCCCGACATCCCATGGATTCGCGTGATGTACGCGTATCCTGGCTATGTGACCGAAAACCTGATGGAAACGATGGCAAAGCACCCCCAAATTTTGCCTTATTTGGATATGCCTTTGCAACATGGACACCGCGAAACCCTAAAGCGCATGAAACGCCCCGCCAATGTGGAGTGGGTGTATAACACGGTGGGCAAACTGCGTGAGATGATTCCACATTTGGCAGTACGCACCACGTTTATTGTGGGGTATCCCGGCGAAACCGAAGAAGAATTTGAAGGCTTGATGCAGTTTGTCCGCGACTTGCAATTTGACCGCGTGGGCGCATTTAAGTACAGCTACGAAATTGGCACACCCAGCGCAACCCTAAATAACCACGTGGCAGATGCCGTTAAAGATGAACGCTATGAACGCCTGATGGAACTGCAACAGGGCATTAGCCTTGCAAAAAATCAGGCATTGGTGGGCAAGACGCTTAACATCTTGGTGGAAGGGCATGGCGTGGGCGAAGATGAGGACGGTGAACCCGTTGAAGGCACCATTAGCCTTGGGCGTAGCTATCGTGATGCCCCCGAAATTGATGGTTATGTGATTGTTGAAGGCGAATTGCCCGCAGGTGAAATTGTGCCAGTGCGCATTACGGGGGCAACCACCTATGACCTGATGGCAACCGTAGACACGGGAAGCAATATTGTCATTCAGCCTGGCAAAATCTATGGCGCAGGCGATTTGTCTGAAAATTAGCGCGTAGTTTAAGCGTAAACGGTAAAAAAAGGGGCAGTTCTTGATGAGAGAACCGCCCCTTTTTTGTTTTTAGTGATGGCGGGCGTGTGTTTCTAGCACTCGCTATAACCGCAGGTGGTGCATTTCTTGCAGCCTTCCACGCGGATGAACGAAATGGTGCCACATTCAGGACACATATCCGCACCCTTGTTATAGCCACTTTGTACGCCGTTTCCGTTGATGGTGTGGGGTTCGGGCGTGCTTACTTTGGCAAGCGGTACAGTATCCACAATGCTCATGGGCAAGCCCAATTGTTGCGGTTGGTCTTCGTTAAAGTAGTGTTGACGAAGTGCGCTTGCCATCGCATCAGGCAAGGACAACACGCGCTTAATGCCAAAGCCCATCGGACGCGCCCCACCAATACCCTCTAGCTGTTCCATAATCAGGCGTAGCATTTCACGGCGATTGTGGGGGGCGGTGGTACGCAATTGCAAGCTAATCATGCGCCCCATTGCTTCGGCATCGGCTTGTACGTCACTGCCTGCCTTACCAACAGTGATAAACACTTCAAATGGGTTGCCGTGTTCATCGTTGTTCATGGTGATATAGGCTGTGCCAAAGGGTGTCTTAAAGCTCACAGTTGTGCCATTTAGCAAAACAGGGCGTGGGTACACCTTATGAGGCGTGGTGGGCAAGCCTTCGGATTTTTCTTCTTTCTTCTTCATGCCCTCCATTTCGCTTTCGGCGCGTTCATCGCCCTTCAGCATCAGGACTTGCTCATTACGGCTACCATCACGGTAAATAGTGCCACCCTTGCACCCCAAGTCATACATCATCAAATACAAGTCACTCACTTGTTCAACGGTGTATTCATTCGGTACGTTGGCGGTTTTACTAATGGCAGAGTCTACCCACTTTTGGAATGCGCCTTGCACTTTTACATGCTCTTCTGGGGCAAGTTCCATAGCGGTAATAAAGTGTTCTGGTAATTTATCCACGCCGGGGTTTTGAGCATACCATTCTGCCACAATCGGCACATGCTCCTCATGAAGCCCCAAACGGCTTTTGCGATAGTATACCCAAGAGAAAAATGGCTCGATGCCCGTAGAGGTATTTACCATCGTGCCAGTCGTATTGTGCGATACAAAGCCATTGGCAATATAGGTGTTATTAGAGGGAACAGAGATGTCATAGGTGTGGCTCATACCTGTTTCAATACCCTCAACCTCGTCTAAAAAGATGTCCATGTCCACCAATTCCGCCAACCGTGATTCCGCCAGTTGGGGATGTGCTTCTGTCAGTTCACGGACAGCGTGTTGTATCATTGCGCCGTTACTAACCAAACCGATGATGCGTTGGCGTATGGCGTTGGGCAAGCCCGCAGATACCCCGTAGAACTCGTTTAACATGGCAGGAACAGCAATGCTGTCGGCGCGGTCACTCATTGCGCCTAGTGCTGCGCCTAGCGCGTTTTTGCGTTGGCTAATAAAGCCCACTTCTTGCATAAAGCGTTGGGCTTCACGGCGATTAAGCATCTGTAGTTCATATAGGGCGCGTGTGCCATAACGATTGTCTTGTTGGGGCATGGCGCGTTGTGTGGCAATGATGCCTAAGCCAAGCAATGCCACTTGTACTTGGTCAATGAGCGTTTTAGAGGTGGAAACCAGCGTGATTGTGCCACGACTGACACTGCCATCGGCTTCAAACAAGCCACGCAAGAACGAAGCAACGTGCGCCTTGCCTGCTTCTAGCACCTTAGCCGGGATAAAAGCCCCCGCAGCCCCTTCGCCATGATTGCCTTCGGGCTTACGCAAGCCGTTAGCATCAAAGAAGCGTGTGGCATACTGCGCGTTTAGGCTGGCAATCCAGCATCCTTCACGTTCTTCAATAGCAATGTGGCGTTCTCCCCAAATGTTTTGGAGCAGTTCGCTCACATGATTGAGTAAATCGGGGTCTTTTTGCGCCACAACCAAATGAATCCCACCGCGTTTCTTGGTGTACCCATCATCGCCCATATACAAACCAAGCATTTCTGCAAAATCAGGTGTAAGCGTGCTTGGCAATTCACTTAAAGCACGGTTGCCTTGTTCAACAGATTGCAAAGGCAAGTCTTGGCTGTGGGTTAGTGTGCCACGCTTCATCACCACTTTATCGCTAACGCTCATTTCGTCCATGCGTCGCCAAACGTAGTCACCGTTTTGGTCAACAACGCGCAGGCGGTGGTTGTGTGTGGCAGTAATGCCAAAGCCACGCTTGGTTGTCACCTTCTTGACGGGCTGATAGCCATTCACATAGAAATGAGAGGTCTTGCGCAAGCCTTCATCGGTATGTATGTCGCGGGTCATCAATTGCCATTGTGTGCCGTTGGGGTCGCCAAGATTAACCATTGGCATTAGCCCATTTTGGGTACTAATGAGCGTATCGGGGGCAACGCAACCTGTCGGTGCTTGTGTAAGGAGGGTGACGTTACGCAAGCCTTTTTCGCGCACTTGTTGGCGCACATCTTCGGGCATTTGCAACATATAGCCACTTTGTAGCACTTTTTCTGCGTCAAAGTGTTCAAAAGAGCCTTTTTCTGCGGCAATTTCTGCGCTGGTTTCATAGGCAGCTACGGCAATGGCTTTGTATAGCTTGTCGATAAATGCCACCGATTCTTCGCTACCATAGCGCACGCCACAGTAAATCATTAGCTCTGCAACGCCCATTGTGCCTAAGCCAACGCGCCGCTCACTTTGTTGGGTTTGCTTGTTTTCTTCAAAGAAGTAGGGCGTGCCGTCAATCACATCATCCAAGAAACGGACAGCATAACGCACCGCACGGTCAAGGTCTGCCCACGCCACATCCTTCTTTTCAGTGTCATAAAATTTTGCTAAGTTTAACGCACCCAAATTACACACAGACCATGCAGAAAGCGGTTGTTCACCACATTGGTGTAATACTATGTTATTAACAACAACCGAGTGCGTAACTGGTTCAGTTAAATCAAACACTTCTTCTATCCCGTCACTAATAGTTTTTACTACAGTGGCGAAAAATTGTTGTGGCTTTGGCTTATCTTTAGAGTCTGCGAGTTTAGCTACCAGCTTTTCGTTCTTATAGCCCATCAAGAAGCCAATTTCACGTTGAAAATCTATGATGCTCGACTTAGTAACACAAAGCTCATGTTGAGCCTTAGTAAGGTATTGCTTATATTCGCCTTTGCCATCTGGCAAAGAACGCATCCCTTCTTGGCGACGATTCTTATAGATACGTGAAGGTATTCCAAAATTACCAAGCAAAACTTGTATTTGTTCTAGTAGAGGCAATGTACTAGAAGCAAGGCGAATAGTGACACCCTTTGTCGTTGTTTGTTGCACGCTCCCATCGGCGGTAAACAGGGCTTGCAAGAAGCCGCGTTGCATGTCTTCTGTGCCTTTGAAGACCACTTCGGGAACTTGGTGCTTGTTTTCGACTAAGCCATAGCCCTCAACAAGGGTTCTTAGGCGGAACGACTGCACACGTGCTTCATCACGCCCCGCCACATTAATTACGCCTGTGGTATAGGTGCGGTCTTTTACGGTGATGGGGTCTACAATGTCTTGCACGTATTCGGCGAATAGGGGTGCGAGTTCTTGCTTTTCTTCACCAAAGAAAGAAAGCACGGCGCGGTCTTGCTTAATTGTGCCATCGCCTACCAGCCAGCCCAAGATGCGCCCAAGACGCAATGAACCTTCTTGCCCAAAGCCACCCTTACGGTTAAGGATATGCACTTGGTCGCCCTCTTGCAGGTTTTGCATTTCTACCCACCCGCGTGAAGTCATGATGCGGTGGTCGGCGGTAGCGCGAATGCTATAGCCTTCTTTGGTTTCTAGCTTAAAGACAGGCTTTACACCCGTCATAAATACCCGTGTTGCAAGGGTGGTCGTGCGTTCTACACCAAAGCGACCATCGAGTACTACTTCAATTTCGGTTTCATCGTCAAACAGTTCACGGGCAGTAATTAAGCCCTTATTGGTGTAAATTCGGGCATCACCGGTAAAACAAGGGTTCGTCGATATGAGCGGATTATAGTACCAGCTATTACTCATTTTATTACTGCGCTCTCTAAACCACACGCCGGGTTCAGCAGATGCCCACGCACTTTCAATCATGGCGTTCCATAATTCACGCGCTTTGATGGTTTTATACTTAATTACTTTGCGCCCACTGGCAATCCATTTGTCCAGTTCGCCGTCCCAGTCTTTGTCATAGTTGGGTTCGCTGGTATCGGGGAAAACCAAGTCCCAGTCGCCATCGGCTTTAACGGCATCCATGAAGGTATCGCTGATGCCCACGCTGATATTGGCATTGGTAATTTGCCCCATCTCGCGCTTGCTATTAATAAAGTTAAAAACATCAGGATGCCAGTCATTTAAAATCAACATAAGAGCCCCGCGCCTTGACCCGCCTTGCTCAATTAAGCCCGTGACGAAGCTATAGAGTGCGCCCCAAGAGACAGAACCGCTAGAACGCCCGTTTACGCCCTTTACATAGGCATGTTTAGGACGAAGCGAGGAGATGTTAATACCCACACCACCACCACGAGACATAATTTCGGTCATGTGGGTCAGGGTGTCCATAATGCCCCCGCGAGAGTCTTTGGGCGATGGCACCACATAGCAATTATAATATGTTAATTCTTGATTAGTACCTGCGCCAGTAAGGATGCGCCCGCCAGGGACAAACTTCCAGTCGTCTAGCAACCAACGGAAGTTATTTTCCCACTCTTTTTGTTTGGCGGGGGAAGGTTCTACATGGGCGATGCCTGCTGCTACTCTGTCCATCATTTGGGCGGGGTCGGTTTCAATCGGCTTATCCACATGCTCAAGGTCACGGCTCACCGTTTCGCCATCACGCAGTTCAATGGTGACTTTGGGCAAATCCAGTGCCGTTATCTTGCCAATTTCGCGTTGTCCCGTTTTAGAATCAACGACAACAATCACCGTGTCGCCTACGGTGAGCGTTTCGCGCTTCATGTCTTTTAGTGCATAGCGGTCAAGAAAAATCTTGTAACCCAAATCGTGTAGGGCGTTTTTCTTGGTGATGTTGGTTTGAACCATTCGTTTACTCACCTTCAAACTAAAAAATACGATAAAAAGACTGTGTGAGGCTTTACGATTATAAAAGCACCACGAGGCGATATATTGTTTTGTCTGGAGTTTTTCTTTCTGATGCTTATTGTACGCGCTTGCTTTAAGGTACGCTAGCCAAACATCATAGGATTTTCTTATAGTTGTGACCAACTTTGTTTTTGGTACGTTCTCGCGAACATTCGTTCATAAAAAGCGTATCACAAATCGCATAGGCTTGTCTATTCAGTTAGGTTTGAAGTTAGGTTAGGGTTTTGTTTCATTACAAAATGTCAACCAAGAAATCGCCAAATAAAAAACACAGAAGGCTGTGAAAGCACTCTGTGTTTTGGGTTGCATGGTGTTAGATGTATCGGGTTAATGCCTATTTGCGGTTGTTGTCACGGCGCAAGAAGGCGGGAATGTCGTCTGTGCTGCTGTCGTCATAAATGCGTGGCTCTACTGGACGCTGTTGGGGGGGCGCAGCAGGCGGTTGCACCGCAGGACGTTGGGGCTGTTGGGGTGGTGCAGACGGCATCACGGGGGGCTGGCTTGCCATCGGTGGCGCATAGGGTGGCACGCTAGGTTGCTGTGCGCCTTGAGTGCGTGTCGGTGCAGGGGGTTGCTGTTGATTCGTAATGCGCCTCTCTGCCCGACTTTGCTCAAAACCCGTCGCAATCACCGTAATACGTACCTCATCGCCCATACCTTCGTCAATTTGCGCCCCAAAGATGAGGTTAACATCGGGATGTGCGCTTTCCTTGATGATGGCTGCTGCTTCATTAATTTCAAAGAGTGTTAGGTCATTACCGCCCGTGATGTTAAAGAGGATGCCTCTTGCGCCATCAATGGTTACGTCCAGCAAGCCACTTTGAATGGCTTGTTCGGCGGCTTTGCGTGCGCGGTCATCACCTGTTGCACGCCCTACAGCCATAAGGGCTGCGCCACCTTCGCTCATGATGGTTTTTACGTCGGCAAAGTCTAGGTTAATGAGGGCGGGAACAGTAATCAGTTCCGAGATACCCTGAATACCCTGCCGTAACACATCATCTGCCAATGAGAAGGCTTGCTGAAGCGTAGAACGCTTATCTGCAATTTGTAGCAAGCGGTCATTGGGAATAACAATGAGCGTGTCTACTTGGGCTTTTAGGTTTTCGATGCCTGCGTTTGCCATTTGCCCGCGCCGACTGCCTTCAAAAGTAAAGGGGCGTGTTACTACACCAATGGTCAGTGCGCCCAGTTCTTTCGCAATTTGTGCCACCATGGGGGCAGCTCCTGTGCCTGTACCACCGCCCATACCGCAGGCAATAAATACCATGTCTGCGCCACGAAGCACTTCATACAGTTCATCTTGGCTTTCTTCGGCAGCCTTACGCCCAATTTCTGGGTTGCCACCTGCGCCTAAACCGCGTGTTAGTTTGTCGCCAATACGGACGCGGATTTTTGCTTTAGAGAGCATGAGAGCTTGTGCATCGGTATTGACCACAATAAACTCAACACCGCCTAGCCCTTCGTTAATCATACGGTTAACGGCGTTACTACCACCACCGCCCACACCGATGACTTTTATTTGTGCAAAATTTTCGCCTGGAGTAAAGTCAGCCACCATCGCCTTTATGTCCTTAGTTACATACTGAATAAGGTTATTGTACGCAAAAAAACCTATGACGCAAGCGAACTATAGTCCCACCGCGCCCTGTCTGCCCCTGCGTTAGGGCTTGTCGTCGCGGTCATCAGGCAAAAGTCGCCTAAATAAATTAGAGAGCATTGCACCAAAACCGCCCAAACTAATGCCCTCTTTGTTGCGTTCTTGGGGGTCTTCGCCTTCACTAATCAGGTTAAGCCCCACGCGCAATAAGCCCACCGACGTGCTATAAGAGGGGTGTTTAAGCACGTCTGCCATGCCCGTTAGGCGCTCTGGTTTTGCCACGCGCACAGGGCAATTAAGTACCCGCGACGCCACTTCTTGAATCCCGTTAAGTTCGGCGCAACCGCCCGTTAGTACCACGCCAGCACGTAATAAGCCATCATAGCCACTGCGCTTCATTTCTTTTTGTACTTGCTCAAACATTTCTTCTACACGCGCTTCAATGACGTTGGCAAGGTCACGGCGTGCCACTTCTTGCGGTGAACTATCGCCAAACGGCTCTACTAAGAAGCTCTCTAGTGAAGAAACGGCTTTTACATTGGCATGACCATGTTGTACTTTTACCACTTCGGCAAGGTCAAATGGCACACGCATCCAATAGGTGATGTCATTGGTGATATGGTTGCCCCCCACAGGAATAACCGCCGTATGCCACACCGCCCCTTCAATATACATGGCAAGGTCGGTCGTGCCGCCGCCAATATCAATGACAACAACGCCCATTTCGCGCTCTTGGTCGGTTAGGACGGCATCAGCTGCCGCAATGGGATTGAGTACAAATTGGTCAACATACACGCCTGCGGATTCGGCAGCTTGCTCGATGTTTGCTAGGCTAGTGGTAGAAGCGGTGATGATGTGCGCGTCCACTTCTAGGCGAAAGCAGTGCATCCCGATAGGGTTACGCACGCCGTCTTGCCCGTCCAGCGTGTAGCTACGCGGCACAATGTGCAAAATTTGCCTATTATGGGGGATGGCAATAGCACGTGCCGCTTCTAGGGCTTTGTCTAAGTCCTCTTGGCGAACACTACGTGAGCCAGCAATGCCCGCCATACCACGACTGGTCATGCTTTGAATGTGATTGCCCGCCACACTGACAAACGCCCGCTTGATTTGGTAGCCACTGGTGCGTTCGGCTTTACGCACAGAGGCAGAAACCGCTTCGGAGAGGGCTTGTACATCGTTGACCACGCCCTTCTTCATGCCTTTGCTGGGTTCTATGCCTAGCCCAATGACTAGAATATCATCGGCGCGTACTTCGCCCACAATAGTACAAATTTTGTGTGTGCCAATGTCTAAACCAACGACAATTTCGCTCATAATGCCCTTTTTAACGTCCCCACATTACCGTATAAAACGGATGGTCGGGGTCTACAATATTCAGTTCGCCTGCTTGTATCCCACGTGCCACCATATCTGCGGATAATGTGTTATAGATAGCTATTTTTTCTTGCATACCTGCGCCTGTTCCCAGCCACACTTGCCAGCCGTTGCTATTTACAAAGCCCAAGCCCTGAACAGAGTCATAACGCCATGTGGTAACTTCGGGCATTAACGACTGAAGTTGTAATGCACCCACCACCACACCCATCTCTACGCGCCCACTTTCGCCAAGGGGCCCATCACTTACGCTCATATCGGCAGAAATGCGTACCAAGTTAGGGCGGTCTTCGCGTTGTGCCATAATGCGCCCCTGAATATCAACCCAAATGGCAGTTCCCGATTGTTCCCATACCAGCGCCGGCTCTCGTTCCTGGATGATGATGTTCACCATTTGGGGGGGCCAGCTTAGCCATACTCGCGCCTCGGCAATTGAGGGTGAACGCAATAGGTTTTCGCGGACATCACGCGGATCAATCCAGAAGATGTGCAAATTGGCAATATCGGCAAACGCAAATACCTCTTCTTTGGTTAAATAACGCAAGCCTCCCACCGAAATACTGCGTACATAAAACGCATCCGCAGTATAAAAGAACGCCAAAACTGCGCTAAGCACCACCACAATCACAAAGCTCACCATGCGCCACTGAAAGCCTTTATTGCGCGGTTCGCTGTGTTCTATGGGGCGTTCATCGGTCATCGGCACGGGCAAGCGTACATCACGCAATACTGCGCCTGTACTACGGTTGCGCCGTTCTCGGTTGTTTCGTGTTCCTGATGCGCTCATGTGTGGATACTCATCTTGCAGATATTACCCGTTATCATAATGCCTAAACAGCCTTTTCGCAACGCAAGGGACAAAAGCCTTACCACTCTCCTACTTTTTCAATTTCTAGCTCTAGCCATAAACCAAAGCGATCTTGGACGGTGGCTTGCACATGCTCGATGAGGGCGTTGTAGTCGGTGGCGTTGGCATCGCCGGTATTGATAAAGAAGTTGGCGTGTTTTTCGCTCACTTGGGCTGTGCCAATGCCATAGCCTTTAAGGTCACACGCTTCTATCAGCCATCCTGCATAGTCGTTAGGCGGATTTTTGAACACACTCCCCAAACTTGCGCCGTGTGGCTGTGTGCGCTTGCGATAGGCGTTAAACTCGTCCATTTTTGCCTGGATAGTTTCTAGGGGGGTGGGGGGCAAGATAAACGTTGCCAGTAACACCAAGAAGCGTTTGTCTGTGCGTTGTTTTAGCGTGCTGGTGCGGTATTGATACGCCATTTGTGTGTTGGTGAGCAAGGTCGCGCCGTTTTCGGCATCATACACCACCACATCAGCCACACTTTCCGCCATGTCTGCGCCGTGTGCGCCCGCGTTATTTACAATCGCGCCCCCGACAGTACCGGGAACGCCCACAGCCCACTCAAAGCCCCCCAAGCCTTGTTTGGCACACGCCCGCGCAAATGCCAAAATACCCGTGCCAGCGGTTGCACTGGCGGTACGCCCATCATGCCACGTATTAAACTCAATTTGGGTGATACGATTAACGACCACCAGCCCACGCACGCCCTTATCACTCACCAAGATATTTGCGCCACCGCCAATAACGCGCACAGGCAAGCCTTCATCCCATGCGGCTTGGACGACCTTCACCAATTCCTCTGGGTGGGTGTCGTGTTGCGTCACATAAAGCGCATCGGCTTTACCGCCCATGCGTGCTGCGGTGTACTTGCCCAGCGGTTCATCGCGCTTAATGAGGCTTTCGTAGCGCGAAAATAGGCTCATACGCACTCTTGTTTAGCGGTAATAAAGTCCTTGCCAATAGTAGGGGCATCGCCCGCACTCATAATGAGCAAGACGGCAGGGGCTTTTACTTTGTCCAGTAAAAGAGACGTGGTGCTTGCCAATGAACCGCCGTAGTAAACCGAAGGGTGCGCCAATTGTTTAACGATGTTTTCACTGTGGATAGCCTCTGTAAATGCCTCACGGGAGGCGAAAATATCGGTAATGACCACATGATGCGCTTCATCAAACGCAGCCAAATAATCGCCTAAGAGTTGCTCTGTTCGGCTGTAGGTGTGCGGTTGCCAAATTGCCCAAATTTGTCGGTTAGGGTAGCGATTGCGTGCCGCGTTAATGGTGGTTTTGATGGCGGTGGGGTGGTGTGCGTAGTCGTCAATAATGGCAATATCATCGCTATCTTGGCGCAGTTCAAACCGTCGCCCTGTGCCTGCAAACGTGCTAAGAGCGCGTGAGGCTTGGGCAAAGGTTACCCCCTGTGACTGAGTAACGGCAATACTGGCAAGCGCATTTAGGGCGTTATGGTTGCCCACCACTTTAAGCAACATATCGCCTAGTGCTTTGCCGTTATAGTACACTGTGGCTGTCATGACGTTATTGTGATAAACAGGTTTCCCCACTTGCCATAGGGCAGGGTGTTCATCATTGCGCCAACCGTAAAAAACGGCGTTTGGGCGGTTTGCTAGCACGTTTCGCACGCCTTCATCGCCCCCATAGCCAACAATTTTTCCCTCTACAAGGTCTAAGAAGTGCGAAAAACTGTCTATCATGTCGGCTTCGGTTTTGAAAAAGTCGGGATGGTCGTATTCTGCGCTGGTAAGCACCGCGATTTGGGGGCACAACCCATGAAACATATTGTCGTACTCATCCGCTTCTATCACAAAGGCGCGTCCGTTGCCATTAGAGGCGTTATCACCCGTATTTGCCAGCACGCCTCCCACAATATACGAAGGCTCTTGCCCTACTTCTCGCAATATGTGGGCGGTCATGGCGGTGGTGGTGGTTTTGCCGTGTGTGCCAGCAATGGCAAGGCAGGCTTTATTTTGCATCAGCGCGTCTATCATGTTAGAACGCTTATAGACGGGCAATCCGCGACGGCGTGCCTCGATAATTTCAATGTGCTGTTCATTCACTGCCGAAGTGACAACGAGGGCTTCGGTTTCTGGCACTACGTTTTCGGCACGATGCCCAATAAACACGCGCACGCCTTGTTCGGCTAAGGACTTAGTAAAGCCGTTTTCGGCACGGTCACTTCCACTAATGGCATAACCTTGTTGTTGTAAAATGCGGGCAATGGCAGACATGCCAAAGCCCCCAATGCCCACAAAGTGAACGTGCTTCGGAATTTGCATTAAACTGTTACCACCACAATAAACAGGAAGAAAATAACGGCTACTGCTAAAATATCGCCCGTACCGCTTGCGCCGCCCCCAATCAGGACAAGGGGCATCCAATTAAGGCTCAACGCACTAGGCGAATTAAGGGAAGGCGCGGTTACAAATTGTGCAAGCGGATACTCGTTAATGTCTAGCAAGTACCACAATGCACCGCCAATGAGGTAGCCATTGATGAAGCCCATCATGCTACCCAAAATAGCGGCTTGCCAATTTTCTTGCCCTCTACGACGCGCACCGCGTACCTGCCTTGCCTGATACACGACAAAGACAACCGCCACAAATACGCCCGCTTCGATGAGAAAAATTTGGTCACGCGGTAGCGTAAAGAAGAACGTGCCACGTAATAGCCCATCAAACTGTAAGATGCCAAACAACGCCAGCAAAATGCCTGCTGTTGCTACTAGTTCTTGATTCCATCCGCGTAAAAAGCCCAAAAAAGCAAAAAAGAGCGCAAACGCCCACATCAGTGAAAACAGCGTAATCATCCGCGTTTGCCCCCTAAATCATGATAAGAACAATAACAAACAGCACCACCACCAATAAAGAAAGCAAGTCGCCGTTTGCGCCGTTCTGCGTGAGTAAATAAAGAGGCAAGTTGGGCAGGGCTTGTGCGCTGGCTGTGCCTGTTAGTGGGGCAATAACATAAGGCGAAAGAGGATATTGTCCCGTGGGCAAGCGATTGATGTCTAGGAAGTACCAAATGCTCCCCGAAATCAGATACCCATTGACGAAGCCCACAATTGCCCCCAAGATGCGCGTTTGTAAGGGGTCGCGCCCACTATCACCGCGTGCGCGGTTGGCATCGTTGCCCACCAACGCCCGTTGCTGATAGGCAAAGAACACAATCACCAAGAAGAAAACGGACTGCAAGTAAAATTTTTGGTCGTTAGGAACAGCCAACAGTAAGGTTTGGCGAATGAGCGTATCAAACTGATACAGCGCAAATAAACCCAAAATGACACCCGCCAAAGAGATTACTTCCTTTGTCCAACCCCGCATTGCGCCCACGTAGGCAAAAAATGCAGATAACAACCATACTAAGATGTTCAGTTCAATCATGCGCGTTCATCTCATGGTTAGGGGCAAGTCGCCCATCACAATAATGCCATCTTTAGCCATACATCCGCAATTGCGTCCGCCCCATCCGATACAGCAAGCGCACGTGCGTTTTGTTTCATTGTCTCTAATTTTACCTTATCTAACAACAATTCGCCTAACAGTGTGTGCAAATCTTCTGACATCTTTTCATCTGCCAGCACCACTGCCCCCCCATGACGTGCCAAATACTCGGCATTTACCTGTTGATAACGCCAAGAATCTGCCAACGGCACTAAAATACTGGGCAAGCCAAAATGGGGTAATTCGCCTAGTGTGCTTGCGCCCGCCCTGCATATCACTATATCGGCGCACGCCATCGCCAGCCCCATGTCATCGTGTAAATACGGCATGGCGTGGTAATCGGGCGTGCGAATGGGGGCAGTTATCGCCTGTGACCGTTCCCAATCGAGTGCCCCTGTAACATGAAGCACCTGCACGCCTTTTTCTAGCAGAGGGGGCAGCATGTTCTCTAGGGCAATGTTGATGCGACGCGCACCACGGCTACCGCCAAAGACCAGCACAACGGGGCGTGATGCGTCTAGCTTAAAGTGGGCAATGCCCTTTTCGCGGGTCGCGTTTAGCATGGTTTGGCGTAAAGGATAGCCTGTCACTACCGTTTGATTGGGCTTAAAGAATTGTGCCGAATCGGGAACAGTAACAGCTACTTTTTGGGCAATTTTGCCCAATACGTTGATTGTGAGGGCAGGCTCAATATCAGGTAAATAGACCAACATTGGCACACGAAACAGCCACCCTGCTAACGCTAACGGCACATTCGCCCATCCACCCGTCATCAGCAATGCTTTGGGGCGATACTTAAGCATTAAGCCAATGGCTTGTAACACCCCGATAAACAGCTTAAACAGGCTGATGATGCTACGCACTAGCCCCACCCCATTCAGAGGTCCCGCCATCACTTCATGACGTGCAGCAAAAGAAACGCCACTCTCGGCAATGAGGGGGCGTTCAAAGCCATCACTTGTCCCTATAAAAACAACTTTAACCGAGTCGTTGTGCTTGTGCAGTGCTTCGACGACTGCTAGAGCGGGGTAAACGTGACCCCCCGTTCCCCCCGCCGAGACCATAAGATGCGCCATCGCCTCTCCGTTTCGTTTTTTCGCGTTGTAACGATACCCGTCGCACGCTTAACATTAAGCCCACGCCAATCATCAATACCAAAAGCGCAGAACCGCCATAACTAATAAAGGGCAACGGCAACCCTGATGATGGAATGACTGCCGTCATCACGGCGATATTAAGGAGCGACTGAATCGCCACCCATAGCGTAAAGCCAATGGCTAATAAACTGCCAAAGGGGTCTACGGCACGCTGGGAAATATTAAACCCGCGAATAACAAACGCCACAAAGAAAAGCACCACTACCGAAGCACCCACTACGCCCAGCTCCTCGCCAATCACAGCAAAGATACTATCGGTATGGGGGGCGGGCAAATAGCCAAATTTTTGTTCGCCTTGCCCCAAGCCCCGCCCAAGCCAGCCCCCATTAACAAACGCAATAATGGCTTGTTGGGTGTGATAGTTGGCGCGGGTGGGGTCTGTGAGGCTTTCTACATAAGAATCAACGCGCTCTTGGGCATACGGGAACGCAGCCACAAAGGTGATGCCAATAATCAACGCCACCACAAAAGCGACTACCATATGCCAAATTTTTGCGCCTGCTAAAAAGTACATCATGACGGCGGTTGAACCAATAATTACCACCGAACTAAGGTCGGGCTGAAGCAAAATGGGCAGGATAATGACAGAAACCAAAATACCAAATGAGACCAGCCCCATAAAACTATCGGGTTTGGTGTTTTTTGCGCCTAGCCACGCAGACATATACATCACCAGCGTAAATTCTGCCAATTCGCCCGGCTGAAAACGCCCTGCAATGAGTGAGCGACGCGCCCCAAACGTATTATCGCCAAACACTAGCACCGCTACCAATGCGCCTACTGTAAATAATAGCAACCATGGGGCAAATCGTTTCCAAAAGCGATAATCAATTACCGCAAAGAACACCATTGCCACAAAGCCCAAGAGCAAGTTACGCAAATGGTCTTGAACGAAGATAGCCGTGTTGCTACCGCGTGATTGTAAGCTCCAATCAAATGTGGTGCTGTACACCATCATTGCGCCCACACTAATGAGAACGCCAACAATGACCAATAGGGGCTTGTCTAGGCTTGCCCAAAAGCCAATGCGTGCTTCTTGGCGCGGTTCTTCAGTAGGCACACTAATGGGGCGAGAACGGCTAAACGTTTGGTCGGTCATGGCACTTCCTTACAATACAATCCGTGTGGGCTTTGCGTTTGATTATAGCACATCCGCATTTTATGATAGGGCATTCACGAGGTCTCTGAAGTGTTGCCCGCGTGCTTCAAAGTCTTGGTAGGCATCAAAACTGGTGCCACCCGGCGACAATAACACCACATCGCCCTCTTGTGCCACTTCTCGCGCACGCTTTACCGCTTCTGCTAGCGTGTTGACGTGCGTATAAACGCGGTCATTTGCCCCCAACAGGCGCAATAGCTTAATAACTTTGTTAAACACCATTTTTTCGGCTTTTACGCGCTCGTTTTCCTCGCCAAATACCACAATATGCCGTGATTTTCTCATGGCAAGGTGAACGGCTTGTTCCCATGTTAGGTCTTTATCTGCGCCCCCTAGCAATAGCACTAAGGGTTCATGATAGCTTTTAAGTGCGGCAATTAGCCGTTCTGGGGCAGTTGCAATGCTATCGTTAACATAGCTCACGCCGTCTAGCACGCGCACCGTTTCTAAACGATGAGGCACAGGCGTAAAGTTCTTAATCGTATCGCTCATAATGTCGGGGTCAATGCCGGGGCGGTCTGTTACTAGCCCCAAACTGCCCGCAATGGTACATGCTGCCAACACATTTAGCAGGTTGTGGTCACCCCGTAATGGCACTTCTTTTTTCTCACACAGCACATGCGGCGACGCATCCCAACTGGCGTTGCCCGCTAAAATGAGCTTATCCCCCACAAGAAACGCGCCATCCGCCACCATTTTAGCAATGCTATAGCTTGCCAAACCCCCAACCACCATACCCTCTAAGGAACGGCTATTGGGGTCGTCCTCACATAGTACCGCCATATCGTTCTCATCCTGAAACGCTAAGATATTGGCTTTGGCACGTTTATAGCCCTCCATTGAGCCGTGACGGTCTATGTGATTGGGCGTGATATTTAGCACCGCGCCCACTTGCGGGCTACTTGTCATAAGTTCCAGCTGAAAACTGCTAAGTTCCATCACCACCACATCATCGGGGCTAATAGTGGGCAAGCCTTCGATGAGGACGTTGCCGATATTGCCTCCTGTGTGGGTGGTATAGCCTGCGTTTTTTAGGATTGCACTGGTTAGGCGCGTGGTGGTGGTTTTGCCTGCGCTCCCTGTAATGCCAATGACGGGCGCAGGGCAACGCTCTAAAAACAGTTGAGCATCGTTGGTTAGGGGGATACCGCGCTCATTTGCCAGCTGAATGAGGGGATTATCTAAAGGAACGCCCCCCGACACACACACGGCATCAATACGGCGTAGTGCTTCGTCAGGATGCCCCCCAAAGATGAATTTGGTATAGGGATAGTCGTCGGGGTAAATGGTATCGAAGGCTTCGGCAGGGCGTGAATCATTCACAACCACTTCTGCGCCCTGTGTGGGTAGCCATCGTGCAAGGGCTTGCCCCTGCCGTGCAAACCCCAGAATAAGAAAACGCTTACCTTTCAAAGAATCTGCCATGCTTTTTATGCCCTTAGCCACAAGAAGATGAATTAAAGCAATGCCAACGCTACGCCAATCATGGCACTTAAAATACCCACTAGCCAAAAACGCTGGACAATTTGTGTTTCGCTCCAGCCACTTAGCTCAAAGTGATGATGAAGGGGTGCGCGTTTGAACAAACGGATGTCCTCACCCAGATACCGCCTGCTGTATTTTGCGCTTGCCACCTGCAAAATAACGCTAAGCACTTCTACCACAGGCACAATAGCAATAATGGGCAAAAGAAGCCATTGCCCCGTCATCACGGCAATTAAGCCCAACGTTGCCCCTAATGCCAAACTGCCGGCATCGCCCATGAACAATTGGGCGGGGTGCGCGTTATACCATAAGAACGCAAAACATGCGCCCACCAAGATAAAGCACAATTGCACCACGTACACTTGCCCCTGTAAAAAGGCAATAATGCCATAAGCTGCAAATGCGCTGGCGGTAATGATGCCCGCCAATCCGTCCAAACCATCGGTAAAATTGACCGCGTTAGACGTGCCAATGATGATGAACATGGTCAGCGGAATAAACAAAAGGGGGGGTATGGGGATGGTGAACTGCAAAAGGGGTAACATCATCTCATTTGAAAACGAAAAATTACCAAGTGAAATAACAGTGGCTGCGCCCCCCGCCAGTATCAATTGCCCTATAAACTTTACACGGGGCGATAAACCTTCGCCTTCTCGCCCGCGTGACGTTTGGATGCCTTCCCAATCGTCAATTAACCCTAAGATGCCAAAGCCCACAAAAACCACAATCGGCAATAAAATGCTTGCGCCGTCACCTGTTTGGACGATATTTGCCACGTTTAACGCCAATGTGATGAGCGTTGCAGGAAGCACAATCATAATGCCGCCCATGGTGGGCGTGCCAATTTTTTTGCTGTGTTTGTCTTGTAGCTCTTTGCGAATTTGCTTGCCGATGCCAAAGAGGCGCAAAATTTCAATAAAGGGTGCGCCCCAAATAACGCCAAGCAAGAAGGTTACGCCCCCAACAGTAAGGGCAAGTGGTAGTTGAGTTTCCATCGGTAAAAGGCTTTCTCTTTCTTAAGGGTTGCCATTAAGAGAGGCGCGAGTGACATCGTTAGGGATGCCCATTAAAATGACTAAACGCTCGGCAAGTTGTCTAAACACAGGTGCAGCCACAACGCTTCCCCAATACCCATCGGGGCGGTCTAGCTTTACTAGCACCGATACTTGGGGGTCATCTGCAGGGAAAAAGCCCACAAATGTCACAATTGAGCAGGTGTCACAGCTTTCATAGCCCGTAGGCGAGGGAATTTGTGATGTGCCTGTTTTGCCGGCAATAGTATAGCCGTTCAACTGGGCTGCCCCTACGCCGTTTTCGGCTTCCACCACACGCACCATCATTTGCGTAACGGCATCGGAGGTTTGCTTAGAAATCACGCGCCCCAGTGCAGACGGTTGGGAGTTAATCACGTTTTCGCCGTCAATAATTTGGCGCACAATGCGCGGTTGCATCATTAGCCCATCATTGGCAATGGCGTTTACGGCGGTGAGCATTTGCAGGGGGGTAACGCCCATGCCTTGCCCATAGCTATTGGTGGCTAAATTCGCTTCACTCCAGTCGGGGTCACCCGGCACTTTAAGGATGCCCGATTCTTCGCCCAGCAAGTCTACCCGTGTAGGCACACCAAACCCAAACGCCCGTAACCGTGTATAAAATTCATCGGGTCCCATTGCAAGCGCGACGGTGGTTGCGCCAATGTTGAGCGATTCTACTAAAAGCGTGGTGGTATCCACCACGCCATGCGCTCGTCTATCCCAATTGAGTACCTGTATACCGCCTATATCTAAAACGCCAGTGTCGTTGTATGTCCATTCGGGGGTAATTGCGCCCATTTCAAGGGCGGCTGCCACCGTGACAACTTTCATCACGCTACCCGGCTCATACACTTCACTAACTGCTGGGTTGGTAAGTAGGCGGGGGTCGCTAACCTGTGTAAAGTTGTTGGGGTCAAAGGTGGGGTAGCTTGCCATTGCCAGCACATCACCATTGCGCGGATTCATTAAAATAATAGTGCCTTTGGTAGAGCCTGTGCTTTCGATGGCACGCTTAAGCTCTTCTTCTACCCAAAATTGTAAATCGCGGTCAATCGTTAGCACCAAGTCCATGCCTTTTTGTGCCGTAGAGCGCGTTTGGTCGGGCAAATTAAACGGGATACTGCTCACTTCTTCTTCTAGGGTGCGCCCTGCCAACGTGCCGTTGTAACTGCCTTCCACACCCATTGCACCCTGTGTGGTGCTGTTGTTGTCCTCAATCACAAAGCCAATAATTTGCCCTAGTAGCTCGCCTTGTGGATAGAAGCGTTTTTGGAGGGGGTTAATAATCAAGCCCAAAATATCAAGGTCGGCGATGGCTTGTCCCACTTCTGCGCTAACGGGGCGTGCCAACAATTGCCATTGGGTATCTGCGCTAATGAGTTGGAGTAGCTCATACTCATCACGCTCCAAAATCACCCCTAATTGGCGTGCTATATCTAGCCGTCTATCAGATGTAATGAGGTTGGGGCTTACGCCAATTTCGTATTGAATGGTATTAAACGCTAAAGGATGCCCCTCGCGGTCATAGATAATGCCACGTTCTGCGGGCAAACGCCGTATGGAACTGACGTTTTGTTGCCCACGAAGCAAGAACTCGCGTTGCACATCGGGGGGTAGCCACTGATAACGCGAAACAGCAAAGAGCAAAAGTACGCTGATGGTCACTAAGAACCCAATGACGAGGGGTACACGACGGTTAATGACATCTTGGCGGTTAATTGTTGCACTCACAATACACCTCTTACTAACACGGTTGCCTTGTTATCGCCCAAAGTTTTCAAATTGTAGGCGCAAATTATCCCATTGTTGTTGTAGCCACCCACTAAACGTTTCATCATAAACGGGGGCAACGTCTAGTGTTTCGTCTGCACGTAATGGCACAACGCTTAGTTCACGGTTTGGATTGTAACCATCAACACGCAAATACTCAATGTCTTGGGCATTTGCTATCCTAAAGCCTAAGGCTTGCGCTCGCGCTAAAAGGCGCGGAATGGTTTCTAGGCTGGCAATTTCGGCACGAAGTTGCTCATTGGTGCGTTCTAGGCGGTCACGGATGCCAATAAGGGTTTCAATTTCGCGGTTAGTGGTGGCAAAACTGGCAATCTGTGACAAATACACGCCCCCAAAAACGAGCGTGATAAAAATCGCCAGCAACGCCAGCGCAACCACTTGGTTTTGTGGCTGGATGCCTGCTTGGTTAAGGGTGTGTTTTACCCAATGTTGTGCCATAGACAAAATTTCCTTTCTTGCATGTGTTGCACTATAACTTTTCTACCACGCGCAGTTTTGCACTGCGGGCGCGAGGGTTTGTGCTGGCTTCTTCTGGGCTGGCTTCGATAGGCTTTTTGGTGATGAGCTTTACGATGGCTTTTTTGGCGATGATGCTTGCCATGCCGGGCGGTGGCACAATTTCTGTGCTTGCCTCTTTGAAGATGTCCTTAACGATGCGGTCTTCTAAGCTATGAAAGCTAATGACCGCCAGCCTTCCGCCCTTACGAAGCAGGCTAATGGCGGTGGGCAAAGCGGTTTCTACGCCGTGCAATTCATCGTTTACGGCAATGCGTAACGCCTGAAAGGTACGGGTGGCGGGGTGTGCGCCTTTGGGTGCGTTTTTGTCGCGCCGTTGCTTTGGGACGGCATCTGTGATGAGCTGTGCCAATGTCGTTGTGGTGGCGATGGGGCGGTTTTGCAAAATACGCTTCGCAATCAGCCTGCTGTGCTGTTCTTCGCCATACTTAAAGAAGATGTCTACAAGGTCGCGCTCATCCCAATCATTCACAATATCGTATGCGGTAATGCGCCCGTCATCGGTAAAGCGCATATCAAGAGGGGCATCATACTTAAACGCAAAACCGCGTTCGGGCGTGTCTAATTGCATAGAGCTTACGCCCAAATCCAACAGAATAGCATCGACACCCTCTTGCCATCCCAGGGCTTGGGCGTGTTGCTTCATGTTGTTATAGCTATCATGAACGATATGAACGCGATTAGCAAAGGGGGCAAGGCGTTCTTTGGCAATCGTAAGGGCTTGGGTGTCTAGGTCTAGCCCCAGCACACTTTTTACGCCGTGTTCTAGTAGAGCTTGGGTGTGACCGCCCGCGCCAAGTGTGCCATCAATAGCACGTTCTGGCACAATGCCTTCTGGCAATAGGGCGTGTAAAACGTCGTTTAGCAATACCGAAAGGTGGGGATGTTCGCTCATCAAGCCTCATCTCATGATGTGTTGTCTGTGCTTTATTGTAGCACAATCAGGCGTAAGTATGGCTTTTTATAGGGGAGCGTGGCTCATTCCCTTTAGACGGTGATAGGGTGGAAGACAAGGAGTTTTAGAAAAATCTGAATATTTTTGATGACATTTTTACAGCAGAACGTAAACTTTCAAAAGCCCATTCCAATTAAAAGGGGGTATAATAACCACAAATGAACCTTTAATAACAGAGGGGGAAGTATGGCACGTTATGGGATTGTGTTACCACAGACCATCATTCTTACCAGTGGCAAAAGTTCTTTTAGTAATATCATAGCAACGCTACAGCGTGGCGCAATTGTTGAAGTATCAGAAGAAGGCACAGACGGCTGGGGCAAGCTACGTGATGAAGACAGTGGCACAGAAGGCTTTTCTGTACTCACTAATTTTGCGCTGATGGACGAACATCCCAACGTTGTAAAAGATGCGACCCCCTTTGAAAGCTATGAAGTGGTCGTGATGTCTAACGCACGTTTGCGTTCTGGGGCGGGTGTGCAGTTTGGCGTGGTGGGCAATGTGGACGCTAAAAAGATGCTTACAGTGCTGGCAGAAGAACCTGAATGGCTAAAGGTGGAAGTTGGCGATGGTAGTGCGTATATCTCTACACATCTAACAGAACGCAAGGATACCAGCAAAATTCAGGGCTTCTTAATTGACATGCCCGACTTACTTAACTATCCGCTAGAACCCAAGAACATTATCCCCACAAAAGACCTTGCAGAGGGCAAACGCCCCTTTGCCTGTGCGCGAGTGTGGAATACGTTTGGGGGCTTAATAGAAGAGCTGGCAAAACGCCTCCAAATTCCTGTTAGCACGCTGGTGGCAGCCATTGCCGCCGAAAGTAGCGGTAAAGCCTTTGGCGCAGATGCGCGGATGATTATCCGTTTTGAAGTGCATATTTTCCATCGCTATTGGGGCGTAAACAACCAAGCCCTCTTTGACCAACACTTTCAATTTCAAAGCTGGAAGAGCCATAAGTTCCGCTTAAACGCTACAGACGAATGGAAAGCCGTCCACACCACGCAAGAGCGCGAGTGGCAAGTGCTAGAATTTGCGCGTAGCCTAGATGATACCACCGCCCTTAAGAGCATTAGCATGGGCGCACCCCAGATGATGGGCTTTAACTTCAAAATTATGGGCTATGAGAGCGTCCAAGAGATGTTTGAGAGTTTTGCCAAGAGCGCACAAGCCCAAATTTTGGGCATGCTGGATTTCATTCGGAGCGCACAAGCCATTCGCCACCTGCAAAGCGGTGATATTTTGTCGTTTGCCACCATTTACAATGGTTCGGGCAATGCCCACACCTATGAGGGCATCATCAACGACTACATTGCCATCTATAGCCAGCTCATCACCACCGCCCAAGCCGTCCCAGACACCACTGGCGCACAGCTTCGGGGTCCCTCTGATGTGGGAACACCCGCCCCAGAAGCCGAAGAAGTGGCAAACTCTGGTTTCCCTTCAGAATTGCCCACCACACAGCCCACCACCGCCCCCAGCGTCACAGTTTCTGCACCTGCCCAAGCCGAAACGGTGATTTATACCAGAGATAGCGTCAACGTCCGTGCTGCCGCCGACCCCAACGCCAACATCTTGGGCGCGTTCCCACGTGGTACAACACTAAAACTGCTTGAAAGCCTAGAAAGTGCCATCAAGAAAATTGAGGCAGGTGAAGCGGGCAAACAGTATATCAATGTAGACTACAACGGGCAGAGTGGCTTTGTGGCGGCATGGTTTACTTCACCCGGTAAAATGCTTACACAAGCCAGCGTCATGCGCTATATTGATGGCTTGCCCCAACGCCCTATCCCCAGTGGTTATGATACGTTCTGGAGTCACCAAGAACATTTGGGCTTGCCCGACCCCTTTGACGTGCTACCCGTACAAATTAAGAGCGAATCTGAATTGGTCAATATGCAGGTCAATGGCTTTGGTCCCAATACTTTCTCGCTGTATAACGGCGCGGTGTGGTATAGCCGTATTGGCTATATGCACAATGGCTACGACTTCATCGTAAAAACGGGTACGCCCCTTTTAGCGGTGGGCGATGGCTTAATCATTCGCAATTGGGTATTTATGGCAAACCCCGCCGAAAAAACCACTGTGCTATGGTGCTTTTTGCCAGAAAAATACCGCGATAGCCAAGGGCGACGCATGATGAGCAATGTGCTGGTGGCATATGGTCACATGAGCAACGCCAGCCTTCGTAAGAAGCACGAGATTGTAAAAGCGGGTGATGTGATTGGTTTGGCAGGTACGCCGGCAGGCTCTACCACCAATGACCACTTGCACTACGAGATTCATTTGCTACAAGGCGACCCGAACATGCCAAACAATGCCTCTTTGCCAAAGAGACGGCTTGCCGAGTTTAAGCGTGATAGCAACACCGATAATAAAACGCCGTTTAACGCGCTTTTGTTCTATAGCAAGCGCGTGGTTCAGTATAGCCTGCATCAGGGCGAAACCATTGGCTTTGGGCGCAGTAAATCGCCTGAATACCCTACACTAGATATGCTAAAAGCGAAAAACGCCCAACATTTGCACCCCGTAGACCCCTTCACATTGGCGTACTTCCGCTATGGCATTAGCAATGTATGGAAAGCCCCTGCCAACGGCAAGGCGTGGGGGGACGGCGTAGTCACGCTAGACATGCTGAATGACCGCCTACCCACCTTTGCCAAATTTGAACCCTACGAAGCCAGCTTTTTAGGCTAAAATCGGTTAAACAGGAGGGGGCGTAATGCCCCCTTTTGCTTCTTACAATACGCCCCTTATACGCATCCCCTACGCCTGTTTGCCGTTAAAAAAACTTGTAGCATAATCAATAGTAGTGACCCTATAGCTACAAGGAATATGACAATGTTCAAACGTTATTGGATGATTTTACTTTTGTGTTCGTTGGGGGTCTCGTGGACATCCGTTGCCCAGTCTTGCACCGACTTTACAACAGCCAACGAGTATGGATTACGCGGTGATACGGCGTTTGACAGCCGTCTCTTTGAGGATGCTGTGCTGGATTATAGCTGTGCCATTCAATTAGATCCCACAGACACATCCTATTATAATTCGCGTGGCAATGCCTATTATTGGCTAGAACGTGATGCAGAAGCTCGTGCCGACTATGTTAAAGTACTAGAGCTAGACCCTGAAGCATCGTATGCTCATAACAATCTTGCCAACTTGTACTACAAAATTGGCGATTATGAACAGGCATTAGAAGGGTACACTCGCGCCTTAGAACTAGGGGAAAACGATTCTCAGGCTCATGTGACTTATGACAATCGCGGGGGATTGTATTTTCAGACAGGCGATTATGAGAAAGCCCAAGCCGACATCAGCAAAGCCCTAGAACTTGTCCCAAATTATGAAAGCGCACACCTAACGCAGGCAACCCTGTATAGCCTAGAAAATCGCTCACAAGAAGCTGCCGAAGCGTATCTAGAGTGGGTGAATCTAACATCCATTCGTGTTGAATCGCCCCCCTATGTGGTGAATCGCTCTTACCAAACACGCCTGCAAACAGGCGATTCTCAACAAATTTACTTAACGTTACAGGCGGGGGATGTGCTGAGTGTGTCGGCAAACGTAGCCACCAATAACGAGCGCGTTGACCCGTTGTTGATTATTGCTGAAGATGGCTTAAAACCCTTGATTGCGGATGATGACAGTGGCGTTAATTCAGATGCGGTCATTAACGATTTTGTTGTCCCTACATCGGGTTCGTATGTTGTGATACTGGCAAATTCGGGCGGTTACTACTATTCTGGCTCTGATGGCTTGGTGGATTTGTCGATTAAATTAACCCGTGGCGGTGAGCAAGTCGCCACAGAACTTGTTGTTATACCCACAGCTGTTACCACAACCGATAATGCTACGCCAGAACCCACGCCCGAATTGGTAGAAACAGAGCTAGATACGGCTTCTTTCGCGTCTTATCGCTTGTTTACGAATGTAACTGCGGAAGTAAGCACGACAGAAGGCGACCGCCTCAACCTGCGAGGGGGCCCCGGCTTGCGCTTTGACATCCTTACCAAGCTAGAAGATGGAACATTGGTCACGTTGGTGGATGGGCCCCATAAAGAGGACGGCTTGTTGTGGTGGAATGTTCGTGCAGGGGACGGCACAATTGGCTGGGCGGTCGAGCGCGTTGACACCGACCAAACGCTAGTGATTGCGCTTGTGGTGGGCGAAGATGCCATTGTGAGTGGTGATGGAGAACGCCTAAACGCCCGTGATAGTGCAGGCGGTGAGCGCATTTTCCAAATTGAAGATGGCACGCGCTTAACACTCTTAGAAGTCCCCCAATTTGCCAATGGCTTCCGTTGGTGGAAGGTGCGTACTCCTGACGGAGAAGAGGGCTGGGTGGTTGACCAAATCGAGGGGG
>DAOTTQ010000026.1:0-1902 GCA_034437555.1 Anaerolineae bacterium | reverse complement strand
TCCATCCGCATCATCAAGCCCAACGTTTCCGAAAATGACCCTCTCTTCAGTGCCATCCAAAGTGCTAAACAAGCCCCGACAGTCACACTTTCGCCACGCTCACACAGTAGCAAACTTGTAGCGATTGGGCAGAAATATGTGGGTGAATTGACGGGTAGTATCTCAGGTAATGTCTATTGTTATGGCTATGCCCTCCACAATGACCTCTTGTTCTACTTAAACATGGGCGGTCCCAGGATGGCAGTGGAAGCGATTCGGGCACGACTAGCGAAGGGGGAAGTGGTCAATCTTGTGCCGTGGGACGCGCCCGCGATTGAACTAGGAGCGGGCGAAACAGACGGCAAAGCGAACACGGGCATGTACACGGCATATCTCAACAGCATCTCGGAAGCCAAGTTTACGAGTGCAATTTTGGTGCATGAGAGTATCACACAACCTCACTATGGTGGCAACGCTGTGAGTGGTATTTTTCGTGTCAGCGACGAACAAGCCACCGCCAAATTGTTGCATCACGTCCGTCAATTGGTGAATATTCCGGTGTTTGATGCGTGGTCAAGCTACCTGTACCAAGCGGGGCAACACGCAGGATTGCTTCGTAAACCGCGCTGTGATGGCGATATCGACTTGCTGGTGCTGGACTTAGACGCTTCAGCATGGACGCGCCTGATTACAGGCGGGCTGGCAAATGGGGTGATACTCTTGCCAAAGAGCTAATCAACCGTCGAAAATCGCCCATCTAAAGTCTTCAAAGTTCACGACCTGTTTTGTTGCGAACATCTCGCCAAAATGAGGTAAAATAGACGTAGAAAAAGCGAAAGGAGTGTCCTATGCAAAGTGTCACCTTAAAAGCCCATGTGGGTGAAGATGGCAAACTGACGATAGAATTGCCAGAATTTACCGGTGCTGAAGTCGAGATTATCTATACGGTGCAAAAAATGACAGATGAGTCAAGAGATGCACTCGGCTGGCCAATCGGCTATTTTGAGGAAACCTATGGCATTTTATCGGATGACCCTATTGAACGCGGTGATCAAGGTCATTTTGAAGTGCGTGAGCCTCTTGAATGAAGTATTTACTAGACACCAATACGTGTGTTCGTTACATAAACGGTCGTTCAGCAGGTGTCTTGGCAAAACTACCCACTATTGCACCTGACGATGTGGTTGTTTGTAGCGTGGTAAGGGCAGAATTGTGGTATGGTGCTTCTAAGAGCCAAGATTCTGAGCGCACTCGGCAAAAATAAGAACGGTTTCTGCGCCCTTATGCCAGCCTTCCGTTTGATGATGTTGCAGCGTCCGTGTACGGCAAAGTACGAGCGGATTTGGAAAGAGTAGGTTTGCCGATTGGCCCGTTTGACCTTCAAATTGCTGCGATTGCTATCGTCCACGGATTGATTCTAGTGACGCACAATGTGCGTGAATTTAGCCGTATTCCTAGCCTAAAACTGGAAGACTAGGAAACCTAGCTTCCAACTCATAATCAAACCCAAAAATTCTTAAACAGCCCCTTCATGAGGGGCTGTTTGCGTTTATAGAGAGAGGAAAATGCAATGTCGCGTATGGAAAATAAGGTGGTGATGGGCTATTTTGCCATTGACCCCAAGCACCATGCAGCTATTTTGTCGTTGTTACAACCGGCGACAGCGCACCACAAGATGCTCGACCCTTATGCAGGGGAA
This sequence comes from Anaerolineae bacterium, assembly GCA_034437555.1. GTDB lineage: Bacteria > Chloroflexota > Anaerolineae > Aggregatilineales > Phototrophicaceae > JANWYT01. The sequence goes on along the minus strand of DAOTTQ010000026.1, from coordinate 224 downwards.
GGGGAATTTCTGGCAGTTGCCAGCCAAGCGTGGCATGTCACGCCTTACGCCAATGAGTTGGACGGTGAACGTGCCACGCAGTGTATCGCACGCTTTGGCGCAACCCAAGCGGTGCGCTGTGATGTGGAACGCCTCAGTGCTTCAACGGGGGCATTTAGTTTGGGCTGGTTTAATCCGCCCTACGACCACGATGCCCAAGCCAAAAACAGCAAGCGCGTGGAGTT
>DAOTTQ010000025.1:0-1725 GCA_034437555.1 Anaerolineae bacterium | reverse complement strand
CGGGCAAATCCCACCCCTCATACGCATGCGGGCGACTTGCCACAATCACACGGCTCTTGCCATAGCTTGCGTGCAGGTCACGCGCCAAGTTCCTCAGTTGCTCTTGGCGCAACGGCAATTTCCCCTCCTCATACGCTACCTCATCCAGACCATCCAGAATGATGAGGGCTAAACCCTCACGAAGGTCGTGTTCTAGTTCTTCCGCATATCCCGCCAATTCCTCCCCTAGTAACGCCTCCTTCACATAACCCCAAAAGTGCCTCGCGGTGGGTGTCTCTGCTTTAGGAAAATGTGCGGATGCCACGAAGTGACGCAGTTCCACATAAATCGGCGTCAGGTCGCGGTGTGTCCATTGCGGTAACTGTTCTAGCGTCACCAACCGTGTCCAGTCTTGTAACTGTGACCCCGCCAAACACAACGCCAAGTACTTCACAAACGTGCTTTTGCCACTGCCAGGCTTGCCCAACACCACCAAACGCCCACAAGCATTCGCTAGGTCTGCTAAATGCAGGTGAACAAGATTGCGCTTTTCGCCGTTGTACCACTCATTCCAGTACTCATAAGCTTTCCCTTCGGCTCGAAATTCTTCCTCATCTGCCTTTGCGTTCGGGTTGTCCTGGCGGAAAGCATCTATGTCACCTTCAATCTTGCCTATCATGTGTAGCATCGCGTCTTGGTTTAAGCCCAGTTGTTCTGGCGCAACGTAGGCTTTTTCTCCTCGTGCGGCTTCAACCTTTGTGTTTCTCACATCGCTAATGCCCCAGTCCACCACATGCCAATTATTGACCGTCGCGCTCACCGTCAGCCCTGTCGGCGAGTCAACGTACACTTCTTCTAAGTAAATTTGGTCTTTGTGGGCGGGGTTAATTTGCGCCAGGCTCACCGTCCCAATGCGCTCCAACAGCCTTTGCAAGTATTTTTGGTGCAGGGTATAAAGAGGATTGTTGCGATCTCGTTTTTGTCTGCGTTCATGGCGTGTCACACGGATGCCATCGCGCTCTAATTCCATGATCAATTTATCCAGTTGTGCCTTAAACTGCCCAACGTCTGTATAATCTTCCACTTGCTGGCGGTCAGGCAAGCCTGCTACGGTTAAAGCCGTTGCTAAGTCTGAAATACGCGCTACTTGTAACACATAAAATGGCTTGCCTAGTCGGAGTGCCGTCTTGATTTCGTGCTGAATGTACGGTGATTCGCTGGCTTCCTGCGAGAAAAACAGAACTATGCCTGCACTCCCAGCAATCCCTCGCTCAATACTCGCTTGCCAATCGCTTTCACTCATCCGAATATCTTCGCGGTCAAACCAACACCAGTAACCCTCTTGCTCTAAGCGCGTTTTAACGGCATCCACCGACCCCGCTGCAACCCCACGCTTATATGACATAAACAAACGAGGCATCTACCCCCCCTTAAGTTAAAATCCCTGTACCTACTTATAGTTTACACACGATTAACCATTTTCGCACCTCAAATAGACATCCAAACGGTGTCCCCTGCCCCTTCCCCCACCGCTACGCCGAGGGGAAGGGGTGCAAAATACCGCGTTTTTCAAGTCCCTCGCCAATTTTTGGAGAGGGATTTAGGGTGAGGTTCTCCTACGTACTTGTGGCTTCGCCAAATGCCTCAAAAATTTTCCCCGCGAAGGCGGGGGGCGCTAAACGCACGCCACTTAGTGGCGATGGGGCGATGCCCCAAACCCCCCAGAAATCAGAGAACAGAAACCAG
>DAOTTQ010000024.1:0-40200 GCA_034437555.1 Anaerolineae bacterium | reverse complement strand
TCAAAAAACAACGCATCATTATCCCTAAGACATCCTGCCTCATGGGGGTGTCGTGCATTATAATAAGGAAAAATGGCTAAATTTTGCCGACGATTGCTTTTATCAAGGGGGGACACAATGAAACCACTATCCATCTTGGGCATGTGCGGGCTACTACTGGGAATGATGGCGTGTTCTCCACAAGAAGCGTTGCCTACACTTACGCCCACCCCGTCTGACGTGCCTACCATTACCCCTGTCGTATTCCCAACACTGCCTGCCCAATTTACGCCCACGCCATCGCTTGCGCTTAATATTACGCCGTCCAGTACCCCCATTCTGGTTGAGCCATTGGTGGGGATAGAAGTAGAGCCACCTGTGCGCTTGTCATTGCCCGAAGGCTGGAGATATGGCTATGACACCATTCTCTTTAGAGAGCTTGGCGAAGTCACCTCTTTGCCTATCGCGTTGTATCAGGGCGACGTGACGGGGGGTAAGGGAACAATTATCCTTGTGTGGAACTTTAGAAGCGTCACCACCGGCAACCCCTTTTCTAGTGAGTATGGGCGCACGAATTTATGGATAGACGGCTTGCGCTTATTACGTGCGCTGGTGTTTGATGCCCAATGCAACATTGGCACAGAACCCCAAAAAGAGTACCGCGTCGGCACATTGCTCGCCGTAGGCACAAGTTTTGCCGCTGTAGATTGCGCCGACACGCCTAATACACGCGGTTGGTTTGCGGGCTTGGAAGTGGAAAACGTGAACTTTGCCTTCTATATGTATACCGACCCCATTACTGCAATGGACGGTGAAGCGCAAAACGAACTACAAGCCATCCTAGATACCGCCATCTTTGACTTCTCACAATTTAGTGTGCCATCAAATCCATAGAAGTGGAACACACCTATACATTCAAAAAAACTAAAAGGAGACAGGAACACATGTACAAAAGAGGGGTAATACTTTGGGGTTTACTGTTTATTTTTCTGGGCGTTGGTCTGCCCAATGTTAGCCTACAAATAGAGGCACAAATTGTCCCAATACCTCCTACCAGCGTTCCGCGTGCATCCTTTTCTACTGCGTCGGTGCGCTCGCCCCGTTTGGGTATTACGTTTATCAATTCTGCCCAGCTTGATGCCCCCGTCCGACGCTATCAACAAGCCATAGAGCTAGGCGCAGGATGGAATCGCTTCCCCCTTTATTGGGATGCCGTAGAAACCGCGCCTAATGAGTGGTTTTGGGATGCCTATGATAAGCTGGTAGCCGAGGATGTGCAGTACGGCTTTAATATGAATGTGGTTCTGCTGGGGATGCCCGGTTTTTGGCGCGAAAACGACATACCAAGAGGCTTAAACACCCCCATCTTTGCCAATGGTAGCGACTTTCCAAGCGAAGGCGTGGGCTTAAACCCCGAGAACGGCTGGGTAAACTTTGTCTATCAAGCCGTCATGCGCTATAAGCCTAATGGGGTGTTGGCGCAGCAAAAAGGCTGGCGCGGTGGACAAGGCGTGCGCGTATGGGAAGTATGGAACGAACCCGACCTCGCGCAATTTTGGGGCGGTGGCATTAGCAATTATGCGCGTTTACTTAAAACAGCCTACATCGTGACCAAATTGGCAGACCCACAATCACAGGTGATGTTTGGGGGCTTGCTTTATGCCACAGCAGATAATTGGCTGGCGCGTGTTATGGCAATCTTTGATACCGACCCGCAAGGACGTGCTAACAACTACTACTTTGATATTGTCAGCGTCCATAGCTATAGCTACCCGTGGCGCAGTGGTTGGCTGGTGCTATATGCCAGGCAAACCCTGATTGCTTATAAAGTGGAAAAGCCCATTTGGCTAAATGAAAGCGGGGTCAGCGTTTGGGACGAGTATCCCGGACCGCGTTGGACAGCGAACACGCCTGACCAGCGCAAAAACTTTGCCACCGCCGAACAGCAAGCGTGGTATTTTGTCCAAAGTACCGCCTACGCATGGTCAGAGGGCGCAGAGGTGGTGTTCATTCATCAGCTCTATGATGACTGTGGCGACCAAGCGGCAGGCACAAATTTTCCGCCTCATAATGGCGAATTGTGTACAGAGGGGCGTGTGTGTTGGGGCAATGCGTTTGGTGTCTTTAGAAATGAAACGGGCAATATCTGTTATGGACAACACCCCCAAGCAGGCACAGCCCGTCCTGTTGCCGTTGCCTATCGCCTGATGGCAGACATCTTTGGCAATACGCCCTTTGTTCCCAGCCAAAAGGCGCGTTACCCCGATAACGGCAGTACCGTTATCACGTTTGAACGCCCCCAAACGCAAGAGCGTATTCGTGTCATTTGGAATCGTCGCCTAGAGCCGAACACAATTAACATCACCGCACAAGGCACTAACGCCCAAGTGTATACGCTTTATGGCAATTCGCTTATTACGCCCAATGAAAACGGTGAATATGTGCTAGAACTTGCCGCCGCTAAAGAGATGGCATACGATGGGCTAGAAGGCTTTGACCGTACTGCCATTGGGGGCGCACCCGTCATTGTGATAGAGTCGCCTAATGGTGGGCTAGGCGCACCGCCCGCCCTCGCTTCCACCACTGTTCCTCTTTTAGAGGCAACCGCACCGCCCATCCCCACATTTCGCCCCACCACCGCGCCAGAGGCAGATACCACGCCGCCCCGACCCTTTATGAACAGTTTACCCGTCCTTAGCCCTTCTGTTTTTAATATTTCGTGGGGCGCAAACGACAATGGCAACGTGGTAACGTATTTGGTGTGGGTAAAAGTAAACGATGGTGAATGGCAACCCTATTTAGAGACTAGCCAAACCGAAGCCACTTATACGGGCATTGTGGGCAATACCTATCGTTTTGCGGTGTGGGCGCAAGATGAGGCGGGCAATTGGTCTGCAAACACTACCCTAGAACCAATGGCAACCACCCAAGTACAAAACTAGCGCGTTTCTTGGGCAGGTTCGTCATCACCAAATAGTGACTTATATTCGGTGTCGCCCATATCAGGATGCCACTCATCAGAGAACGCGTCGTTGGCGCGCGTCACTAGCCCACCTGCTAAATCGCGGGCAATGCGTTCTAGGATGTTGGGCTGTACCCACGCCACACTGTCCACCTGCACCGCCACCGCGCCAGCGTCAATAAAATCACGGGCATCTTGCAACGAGTGGATGCCCCCAGAGCCAATAATTGGCACATCGGGGTTAATGCGCCCCCTAAGTACGCCCACCATCCGTAAAACCATCGGCTGTAAAAGCGGGCTATACACGCGCCCACTCACTAGCTTTCCGCTTTGGGGGTCACGGGCTGTGCCACGAGGGGGAGCGCATACCACCAATGAGCCCGCCCCTGCTTCTACCACACTTTCGGCAATCTCATAGGCATCATACATGGGCAGGCGCACCAACACCGGCTTTTCAGTGTGTTCTACGCACGCTTTTACTAGTTCATACGCCTTATCCGATGTAATATCATCAGGTAAGCCTAGCTCAACTGCCGAAAGGCTATCTTCGTTATCAATCATTTGGCTGGCTTGTTGCACATCGCGGCGCGTTGTGCCGACCAGGTGCAAAATAATGGGCAAGGGTGCGCCCGCCCACAAAGTGCGATGGTCACTAATAACCGCCCTTACTCCCTTGTTGGGTAAGCCTGTATGCACTAGCATCCCACTCTCTAAAGGTACAACGCGCGTTCCGCGTGTGGGTGACCAGCCGTTAAGGGTAACGGGGTTTGTCACCAACGCCCCCACCTTCTTCATACTAATGAGGTCTTGATAATGTGCGCCATAGCCCGCAATGCCACTGGCAATCATCACAGGGGATGATAGCGTGAGCGTGTTCTTACCTACCCGTGTAACATCTATCATTGGGGGAGACTCTCCTTTATACTTCGCATCTTCATTTTAGCCCACTTTAGTAGTTTTTAGGGGGCGTAAAAAGTGTTTTTGACAATCTATAAAAAGTGACTAAAAAATAGTGCTTTTTTTCGTGAAAATGTGCTATGATTGACACAATGGGATATAATACGGGCATCAAGAAAGTTTCGTCCTTTTTTTTGAGTGAAATGCACAAACACCATGACTACAATAAACAATGTCCAACCCCCTAGCCAGTTTTCTCGTGCCGTGAGCTTATTGCAAACCGGACCCAAAGGCTTGGTTTTGCGCTTCTACGACCAACTGATGCGCCGTATGTCTGGCGCGCCTGTGTGGTGGCTAAGCAAAGTGGAAGAAAACGTTTACTTGGGTGGTCAACACGGCGAAAATGGCTGGCGAGCAATGCAGGCGCGTGGCATTAATGCCGTGGTGAACATGCGTGAGTGGCACAAAGATGATGCTGAAAAAGGCATTTGTGGCGCAGAATATCTTCATCTTGCTACCATTGATAACACCCCCCCTACCGTAGAAACCTTAGAACGCGGTGCAAAATTTATTACCGAACAAGTGGCTATGGGACACAAGGTCTATATTCACTGTGCCGTTGGTGTAGGACGTGCGCCCACCCAAACCGCAGCCTACCTCATCTATAATGGTATGAGTGCAGAAGACGCACTAAAGAAAATTAAGCGCGTGCGCCCCTTCGTACATCTTACCCCTTCACAAAAAGAATGCTTGCAAGACTTTGAAGCGTACATTGGCACAAAAAGATAAAAATAACCTTACTACAGAACACTTTTTTTAGCACAAAGCAAAGGGGCGTACCGTTAAATGATACGCCCCTTTGTGTTTTATGCGGGGTAATCGCGCTTAGGTAATTGGCACCATGTGAACAATGGTCACGCCTGCGCCACCTTCTCTAGGTTCGCCCATGCTTACTTTACTTACGAGCGCGTTACCCGTTAAAAACTCACGTACCACTTCACGCAGTTTTCCCGTACCTTTGCCATGAATAATGCGCCCAAACGGCAAGCCGGACATATAAGCTGCGCTGATGTAGCGGTCTAGGCGTTCTATGGCTTGCTCTACACGCTCACCACGCAAATCTAGTTCTAAGCCGGGGGAGGCTGCAAGGGGCGGCAATATCTCGGTACGAGGGGCAACGATACGCCGTCCACGCTCGGCAGCGCGTTTTTCGCTACGGTTGCGCTTTCTTACTTCGCCCAATTTGGCGCGCACGCGCAACGTTCCCACCTGTACCATCGCCTCTTTGCCGTCTAGCTCTACAATGATGCCTTCAGCGTTTAGCGCATCTAAGAACACGGTGTCCCCTACACGCGGTTTCCACGTTTCGTCCTCATCCTTAATGCGTTCTACTTCATCCTCATCAATGGGCGATTGTGTCCATTCAATGATTTTAGTGGCAGCTTCTTGGATGGCGCGTACTTGGTCTAGGGGGAAGCCCGCCCGTTGCAAATCACTTTGCAAGCGGCGCAATTCCTTCTTAAACTCATCCATTTCGTTTTCGGCATGGCGACGCGCCGCCCGAATCACGTCACGGCGTTCATCTTCTATCTTGTCTAGGCGAGCTTGCAGTTCGTCGCGCTGGTCTTCTATATCTTTACGAAGCCGTGTGATGGTTGCGTTTTGATTGAGCAATTCGTGGCGTGTGCGCTGAATTTCGTCCAGCATGTCGTCGGCAATCAGGTCTTCGGTGGTCACTAAGCCACGCGCCGCCTCAATCATTTCTTCATCCAAGCCCAAACGCTTGGCAATGGCAAGCGCATTGCTGCGCCCCGGCAAGCCAATGATAAGCCGATACGTGGGCGCAAGTGTCTCTAAGTTAAATTCAACACTAGCGTTACGCACACCCTTTGTTTCTACCGCATAAATTTTGAGTTCGGGGTGATGGGTACTCACCATCGTGGTAACGCTTCGTGCCAAAAGGCGGTTGAGCAAAGCACGCGCTAATGCCGACCCCTCGGCGGGGTCTGTGCCTGCGCCTAACTCATCTAAAATCACCAATGAACGGTCATCACATTCGCGCAAAATACCAATAATGTTGGTCATGTGCGATGAGAACGTAGAAAGCGATTGTTCAATGCTTTGTTCATCGCCAATATCGGCGTGCACGCCCTCAAACACGCTAAGTTCGGCATCTTCGGCGGGCAAATGTAAGCCACACTGTGCCATAAGGCACATTAAGCCCACCACTTTAAGCGCAACCGTTTTACCGCCCGTATTGGGTCCCGTCACCACCAGCACCCACGTTTCGGGGTCAAAGGTAACATCGGTTGGCACAACATTTCCCTTTAGCAAGGGGTGGCGTGCGCCCTGTATCATAATGCGGCTGCCCGGATGAAGGGGCGTTTCTTTGCGCGTTTGAAACGGCACAAGGCGCGGTTGAACGGCTTTAAGGCGTTGGGCATACAAGGCTTTGGCAAACGTAAAATCCAGATAGCCCAAAATTTCCACATTGCGAATAATGTCTTCGCTGTCATTCCCCACAAGGTCTGTCAGTTCTGCAAGGATGCGCCGAATCTCTTTTTCTTCTTCTATTTGGTTTTCGCGCCAAGTGTTGTTTAGTTCAACAGTTTCTAGGGGTTCGATAAAGAGCGTTGCACCAGAGGAGGAGGAGTCGTGGACGATACCGGGAATTTTGCCCTTATGCTCTGCTTTAATCGGCACAACATAGCGTCCGTTGCGTGTGGTGATAATCATCTCTTGCAACGCTGGCTCATACTTCTTATTGGTGAGGATGCGTTGTAAGCGGGCTTGTAGGCGTTCAAACGATATTTTAAGTTCACGGCGAATAATCGCCAATTTTGCACTAGCCGTATCTTTTACTTCGCCACTGTCATCTATGGCGCGTTCAATGGTCTCTTGCAGGTTCGTACATTCCACAATCTCATCGGTTAGCTCTGCCAATAGGGGATACTGCCCCTTTAGCTTGCCCAGTGTACGCTTAATCACCGCGCCACGCCGTAGCGTATAGCGCACGTCCAATAAGCCACCTGGCTCAATAATCACGCCTCTGGTTGCATTCATGGCTTGCACACGCACATCACGCGCCCCGCTTACCGCCACATTTACACGGTTATCTAGCATCTCAACAGCTTCGGCGGTTTCACGTTGCCAAATGCGGGCTTCGTCAAGGCTGGTAGTGGGCATAAGGTTATTTGCCACATCCGCCCCCGCCGAAAAAGACGCGAGCTGTGCCACTTGTGCCAAAATTTTATTCAGTTCTAAAACAGCAATGGCTTTTTCGTTAATCATGGGCTTCTGTTCTGCTTTACAACAATAAGAAATAGGGTAGGGAGCGTGCAAAGACACGCCCTAAGATTCTAATCGTTGGGGGGCTTTGGTGTCAATAGAGGGTTTTAGGGGTTCACAAAGGTTCACACACTCGGACGATCGGAATACACCCGCCGTATGGTATCCCGTAGCTTTTCGGGGGGAATAGGCATTAGCAGGTATTCGATTGCCCCATTATCATAAGCGCGGTCTTCCATGCCATTATATGCCGAATAGACAATCACCAATGTTTGTGGCAACTGTTCTAAAATTTGGCGTGTGGCTTCGCCCCCGTCAATGCCGGGCATCATCATATCCATCACCACCACATCGGGTTTAAGGCTGAGGGCGAATTCTACCGCATCTTCACCATTAATGGCACTCCCGATGCAAGTCATGTCATCGGTTAGGTTGATGAGCTGTTGCCAAAGTTCATTCATCGGCTGATCGTCATTCACTACCAAAATACGAATTTTAACGCGCTCTGTCATTCGTTATCCCTAGCAATCATAATGCCTTCCATCATAATGATACAGGAATTTCAACTTTTTTGCAGAAAATTGGCTGCAAAAGACCGTAAAACTTTTTTTCCTCATCCTATGCCCATCGGACACCTTGCGGGAAAAATCTTACCTGACATTCGTCACTTTATATGTGCAAAATTAAGGGCGGTATGTTATAATAAGAATGTTGTTCAATGTTGATAATAGAATCATGTTATACACAGGGAAAACAAGGCATGACACTGGAAATTGGCGCAACCGCAAGCCGTGTTAAAACCATTACACAAGAAGATATTGCTCTTTTTGCCCAAGCAAGCGGTGATACCAACCCCGTCCACCTTGACCCCGCCTATGCCGAGACGACCCAGTTTGGCAAGCCTATTGCACATGGCATGCTGACAGTGAGCATTATCAGTGCGATCTTGGGTAATGACCTCCCTGGACACGGCACAATTTACTTAGGACAAGATGTTAAGTTCAAAGCCCCCGTGTATGTGGGTGACACCGTCACCGCCACCGTAGAGTGCATTACGTATCGTGCAGAACGGCGCATCGCAACCTTTAAGACGACTGCAACCAACCAAGACGGTGTGCTCATTTTAGAAGGACAAGCCGTTGTGCTTGCCCCTGAATCATAGCATAGACCACAAAATATTTTCTTTTGGGTTTCCCCCTCTTAAGATGAGAGGATAAAAACCATCTTTCGTAAAAATTTTTTTAGGAGATTTTAGAACATGCTTAAGAAACGCTTGATTGTTGTTGTCCTTACCCTCTTGATGGCATTGCCCATCGTCAAAGCCCAAGACCCCCTTGTTGTGGGGTTACTAAGTGACCAAAGTGGCGCACTGTCCATCTATGGCGCCGAACTAGAAGCGGGCTTCAAGCTTGGCTTGCTTTATGCCAACAATGTTGACCTAGAAGCCTTTGAAACCATTGATGATGCACTCGCCACCCTTACCGTTGGTGGTCGTCCGTTAGAACTTGTGGTTAAAGATACTAAAAGTGACCCCGACACCGGCGCAAGTGAAGCCCGTAGCCTTATTGAAGTAGACGGCGCAGAAATCCTTGTGGGTGCGCCCTCATCGGGTGTAACGCTTGGCTTGCAACAAGTGGCACTAGACAACGACGTATTGTTGTTTGTTGCGCCTGGTGCATCCCCCGCCATTACACAAGGCAACTTTAACCCCAATACCTTCCGTGTCTGCCGTAACACCGCCCAAGATTCTTTGGCGTTGGCTTCCTTTGCCTCACAAGGGCTAGGCACAAAGTGGGTTATTCTAGCCGCCGACTATGATTTTGGTCGCTCTAGTGCCGCCATCTTTGAATCTACACTATCCGTCTTTGGTGTAGAATTTGTTCAAGAAACCATCTATGCCCCCCTAGAAACAACAGACTTCACCCCCTACTTGCAACAAGTGCTAGATAGCGGTGCAGAAGCCATGCTTCCCATCTGGGCAGGTGACACCAGCATTGCCTTGTTCCAACAAATTGCCGAACTAGGCGTAAATAATGCCCTCAACGTTGTAGGTGCTTTTAACAGCAACGACATTGTGCGCGTCAGCGACCCCAGCAATATCGGTAACGTAAGCTGGATTGTGTATCACTACAGCTTTCCAGAAAATGATGTTAATGCCTACCTGACCGCAGGTTACGCCAAGTTCTACAATGACGTACCCGACCTATTCAGCGAATGTGCATTTGCTACCGCCCAAGCCCTCGTCAGTGCCGTAGGCGCAGCCGGTGGCGATACCCTACCAGAAAGCCTGATTCCTCTCTTGGAAGGTTACATTTTTGAGGGACCCAAAGGCACATACGGCATTCGCCCCAGTGATCACCAAGTGCTTGTCCCCATGTATGTGGCACGCCTAGCCAACCTAGACGACCCCGACCAAAATTTCTATGAACTATTAAGTGAAGTTAGCGCATTAGACGCAGCACCTCTTGTTGCATTGTCTGCCAGCCAATATGCAGACCGTTGTACCGCCGTTGAAGGCAGCCTTGTTTGTGCCGAAGACGAAGGTTTCATCGCAAATCTTACCGAAGCAGTTGGCGGCGAATAAGTAAACCCGACTTGCCATTTGCGCTCATCAGAGCAAGGGCATTGGTCTTTGAAGCGCTGAACGCTCTTACATAGGGCGCTCATCGCTATCAATCGCAAGGGCAACCTCCCTCTAGTTTCCACTTAAAGAACAGTTCTTAGGCATCTCAAAATGACCGTTATTTTAGAAACTTTGGCTTTAGGTAAAATGTTTGGTGCGCTCATCGCCGTCCAAGATATGGATGTGCAAATTGAGCAAGGCTCTATGCACAGCATTATTGGACCCAATGGTGCAGGCAAAACCACCTTCTTTAACCTGCTAACAGGCAAATTTAAGCCCAGCAGTGGGCGCATTATGTATAATGGCGAGGATATTACCAACCTGCCTATGCACGCCCGTATTCACATCGGCATTGGGCGTTCTTTCCAAATCACCAACATCTTCCCCAATCTCACCGTTTTAGAAAACGTCCGTTTGGCGGCACAAGCCACCTCTGAGGTTAATTTTCGCTGGTTTAGACAAGCCGGCTACTTTAAGGAATTTGAACGGCGTGCGCTAGAAGTTTTAGAGCAAGTAGACCTGCGCGACATGGCACTATTGCCCGCTAATGTACTACCACATGGGGGCAAACGTAAGCTAGAGCTGGCGATTTTGCTGGCACCCGACCCCCAAGTATTGCTCTTAGATGAGCCAACGGCAGGCATGGCAAGCGAACAAGTGCCACAACTGATTAACACCATCAACCAAATTCGGCTAAACGGCAACAAAACCATTGTGATGGTGGAACACAATATGAGCGTGGTGATGGGCGTAAGTGACCGCATTACTGTAATGAATTTGGGGCGCAAACTGGCAGAAGGCACGCCCAGCGAAATCGCCCAAAACGAAACCGTTCAGCGCGTTTACTTGGGCGATCTTTATGGTGACCTCACAGACATGATAGGCGGAGGGAACGCATGACCAGCCTCTTACAAATTGAAAATATTCATACGTTCATCGGGCAATTTCACATCCTAGAGGGTGTAAGTGTGGACGTACCACAAGGCAATATCACGGTGCTTTTAGGGCGCAATGGCGCAGGCAAAACCACCACCCTTAAAAGCGTTATGGGCATTACGCCCCCCCGTGAGGGCAAAGTGATTTATAAGGGTGAGGTGCTAAATGGCAAAAAAACCCATCATATCGCCCGTATGGGCATTGGATATGTGCCAGAACACCGCGCCATCTTCAAAACCCTTACTGTAAAAGAAAACCTAGAGATGGCTGCCCGCGAGAAAAACGACCTTAAAAATAGCCTAGACTTAATTTTTGAGCTATTCCCCGACCTTAAACGGCTGATAGACCTACGAGGGGGAAACCTAAGCGGTGGGCAACAACAGATGTTATCCATTGCCCGCGCCCTTGTGCCAGAAAATGACTTGCTCTTAATTGATGAACCCAGTGAAGGGCTTGCGCCCGTCATCATCGAAGACATGATGCGTGCCATTAAACGCCTCTCCGACCATAAAACAGTGCTATTGGTAGAGCAAAATTTTCACGTTGCCAGCAAACTAGCGGATAGCTATGTGATTGTGGACGAAGGACACAGCGTTCATACTGGCACTATGGCAGACCTACGCAACGACAAAGCGTTGGTTAAACGATTCTTGGGGGTAGCATAATGGAAAATCTCATTCGTGAAATCGGCGTTCCTTTGGGGCGTTTCTTTGGGCGAACCACCGCAACAGGCGCAATTGCGCTCTTGTTTGCCATTATTTTAGGCGTGGCATTTGTAGCCTCACAAGGCAATATGTCCACGTTTAGCATTACCATTCTTTCTGGATTGCTACGGGCAGCGTTGCTCTTTTTGGTGGCAGCGGGTTTGTCGCTTATCTTTGGTTTAATGGACATCCTCAACTTTGCCCAGGGCGCGTACTTTATGATAGGTGCGTATCTGGCATACGACTTCCAGCACCCCGCCAATGGGGTGATTCGCATCGGCGAAGCTATCCCCGACCCCAATTTGCGCTTTTTGGTGGGCGTGATTCTTGCTGTGGTTGTGGGAGGCATTTTGGGTGTCATTTTAGAGCGCGGGCTATTGCGCCCCCTCTATGAACGCCCCCTCTTTCAATTGGTACTCACGTTTGGCGTGTCTATTATTATGCTAGAGTTCATCAAGCTCATTTGGGGAACAACCCCTTATGCTTGGACAGTGCCAATTACCATTCAGACCACACAATTTGAGATTTTTGGACAAGGCTTTAGTGCCTATCGCCTGTTTATCATTGTCATGGGTATCGCGCTCATGATTGGCGTTGCCTTGTTGCTTCGTAATACACGCATTGGCATTACTATTCGTGCAGGCGTAGAAGATGCCGAAATGGTGACAGCATTAGGCATTAACGTGCGTGCCGTGTTTACGCTGGTGTTTACGTTGGGCTGTGCGCTGGCAAGTTTTGGCGGTGCGGTGGCTGCGCCCTTCTTAGGGGCAACACCCAGTCTCGGCGCAACCTATCTTTTAGCCAGCATTGCCGTCATTGTGCTGGGCGGGCTAGGGAGCTACGAAGGCACTGCTATCGGAAGCATTATTGTCGGCTTGGCGTGGGCAACCATGGAGCAATTTAGCCTCTTTAGCAATATCGGTACGGTGTGGTCGAGTATTACGCCCATGCTCATGCTTGCGCTGGTACTCTTAGCACGCCCCAATGGGTTGTTTGGGGAGGAGCGTTAGCCATGAAGTTCTTACGTGAACACTGGTTCTTCTTGCTGGTTTTTGTGGGTTTGTTGCTATTGCCCTATCTCATCGGCTGGCTTACAGGAAGCAACCCACTCGGTGTAATAAGAGGCGACCGCTATATTATGCGGGGTGAAAGTACCTATTGGCAATCGGTGATGATAGAGGTCTTTGCTCTAAGCGTGCTTGTTATGAGCTATAACCTAATGTTTGGGTTTACGGGCGTGGTGAGCTTTGGTCACGCGCTGTTCTTTGGGCTTGGGGGCTACATTACAGGCATAATGGTACAGTTTAGCGGGCTAGACCCCTTGCTAGCTTTTGTGCTGGCGGTGGGGCTAACTGTGGTATTGTGTACCGTGATTGGCTTGGTCATTGGGCTGGCAACGTTGCGCCTTAAAGGGGTGTACTTTGCCATCTTTACGCTGGCACTGGCAGAAATGGTGTGGATTTACTTTGGGCGTTTGCCCCTAACCAACGGTGAGGATGGATTAACCATGAGCAATCTTCCCGCCATCATCGACCCTAGCCAAAACCGCCTCATCCTGTACTACTTGGCGTTTGCCATGTTTGTCTTTACGTTTCTGTTCATTCGTAGGTTGGTAAACTCGCCCACAGGCGCAGTATTCAAAGCCATTCGTGAAAACGAAGAACGCGCCCAAGCCATTGGCTATCACACACTACGCTTTAAGCTCTTTGCCATTGTGGTAGCGTCTACTATGGCGGGTGGGGCGGGCATTATTCATGCGGTCTTGGCAAAAAGTGCGCGTCCAGAATTTTTAGGCGTGGGCTATACTGTAGATTCGCTCTTGATGACCATCATCGGCGGTGTTGGCACATTCACGGGTCCCATTATTGGGGCGGGCGGCTTACATCTGGCGGATGTTCTCTTGCGTAACGCGCAATTCACCATTGGCACAACCACCATCAACATCGGTGAAAGCTGGACGTTTCTCTTGGGGGTAGTGTTTGTTGTCGTGGTTCTCATCTTCCCGTTTGGCGTGGTGGGAACATACCAACGCTGGCGTGCCAATCGTAAACGCTAGTACGCCAACGCCAGTATTTTTTCTACGGGCAGGGTAAAGCCAAATGTGCTGCCTTGTCCATAAACACTTCTAAAGATAATGTCGCCCTTATGCCGTTCAATGATATTTTTTACCAAGTGCAAGCCCAAACCTGTGCCTTCAATGTCACGGGTTTCATTGGTTTTAGGGCGATAAAACGGCTGAAAGAGGCGGTCTTGGCGGTCTTCTGGAATACCATAACCTGTATCATGCACTTCAAAGCGCACGCTGTGTTCGTCCTGGTTCAGGCAAATACTAATCGTACCGCCATTGGGTGTGTACTTAATGGCATTGCTAATAAGGTTGGTAATGGCTTCGTAAATTTGCGCTTCATCCCCCTTCACCATCACAGGGGCATCACTGTCAATATCAAGTGTTACGGCTTGTGCTTTGCCGTTTGCTTGTGGGATGTACTCTTGCAGAATATCCGTAAGTTGCATACGAATGTTAAAGGTGGTCGTGGCATTTTCACGGGCGCGTTGTTCAATACGCTCTAACGAAAGAATGTCCTCTAAAATTTTACCCATGCGCTCTGCCGAGCGTGACATAGCATCAAAAAAGCTGTGGTACTGAATGGGAAAAGCGTCGCGGTCGAGTTGCAATAGCGTAACATAGCCGTGCATAATACCAAGCGGATTTTTAAGGTCATGGCTGGCAATGCGTATCATGTCGGTTTTTAGTTGTTCTAGGTGGCTCTTTTCATCATAAAGCTGTTGAATCCGTGTGAGTTGTTGCACCACATAATCATATAAGCGGGCGTTATCAATTGCCACTGCCACCCGACTAGCCACCAATTGCACAAACTGGAACACATCAGCCGTATACCGTGAGGGCTTGCTAGTTTCTAGGTTAATAATCCCAATGAGACGGTCTTGTGATACTAAAGGCAATACCATCAGGGCTTTTGTGTTTTCAATGTCTACTCGGTAATCGGGGTCTTGGCTTATGTCCAGCACCATCTCGGCTTCTTGGTTTACCAGCACTCGCCCTGTAACGCCACGCTCTAAAGGCACTGGCAAGCCCACCTCTTTTTGCAGATACAGCCCAATCGTATGCGTCACCACCACTTCCTCATCGTTCACCAACGCCATAAAACCCGCCTGTGACAGCGTTAGGCGTGCCATGATGTCTAAAGCCAGTGCGCCTACATGGTCGATATTGAGCGACAAGTTCACTTCGTCATCAATTTGGCGTAGCAGGTGCAATTGCTCTAGGCGCGTTTGTAGCTCCGCCTGCGCCCGTTTGCGTATCGTTACATCACGCACAATAATTTGCAAGTGAAGCGGTTCGCCATCGTTAGCACGTACCACCGTTTGGTTCACTTCTGTTTGGATAATTTGCTTGTCTACTCGTAAAAACTCGCGCTCATACAGGGGCAATTTATCGCTGTGAATCACCGATTGCTGAAAGATAGCCCCATCAGAAGGGTGAGCAAAGTAACGGACGATGTTAGAACGCAACAGGTCTTCTAGGCTTAGCCCTAACATTTCGGCAGCTTTAGGGTTTGCAATCAAAATTTTACCGTCTGTATCCACGATAAAGATGGCATCGTTGCTATTTTCAAAAAGCGCACGATAACGGCGTTCATTGGCTTGCAGAATAGTTTCAGCGTGCCGACGCGAAGTCATATCTCTAAAGCTAATCATGTACTTCTGTGCAAAACTATGCTTAATCCGCACCACCACCAAATCAAAATAACGCCCCCGATACTGAAATTCTTGATGGGTAGGCTTTTTGGGGCGGGGATTAATATAGGGGTGAAGTTCTGGCATTAGCTCATCAACGCGCATCCTAACGATATTTTCTGGGGCGCGTCCTAGCCATTTTGCCAATAGAACGTTCACGCTGACCACAATGCCCTTGCGGTCAATAATGAGCGCACTGTCGGGAATGGTGTCTAATAAATCAGCGTCTGCTTTATGGTAAACCCACCATAACCAGACGCAAGTTGCTATCAATAATGTGCTTAAAGCAATTAAAATTTCCATGTGTAATTAGCTCTATAATCAAAAAGTTGCCCCTCTGTTTTTTATTATAGCTAATTTGAAAGGTCAGGTAAAACTTTTGTTAGGATTGTTAGGATTTTGAGAGACTTTGAGGGAAAAAATAAAGATATTGTTTACGAATACTTGTGATACCTGTACTTTATGCGCTTCAAAGATGAGAAAAATGGGGTTCATTGAACAGACCACTTGGTTTCGGGGATGCCAACCTGCGCGTTTTCATAGCGTGCCAGCGTAAAAAGCCAGTCTGACAAGCGATTAAGGTACGGCAATACTTGCTCACCAACGGCTTCACCTTCTGCCAAAGCCACTGTTACACGCTCGGCGCGACGGCAGACGGTACGTGCTACTTGCAAATGTGCCGATGCCACACACCCACCCGGCAAAATAAAGTTTTTAAGGGCGGGAAGCGTTTCTGTCATTTGGTCAATGGTGCTTTCTAGCCACTCAATGCTCTCGGCTTCAATACGCACTAGCCAATCAGCTTTAGCATCCATTGGTGTTGCCAGGTCAGACCCTAAACGAAAGAGATGGTTTTGAACCGTTTCCAGCCATTCATCTGTCTGGACGGTAGGAGAAGATGCGCGCGCAACCCCCAGCAAGCTATTTAGCTCGTCCACAGTGCCATAGGCTTCTACGCGTAGGTGGTCTTTCTTTACACGCCCACCACTAAAGAGTGAGGTCGAGCCTGTATCGCCTGTTTTGGTGTAAATCTTCATGCACGTTCCTACTTTTTAACACGCTCAAAACGGATGGTGGTTTGTAGACGAGCAAATTCAATTTCATCTTCGCTACGAAGCAGATATTTTTGCAATGGGCTTAACTGAAAGCCACTAACACGAGTGCCATTGGTACTATGATTATCTTCGATGTACAAAAAACCATCAACCAACGTGAGAATGGCATGATGACGCGACACGCCATAATGATATGCCCCATAAGGCGTTAAATCTAAGCCAATTTCTGTGTCACCCTCTAAAGCACGCCCAATAACAAGCTTTTGTGGCACAGCCAGCGTTAGTATTAGTGTGCCAAGTTGCCATTTAATACGCCACGCATCTGTGAGAGGTTCATCCACCCCAAACGAGAAGTCTTGTTTATAGGCGTCGCTTTGGGGCAACCCTAAGTAATCGGTTTCGTGTTTGGGTGCTTCGCCCTGTGGTGAGGGTAGATTTGGAGTGCTGTCTGAATCAGACACCATAACATCCTAACAGATACAAACTTGATTAACACGCCTATTTTATCTAATAGGCTTCTTAATTGCAATCTAACATATATGAAGCACCGCGCATTGCGCATAGGTATTTGTTCCTAATTTTGCAATGAAAAGTAATTTTTTGCAGTATAAACACAAAACTTGCTACTTTTGGTATTATAAAGGCGATATAGAAAGATAGTCTAGTAATACGGGCGCAAACATCACCCAAAAACCCGCACTTAACGCTAATGCCACGCACACATAGCGAATTGCCAGAAGCGCAAACGGCAACAATAGGCTATACGTTGCCACACATGGCACAAAGAACAATCCCGCCCACAAGCCCATCACCGCGTCACGCCGTTTTAATGCCCAAGCCGCCATCCCTGCCCCAATCAACAACGAAGGCACAATGCCCATCAATGAAATAGGCGAGGCGTTTACGTTGGCTTGCATGCCCGCCTTTTCGGTATAGTTCACTTGCCATTCGCCCAGCCAATTGCCCCAAAGCACAAACGACACCGCCAAAATAAGCAATGCCGATGCCCCCCACAAAAACCACACACGCCAACGAAACCCTAGCAAATAGCCTATGGCGTTCTGTGGCTTTACGAGCAAAAAAGGCGCGAATGTCATTTAGGGGTGTGGTAGGTATCATGGCAAGCCTCACAGGGGGTATTGTACTGTAAGCACTTGGTCTGCTATTGGGTTATCAATGGTCACGATAACCCCCGTAGGGTAACGCACTTCCACGCGCTGAACGAGTGTTTCTTTACCTAATCCAAAATGGGCAACAGGTTCCATTTGGCACAAGTAACCGCTACCGCCATCAATAATGCGCCGTTGAGTACGCTCTGCGGTAATCAGCGTTACTAGCGCACCGCGTGCTGGCGCACCATGCGCAGTTAAAGGCAATACGCGCAAAAAGTGATGGTCATTAGGGGGCGTATGATATAGTGAAAGGCGCTGTAGTCCACTTTCACCGTGCGTAATCAGCAATTCCAGCCGTCCGTCCCCGTCAAGGTCGGCAACCGCGCCCCCTGTGCCTAGCCCTGTGGGTTCTAAAGCGTCCCCCATCTCTAAAGACACCCATCCACCATCACGCCAGCCAAAAAGCCGATTTGGTTGCCCGATGTTGTTAAAGAAAATTTCTTCGTAGCCGTCATTATCAAAATCTGCCACAATCACCGTTCTTACCCGTGAGGGGCGTGCCATAGACGGCGGTGCAATATCATCCCAAACGCCATCAGTGCTTTGCACAAATAGGCGATGCGCCCCTTCCCAATTGCCATACACCAGCGCAAACCGTCCGCCACTATTGGTATCAAGGGGGGCAACGCCGCGCACATGCTCAAACGGGTCATCAATGCCCATCTGGGCAGCAACATCTGTAAATGTGCCATTGCCATTGTTCCGAAATAAAAAGTTGTGACCGTTTTCGTTACCCGCAAAAACATCCAGCTTGTCAGTAAAAAGCGGCAACGCCAGCAAACTGCGCCCCCCCGTTACCATATTTACGCCAGCATCTTGCGCCACATCCACTATTTTTCCGTCATCGTTTAGCTCATACAGGCGCATTGCGCCACCATAATTTGCCACAAAAAAACCGTAACGCCCGTTGCCCATACGGTCGAGGGCAATCACGCTTCGTCCTGCGGTTAGGTTAAGCGCGTCCTGATTTTCTGGCAAGCTAAAAAGGTCTGTCCAACCGTCCAGCCCCATAGCAAATAGCCTATCGGTTACGCGCTTTATTCCACCAAACGTATCCGAGTTTAGGACATAAATTTCTTCGCGCCCATCACCGTCAATATCGCACGCCGCCACGCTAATGGCTTGCCGTGTGGGGTCTGCAATCACATCGGGGGCAATGTCCTCATAGCCCCTTCCATTCCACTTTAGTACCAAGTTTCTAAAGCCAAAACCGGCAATAAAGAACTCAAACGCACCGTCACCATCCGCATCAGTAACGGCAACACCATAATTAAGTTGGCTAGGGTTATCAAATAAAAGCGCACTTCTATCTATAAACATGGCGTTTCCTTTGTTGTAATACGACCTGAAGCCTATCGTTTTTTTATTATGCGCTATAATGTAAAGTATCTTTATTACGGTTCCTCTAAGATTTTGAGCCTCTATTTTGGTGGGTATTATACATGACACAATCCAGCAATCATCAGCCCACATTTGAAGACCTAGAACTTCTGGCAGAAGCCTCACGGTTACTGACAGAGTTTGACCTTGATAATGTCCTTAACCGCGTCATTGGGCTAGTGGTTAAAACAGTTGGCGCAAATAAAGCCAGCCTCTTTTTGCATGAAGACGACAGCATCGACTGGTCTCATATTTTTACCATGCGAAACCTAAGCGCAGATGAGAGTGTCAAGGTGGTATCAAAGGTGCTGGATACAGGTTTTGCGGGATGGGTGTATCGCAATAAACGCGGTGACATCATTGAGGACACGCAAACAGATAGCCGTTGGATTGTTTTTGACAATGACACCGAAACGGTACGTTCTGTGGTGTGTGTGCCATTTTTAGATGAAAACAGCGTCGTAGCAGTAGTAACGCTAGTACATAATGAAGTGGCGCATTTTACGCCCTATCACCTGCGCCTACTTACTATTGTCGCTAACCAAGCGACCATTGCCATTCGCAATGCCCAGCTCTTTAACAGTCTTAATAGCCAACGCCGTCAGCTTGAAGCCATCTTACAGTCGATTGGGGATGCGCTGATTGTGCTAGGCAGCCGTGGAAATATTGCGCTTGCCAACGATGAAGCTTTAGAGCTGATGGGTGTTCAAGATGAAGTTCTAGTGTATGGCAAAAAGCTCACCCACTATGTTGAACACGACACGGTATTTTTACCCATCGCCGAGATTATTGAAGCAAGCCTAACAGGAAATGAGCGTTGGTCGTTTGAGAC
Source organism: Anaerolineae bacterium (assembly GCA_034437555.1). GTDB lineage: Bacteria > Chloroflexota > Anaerolineae > Aggregatilineales > Phototrophicaceae > JANWYT01. The sequence continues at coordinate 20,613 of DAOTTQ010000024.1, read as the reverse complement.
ACGCTCGGAACGCCTTAAAACCGATTATCAAGTAACCATGACGCTCTGGCGAGAGCTAGACGTGCGCGGGTACGTAGTGGTGATGCACGATGTAACACAACTGCGCGATTTATCACGGTTTAAGGATGAGATGTTGCGCGTTGCCAGCCATGACCTTAAAAGCCCGCTTGCACTCATTACAGGGTACGCCGACATGATCGGCATAGATACGCCCGACCTTGAATCGCCTGTTCATGAATATGCCGAAATTATTAAAAGCTCTGTGGAACGCATGGGAGATTTGATTGAAGATTTGTTGCGTGTCGAGCGTATTCGCACGTCACCCATTGAGCTACAAGAAAAAACCGACCTTGAGGCTTTAGTTAAAGTGGTGATGGTCAATCTGCGCCCCTCTGCCGAAGTGCGTAAGCAACGGCTAGAAAGCGACATTCGCCTCATCGGGATTCCGCGCATTATGGCAGATACAGTATTGGTGCGCCAAGCAATGGAAAACTTGGTGGGCAACGCCATCAAATACACCCCCATTGGTGGGCAAGTGTTGCTAAAGGCTTCTTTTGATGCCGAGCGTTTTTACTTTAGTGTGCGTGATAATGGCATTGGTATTCCCGAAGAACACCAAAAGTTTGTGTTCGAGTCGTTTTATCGTGTTCCAACGGTTGCAAATACCATCAAGGGCAGTGGATTAGGGCTAAGCCTTGTAAAGAACGTCATTGTTCGGCATGGTGGTGATGTTTGGCTAAACAGTAAAGAAAACGAGGGGAGCGAGTTTGGATTTTGGCTACCCATGTATAATGAAGCAGAAACATAATACCCCACAATACCCGTAACGCTTTATAAGCGGTGTCGCATGTATAATATATCTATAATGTGATGAATGATGGACTAGGCGAAGCGTGTGAGCGATTCAACAGAGCAATTAGACCGCCTCAAGAACGCCCTTAAAGAGCTACGGGTGCATCAGCACCTATTGTCTGCGGATGCCGCATCTCAAATTGTGATGGCGTTGCTAGAACGCATGCGACGCTTGCAAACCACACTCGATAACAACCCCACCCCGGTGGATGATGAAATACGCCTAGTCACTGTGATGTTTGTGGATGTTAAAGATTCAACATCCCTCTCACAACAATTAGACACCAGCGACTGGAAACTACTCATTGAAGAAGCCCATCGGCGCACCACACAGCTCATTGCCCAATACGATGGCACAATTGGGCAATATCTGGGCGATGGTGTGCTGGCATTTTTTGGGGCGCAGCGCAGCCGTGGCGATGATGCCTTACGCTGTGTTATGTGCGCTCTTGCCGTACAAGCCAGCATGCAAAGCTACGCTAACGATGTGTTCTTAGAGCATGGCGTAGAATTTGCCATTCGCATTGGCATTAGTACAGGCAAATTGGTGGTGGGGGTACTAGGCGTAGGCAATAAGCAGGAGCTTCTGGCATTGGGTCCCGCTACCAATCTGGCTGCCCGTTTACAAAGTGAAGCCGATGCCAACAGCGTGATGGTTGATGGCGCAACCTATAGCAGAATCCGCCAATACATCAAAGTAAAGGCGTTCCCTTTGGCAAAGATGAAGGGGTTTGATGAACCAGTGAGTTCCTACGAAGTGCTAGGACGAAGCGACCAAGCCCCCCTAACGCTAACCCAAACCCACATAGAGGACTTTCCTTTGTTGTTACATGGGCGCGAACAAACGCTAGAGTCTGTTCAGCGTGCCTGTAAGAGCGCATTTGACGAAGCAAGCCTGCTTAGTATCACCGTCACAGGCGATATTGGCATGGGCAAAAGTCGTTTGCTTCAAGAAGTAATGTGGTCATCCCCCCCCGAAGTGATTATTGTGATGATGATTGCACGTTATGAAGAGCGTGGGTCATCGTTTAACTTGCTTAAAAATTGGCTGACAAACTTTTGTCAGCTTTCGCCCGAGATGCCCCAAACCCAGACAGAAGAACGCATCCTAGAGAGCATTACTAGCGTGTGGGAACACCCCAACGCACAAAATGCCGCCCACGCCATGGGCTATCTAAGCGGTTTTGGGTTTGAGGGTAGCACGTTTATTCAAGAAGTCGCCAATCCCCTTAATAGCAACAGCATTAATATCCTAATGCAAGAAATCAATCGGTTTTTCTTAGGCATTACCCAGCAATCCCCTTTGCTCATTCTGATTGATAACCTACAGTGGGCAGACTTCCAAAGTATTCGCTGGCTTAATTTATTGGCAAAAGCCTTGTCTAAACGGGCTGTTGTCATTTTGGCGGGCGCACGCCTGGCGTACCAGCTGATTCACAACAATTACCTAGACACCATTCACCCCGAACGGCGTGTTGTTTTTACCCTAGAACGCCTGGATGAAGCCACCACCAAGCGCATGGTCAACAACGTTATTGGCGATATCCCACGTGTTCCAAGCGAACTTTCCAAGCTCGTTGTCACTCGTTCAGAGGGCAACCCTCTCTTTGTCACCGAGTTTCTCGCCAGCCTGTTTGATGGCGGCGTGTTCCAGCGTGGTACAGATGGCATATGGCGATTTAACCTTGTGCGCTACGACAGCACGCTTAAAACACTTCCCACTGGCTTAGTAGAAATGGTGCAGGCGCGGCTAGATGAGCTAACCGTTGAATTTAGGCAAGTCTTGCAAATGTGCGCCATTGTGGGGCAAACGCTGTGGTCTAGCATTATAGAAGAACTGGCGGGCAAAGACCCCGAAACCCTTTTAGCAGGTCTGGTAGCGCGCGGAATTCTCATCCGTGACCCGCAAAGCGCGTTTGAAGGCGAAACACAATACCACTTTTTACACAGCCTTTACCGCGAAGTGGCGTATGAAATGCTACCTCGCGCCAAACGCGAGGGTATGCACCGCCAAATTTCGCGTTGGTTGGTGACGCGTGTCGCCAATAAATCAGAATACTTTGCCACGCTCGCCTATCAGTTTGAATCAGGCGCACAGCACGAAGCCGCCCTATTCACTTATTCCGAAGCCGTTCAAAGCTATATGGCACGCGGTCTCGTCAAACGAGCAATTACTCTTATAGAACTAGGGCTGGCAGTTGCCCGTAATTTACCCCGTGAAACAGCCATTGGGGTAACGCCACAATTGTGGGTGTCGCAAGCCCAATGCTTCTTGGCTTTGGGGCGTTATGACGAAGCCAGCGCATCCAGCCATTCTGCTTTGCGCCTACTCAACGAGCTACCTGCTGAACATTTACAGGACGTGCGCGTCCAAGCCGCCCGTTGCTTAGGAATCGCCTATACGCATATTGGCAACTTTAACGAAGCCCACGAAGCCCTAACGATGGCGTATCAGCGAATAAACGAAACCGACAACGTGCAAATGGCAGAAGTTTTACGTAGCCACGGTGTGCTCATGTTGTACAAGGGGCGTTTAACCGATGCGATGGCATACCAGCAACGTGCCATGCTGTATTCACGTAGTACGGGGCAAGCCCATCAGCTTAACGCCTCTATGACGCAATTAGGCGCAATTGCCCTAGAGCGTGGTGATATTAGTACCGCCATAAGCTACTTTGAGGGTGTGCTAGACAACCACCACCAAGCCAAAAATGCCGCTGAAGAAGCCTTTGACCTGCGCTATTTGGGCTTGTGTTATCTGGCAATTCGGATGTATGAGCGCGCCTTTACGGTGCTAGACACCGCACAAAAACTACTTGCCCAAAACGAAACCATCGACAACCTTACCGAGATGGCGTGGGCGGTGGCACTCATTGGCATTGGCAAAATTGATAAGGGCGTAGCACACATTAAAGCCCAAGACGGCAAACCTCAAGACGACATTCTCTCACTTCAGGTTGCCCAAACCTTAAGCATGTTTGGCTTGTTAATTGCTGGTGAACCCCTTAACTGTTTACAACGCGCCAAAGATTTCCTAGATAAGAATCGTGATGGCAACCCCATTTTTAGAAGCAAAGCCCTCTTATTGATGGGACGCGCTAAATTTATGGTCGGTGAACCTAACGCCATTGATTATCTACGCGAAGGGCTAGAGCTAGAACAAGAATTTGCTGGCAAAGAGCTAGGGCAAGGGTTCTTATGGCTAGGAGAAGCCCTGCCACGCCGCGAGAGCGCACGCGCCTATGAACGCGCCGCCAAAATCGTCCAGGCGATTGGCAATAGCTTGTATCAACGTGCCGATTTACAATACGCTTTCTTTGCATCACCTTATGTCAGGGAAACGTTAGCACGTGCAGGCATCAAAGGATAATCTAGTTTCATGATTCCAATTCGGCTTAAATTGACCAATTTCTTGGCGTATCGTAACCCCGACCCCCTCGAATTTGATGGGATTCATCTGGCATGTTTAACGGGCGCAAATGGCGCAGGCAAATCTTCGCTCTTAGATGCCGTAACGTGGGTGCTTTGGGGCAAAGCCCGTGCCAAAACCGAAGGTGAACTCATTCACAGCGGGCAAACCGAAATGAGCGTAGAGCTAGAGTTTGAACACGAGGGCAACGTTTATTTGGTAACGCGCCAACGTGACAAAAAAGGCTCGCGTTTACATTGGGTGGTTAAGCGCCCTGATGGCGAGTGGAAACCCCTTAATGAACCCAGTATGCGCGATACACAGCGCAAAATTATCAGCACCCTTAAACTAGACTATGAAACCTTTACCGCGTCGGCGTTCTTACAACAAGGCAAAGCGGATGCCTTTACCACCAAAACACCCGCCGAGCGCAAACAGATTCTTTCCGATATTTTGGGTTTAGAACTATGGGCAGAGTACGAAAAGCGCGTTAAAGAAACCCTCAAGGGCATTGATGACACCCTACGACAACTTGAAGGGCGCATTAAAGCCGCAGAAGATGAGCTAGCGCGTGAACCCGCTTATACCAGTGAGTACGCCCAAGCCAGCAAAGACTATAACGCCCTACGCGACCAATTAGAAGAAGCACAAAAAGCCCGTGATGCGTTAATGGGTGTCCCTACCGAACTTAAAAACGCCCGCGATAATCATGCCCAAGTCTTGCGCCGTGTGCGTGATTATGAGCGCGACCTTGCCGAAACCGACAAAGAAATAGCCCAACGCCAAACCGAAATTCAAGAGCTTGCAGAAATTCTTGATGCAGGGCAAGAAATTGAAGCCCGTTATGAAGAACTACAAACCTATAAAGCCCAAGAAGAAACACTAGGCGAACAGCTACGCCGTGTCAGAGACCTAGAAGTTCAAAAGAACACCCTAGAAACCCTCATCCGAGGCGTAGAAGCCACACTAGAGAGTGGACTTAAAAGCCTAGAAGCCACCGCCAACGAATTAGAGCGCACCATCCAGCTTGATGATGAAAGCCTACGGCTTGCCCTACAGGAACGCATCAACACCCTAGAAACCAGAGAGCATGAACGCGATACCCTCAACGCCACCCTAAACGGCAATAAGGAGCGCGTGGGCGAGCTAAAAGTGCTACAAGAAACCCTTAAACAAGAAGGAAATGACCTAAAAGACCGCGTAGCACGCCTAGAAACCACACAAGGCGCAACTTGTCCTCTTTGTGGGCAACCGCTTGATGAAAATCATCGCCAACAATTGCTAGGCGAGCTAGACGAAACGCTCAACCAGAAGCGTCAAGCATGGGCAACTGCCAGCGATGATTACAAGGGCATGCAAGAGCAAAATAAAGCCCTCGTCGTCACCATCAGCACAATTATGGATGAACTGGCAGAATTGCCCCGTTTGCGGGCGCAAATGGGCGGGCTAGAAAAACAACGCGCCGATAGTGAAATCGCGCAAACGCGCCTCAATACCCTTATTGGCGAATATGACAGCAAGCGTAATCAACTGGATATGCGGGACTATGCTCACCATGAACGCGCCGAATACGAAACCATCCAAGCCGAGCTAGAAAACATTGGCTATGACAGCACAAACCACGATACGCTCCGTGACACGCTAAAAGCCTATAGTGGCTATGAAACCCAAAAGCGCACCCTAGAACGCGCTCAAAACCGCCTGCCCGACTTACAAGACATGCTCCAAGCCTCACAAAAGCGGTATGAGAAATTGCACAACGCTCATCAAGAAACCCAAGCTGAACTGGTGACCCTGACAGACAGCATCCAGCACTTTGAGGACTTAGAGCAAGAGCTTAAACGGCGCACCGAAGCCTATAACCAACAGTTCACACATACAGAACGCGCTCGTGGGCGGTTGTCTAGCGCCGAACAACAGCTAGAATCGCTAAAGCAACAAAAAGAGCGCAAGCAACAACATGAAAACACCCGCCAAGAACTATTGGTGGAACAATCACTGTATGAAGAGCTTAAGCTGGCGTTTGGCAAAAACGGCGTACCCGCCATGATTATCGAAAGTGCCATCCCAGAACTAGAAGTGCTGGCAAATGACCTGCTTTCACGCATGACAGACGGGCGCATGAACCTTCGCCTATCCACACAACGCGAAACGCTAGAAGGTAACACCCGTGAAACGTTAGACATTCAAATTGCCGATGAACTAGGCAACCGTGCCTATGAAATGTATAGTGGTGGCGAAGCCTTTCGCATTAACTTTGCGTTGCGTGTGGCACTGTCTAAGCTCTTGGCGCGGCGGGCGGGCGCACAATTACAAACCCTGTTCATTGATGAGGGCTTTGGCACACAAGACGCAGAAGGGCGCAGTAAACTGGTAGAAGCTATTACTGCCATCCAAGACGACTTTAAGCTGGTGCTGGTCATTACCCACATTGAAGACCTACGCGACTCTTTCCCTGTCCATATTGTCGTCAATAAAACCAATAGCGGTAGCGCAGTCAGCATCCGCTAAACGCCCAAACCCTGCCACAGCGTACCCTAGAAAGAGACCTTATGGCAAACACACCCTCGCAATTCGCTGTTCCTGATGACCCCGTTTTAGGGGCGTGTCTGGCACATTACACCACCAACCGCCTGCGCTTGCTTATTCAGGGAGGCGTGATATATGCTCTTGCGGTCATCGGGCTACAATTGCTCTTTTGGAACACCAATGCCCAATTACGTGCTGTTCTCTTGCCCCTCGTGTTTGCGCTGGTGGCAACGGGTGTCTATTGGTATATGGCACACCTTTGGAATAGAGAAGTTATTTTATATGCGCTGGGGTTTACCTATCGGCGCGGTTCACAGGTGGGCGCGTTTCGTTATGAGCAAATTGTAGGCTTGCGCGTTCGTGCCGAACAAGTGTCTTTAGCGGGCTTTTTTAGACGCGAAGTGTATGATTGCAAAATGACCACCGACCAAGACGAACACCTACACCTAAACAACCTCTATGGCAATGTCGGCAAGCTGGTCTTAAAGCTAGAGAAAGCCATTACAGAGGCGCGTGTGCCAGTTGTCAAAGCCCAATTAGCACGGGGTGAGCGCGTTCCCTTTGGCGTGATAGAGCTTAGTGAACAAGGGCTAGAAGCCAACGGCGATACACTGCTTTGGGCTTCTTATGTGGGTTATGGGGTGCAAGGGGGCAAGCTAGAGATAAACGGCTGGCAAGCGTTCTCACTTGGTGAGATAAGTCACCTGTTACTTTTGATTACGTTGCTTAAAGAACGGGGGTAAGGTGCATGTCCTCCATGTATGAAATTCATCTCTATGTGCCAAAAACGGGCAAACTCACCGATAAGATGATGCAGTGGTTGCTAGAAAATGGGCAAGACCCCTCACAACCCGAAGTCTTTTGGCCCATCCGTAAGGTAAAGCCTCGCTCACTTGCACGCCACATGCTCCGTTTAGACCCTACGCTTATTCCGATACAGCCGCCCGATGCTTATGATGTTGAGCTACACTACCCCGATTCACAAATGGGCATTGTGCTATACGTCCACGATAGGGGCATCATCATCTTTTTTCCGTTTATGGCTTATAGCGTGTATTCGCGCATTGTCTTGGGAATTTGCTATACCTATATGCGCTTTTTATACGATGTGGCGGGCTTTTGGAGTTTTGACCCACAGCTTAACGTCATCAGTTATGCCGATGGCTTTGAGTGGCTAGAGCGCACCGCCATTTTGATGGACAAAACGCTCTCACGCCGTCTTAAAGGCTAAAGTGTGTTTTAAGAAAAGCAATGTCGTGTCGCTTATTTGATTTTGCGGTGGTCGGGCATTTCATTGGTTTCTGCCAGATATTCTAGCCCTTCGCGGTTGGCAACATAAATTTCGCGCCCTTTTTTCTTTAAGAGTCCCATATTAAACAAGCCTCTTAGCGCACGCCCCACCACTTCACGGGTTGTCCCTAAAATAGAGGCAATGTCCTCTTGGGTTAGTTTGGTGGGTACAGGCGCAATTTGCCCACCGTACGCGGTTTCGTGCAAAAATAGTTTGGCTAGGCGTGATGGAATGGTGCGAAACGTCATATCTTCCAGGCGTTCTATATATTCGCGATTAACGTGCGCCAACGCTTGCACATACGCCTGTAGCAATTCGCGTTCTGTCGCTAAAAGTTCCATCAGGTGTTCATGACGAATCCGCAATAGCCTTACTTGGGTTACGGCGGTGGCTGTGTAGGGGTTGCTATGACCGTCTACCGCCGAAACTTCGTTAAAAGAGGCAATCGGCATAAGCAAACTAAGGGTGTGTAAGCGTCCCTCTGGGCTAATGCGATAAATCCGCACCAAGCCTTCTACCACCACATGAAAGCCCGCGCAAGTATCCCCCTCATTAAAGATGGTTGACCCCGCCTGAAATGTAAGTGTGTGTGCGCTAATGTCTAGCCGTTGCGACACAGACGGCGAAACACCCCAAAAACACGGCACATGACCCCAATCAATCTTCATTTGCTTGCCATCAACCCTACATCACTAGTGGCTTGTTTGCTTTCATTATAGCGAAACAGGTAGAATATGGGGTAATGAAAACCTAATGACCAATGGCACTTTAGCACACAAGGATAAGGAATGAGCCGTTCTTCTCGTAATCAACGCCCCACCGCACCCGACACCCCCAATACTCCGCCCGACCACATTGGGCTATTGGTAGGGTCACTATTTCTATTGGTGATGGGATGGGGGGGACTATTTTTTCTAATGACCACCCAGTTTCCGCGCATTGGGGGCGAATTATGGCTGTTCTTTGTACTCCTGATGATTGCCGTTTGCGGAACAGTCTTGCCCATTGTGCGCTATCTTAACGTGCGCTTTACACCCCTTGATGTGGATGTGCCACCCAGTGGCGTGATTGTGCGCCAAAGTGTTTGGATAGGCTTATTTGTGGTTACTAGCGCGTGGTTGCTTATTCCGCGCCTGCTAAACTTGCCCTTAATGCTTTTTGTGGGGGGCATCTTGATTATTGTCGAAGTGTTCTTGCGCTCCCGTGAAGCCCAAGAGGAAAGAGATTCTTAAATGATGGGTGCCAGTGAAAAATCAAATTGGTGGTTATTTGTTGTTCTATTAGTAGCAGTTGTGCTTAAGTTCTTGTGGGTTGGTGCGTCCCCACCCCCGCCATACTACATGGACGAAGCCTACATTGCTTCTTGGGCATATCAGTTTGCAACCACAGGTGACCCAAAAACAACTGATTTTGTTGTTAGTGGCTTACCACCGGCTGTTTATGTTGGCTATTACATGCAGGGGCTATGGATTGCCGCTTTTGGTATGACATTAGAAGGGATTCGATTATGGGTACTTCTAATGGGTTTTTGGGGGCTTGCTTTTGTCTATTTTATTTTAGGGCGTGCCACAACGCCCTTTATTGCCCTACTTGTGATGATTTTTGCCGTAACAGGTCTCTTTAATCAAGCCTATGTGCGAATGGAAACGCTAACAACGTTGTTCTTAGCAGGCGCATTATGGCTTCATTATCATGCACGAGAGAGATTCCATTGGTATTACGCTATCGGCTTTCTTCTAGCCTTTTCTCTTGAAGGTCACCATGTGGGTATACGTTTCGCAATCGCCTTTGGCATCTGGTACAGCATTCTATATCTTATACAATTGATAAGACATCGTACATGGCGCAATGATTCATTTTGGGGTCTTGTACTGGGTGGTGTTTCTTATGCCTTAATCTATATAGTTATTCGGGCGGTTCTTTATGGTTCGCTTGATGCAGTTATTAACGGTTTAACCGCTACTTATGATATGCAAGTAGATGTTGGTGGACAGTTACCTCTTAATCAACGGTTTGCGTCGGGGATGGTGGATTTCATTCTCCACTACATTAAGTTTTCTCCCTTAAGTCTCTTTATCATGTTCTACGCAACATGGTTGTCTTACAAAAAACAGGATGCTTGGTTGCGGTTTTGGGTAGGAATCTTCTGGTTAAGCACTTTTACCCTTTTTATTGTAAGCCCAAAACCACCGTACATCCTGCACTATGCACTTCATCATGTTCCGCTTTTATGTTTAATGGCCGGTTATGTTTTCGTTGAACTTCGTCGCACCAGAGGCACAGTATTTTTAGTAATGTTGGTGTTGGCGGTTGGCGGTTTGTCTCTTTTGATGCGTGATGTTAATGTGCCAGTAGACAGTGGTTCTGAACTGGTGCATGTGGGCAGAGAGATTGCAACCCTTCTTCCCCCGGATGTAAAAGCTATTGTAGGGGCAGATATTTACTATTGGGGATTAAATCACTATCGTTTCTACAGAACAAGCAATTTTGCCCAACAGACAATCCCCGATTTGCTTAATGAGAAAGGATTGCCTTTGCCCGATATTGTCATCTTTACTTCTGATACCAAAAACCTTACTTCTTATGATGATCGTCGCTTTCCTAATGTGCTACAGTACATCGTAGACAATGAGTTTGAACGGGTCATTTGTTTGCCTGCGCCTTCTTTCAATCGACAAGCTGAAGTATTCGCGCATCCAAGCCTTAACATAACGCCACGTGATAATTGTGAGATTAACGCTTTTGAAGAGGCTTTGAAAGAATTAGAGCCTTAGCACTCATCGACATCCAAACAATAAAAAAAAAGGGGCGCGTCTTTTATAAGATGCGCCCCTTTTTCGTATCAAGTATGTGCGTTCTAAAACCGATTGGCGTTAACTATACCGTTTCGGTTTCTTCTGCCATCGTAAACGTTAGCTCATCAGCTTCGCCAACACCCACACGAACCACACTTGCAATGTCAAATTCGCCTCGCAAAATGCCGTCCGAGAGGCGGTCTTCTATCTCATTTTGGATGAGACGGCGAAGAGGACGTGCGCCATATTCAGAATCATAGCCCTTGTCTGCTAGCCATGTCCGCGCTTCTTCGGTAATGTCTAGGGTGATGGCATGTTCAATCAGGCGTTCTTTTACTTTGTCCAGTTCAAGGCTGACGATTTCTTTGGTTTCGCTTTGCGACAAGCTACGGAACACAATGGCACTGTCTACACGATTCAAGAATTCGGGGCGGAACAGCTTACGTACTTGGTCCATCACGTTCTTGGTCATTTCGTCATAGTTTTGTTGCGCTTCCTTGTCAGAATCGGTTGCAAACTCAAAGCCCAGTTTGGCACTACGCTTAATCACATCCGCGCCCACATTGCTGGTCATCACGATGATGGTATTACGGAAGTCCACATGCCGTCCGCGTGCGTCCGTTAGTGTGCCTTCTTCCATCACCTGAAGCAACATATTAAACGCTTCGGGGTGGGCTTTTTCAATTTCATCAAACACCACAATGCTATAAGGACGACGGCGTACAGCTTCTGTCAGTTGCCCCGCATCTTCATAACCTACATAGCCGGGAGGCGCACCCACAAGGCGAGCCACACTGTGGCGTTCCATAAATTCGCTCATATCAAGGCGAATGAGAGCTTCTTCACTGCCAAACATAAAGGCAGCAAGGGCTTTCGTGAGTTCTGTTTTACCCACACCCGTTGGTCCAAGGAACATAAAAGACCCAATGGGACGGCGGGGGTCTTTTAGACCTGCGCGCGCACGGCGTACCGCTTTACTAATGGCAACAATGGCTTCGTGCTGCCCAACAATGCGCTTGTGAAGGTCGCCTTCCATTTGCATAAGGCGTTGGGTTTCTTCGCTGGCAAGCCGTGTAACCGGAATCCCTGTCCACATTGCCACCACTTCGGCAATATCTTCGGCGGTTAGGCGCGGTTGCCCTGTGGTGTCGTTCCAATTCGACTTGTAATTGTCAAGTGACTTGTTCAGGCTTTCTTGACGGCTACGCAATTCTTCAATTTCTTCTGCGGGCAATTCATCATCCTCAGCGCGTTCTAGCTCACCTTTTACGTGGTCGATTTCTTCATAAATACGGCGCACTTGTGCCGCTTCAGGAGATTTGTACATGCGTAAGCGTGCAGAGGCTTCGTCGATGAGGTCAATGGCTTTGTCGGGCAAGAAGCGGTCAGGGATGTAACGCGCCGATAAATTGGCGGCGGCTTCGATGGCTTCATCAGTAATTTCAACGTTGTGATGTTCTTGATAAGGCACTTTAATGCCTTGTAGAATTTCAATGGTTTCTTCGATGGTGGGTTCGTCTACCAAAATTTGTTGGAAGCGACGTTCTAAAGCAGCATCACTTTCAATGTGCTTGCGATATTCGTCTAGCGTGGTTGCGCCAATGCACTGTAGTTCACCACGTGCCAGCGCGGGCTTAAGGATATTGGCAGCGTCTACACTACTGCCCGCGCTCCCTGCGCCTACTAGCATGTGTACTTCATCAATGAACAAAATGGTGTCACTGGTTTTAAGTTCTTCAATCACGCGCTTAAGGCGTTCTTCAAATTGCCCACGATACATGGTGCCTGCTACCAAAGACCCAACATCAAGCTGAAGCACACGCTTGTTTAGGAGGGGTTTGGGGGTATCACCATCAACGATGCGTTGGGCAAGCCCTTCTACAATAGCGGTCTTACCTACACCGGGTTCGCCGATTAGGGCGGGGTTGTTCTTACGACGGCGAGATAGCACCTGAATCACGCGCTCAATCTCGGTTTCACGCCCAACAACCGGATCTAATTTGCCTTCGCTAGCAAGTGCCGTAAGGTCGGTTGCCAGTTGGTCAACAAGGGGGGTTTTATCCTTGCTGGTGGGGCGTGTAGGGCGGTCGGTTGCAGGTGCTGTGGGGGTTTGTTGCACCGGGCTTTCGCTAAGCACACTGCGCGTTTTACGGCGCACTTCTTCGGGGCTAATGCTAAGGCGACGCAACACTTCAATTGCAACGCCGTCTTGCTGGCGAACCAAGCCCAAAAGCAGGTGTTCTGTGCCGATGTAGTGATGTCCCATACGGCGAGCTTCGTCAACGGCAAGCTCTAAAACTTTCTTGGTTCCAGCGGATAAATCTAAAGTTCCGTTGGGGGCGCGAACGCCGCTGTCCGTTAAACGGACAACCAATTCTTCAACGCGGCGTAAATCGAGACCAAGCTCTCTTAAAACGCGACCAGCAACACCACCATCTTCGCGCATGAGCCCTAAGAGAAGATGTTCTGTGCCAATTTGCCCGTGTTGTAGCCTCTCTGCTTCTTCCTGTGCAAGGCTTAACACGCGCCGCGCCCGCTGCGTAAAACGTTCCATTTTATTCGGCACGGTAATGACCTCCATCCCCACAATTGCGGGGTGACAAGACTACTTTTTCTTCATTATACCAGCACAATGGTTATAAATTGTATGGGATTATCTCCAATATGCCACATTGTACACGGCAAAGATAATCGTTGTATTAGCAGTTGGGTGGAATTTCCTAGCCATTTGGTTAGGTGAATTGCCCATGAGGGAGTAAATACAATGATACAGGCGCAGAAGGTGGGCAAGAGCAAGCAAAAAGCTTGCTCCTGAGTGCCATTTTCTATAAACGGACCTAAGTTGGCTAGCCCCCTACGCCCGCAGTGCGAGCAGGTTTAGCAATTTGGAGCTGTTGTTGTAAGACGCGGGTAGAGTGTCGCAATTGTGCGCGAAAATGTGCGGCTTTAATGATGTTATACTTCTTGCGGAGGGCTAGATTGATTTCTTCGGTACATCGTTTACAAAACACCGCTTCAGGCGTGTGAAAACGCGATTCTGGCAATTCTTGTTCGCAACGCGCGCACGGTTGCATACGTTGTACAGGTTGCAAGGTTGTACCTCCTTGAATTCTGACAGCCATCAACATTGATTATAGCACGCAACCCCAAAAACGTCACTATATTCTCATAAATCGTAGGGTAAACGGCGGATGACCCTCATCTTCCAAAGGGACAAGCCAAAGCCTATAATCAAAAAATACTGTTAAAGAGGCACACACATGGCAGAAGAACCCAATATCATCCCCCCACACGAAGCACGCGCCCTCGTCAAGAACGCCATCATCACGCGCTACGGCGACACATGGGATAGCGATGGCGGCTGGCTAGTGGTTCATCAAAGCGATTATCTCATTCGCATTAACAAGGGCGTGCTAAACGTTGATTTTGCCTGTGACCTCATTGGCAACGTCACCATCACAGAGTCCCCCATTAGTCCCCTTCAAGCCAGTGGGCGCATTGTGGCGTGGATGGTCTTAGGGGCATCCATGCTAATTGCGCTGGCGATTGCGTGGGCAACGGGCATCGTGCAATGAACATCAAGCTTATAAAGCGGCTTCGTCATCCTTTAGTGTGGGCGGTGCTTGCCGTGTTTGTGTTGGCATTGCCTGTGCTGTCTTACCCAATGGGGCGAGACCAAGCCGCCTATGCCAACATTGGCAGAAGCATTTTGGGCGGTGGCACGCCCTATCTGGATATGTGGGACTTAAAACCCCCGCCTATCTATTACATCTATGCGTTTGGAATTCAGCTTTTTGGCACAGGCTGGGGTGCCATTCGTGCGCTAGACTTGCTCTTTGTGCCGTTGGGCATGGTGGGCTTATATGCAGTGGGCAAACGTCTCTTTTCGCCCGCAATTGGTGTATGGGGCGCGTTCTTCTATGGCGCGTTTTACTTTAGCGAAACGTTCTCTAGCATCACACAAAGCGATTCGCTGGTTACCATCCCTATGATTTGGGCGGTATTGTGTGCGGTGCTTGCTGTCCAAAGCACACCCCGTTCTCATTCATCATGGGGCTTTAGCATGCTCACGGGCGTAATTTGTGGGCTAGTGCTGTGGTTTAAGCAATATCAGGCGTTCTTTGTGGTGGCTCTCATCCTCAATCACATCTTAACACGCAAATCACATCCCCGCGCCTTGCTAGAAGATGCCGTATGCTTTGCCATTGGGGGTATCGTTAGCGCGGGCATCTTGTTTGTATATTTTTGGCAAATGGGCATCTTTAGCGAAATGCTTTTGATTGCAGAAGGAGCAAGCGGGTATAATACACGCCTAAACGATTTTGCCAGTGTGCTTGCCCAATTGTGGCACTATGCCCAGTTTCGTTGGCTTCATTGGGGGCTATTACTGCTTTTTGTGGGGGCGTGGTTGCCTATACGCCTTATTGCAAAAGACAGCACTCACGCACAGGGTTGGCGTTTGGTGGGCTTATGGCTCTTGTCGGGTTTGGCGTTTGTGGTGGCGCAACGCTTGGGTTTTGATACTCATTGGTTGCCCATGTTGCCCGCGCTTGCGCTCTTTGGCGCGTATAGTGCCGATGCTCTTGTGCGTTGGATAAATAAGCCCGCCGTGTTGTGGGCGTTTGTGGGCATGGTGGCACTTGTGCCGTTTAGTGCCACATGGGTTAAAGCCCTGCCGTATTACGCAGGAACAATTGACCAAGAAGCCTATTATCGCCAATTTCCTAGCGGTGATTTTAGAGTGTGGGAATCCTTAAGCGTGGTAGAGTATTTACGCCCGCGCCTTGTGGCAGGTGATACGCTCTTTACGTGGGGCTTTCGCCCCGAAGTGGCGTATATGGGGCAATGGCAACCGCCCACGCGCTTTCAGTTTCATCAGCCCACCATTGCACGGTGGTTTCCGCAAGAATGGCAAGAAGAAAACGTCCAAACCCTTTGGGCAGCCATGCCCTCGTATGTGCTTATTTTGCAAAATGACAACATGCCATGGGTGACGGGCGAGGACAAGGACAGCAATACCCTGTTGCAAGGCTACACCGAGCTAAACAACTGGTTGATGGCAAATTATGAGCGAGAAACACAAATTGGAGAGTTTTTTGTATGGCACAGAATGACCCCATAACCATCCGTAATGCAACCACCGATGACATCCCCGCTTTAAGCGCGTTTATTATGCGGTTTGTCGCCACAGGTGAGCTATTGCCACGTACCATAGACGAACTAAGCGACCTTTTGCCTCATTTTTTTATAGCAGAGTATGAAGGTGAAATTGTGGGGTGTGCTACCCTAGAAGTGTATAGCAAAAAATTGGCAGAGCTTCGTAGCCTTGCGGTATCGCCAAAAGTGCAAGGTAAGGGTGTCGGGCGTGACCTTGTGATTGCCTGTGTAGAAATGGCGAAAACACTCAATATCTTTGAGGTGATGGCGATTAGTGCCTCTGAGGATTTTTTCAAGAAATGCGGTTTTGACTTTACCTTACCCAATTTACGCAAAGCATTCTTCTTACAAACACGGGAAACTCTATGAGCCTATCACAAGACCAAATGACCGCCACACTTTTATCTTGGCATCGTCACACAATGGCAAACGACTTTAGGCGCGTGGGCTTGTGGGCATGGTTGGCGCGTCATATTCCATCCGAAGCACGAACCCTAGATGCCGGCTGTGGTACGGGATATATGTTGGTTAAATTGGCGCAAAAGGGCAACCGCGCTATGGGCGTGGATTATGAGGCTGAACTTGTGACCTTTGCCAGCGAACTTATGCAACAAAACGGCTGGGATGTGCCCGTGCATGTGGCGGGCTTAGGTGAGGGCAAACTGGCGCAATACGGCACATTTGACCGCATCCTGTGTCTTGACGTACTAGAACACATTGAAAATGACCGCCAAGCCCTTGCAGAACTGCGCGATAGCCTCTCCGAAAGTGGGCGTATCTTGCTTAGTTTGCCTGCACTCACGGGCTTATACGGGGCGCGTGACCAGCAAATCGGGCATTATCGGCGGTATAATGCGCGTGATGCGCGTCAATTGGCGCAAGATGTGGGCTTAAAAATAGAGGGCTTGCGTTATTGGAACATGCTAGGGGTTGCGCCCTATGCGTTCTATGAGAAGGTGTTACACCGCCCCATCAACGACACCCTACGGCAATCCACACAACAAAACACACTGAAGCGTGTGGCGCGCGGGATGCTTGGGGCGTGGCTTACCGCAGAAACGTACTTGCCACTGCCTTTTGGGTTGTCGTTGTTGGGGGTTCTTTCGCGTTAAAAGGCTTCAAATTGCGTTTTTAGCTCATCCAAAGAGAGGGTTTCATAGGGTGTAGACAAAAGGCTATCCCCAAATGCCTTAATCTTCTCAATTTGCTCACGCGGAATCACACCCACTTTGATAAGGCGGTCTAGGTACACCACCCCCACGCCCACCAAAGGAATCGCCACCACCATTCGCAAATCAGAAAAGCTAATGTTGGTGGTAGGGGCTTTTGTGGGGTCTATGATAACGTTATTAGTGATGATAGCTTCGTTTTTGTCTTGTGCTTCACGAATCACTTGTTGGGCAAGGTCGTTAAACTTTGCGCTTTTTAGGGCAAGGTCGTCAATATCAGCATGTTCTACCACGCTAAACTGTGTATCGTAGGCAAGCCCACGTTCTGATTGGGTAATGTCTTTAGCAAAGTGTAAAAAGTGGGATATGAAGCTCATCCGAAAAACCCTAGTCTCATTATTTTGCGAATCATGCGCCCATTTTAGCGCAAAACCGCCCGTGATGCGACAGGTTTATTCTTACTCCATCAAAGCGCGCTGTGGAAAGACCATACGCTCAGGGAGCATATTGCGCGTTAAAGAAAGCCGATTCGCCAGCTCAAACTCCTCGTGCAAGTCTCTAAGCTGGTTTACCTGTACGGTAGAGGGCTGAAGCAAGTAAATCACCAACGTTAGTGCATTATCGCCAATGCACAGTAACATCCACATGCCTTCTCCCATCGACTTACGCGCCAAGCCCTTACGCCATGTTTGCATTGCCCACAACACTTGCAACATCTTATGCACTTGTTCGGCTGCCCGTAAAGAGAGATTGCCATTGGCTAACAAGGGGTCGCGCTCACCACGCCTAAACACCACATAATACAAAGGACGTGCTTCTAATTGCTCGCGGAGAAAGCTCGTTTTATGGTGTTCGGCTGCCATGCGCCATGTGTTACTCTGGGGGTTACGCTCTACTAATTTTTCAATCAAGGTGCGTTTTTCACTAAAGTGGCGGTATAGCGCGTTATATTGTGCCGAATTAATGCGCCCTGCCGTATACTCACGGGTGAGCTTTTCTATCTCATGTTGAAGCCTCGCCAACGTGGATTCGGGCGTTTCATTAGGGGAAATGGAAAATTCGGTTGGAAGGTCACTCATGGTTTGTTTAAGATTTTCCGCTAAGATAAAGTCTGATTTTGATGAATTTAGTTAAGATTGATTATATGCCAAAATCAGGAAAAGCGTTTGTCATGACCTTTCAACACCTAGGGCTTTATGCCTCATCGTCATTAGCCGAACAAAGCCAAAAGCACCGCGAGGATGAGCCACTATCATGGGCGTGGGCATGGCTTTCTGCCAACGAAAACGACTTTATCCGTGAAAAGGCTTTCCCTACCCCCGAAAATAAGCGGGCAAAAGCACCCGTTACCAAGCCCGCCCTCTCACCTTTAGGGCAAGCCATCGCATGGGGGACAGCGTATCGCTATCTCCAAGATGAAGCACAAGGGCTAAACGCCGTTAATGCTCTTAAAGAGGGGCTAGAGTGGTCTGATGCCAACGACCTTCGGCAAACCCTGATGCAAACGCTGGCAATGGGGCATCTTTTTGAATTGGTGCGCCCACACCCCGCGCTTACGTTTAGCCAAGCGTGGCTGGCACGCTATGAAGAGCGCGTTATGTCACTGATTACCCCACCCCAAGAAAATAGGATGCTGGCGTGCTGGCAAAATGCTCTTAAGGTAGGCGCGGGTGTCACACTTAATCACCCCGAATGGCTGACCGAAGCACAAACGCTCTTTATAGAAATGATTCAAGATGTGCATCCCGAAGGCTATTTTAAGTTTGTCGCAGAAAATAAGCGCGAAATGGGCTTTCCTCATCAGTTCTATACTGTCGTGGCATTAGTGCTGACGGCTGAAATTGCCGAGCATGCACAGCATGATTTTTGGGCAATAGAGAATCGTGGCGTAACATTGGGTACGGCTGTTTCGTATGTGGTGTATTACTACTTTTTCCCCGATAAATGGCGGTGGGGCGATGCACCCAGCGATACAGACGTAAGAGACTTAGTGCGTGAGCATGGTGCGTTTTTTGAAATGGCACACCATCGCGCCAAACTTTTGCGCGGTATAGACACCCTCCTAGACGAGAACCGCCCCTACTTTAGCCCACTTGCGGGCGGACTTACCACACTTACACATGGCATCCCCCGTAAAGAACCTAAGAAGAGGGGTTGGTTATGGTAACGTTAGCGGATATTGTCAACGCAAGCTATCGCATCGGCGCACATCTTCAGCCTACGCCGTTAGAACTTGCCCCACAACTTGGCGAGCATGTGCATCTAAAGCTAGAAAATCTCAATTTTACGCGCTCTTTTAAGATACGGGGCGCAATTAACGCCATGCTGTCACTCTCTGATGATGAGCGATTAAAAGGCATTGTGGCGGCTTCGTCTGGCAATCACGCGCAGGGCATCGCCTATGCCAGCTATCTAACAAAAACGCATGCCAAAATTTTTGTGCCACGCCATACTCCCCAAAAGAAAATAGACGGAATTAAACGATGGGGTGCAGAAGTGATCACCACGCCAGAAAATTATGACGAAGCCGAACACACTGCACGCCAAACCGAAAAAACAGAGGGGCGCGTGTTTGTATCGCCTTACAATGATGCGCACGTTGTGGCTGGCACTGGCACAATTGGGCTAGAAATTGTTCGGCAATTGCCCGGTGTGGGGCGCGTGGTGGTGTGTGTGGGGGGCGGTGGCTTAATTAGTGGCATCGGCACAGCCATTAAAGCGTTGCGCCCCTATTGCGAAGTGGTGGGCATCTGTGCCGAAAGTGCGCCAGCGATGGCAAATCACATCAATGGCACACACCTTAAAGAAAACTGGCACACGCTGGCAGAAGCCCTCTCTGGCGACATAGAAGCAGGCTCTATTACCCTAGACATTGCCCCAAAGGTGGTGGATACCCTATACACCATTACCGAAGCCCAGATTGCGGGCGGTATGCGCTTTATGGCAGAAACAATGGGCTATATTGTAGAGGGTGGGGGCTGTGTGGGCGTGGGGGCTTGGTTGGCGGGCGTTATCCCCAATGACGATGTGCCAACAGCGATTGTTATTAGTGGCGGTAATGTGGACATGACACAATTTTTACGAGTTTTGGCAGAAAGCTAAAAATAGCTTTACGGCTTTTTTATGGGTGCTGTGTTAAAAAAACGCGCGTTCGTTGTATGTTAGAAGTAAACAAGATTTTTCACACATCTTTCGTTATAGGGGAGCGCGTTTATATGACCCGCGCGCTCCCTATTCTCATGGGTTTAGGGCTATTTGCCCTCTACAACAGCAATTTCTTCGGGCGTTAGCCCATAAACAGCATACACTAGCCCATCAATTTGCTTATCGGTGTATTCAATATCGGCTTGCACTTGATGGCGTTTATCGTCTAGCACGTTTTCTAGACGTGCGAGTTCGGCTTTAAGAGCC
>DAOTTQ010000023.1:0-2966 GCA_034437555.1 Anaerolineae bacterium | reverse complement strand
CACATGTTTGGCGACGCCGTGGCCATTATGTATAAAATCAGGGCGTGCGGCGATGATTGGGTCAGTAAGTTGTGATGACAAAGACATAGCTCCGGTTGCAGATATAACGTGTGTTTATACATGATTTATAGCGCAAATAGGGGGTTTACGAAAGGTCTTTTACCGAGGATTGTAGTATCCGGTGATCGTTGCGAACAACTCACGAAATATGCTAAGCCACGCTCTAAACCCGATAATCTTACTTTGTATACGGATGTTTTGGCGATAATTTCGACTCACGGGGATTTCAGCGATGATTGCGCCGAGTTTGGGCGCGCGGTAGTTAAGATAATATTGCAAGTTGTAGCGAATAAATATATTGCGGAAAGGCTTTAATCCTTGATTCTTAAGCAATTCGCAGGTGATGGCTTTGTAGCCGTTCATGGCATCGCTGTACCAATAGCCGCACGCGAGTGCCATGAGGGGGTTGAAGATGCAGCGTATGCCAAGCGTGCGGCTTAGGGGGGTGTTTAGATGTTGTCCCCCCGGAAGAAAACGCGATCCCTGCACGAAGTCCGCACCGTTTTTAAGCGCCCCAATAAAACGTGGTATGGCATCGGTGCCATCTTTGCCGTTGCCATCCATCATGATGACGGCGCTGTAGCCCTGTTCAATGGCATAGGCAAGGCCGATGCGGTATTGAACGCTTAAGCCTCTTTGCGGGTCGGTGTTGATGAGCAATGTGCGACTATTTGGGGCAAGTGCTTCTAAGGTGGTGGCGCCGTCGGTGCTGCCGCCGTCGATGATGCAAATATCGACGCAATCGCGGTAGGCTTGCAGGTTTTGCAATTGATTGGTGAACTGCATGCCTTCATTTAAAACTCCTATTAACAACACGACATCTGTGCGGCGTTCATGGAAATTATGGGTGTCGTGTGTAGGCATCATGGGCTCTATTTTTCACGTTTTAGGGACGGTATTTCGGTTAGCGCGCCTTTTTCTTCAACATACACAAGTCTTTGGGTAAAATAATGTATCAGTTTTTGGTTTTCACTGTCACCTTGATCGTAAGCAAAGATGACTTCGTCTTCATTATCAGGAGGATAGGTGAAGGCTACTTTGCGGTAAGGCAATGAATCGACTGTGAAATTTACGCGTGCGACAGCAGCATTTCGACCCACGAAAATGAGTGCGGGTGTGCGGGCCTGTGAGAGCATGCTTTGGTAAAACGCAGGGTCGTTGTCGCCATAATGGTTGCCGTAATGGTCGATATTGACAGGTAAGCGCACCATGAAGGCGCTTGCGAAAAGCAGTATGCAGCTCATGGTTGCTATGGCGCGCAGTTCTGCGTGCTGCGGCGCTTTGGGTAGTGCAGAAAGCAGGATGGGCAGTCGGGTTAGGCCTGCAGCACTTAGAATGCAAATGGCGGTCATGGTTTCGTACATGTAGCGCGGACCAAAGGCTAAGTTTGTGAATTGATTTGCCATGTTCAGCAGCGTGTGGCTGATAATGCTTAACAGCAACAATTGCGCATAAGGATTCTTTGCAGGGCGTATGACATAAAGGAGCAGTAAAATCAGGCAGGGTGTGGGCCATTCAAATACTTTAAAGTTCATGCGTGCCCATTCGCCTTGCGCTTTTGTTAGTGCATAGGTCACGGTGAATGGGTGTTTATCGTCAAAGCCAAGCGCACTTGTCCATTGCCCGTTATGATATTCTGAAGAAGGGAATTGGAAGGGATTTCCCGTGAGTTGGTTGTTGTACCAGCACATGAAAAGCATGCTTATAAGCAGGGTAGAAAAAGCGGCAATAAAGGGCTGGCCGTAACGTTGTGGGTTACGCTTAAGCTGAAGTATGGCATGGATCGCGAAGGGAAAGCCAAGCCCCATGCCGGTAAGGGGACGAATTAGTAGCACGGCGCCAAAACACGCGCCGCACGCCAAGCCAAGCCAGCAACGCTTTTTGTATGTGGTGGCGAGCATGGTATTGACAAATGTTAGCATAAATAAAGCGGTGAATAGTAGTGTGCTGGCATGGTTCATGTATTCGCAGGACATGAAGAGCACAAATTGTGAACATACCAAGAATATGGAGGCTATAATGCCAGTGGTTGTGCCAAAAATACGCTTGCCCAAGGCATAGGTGGTGCACACGGTGAGTGCAGCACAGAGGGGGTTTATGAGCCATGGGGCGCTGCCTAGATGGCCTAAGGCTAATAACAGTGTGTGCAAAGGTTGGTATTGGGCATAGAATTTACCTTCTTGCACGGCCATCCATATGGGAAAGAACGCTCGTAACGGCGGCTCTGGGCCATATAGTTGGCCTTGAGCGATGTATTTTGCCTGAAGATATTGGGCGTTGGAATCTACAATAGCGGGTAGAAAACGAAAGCAAACCCAACCGAGTGACAGCGCACAGGCACACATGATGAGGCTTAACGCCAACACGATTAAGCGGGGCTTGTATTTTGCACGGCCTAACACATGCTGAAGCTGGGCGAGTTTCTGGCGCGCATGGGGCCAATGCCACAGGCCATAGCCAAACAATATAAGCCCAAGAAAGCCGATGGCTTGGCTTATGTAAATTGGCTTAGGGATGTCTTTGCTGTAGAGGCTTAATGAAAATAACACAAAGGCCAGCCACAAGCGTGCGCGGGTGGTGATGCGAAAATTTCTGTTCGAAGATAGGTACAAGAGTGGGAACAAGAGGAGCGCCAATGCTACGGTTAATGCTGCGGGAAGCGAGGGCAGCATTTTGTACATGGGGGCACTGAGTGGCCATGCGCCCATAATAAGGCATGCGCCCAGACCTGTGGCAAGGCGTGGAATTAAGACGGGAGGTGTTTTAGTCACGTTGTAGGGTCATAGTTTATTTTACTTTGTTTTACCTATAGCCAGTATGGGCGTTGATATCAAACTTTTTGCCGTTGTTTGCCTGTGAGAGGGCTTTATTTTTGGGGTGGGGTGTACTATATGTTTAGGCATGCC
>DAOTTQ010000022.1:0-2124 GCA_034437555.1 Anaerolineae bacterium | reverse complement strand
AACGCTATCACTACACAAACGAAAACCCCGCCAGAAATGCGCGGGGTCGGGTCGGTTTATTTGGTGATGTGTGCCACATACTCGTCCATTGCGGCCTTAAACTCATCTGATAAATCAGCCGCTAAACCTAGATGAGCGCGGCTAAGACTGTATAACAAACTATTACCTAGATGATGTAATAGTATGCCCACATGGTCTGCCCACGGTTGACGATATGCGCCTGTATGATTGTCCTTAGAGGCTAATAGTGCCTCAATAACACGGCGGCCTCGATGTTCGATGGGGTGTACAGTATCGGTATTTGTCATGTACCATTTCTGTTCTATGTGTGCTGTGGTGTCCAAGTGTTCCGCAATACCGCCGCTAATCGCGCTACTTACGTAGCCTCGAACGTTAAACAGAACGACGGCGGCATCGTTTGTCAGCCCGCCCATGCTGGATACTGGGTAGGCATATAATGCCGCTGAGATTTCGGCGGGCGTTGCGTCGAACAACCCCCTGATTTCTTTAATGCGCTTGTTAAATTCTTTGCGTTTCATAGCGTTTTCCTTTGGTCTAACACTCGGTAGGGGTTCGATAGCGTCTGGAGAGGCGGTAGTTTTTGGTAGGGGGTCGGTAGCGTCCACAGGGTGAGCAGTATCCCTGTGGGGGTCGGTAGCGTCCGCAAGGTGCGCGGTGTATCAGGTGGGGTTATCCCCCCGTATCCACTGCGTTAGAGGTTTACGGCAGGGCGTGTGGTTCACCCAACAAACGCATAAAACGTGTCCACCGATTTTCCGCAAGTTGAAGGTAATTGCGTCCCTTAGTGTCCTTGCGTTCGGGGGTCTGACGCGCATACGACAGAGCATCGCAGGCGTCGATTGTGCGCGATATAATCCCATAACGCACATCATCGTATTGGGCGAACGTCTTGGTTTGTTCGGCGTCTTGTAACACTACAAGGCGCTCCCTGTGTTGGGCTAAGGTGGTCATGATGGGTATCCCTTCTAGGCGTTGAAATGGGTGCTGCGTTTCATATCCCCGTCCGCACGGGAGAAGGCTTCCGCAAAACTAAGCGTATCCCCGCGTTTTTTAGCGCTGTCTATAAACTGCTGCGCCCGTAGGGCTTGCCATTGCGCTTCCACGTTTTTGATGGGCTTACTATTATCTATTTCAAACTCATGTTTCGACGACACGGGGGCGGTGTGTTCGTGCCACAATCTGGCACGTTCTACCCACAGGTCGGATAGTTCTTTGATGCGTAGTACGTTAAAATCGGGGTGAAACATACGTAGGTCATTCATGCTTTTAACCGCCCTTGTGCTTTAGAAAACGAAATTTGCGGAAGTCACCTTCAGGCGTGAAGAACCCTGTCAAGTGTGCGGGGATTTCCCCGTGGTACGGGGTTAGTGATGGTAATAGGCGCAATAACGCCTCAAACCAACCGGTCTCTGTTAAGACGCGCCGCCCCGTCGTGCGCTGGGTAGGTAGTGAGGTAACGATGAGCAGTTCACCCCGTGCGTTGACGTATGCCCGCGCATAGATGTAGCGAACACCTTGTGGTACGACGTTGGCGATAGTCATGATTTTAACCACTTCTGGATTTTAATCCGTAGGGCGCGGGCTGATACACTCGGTTTAGGTGCGGCGGTGAGCAGGCGCTCACCCGTCTTAAACTCATCGGGATAGCCCTCTGGATAATCCCCTTGTATCAACAGGTCGCCTGTCTGGATGCTGAGGTAGTGTGACTTGTAATCTAGCGCACCGTATCCCCCGTGGTATACCCACACGCTGCAATACCGCGCTTGCGCATCTTGCGGTTCGAAGGGGAAGATGAGAAATTCTACATTTGCCTTTACGTCCAATACGCTGATTGCTACTGACTTGTTTGGCATCGTTATTTTTCCTTTGTTTGTTTTTAGCGTTCGATGTGAGTAGCTTACTATGGGTGGGGTAGGGGTGTCAAGTTAATAGATTATGAGACTAGATGACACCCCAAGCCCGCGCCATACGTTGCCAATAGCCTTGTAGTTTGTACAGTAGACCGCTGTCCCGTAGGTGTACAAGTCCCTCGATTAATTCGTCCTCATCCTCATCCGAAAATCTCGTGTTTTCACACTTAGTGATGAACCCAAGCACATCGAA
>DAOTTQ010000021.1:0-60285 GCA_034437555.1 Anaerolineae bacterium | reverse complement strand
GTCCACACAACAGGCGACTCTGTGCCACTAATCAGGCTTTGGGCTTGCGATACTTGAACAGCTTCGCCTTCACTGGTAACAAGCACCGCAGATTCAATGAGTGAATTGACCTTGTAGCCCTCTGGCAATACGAGTTTAAGCGAAAGTTGCCCATCGCCTGCGCCAACGGTTTGCGCGTCTAGGGTGACGATTTCGCCAAGGGCTTGGTTGCCCCCGACGACGATGGCTTCACGTAATGCCAATCTTTCGGGGTTAGGGAAGTTGATGGTGCTAACGGTTTGCGTGTCTAGGTCAATCACACGAATAACGTGATTATTGGTATCTGCCACAAAAAGGCGATTGCCCACAAGGCTAATGCCACCGGGTTCGTCAAATTCGGCAACGCTGGCATCGCCATCACGATACCCCCCAACGCCACCCTTACCAAAGAATGTGGTGGTAATGCGCGTGTCGGGGTCGTATTGCTTGATTTTGTTGTTATACGTATCAGCGATGTAAAGCGGGCTGTCCTGATTGGGTGCGCCTGTGATGTCTAGAGCGTGTTGCAAACGGCTTGTGCCTGCTACGCCGTCAATATCGCCAAAGTCAAAGAGGCTATTTTGGTCTGTGCCACTAATCAGGTCTACGCGATTTTCGTTGAAGTTTGCTACGCGGATGGTACTGGATTCGCTATCTGCAAAGTACAGCAAGCCACCTCTAAAGAACAAGCCACTCGGTTGAGCCAATTCGGAATCTGCCAAAGTGGTGTTTAGCATGGCTTCACGGGCGTTGCCTACGCTAGGGGTAAGGATGTTGCGCTCTAAGTCCATGATGTGTAGTTGGTGCATTCCTGCCATGGCAATATGCAGTTCGTTGGGGTTATTGCCAAACTTTACATCCCATGGGCTACGGAGAGCCACACCTGTGGGGTCGGTGACGACCACCCCAAACGGAATGAGCGTTCTTGACATTGTGCCATCACCCGCGATGGTAGAGACTGTTTTTTCGTCCAGGTTAATCACGCGAATGGCGTGGTTATTCACATCAGCAACGTAAAGCAAATTGCCTTGCAGTGCCATGCCTTGCGGTTGGTCAAAACGCGCTTCTTCATAATTGCCATTGGCATAGCCCCGTGACCCCACGCCGACCACATCTAGCACTTCATAGGTGGTAAGGTCGGTGATGAGAATACGGTGGTGATTGCTATCGGCAATAAAGAGGCGGTTATAGGCTTCATCTGCTAGCACCTTGCCCGGATACAAAAGGGGTGTGCCGGGGTTGCTTGCGCCTTCAAGGGCAAGCGCAAGGGGCGTGCGGTCTATTTCATCTGTTCCCAGTTGGTCATAGTATGCCAGCATACTGCCGATGTAGCCATCAAGGGCTTCAAACGGAATTTCGCCTGCATCCATGGCAACCAAATTTCCGCGTGGGTCGATGAGGGCAAGCGTGGGCCAAGCATTTACGCCATAGCTTCGCCATACGATAAAGTCGCGGTCATTCACTACAGGATGATGAACATCATAGCGTTGTACAATTTGGCGAATGTTATCGCTTACGCCTTCGCTTTCAAATTTTGCGCTGTGTACGCCAACCACCACAAGCTCGTTGGGGTATTTTTCTTCTAGTTGGCGCAGGATGGGAATCATGTGGACGCAGTTAATACAGCCATACGTCCAAAAGTCTAGCAACACGACCTTGCCCCGTAAGCCTGCAAGGGTAATGGGTTGTTCAATGTTGAACCAATCCAGCCCTTCTACAAAGTCGGGGGCGGCAACCGTTCCCTCAAAGCGCGGGTCGGGATTTTGGGCTTGCATGGTGAAGATTTGCGAAAAAGCGAGGAGAGTTAAAGCACAAACGGCGTAAAACACAAATTTTTTCATGATGCGCTTTCCATTCTTTACCGATAAACGAAACTAATAAAGAGTGTAAAGCGCAAACCTTACCCTGAGATTAACGCGCTTTTTGGAACATCGTCAGCGATTGATACAGTTTTTCGCGGATAATGATGCTCACTTCTTTGGCGCGAACGGTGTCGCCCTTGATTGTTAGTTTGCGTTCGCGTTCTTGCATGCGCGCAATAATTTGGCTGACATAGTGCAATTGTCTTTCGGGGTGTTGCAGGTCGGGCGTGTAGTCTGTGCGCCAGCCTACTTCTTGCAAGAGCCAATCGTTAAGGATGCTCACAAGGTCACGGTCAAATGTCCAAATGCTCTTAAACTGGCGTTTTTGGTCAACGTCGTCAATGTCGGTAAGTTCTTCTGTGGCGAGTGCGCTGGCGTAATCTTCACCAAACGACACCAAGAACCATTCTTTGGTCAGTTGGTCATCGGGGCTAAGGGCAACATAACGTATGTTCTCGATGGGTGGGGGAGTAATATCCATCACCCCAAATACGAATACTTTGCTGGCGTTTTTGGCAATGCGGGTATAACGCGCGACTTGGGGCAAGAAACGGCTCATGCGTTGAAAGCCCGCAAAAACAATCGTTTGTGCTTGGTCAACCAGCGTGGTGTTTTCAATTTCATAGCTAATAAAGTTCATTGTTTGGCGGTGGCTGATGGTGCTGGCTTCTTTTTGGACGCGCTCGACGAGCTTAAAAACAGAGAACTCAGGACTAATGGTTTGTGTTGACATACAGGTCCTACTTTCAATTGCGAATGTGACCTGTAGTATAGCTTTATACAGGTGTGGGTTCAATGTTAGATTGCTTATTAATGCTATAAACTTTACCTTTATCATGTAACCTTAAGCCCGCTAAATTACCTTATGGAAACTAAAAACGCCCTTCCTCAAGAGCATTTAGCCCACTAAAGAAGAGCGTTTCTGTGGTTTTAGGCGTATAGTGTTCTTATTCGCGCCAGAAGGTTTCGCTAAGGTACTTGTAGGCGTTATCGGGAAACAGTGTAACGACAACACCACTTTCACCCCGTTCTGCAATTTCTTCGGCGGTGCGTATTGCGCCCACCATAGCGGCTGCGGCACTAATGCCCACTAAGTAACCCTCTTCACGGGCAAGGCGTTTTGCCATGCGATAGCTATCTTCTGTGTTGACGGCAATATCGTTATCGGCAAATGATTTGTCATAGATGGCAGGCTTGATGGCGGTTGCCATGTGCTTCCAGCCTTCTACGCCATGAAAGGGTGAATCGGGTTGGGCAGAAATCGCCTGAATATTAGGATTGTACTCTTTAAGACGCTTGCCTGTCCCCATCAGTGTGCCACTGGTGCCAAGCCCTGCCACAAAGTGCGTGACGCGCCCGTGCGTTTGTTCCCAAATTTCAATGCCTGTGCTGTGATAGTGGGCTTGCCAATTGGCGGGGTTGCTGTATTGGTCTGCAAAGAAATAGGTATCGGGGTCTTGGGCAATGAGTTCACGAACTGCCAAAATTGCGCCGTCGCTACCCTCTTCGGCGGGCGTAAGCACCAGTTCTGCGCCATAGGCTTTTAAGATAGCAATGCGTTCGGGGCTGGCATTGGCGGGCAAGAATAGCTTAACGCGATAACCTTTAGCTGCGCCAATCATGGCATAGGCAATGCCTGTATTGCCGCTGGTGCTATCAAGAATCACTTTACCGTGGTAAAGCCTGCCGTCTTTTTCGGCTTGGGTAATGATGTTATAAGCGGCGCGGTCTTTAACGCTTCCACCGGGGTTTGTCCATTCGGCTTTTGCAAATACTTGTACTGTGTGAGGAAGGTGGGCGGTAATGCGTCTAAATCCAAGCAGAGGCGTATTGCCAATTTGTGATTCTAGGCTGCGTGCATGAACCACAGGAAGTTCATCAATGGGGTGGTTGGGGTTGGGTACAATGGTGGGCATTCGTAGTGCGCTCATGTGTGTTTTGTCCTATTCTGTGCTTCGTTGATAAGTTCTGTTAGATAGCGACGATGACAGGTTTTAGCGACACTTCACGCGGATGTTTACCCCTTAGCAAGCAAAAAGCCAGCAAGAAGCAAAAAGCGTGGGGTGTCTGCCCTCCCTTAGGGGGGAAGTCTTCCACGCTGTAACGTCCGCTGGCTTTGATAAAATTCTGTTTTATGGCTACGGTGTTGTTATCAGAGGGAAACTTCCCAGTTATGACAACAACAACAACACGCTTGATAACTCATGAGATAACCTTGTGGTTTTTGATTGTAGTGTGAAAAGGTTATGATGCTACTTGATATGGAAACTATAATGCCATATTTAAACCCTGTCAACGTCTCAGACGCGATTTTTATGACATTCTTACTATTCTTCGGGTGTGCCATGCCTCTATTTGGGCTTCACTATAACCTATCTCTAGCAAAACCTCTTCTGTATGTTCGCCATAGTGGGGCGCACGCACATAATCAAGCGGTTCATCAATATTTTCAAGGTGTAGGGGGCTTTTCATGATAGGCACGCCGTCGGGGGCAATGCTTGCCAAATCTCTGCTTATGATGTGTGGGTCATTGTGTAATTCTTCGGGGGGCGTGATGTGCGTAAAACAGCAATCTGCGCCTTCTAATAGGTTAAACCAGTGTTGGGCGGGTTGGCTGGCAAAAAGTACCGTTAAACTGTGCAGAAGTTCTTCTTGCTTATCCACCCGTGTGTTCCAGCCTAGCCATTCAGGGTGTTGTACGGCATTGCAAAAGTTAGCCCAGAATTTATCTTCAATGGGCGACAGTGCCATCGGTTGCCCGTCTTGGCTAATGTATACCCGATAGAACGCATTACCGCCGGTGAGTGTGCCTTGCCCGCCCTTTGCGCCGGTGGTGTAGCCCTCTACCCATTGATACATGCTAAGGGGCAACGCCGATTCAAACAGGGCAACGTCTAAATATGCGCCCCTCCCTGTGCGCTCACGGGCAAACAGGCTGGCACAAATGCCCATTGCGCCAATATATGCGCCACACACATCCGCAATTTGCCCACCCAACACTTGGGGCGTTGCCATCCCCCCTAAAAGACCGCTTAATGCCACATAGTTTAAGTCGTGTCCGCTTACTTCGGCATAGTCGCCCGTTTGCCCCCAGCCCGAAAGCGAGCAATAGACGAGCTTTGGATTGATTTGGCGTAGGGTGTGTTCATCTGCGCCCAAGCGTGCGGTTACATTGGGGCGAAACCCTTCTATAAAAATGTCGGTTGTTTTAATGAGTTCATGTAGAATGGCTTGGGCTTCGGCTTGCTTAAGGTCAAGAACGATACTTTTCTTATTACGGTTGCTGGCTTGGAAGAACGCGCCCTGTTTCCCAAGTATGGGGGGCATCCAACGGGAATAATCGCCCATGCCCGTATCCTCTAGCTTAATCACTTCTGCGCCCATATCAACAAGAAGCATGGTGCAAATTGCGCCAGGTAAAAGCCGTGTGAGGTCTAAAACTTTAACACCTTCTAATGGTCTTGGCATGGTTAATCCTTAAAATAAATCGCATAATTAAAATCATATTATACCGACGTTGAGTTGAAATAGGTGAGAATGATGAAAAAACTAGCTTGCGTGGTGCTGTGTTGCGTGATGATTGTGGGGGCAGTTTACCCGCAAGAAACATCTCTTACTGCTGAAGATGTGACTGTTTTTATGTTTACGAATACATTTGGCGAAGAGGAATGGGCGATAGAGGGGCAATTGCTAAACACAGATGCCGAACAAGCCTATGAACGTATTCAGATTTACGCCGATGTACTAGACGAAGATGGCGAAGTGATTGGCGAGGCATTTGGGTATTTGGTGAACACCTGCGGATTCGCACTGATTGAAAATGCGCTACAGCCTAACGCGAGTCGCACTTTTCGTTTGTCAGTAGACCTTTACGAAGATGGCGTAACGCCCGATAGTGCCGAGATTTTCTCAGAAGGTAACCCGATTACACCTGAAGAAGCGGGTGAACCCTTACATGAAGCCGTTACGATGATTACTGACCGCGAAATTGTAAGCGTTCAGTGGCGCGGTGAGGAGATGTTATATGGTGAGGGGTGTGACGAAGAAATCTTCACCACTTATGATTGGTACGAATACACACTTGAAACAGGTGAAAGTGCTGCGTTAAGAAGGCATCCCGAAACGGTGCTTATTACGGAGAACTTTATTCGTTTAACGGGCATCACACAGATTTTTGGCGGTGGCGAAGACCCTGCACTGGTGGATCGTTCTTATATCACTATGTCGCCGTATTCGCGCCGTGTGGCTTATCGGGATGTCTACAACAACCTTTACACCACAGACGAAATTAACCCCAGCGATAGGCTGTTAATTCACACTATTTTGCACCAGTACACGCTAAAGGGCATCCAGTGGACACCTGAAGATAACTTTGTGGCGTACTACTTTGGGGCGTATGGCGAGCCTGTGCGCTATATTACGGGCGGGGGGCGCACCCGTCTCATTAGCCAAGTGTTGACGGTGAACACGCCCTCAAATACTGTTCCTACAGCTCAATATGACGGGCAGCGCGTGGTGATTAGTGGTACGTTTAACGATGTCACGGGCTACTATTTGCAGTCTACGTTATCGCCCCAACGCGACCTCTTATTTGAGATTGCCCCAGAAGAACTGGCGGGCAATCACTATCCCGCCCCTGCGTATTATCGTAAAGACATCCAAAATCGCTATATTTACATCATTCGCCCTATTGACGGCGTAGCAACCTTGCAATGCTATCACCTAGAAGCGAAAGAACTACATACCCTAACGCCCTTGCCCTTGCAATTGGCAACTGATGAGCGTGCATGGACAAACTTAAGCCCTGATGGCACGACACTGGCGATTTATGCAAAGGGTTGGCATAGTGGCTTATGGCTCGTAGATTTAACCGCGTTTGGGGTGTGCCAATAGCGTGCTGGTACTATACAACACCCCATCTCTGGCATACGCTTCTTTATCAGGGATGGGGTGTATTTTCCCCTAGACCCATGACCAACTTCTGAAGGGGATGCTATGACCGTAGAAAGCATTGCATTAAGCACTCACAGCCGACAAAGTGAATTTCTGAATGGCATTAAAGATACGTTTCCATTGATTGTGGGCGCGATTCCGTTTGGCATTATCTTTGGTGTTATTGGCGTTACCAATGGGCTTTCGCCACAAGCCGTTATTGGCATGTCGGTTTTTGTGTTTGCTGGCTCATCGCAATTTGTGGCGGCGGGATTGGTGGGGCAAGGCGTAGGGATTCCCTTTATCATCCTGACCACGTTGGTGCTTAATTTACGCCACGCGCTATATAGTGCCTCGCTTGCGCCGTATGTGGCGCGTTTGTCACAACGGTGGTTATTGCCCTTAGGCTTTTGGCTAACCGATGAAACGTTTGCTGTCGTGGTGCGTCGCTATCCCCAAGTCGATGATTCGCCCTTTAAGCATTGGTATCATTTGGGGTCGTCATTGGCGATGTACCTTAATTGGCAGGTGTGTACTGTGGTGGGCATTGTAGCAGGCACGCAATTGGGCGGTATTGCCGAGTGGGGCTTGGATTTTGCCATGGTGGTGACGTTTATCGGGATTGTTGTCCCGTTGATTGTGTCACGCCCACTTTTATTAAGTGCGCTTGTTTCGGGCGTGGTGGCGTTGCTCGCCCAAGATATGCCCAATAAACTTGGGCTAATGGTAGCCGCTGTCGCGGGCATTGTGGCGGGCGTGCTAGCAGAACAATACAACACACAAAAACGGGGTGAACAATTGTGAGTGGTGAATGGTTTCTCATCTTCGGCATGGCGTTAGTCACGTTTTTGGTACGTTACCCGTTGTTAGTGATTGTGGGGCGTGTGCCATTGCCCGATAGTATCTTTAGGGCATTGCGCTATGTGCCGATTGCCGTTTTAACGGCGATTTGTGTGCCTGCCGTGTTTCGCATTGATGAAACAGGGATGTTGGACGTTCCTGCATTGGTCGGGGGCGTTGTGTCTGCGCTGATTGCATGGCGCACCAAAAACCTATTGCTCACCATTGTGATTGGCATGAGCGTTTATTTGCTTTTGCGGAGTGTGTTATAAAGCGCACCCCGCAGAGAGCGTAAATAGAGAAAAAAACACCCCCTCACGAGCATTTGTTAATGAAGGGGTGTTTTTGTTTTACTTCTGTTTTAGAAGGGGCGTTGCTGTAGGAAGTTCACAATGGCGGCGTTGCCTTCACAGGATGAAGGAAATTGAAGCTGATAGGTGGGTGATACAGCAACCCCGTTCACAGTTTCTAGCTGTACAAAGTAAAGCAGGTTGTCGATGGTGGTGCTAATTTGCACTTCGTAACCACTGCTAACGCCATTTGAGCCCGTTTGCCCGTACAGTGAATTTGACCCCACAGGCACAATACGCTCAAAGCTATTGCTATAGACACGCACTTGCAAGTTACGGGCAAAGGGTTGCCCATCAATGCCAATCACTTGCCCGCCCACGCCTTGCCACGCGCACTGTGCCGTATTGGCAAAGTTTCGCACAAACGCCACA
Source organism: Anaerolineae bacterium (assembly GCA_034437555.1). Lineage (GTDB taxonomy): Bacteria > Chloroflexota > Anaerolineae > Aggregatilineales > Phototrophicaceae > JANWYT01. Next base: position 51,911 of record DAOTTQ010000021.1, on the reverse strand, counting down.
TTATCGCGCAAATCAAATAAGAACGGCGACAGGCTAGGCGTAAATGTTGGCGTGGGCCCCGATGGCGTATCTGTGGCGGTGGGGGTATCGGTTGCGCTAGGCGTGTTGGTAATGCTTGCCGTGGCGGTGGGCGCAGGGGTTTCTGTAATGGTTGCGCTGGGCGTAATGCTTGGCATATTCGTTAGTGTGGGCGATGGTGTATAGGTTTCTGTGGGCGTTTGTGTAAAAGTGGCTGGAAGCGGCGTGCGCGTCTGCGTTGGGATAAGCGTTTCTGTGGCGGTGGCAGTGGGTTCACGGGTAGGGATAAGTAGCCCCGCCACTGCCGTTAGTTCGGCTTCATCTGTAACAGGCGCAGGCGACAAAAACACCACAGACACCCCAATAACTACCAAAGCAGTGCCAATAAGAAAGAGAATGCTCAAAATATTGTAAAGCGTTGCGTTACCCTTGCCCATGTGTGTTGCCTTTCTCATTCATTTTAGCGAAAGCGTTCTATGCTTGCGGTGCTGTACTGTTCTTCTAGCCATTTTACATAACGCCGTTCCATTAAAAGTGCCATGCGTTCTGGCTCTATGGGGCGTGCTTCGGACTGGATTCTTTGGACAATATGATAGCCAATGCGCGTAGGAACCGGACCGGCGATTGCGCCGTCTTGCAAGCTAAACAAAATTTGGCTTAGGCGGTCATCAATCAATTCATCGGGCGTAAACCAGCCTAAATCGCCCCCGTTTTCACGGGTCGCCATGTCAATGCTAAAGTCACGGGCAAGCACGTCAAATTCGTTACCACTTTGCAGGCGTGTCATCACGTCAATTGCGGTGGCTTCGTTTTCTACCACAATGTGCCTTGCGCGTACTTGTAGCACGTTGCCCTCTAGCACACTAAACAATTGCTCGCGTAGGCGTTGATTGATGAGGGCTTCGTATTGTGCCACCAGCATATCTTCTTCACTAAAGCCGTTCATGTTTAAGAAGGCTTGCCATTGTTCTGCGCTTCCTACCGCATCTTTAAGGGTGTTTACTTCGTCGAGGGCATCGGTTTCTGTAACGATAATGCCGTTTTTCTCGGTGTATTGGCGAATAAGTTCTTGCTCAATCATGCCTTCTAGCACTTGGTTAGCCAGTGTGTCCATGTCACTTGCTCCCGACCCAATTTGACGCTGGCTAAATGCCTTGTCAAATGCTTCTTGGGTAATGGGGATGCCGTTAACCCGCGCCACCACCCCGATATTTTGTGTATCACTGGTTTGGGGTGTGCTACTGGGTGTTATCACGGGGGTTTGTTCGCTGACGGGCTGGGGCGTGTCGCTTCCCCCACAGGCAGTTAAAACCAATGCACAAATAATACCAACAACAAATAAGCGAGCCATTCCTGTACTTTCTAAGAGATGTGAATCGTATCAAGCCCTATTATGCTATCGTGAGGCGTTGTTGGCAAATGCCTATTCGCCTAAAGTAACCCCGCTACGGGCTTTTACGCGCACGGCAACCACTTCTGCGCTCACGGTTTCGATGCCATCCGCCAGCACTACACACCGCAAGAGGGCTTTGCGGTCGGTGACTTCGTAGGGGGTGGCATGTAAAACAAGCGTAATGCCCATCGGCGTGGGCTTATGATAGGTGACGTTAAGATTGCCCGTGACACAGGTAATTTCTGGGGAAGTAGAGGGCGCACGCCCCTCACGCTGGTACATGGCAGCAACGGCTGTTCCAATGCTATGACAATCAATCACGCTGGCGAGGATGCCCCCATACACCACGTTGGGAAATGCTGTGTGTTCGGGCTGGGGGGTAAAGTGGCATACGCCCTTATCGCCGTCCCAAAAGGTTTGTACGTGCAAGCCTTTTGTATTGTGCCTGCCACAGCCGAAGCAAATGGCAATTTCGTCATCATAAAAATTTTGGATGGGTTGGTCGTTCATCAAAAAATCTCCTAAGTTAAAAAAGTTACCCCCTTGACCCTCACGTTACGTCATGGTTTATGATGTAAGGGTATCGTAAAGGCACAATGAGGGCGCAATGTATACCGTTAAACAGGTGGCAGAACTCACGGAACTTAGCGTCAGGACGCTTCATTACTACGATGAGATTGGCTTGCTAAAGCCCTCACGGGTGGGTGACAATGGCTATCGCCACTATGACGAGAGCGCATTGCTAAGGCTACAGCAAATTTTGTTCTATCGTGAGCTCGGGCTAGACCTTGCACAAATTAAAGATGTGCTAGACAGCCCCTATTTTAACACGCGAAACGCCTTAAGTCAGCATAAAGCGACGCTATTGGCGCGGATGGAACGCCTACAGCTTCTCGTTGGTACACTAGACGATACCCTGATGTACTTAGATGGAGACGACCCCATGAGCGATAAGAAGAAACTTTTTAAGGCGTTTAGCCCCGAAAAGCAAAAACAGTACGAGCGTGAAATTCGCCTAGAATATGGCGCAGACAAAGTAAACGAATCGGTACGCCGATGGGCAAGCTATGACAAAGCACAAAAGCAAGCCATCATGGACGAAGGCAACGCCATTTATGAGGATATTGCTAAAGCCATCGACGTAGGCTTGCCCCCCAATAGCCCCGAAGTGCAAGACGTGATGGTGCGTTGGCACGAACACACCTTTTACTTTTATGAGCCAACGCTTGAAATTCTGCGAGGGCTGGGCGAACTGTATAACGACCATCCCGACTTTAAGAAGAATTTTGGCAAAGTACACGCACAATTGGCAGAATACCTGCGCGATGCCATTGTTCAGTATGTAGATGACCTAGAAACAGCCGAAATTGAACGTATGTTGTCAGATGACGATGACAATCGCAAGCAGGACTCGCTATAATGGGGTGGGTGTGTGATGTTTCGCACGCCCTAAACCCTGTCCTCTCTTGATTGCTAAAGGTAAGAAACCTGCTGTGAATAACCGCCTAATGACTGCCCTTAAGTTTACCGAAGACGATTTAATTGCCAACCGCGAAGGGCGTATGAGTACGCGCCAACGCAACGTTAGCAAGCCACCTGCCGTTGCCAGCATTGCCCAATGGGTAATTTTGGGGCATTTTGTGTTGTTGGTAGGCTTGCTAGGAGTCATTGCCATTACTGCCAATAAACCGATACTATGGGCGATATTGCTGGTTGTGGCGGGGCTTTCGGCGATGCCGTTTATGATGTCACGGAATGAATTTGTGATGCGCCCTGTATTGCAAAGTGACCTTTCAAAGGGGCGTGTGGCGCAGGTATGCGGTCATGCTCATTTGAAAATAGAGGGGGGAAGCACGCACCTGTATATTGGCGGTGAAGCCTTTAATGTAACGACAAAAATCTCGATTGCGTTTGAACAAGGGAAACCATATTGCCTCTATTATTTGCCCCAAAGTAAGGCTATTGTAAGCGCGGAATTGCAATCATAAAGCTAAAAGTGGGCGATAAACACGCGCATAAAATGGCTTAAAATTGAGGAGAGACATTCTGTATGGTGCTAACTATTGAGGGGCTACTGTTTGCGTTTTTGTTGTTTGCGTTGCGTGTCATTAACTATGCGGTGGGGACAATGCGCCTTGTGTTTATTACACGCGGGCAACGCCCAATGGCAGCAGGATTGGCGTTTGTAGAGGCACTTATCTTTGCTGTGGTTATGGCAAGTGTGGTGGCAGACTTAGCCAATATCATCAATTTGCTGGCATATTGCTTTGGGGCAGCCGCAGGAAGCTATGTGGGCATGGCAATCGAAGCGCGCCTAGTGACTAGCTTTAGTACCGTCCAAATTATCACAAAACAATTTGGCGCACAAATTGCCCTTATCCTACGCGATAAAGGCTATGGCGTAACCGAAACCACGGGGCGGGGGCGTGATGGCGAAGTTAGTATTCTTCGCACCAGCATCAACAACCGAGACCTAAGCAAAGTGCTGGTGGCGGTTTCAGAAGTGGATGCAAAAGCCTTTGTAGAAGTAGAAGCGGCTCGCACCATTCAGCGTGGATGGATTCCCGGTATGTCCCATCGTTCTTACCGCCCGTAACCCCCATGTCTGCCGTTAATCAGGATGTAAAACGTGCCACGCGCAACTTTAGCGCGTTGGTCATTGGGAGCGTGTTTAGCAAAGGCTTGCTCTTTGCATGGCAAATTGTGCTAGGCAATGCCTTTTTGCCTGCGGAATATGGCACTTATAACACTGTTGTTTCTTTGATGGCGGTGAGTGCCATTCTTATCAATTGGAGCATGGGGCTGATTGTGGTGCGTGAGGGCGCACGCCAACCGCACCGCTTACCGCATTATTGGGCAACCACGCTTTTTCTTCAAACCCTTTTTTTTGTGCCTGCGTATCTTGTGATGATGAGTTTAGGCTATGCTTCGGGCTATAGCGAGATTATTTTGGCGTATGCGGGGTTGGCGGGCTTAAGCATGTGGGTCGATTCGTTTGGCAATATCGGCTATGACTTGCTGATAGCCCGCGAAAAAATGCACCTCACTTCGCTGATAGAGATTATCAGCATTGTGCTGAAAATCGGGTTGGCAGGCATTGCCTTGGGCATAGGGTGGGGTTTGGTGGGCGTGTATGGCGCAACTATTTTAGCGGGCTTTGTGCGTTCTGTGGTGTTGTCGTGGGCAAATTGGCGTGATGGCTTGCGCCCACAATTCCCGTTAGACCGCCCCCTCACCCGCGAGCTATTGGTGAATAGCTTGCCCCTGATGTTGGCGGCGTTTTTGTCGTTAGCATATCAGAACGCCGATAAATTGATGACGACGGCTATTTTGGATGAAGAACGCACAGGCTTTTTAGGACCGGCGTTTGTGATTAACTTTGGCATTGTCGAGGTGATTAGCACCACGCTCTTGGTAGCGATTTATCCTTTGCTCTCGCGGTACCATGCGGATGAAGCCTTGCGCCCCACGTTTGGGAGCATTACACAAACCTTAGCTCGCTTTATGCTGATGGTAAGTCTGCCTCTTGTGCTGGCGTTAAGCCTATTTGCAGAACCCATCATCCTAACGCTGTATAACCCTAATTATCTGCCAACGGCGGGTATTTTATCCGTGTTGGTGTGGTACACGCTCATTATGATGGTGGGAAATGTATTCTCTAAGGGCTTGCTGGTGCAAAATCGGCAACGCGCCACGCTTCTCATCCGCTTTATTAGCTTGTGCATCAATGTTGCGCTAAACGCATTTTTTTTGTTTCGCTTTCAAGACCCACGCGGAACGGCGGTTGCCAGCGTGATAGCAGAAGCGGTTGCCACCACCGCCATGATGCTGACGTTTAGAACAGAGGGCTTTGATTGGCGTGGGTTTGGGGTGGGCGTGGGGCGCATCCTGATGAGTGGCGGTGTGGGCGCAATTACCATGTTGCTCTTGGGGCAATTGCATTTCGTCGTCGGGATTATTGGCGGTGGTTTGGTATATGGGGGGGCGTTGCTGTTGTTCCGCGCACTCACACCCGCAGATTGGGCATTACTCTTACGCTTGGCGCAATCGTTACCCTTAGCAGGTGTGGTGGCGCGTTTCTTGCCCACGTCTAAGGCGAAGTAAGCGGTTCAACGATAAGTTCTAGTTCTCCCGCACGCCCCAAAAAGTCGGTGATTTCTAGGGTGTACGTGCCAGCGGATAACTCCTCTAGCACCAAAAACACATCAAGGCTATTGAGTGTGGTTTGGCTGTTTTGGTCATCGGCGCGGGCGATAAGACTGCCATCGGCATCATAAACGCGTAGAGTGGGGTCTAGCCCGCCGTTAAGGTCACGCACCCGAATCACAAATCGTGCCACTTCACCGCCCTCTACTTTTACCACCATCGCAGACGCATAGACGCGATTGCTTAATAATACAATACGCAATACATCATCACCAAAGGGGTTAAGCTTTTCCAGTGTAACCTGTGTTATGCCTTCGCTTACGCCATTAAAGCTATCAACCAAGAGTGTATACTCGCCATCTTCGGGCAATGTGACTAGCAATTGGGCGTTGCGTTCTGTGCCATCAGCTAAAAGCGTGTCGTCGTTATAGGCAATCTGGAAGCCACTGGGGGCAATGAGGCGCAGAACGGTATCCAATTCATCAGAGGCATCTGCGCGGGTGCTAATAAGAACGGTTTCGCCCGTTACACCCGCAAATGTTAGGCTAGTTGGGGCATCTGCGCCCACTGCAACGCTTACGATGTTGCCAATGACGAGGGCTTCTTGAGCATGAATGGGTGTCATTAGCCCGAACAATAACCCCACTGATAGCCCTAATTGCATTAAATTTTTCATCTTGTGCCTTTCCAAGTTTGCGAACACACGACGCACCCTTATAATAAAGCCTATAAACACACTCATTATAGGTGCGAGAGACTTATGAAAAAACACTTACTTGCTATTTTTGCCCTAATTGCCTTCGTGGTGGCGTGTACAACACAGCCCAGCGATGTGGCAATTGCCCCAACGGCGACCTTCTTACCTATCCCAAGCCAATTACCGCGCTTTACAGCGACCTTACAGGCATCACGTACACCGCTTCCAACGTTCACCTATACGCCTACTAATACGCCTGTGCCTCCTACGCCCACTTTATCGCAAACGCCCACGCTCACGCCAACGGTGGTTGGGATTGTGCAGTCCTTACAGCGCGTTAACGTGCGCCAAGGACCCGGTGAGGAATATGGCGGTATCACGTCATTGCCCCCCGGCACAGGCGTACAAGTGATCGGGCAAGATACGGAAGGCTCTTGGTTTAACGTGCGCCTAGACGATGGGCGTGAAGGCTGGGTTTCGGGAAGATTGCTCTTCTTGCCACCTTCCGCTACACCGCTTCCATCGGCAACGCCTTCACCCGATTTAACAGCTCTTTTTGGTGGAACGCCCTTGCCAACGGCTTTCTTGGGTGGCGGAACAGTGACCCCAACGCCGCCTTCATTGGTGGCAACGGCAACAGGTGTGGGGGAACGTCCATCAGCAACGCCCGTAACGCCCACACAGCCCATTGTGCCTATTGTGAACCTAGACACCATTAACCTAACAGCAACTGCTTTGGCGGGGGGCGCAGCCACAGAAACCCCGTCGCGCACGCCCACCATTACGCCTACTACAGACCGTGTGCTTGCCGTAGAAACCAGCACATCGCTTCCTGCTGACTTTACGCCTTCGCCCACGCCTCTCTCGCAAAGCTCTGGCTTAACAGACGCGCAAGCCGTCTCCCAAGATGGCATTGATGTATTTGCATTTTGCGATGAACGCCAATTTGGGATTCCCGCGCCTACCAACGTTCGGGCGGGGCAAAGCATTGAGATTTGGTGGGCGTGGTTTGCCCGTGAAGAAGGACAAGTCCGAAGCCATATTGATAATGCAACATACGATATTCGCGTTAATGGTCAGTCGGTGACGGCGGTTATTAACGATTATCGCCGTCCGATTCGTAAGCAAGGCACAGATTTTGTGTCTTACTGGTATGTGCCGTTTGGGCCCCTTGATGCAGGCGACTATGAAATTACGTTTGTTGTCTCGTGGACACAAGCCATTACCGATGGCTACGAATCATTTGGACCCGGCACCGCAAAAACCTTTGAACAACATAGCTGCCGCTTGACAGTGCGGTAACTCACTCTATCGGGGGCGGGCGTTACCCACCTGCCCCCTTTTGATTACACCTTTTCTAAGCCAAATGAACACGTTGATACGCTCTTTTACAAAGTGCGACAATGTATAGTTAATTAACATGACTTCTATCCTATTGGACGTAACGTAGTATTGAGGTATAATTTACGTTAAAGAAAGGTAGGATAGCCGTGTTATTACAACGTTCATTAAATTTATCCCTCCTCATGTTCTTATTGGTCTTTTCTCCTGTGTTTTATTCTTTACAGGCACAAAGCCCCGATTGCCAAAGTGACCCCCAAATCCGCTTTATTTTTCAAGAAACAAACCGTTTAAGGCGTACTTTAGGGACATTAAGCGATACACCCTTTGGACTAAACCCCATCCTATGTCAAATTGCCTATCGGCAAGCTTTAGCCATTGCGAATAGTGAAACCCAAAACGGCGACCCCAAAACACGCTTTATTGGAGGGCAAACAACACGCCCCAATGATTGGCTAAGGGATGGCGGATATACGCCCTATCCTTCAGGGGGGGCAGAAACCATCTTCGTGAGTGATGTGTTTACCCTAAATTCGGTAAATGGCTATGACAAAGTGTTTGATGTGCTTAAAGAACGCGAGGACTTTAAGAGCCTTTTAGCAGGTGATATTTATCGTGAAATTGGGGTAGGGCTGGTGCAATCCACCAACAACACCTATCAATATTATTTTATTTTTGCCAGCCAGCCTAATGCGTTGCCGATGATGCCGTTTCAAAAAGGCGAGCAAGAATACCTAGAAACGTTAAGTTTTCCCACCAATGCGGTGTACTTGTGGATACCCGATGAACGCGCCTTTGCGCGACAAAGTGACCCTAACACACTAGGGCAGCTTAAAAGCGTGCGAATTGACATCGACAAAACAGCAAACCTCAATCGTGCCTGCCCCAACCCCGTTAATGGGGACGGGTGGGAAGTGTATAACCCACAAGTAAGCTATACCGCACCGCAAGGGCAATCGTTGGTAACGCTTCACACTAGGTTATGCGACATCAACGGCAAGTTTAAGGATTATGAGATTAACAACATTCGGCTGGGCAATGTGCGCTTGGTTGCCGACTTTGAAGCCAGCACGCTATCGGGTGATGCGCCTCTTGAAGTCGTTTTTAGCAATCGCTCTACGGGGCAAGTGCGCCAAGAATGGGACTTTAACGGCGATGGCATTGTCGATAGCTTTGAAGAAAGCCCTACACACGTTTTTGAATTGGCGGATTTTTATAGTGTAACGCTGACAGTTTATGATGGTGCGGGCATTAGCGCCAGCGACTTTAAGCGACTTCAGGTAAACCGTGTGCAAATGGTTTGCGCTCCGCTGTCTATCACGCTTACGCCTAGCGTGATTGAGGGCGTTGCACCTTTAGACGTAACGTTTAATGTGACCACTCAGGGCGATTACACGGGCTTTACGATAGACTACAACGGCGACGGCTTTGCAGATGTTAATACTAGCCCCGCGAATACGGTTTATTCGCAAGCGGGTTTTTATCGCGTGGTGGCAAATGTGGCAAATCGTTGTGGCGAAACCCAACAAGCCGAAGTGATGATTCGCGTGGGTGTGCCACCCTCGCCCACACCGGCGGATTCATCCTCCTCACAAATGCCAACGGCTATCGCAGAGGGAATAGTGAGCTTGCCTACCCCCACTTTTCGTATGGGGGGCGAAGCCGTCCCTTTTACTTATTCGCTGGCATTTCATTGGGATGAGAACGTGCTGTATATGACGAATATCGGCAAAGATAACGTCCCTAACGTATTTTTAGAGCAATTGGGTTTTAGGCTGTCAGGGGCAAATAGCAATCAGTTTACAGGGAGCGAATGGCTAAAATATCGCCCTATACTGAATGGCTTGCCCCCACAACGATGCCTTGCCATATATAAAGCAGGCAATCCACGCCCCTCATTAAGGGAAACAACGACGACAGTATATAGCCCACAATGTACGGGTGGGGGGCTGGCATTTGCGACAGTGTACGAAGAAATAGACCCTATTCCCCTAGAGAAGATGTTTTGGAGGCAGGCGGTGTTTGGGGTGTACTACGCGGGGCAACTGATAGCCGAGTGTACAACGTCAGGGTGTGAAGCGCATCCTAATAACTGACACAAACATGAGGAGCAGAACATGCTCCTTTTTAATTGATTCTTTTGCCAACAGATAAAAAGCTGTTTATAGGCTATCGAATTTGAGGTTCTTCTGAATTTTCTGGATTCTACCAATAAGACCGCTATAGCGTTCACTCACTTTATTGTTGTTGACCGCCATCGCTACGGCGCGTTTATCCCCTACCAGTACCGCCAGTTTTTTGGCGCGTGTAATGGCAGTGTAAAGCAGGTTGCGCTGTAGCATCAGATAATGCTGGGTAACAATCGGCATCACTACAACAGGGTATTCAGAGCCTTGTGAGCGATGGGTGGTGATGCAATAGGCGTGAATCAGCTGTTCTTCGGCTTCTTTGAACTCATACTCTACTTCGCGTCCATCGGATAGCACCACCAACTGTTGATTAACAATATCAATGGTATGAATTTTGCCAATGTCGCCGTTAAACACTTCTTTTTCATAGTTGTTCTTTGTTTGCATCACTTTGTCGTTCTTACGAAAGATGCGCCCACCAATCCGCACTTCTGCTAGGCGAAAGTCGCCGTTAAGCTCGCGTTGTAGGGCGATGTTTAACGCTTCTACGCCGGCTGTGCCTCTGTACATGGGCGCAATCACTTGAATATCGTCTAAGGGGTGAAAGCCAAACTTTTGCGGAATACGATTTTTGACCACATCCACAATCATTTGCGCTGTGTCTTCTTGAGATGGCACGTTAAAGAAGAAGAAATCATCACTCTGATTATCTAAATAGGGCATTTCGCCTTGGTTGATGCGGTGGGCGTTTTGTGTGATGTAGCTTTTGTTGTCTTGCCTAAAAATCTGGTGCAAGCGCGTAACATGCCCAATGCTACTTTCAATCACATCTTTAAGCACATTGCCCGCGCCCACGCTAGGCAATTGGTCAACATCGCCCACGAGCACAAGATGAGTGGTAGGGTGCAAGGCTTTGAGGACGCTGTAAAAGAGCGTTAAATCCAGCATAGAGGACTCATCAATAATAAGCATGTCCACTTCTAAGGGATTGTCTTCGTTACGAGCAAAGCCCCACGCATTAGGTGTAAACTCTAGTAGGCGGTGGATGGTGCTGGCGGTGCGTTCTGTGGCTTCGGCAAGGCGTTTAGAGGCGCGTCCTGTGGGTGAAGCCAGGGCATAAGAAAAGTTATGCGCTTCTAATGCATGAATCACCATTTGTAGGGTGGTGGTTTTGCCCGTGCCGGGTCCTCCTGTTAGCACACTCACTTTGCTCATGAAGGCAGCTTTTACCGCGCTCTGTTGCTGTGCCGAAAGGGTGACATTGGCTTGTTCTACCAGCTTAGCCAGCGTCTTTTCCCAGTTTTCTTTCTCACCCTTTAGGAGAATTTTAGAAGGCGTTTCGCTAATAGCCCGAAGTCGCTTGGCGCACCCCGCCTCACTTTTGTAAAAGATGGGCAGATAAATGGCTTCTACGTTGGTCTCACCAATTTTGACGGCATCACTGTACAAATTGCCCGCCAACACTTGCTCGGAAAGCATCCGTGAGAGCGTAACGGTGTCACTGGCTTCTAGGAGTTCTTCTGCAGATTGGACAAGGACATCACGAGGCACAAACACATGCCCTTCTTGAGACATTTGCGAGAGCGTATAAGACAAGCCCGCCCGTAGGCGTTGCGGAGAGTTAATTTCAAACCCTACGCTTCGGGCAATGGTATCTGCGCGCTTAAAGCCCACCCCTCTAAGGTCATCTGCCAATATATAGGGGTCATTTTTGATAATACCTAATGATTCTGTGCCGTATTCTTCAAAAATACGTTTGGCAAGATAGCTCGACACGCCATAATCTTGTAGCTGAATCATCACTTGACGCAGGGCGCGTTCTTTGCCAAAGGCTTCCATGACGTTTTCAACAATCTTAGGTTTAATGCCCGCCACTTCGCCCACGCGCTCTGGCGAAGTATCTAACACTGCCATTGTTTCTGTGCCAAAGTGGGCATAGATGCGCTTGGCGGTGCTTTCGCCTACGCCAAACACGGTATCCATCAGATAGCGAATGACCCCGCGCTCACTTTGAGGGGGCATTGGCACGCACATTTCAGCTTTGAATTGTTGCCCATACTGTGCGTTGTTTACCCACGTTCCCACAAACCTCACCGATTCGCCCTCAATTAATTCGGGCATAATGCCTACCACGGTCACGAAGCCCTCACGGTCAATGGCTTCACGTGGGGGCTTACCATCGGGGGAAATCTTTATCACGCCATAGCCACTATCGAGGCTATAGAATGTAATGCGCTCAACTGCGCCAATCAGGGTTTCTTGGGACATAGTGTCACTTTTTATAGGGATAGGTGGGCTGATGGACTGTTTCATTATAGCATAGCTTGGGCTATAATAAGGCGCATGAACACACAAACACGGCGTTTAGACGCACATTAGCCCCCTTTTCTTTTTATCACATCCAAGACCTGTTCGTGAAGTCTTTGGCTTTCTTAGGGTCTTTTTATCGCCACACACATCGCTAAACCATCATCACGTTAACGAGGAAAAAATCTCATGTTGCTAGACAAACTTGTTGGTGTAGAAGCACGCTATGAGGAATTAGAGCGATTGCTTTCGACACAAGAGCTGATGAGTGATTATCAGCAAATGGCTGAATATGCCAAAGAACGCGCCAATCTTATCGAGGTGGTGCGAGCCTTTCGTGAATATAAGAAAATGCTTGCCGACCTAGAGGGCGCAAAAGAACTGGCGTATGGTAATGACCCCGACTTGCGCGAAATGGCGCAGATGGAAATTCATGGGCTAGAAACCGTTATGCCCGACTTGCTGGCAAAATTGACCACCATGCTCTTACCCAAAGACCCCCGTGATGGCAAAGATGTCATTATGGAAATTCGCGCGGGGGCGGGCGGTGATGAAGGTGGCTTATTTGCCAATGACCTGATGCGGATGTATACGCGCTACGCCGAAATTAAAAAGTGGAAGGTTGAAATGCTTGACCTTCACGGTTCTGATAAGGGCGTGATTAAGTCTGTTACCCTTATGATTAAGGGCAAAGATGTTTTTAGCCGCCTAAAGTATGAAAGTGGCGTGCATCGTGTGCAGCGCGTGCCTGCTACAGAAAGCCAAGGGCGTATCCATACCAGTACGGCAACGGTGGCTGTGCTTGCCGAGATGGATGAAGTAGACGTAAAGCTAGATATGAACGATGTGCGCGTAGACGTGTTCCGTTCACAGGGTGCAGGCGGGCAATCGGTTAACACCACCGATTCGGCGGTACGCATGACACACATTCCCACAGGCATTGTGGTAGAAATGCAGGATGAACGTAGCCAACTCCAAAACCGTGAACGCGCTAAACAAATTTTGGTTGCGCGGATGTACGAAAGAGAGTACGAAAAGCAACGCAGCGAACTTGAAGAAGAACGTCGCTCGCAAGTAGGAACGGGTGACAGAAGCGAGAAAATTCGCACTTATAACTATCCTCAAAGCCGTGTAACCGACCATCGCATTAACTATAGCAACTACAATTTGCCCACAGTGATGAACGGCGAACTGGATGACTTTGTAGACCAACTTGCTACTGCTGCCCAAGCCGACCAACTATCGGTGGGTGGTGGTGATGATGAATAAGATGTAGGGTGAAGGCGTTTTAATAAGGCAGAAACGGGTAAACTCAAGATGAGTTACCCGTTTTTTTATATTTTACATTAGGGGGATTATGCGATTGTAGCGCGTTCTTTAGCAACAATGTTAATGGCATCTTCAATGCTAATAGCAATGCGATATTGACGAATGGCACGCGGATAAATGCGCGCGAAAATATCAAATGCAATCCGAATAAACGACTTTAGCCCTACCATCACAAAAATTCCCGTGTTCGGGTGGGTGGCGGTGGGCGCACTTGCCACGCGCCGTAACCCCGCAACATTCAGGTTGGGGACGCTTACGCTATTGCTTGTGTCTAAGAAAATGTCTACGCGATGCGTAACACTATTTAGCAAGGCAAGCGCATCATCAATGGCTTTGTACAAATCTTCCCAAGTCCAACGCCCTTCAAAATCGTAATGAATGAGGGTCTTTTCTTCGTTAAACCACGTAACATTGACAGTCATATTAAAAATTCCTAAAACATTACATCAGATAACGTCAATCATATCACGGGTTACTTTTTTGTAAATACCCCTAAGAAGGCTTAAAAAACCGCCTTAAGTCATGAAAAGGGTCACTTCATCTAGCCCAAACGGCATAGGGGAACGCCGATTTCCCATTTCTTCGTCATCGTACAGCCTGCCAAAGAAAAAACAGTTGAGTTTATTGCTCATGGCATCTTGGGCAATGGTAAATAGGGGGCTGTCGTAATCTAATACCCATGTGGTCACTGTAATAAGCTCATTGGCATCAATGCCCGACCAAAAATTGGGCTTCATGGGCAAGCGTTGGGGTGTCATGGGATGAGGGGTGGTATTGGGTAAAAGCACTTGCCCACTAAAGTACACAATACCCAAAGGTTGCTCGGTGTCTGCGCCCATAAGATGAATGGCATCTATCATGCCCCCCACGCGCACACTCCCCGCCCATCCCAATGAATCGGCACGCCATCGTAACTGCATCAGCCCCACGCCATCGGGTGCGCCCCATCGTACTGTTACAAACGGCGAGGGGGATGACAAGGTAAAAAATCCCTGTTCCCCCTCTACACGCACGCTCTCTGTGGGGGTGGCAACGTATAGATTGCCTTGTGCATAGGATGGAATTTGCCACCTATCGCACAATTGCCCATTGAGTTCGTCATTCATTCGCTATTCGCTGTCTTCTGGGTTGGTTTCGTTCTCGTCGGCGTTGGCAATGGCGGTTTTTACATCTAGGGCTACCAATTGTTCAATGAGGTCACGGAAAGCAGGTTCTGGGAGCGCGCCCGCCTGATTAAACACCAAGTGACCGTTCTTGAACGCCATAATGGTAGGGATAGACATGATGCGGAAGGCTTGGGAAAGGGCGGGGTTGGCATCGGTATCTACTTTGGCAATGCGAACTTTGCCGTCAAATTCTTTTGCTAGTTTTTCTAGGATAGGCGATACCATACGGCAGGGCCCACACCATTCTGCCCAAAAGTCTACCAAGACGGGCATATCAGTAGAGAAATCAATCACGGCTTCTTTGAAGTCGGCATCCGTTACATGAACGGGGGTTGTTTCTAAAGTCATGGGATTTTTATCCTTTTGTTGATAGGTCATATGGTAAGTGCGCGTTAAAAGTAGATTTCAAAGCGTCATCTTACCATATAGACGCACCATCCTCCCAGATATTACAGACGAAAAACTTATGCCCATTATAAGATGAAGGTTCTTTCGCCATATCAACCACTCTAGGAGGGGTTGTAATAGGGTTTCTAGCGGTATTTACTCCAAATTTGTAGAAAGGCGCAAGTGAGAAATGAGGAATACCGTAAACTGGGTAACTACTGCCTATGATAAGCGTACCCCATGCGTTACTATCTATAGATAAGACCAAGAGGCATATCCTTGATGAGCGACACGCTACTAAATGACGAAAACGACGAAATCGATAGTGATATAGCTTATATCCCTGACGATACGCTAGAACAACGCCCTCATTGGACGGTAAAGCGCGTCATTTACCTAATGATTGCGCTGGTAATTATTGCGGCTTTGGTGGTTTATATGGTGTTGCCCGCCTTGCAAATTTGGCTGACACCGCCCCCCTCACCACTTGCGCCCCCTTTGAACTTATAATATCGTTAAAATACGTAGCTAACGACTAAGGATAACAGCATGGCAAATGTGTTTATCTCGTACTCATCCAAAGACACGCGCCAAATGATGGCAATGCGTGAACAATTGGTAAGAGGGGGCTTTCGCCCGTGGGTAGACCCCGAACCTCGTCCTGGCAATGATTGGCGATTCGCCATTGATGAAGCCATTCGCGCTAGTGATGCCATGGTGGTCATTGTTACCCCTAATGCCACCGATTCGGTGTATGTAACGTATGAATGGGCGGCTGCGCTGGCATGGGGTATTACAGTGGTGCCTGTGGTGTTTGCGCCTTCTTCGTTGCATCCCCGTTTAGAAACCTTGCAGGTTTTTGATGTGAATGGTTTTAGAGACCCCGCCCACTTTTGGGATTACTTTATCCGTGAGTTTCAGCGTGTGGTGCGCACCCCCCCCCCCGTGCCAATGCCTGTAACGGGTGCGCTTGGTTCTGCATCGCGTAGTGGCTCATTAGATAGAAGCGTTATGCCCCCCAGCAGTGGCTATTGGCTGGTGATGAGGCGTGGCGACCCCGTTAATATGATGTGGCAACTGACGGGGCAAACCGTGACGCTGGGGCGTGATGTAAGCAATGATGTGGGCATTGATAATGTGGGCATTAGCCGTTTTCACTGTCGTTTTTCACTAACAACCACAGGCTATATGGTAGAAGACTTAAAAAGCACCAATGGCGTTGTGATGAATGGGGCGCGGATTCAGGGCGTGGTGTCTTTACCACGTGGGGCAATTTTGCAGTTTGGCGAGCAAATTACCCTCACGTATGAAGTGGTCTAGTCTATTTTTTGTCTATGCCCAGCGCGTAGATGTCCCCTTTACGCCAGCCACTTAAGCCCGCCAGCGTTTTAGACGCACTCGATAGCGATTCGCCACCCTCTACTAAACGCATCAGTTCGGTGCTTAGGGTGGCTTCGTTCCATAAGATGGCTTCTTCGGGTGCGCCTGCAATGACTAAGGTAATCTCGCCCTTAGGGTTTTCTTTTGTAAAGCGTTGGTGTGCTTCTCGGGCTGTTCCCCTAAAAAATTCCTCAAAGAGCTTGGTCATTTCTCTGGCAACACACACTTGCCTTGTTTCGCCCATGACAGAAATCACCGTTTCAAGTGCGCTTACCAGCCGATGAGGGCTTTCGTAGCCAACCAGGGTACGCCGTTCTGCTTTTAGGCTTTCTAAAAATTTGTGGCGGTCACTGGCTTTCTTTGGCAAAAAGCCCATATACACAAAGCTATTGGTGGGCATGCCACTGGCAATCAGGGCGGTGGTAATGGCATTTGCGCCCGGAATAGGCGTGACCGTATAACCCCGCGTAATGGCTTCACGCACTAGCTCAAAGCCAGGGTCACTGATGGCAGGCGTGCCGGCATCGCTAATGAGTGCCACATTGCCCCCCATTTCTAAAACGCTAAAGAGGTTATCTTGCTTGCCCATTTTGTTATGTTCATGGTAGCTTGTCAGCGGCGTTTGGATGCCAAAGTGCTGTAACAACACCCGTGAAGTTCGCGTGTCCTCACAGGCAATCAGGCGCACGTCTTTAAGGATTTTGACGGCGCGAAACGTCATGTCATCTAGGTTTCCGATGGGCGTTGCCACCAAGTATAGCGTTCCCATAAAAGCCTCTTTCGTGTGTTTACAACGGATACAGAATGGGCAAAATAAGCACCACTGCCACCAAGCATAACACAATCAAGGGCAAGCCAACACGCATATAATCCTTAAATTGGTAGCTTCCCGCGCTCATCACCAACGTATTGACGGGGGATGCAATGGGCGTAGCAAATGCCATTGAAGCTGATAACGCCACACCCAACAAAAAGGCTTGGGGCTGTACGCCTAAGGCTTGGGCGGTGGTGACGGCTAACGGGGCAATAAGCAGCACGGTTGCTGTATTAGAGAGAACCTGCGTAAAGAGTGCCGTTAGCACACAAATGCTGGCGAAAATAGCGAGTGCGCCAAATTGCCCTAGCCCCCCCACCAAGCCCTGTGCCACACTATCCACAATGCCCACCTTTGTAAGGGCAATGCTCATGGGTATCATGCCCGCAATCAGCACAAGGCTTTTCCAGTCGATGCTTTCATACGCTTCATCCATCGTCAAACAGCCACTTAATACCATGCCAACTGCAGCGATAAGGCTGGCAAGTGTTAAATCGGCGATGCCTAGTGTAATGATGCCCACCATCAAACCTAGCCAAAACAGCGCGTATTGTGCTTTATCACTACGGGCAAACGCGCCAAACTGTGTACTGTCAAGGTCACTAATCACCACAAAATCGCGTCGTTGTTGGGCGAGTGCCGTTAGAGAATCCCATGTGCCTTGCACAATCAACATATCGCCAAACTCTAGAGGCGTGTGCGTGATGTCTGTGATAGTGGTGTTGGGGCGATTAAACCCTAAAACTGTAACGTGATATGTTGAACCAAACATCATATCGGTAAGTGTTTTGCCAATGAGTGATGAATGGGGGCTAATGACCAGTTCGGCGATACCGATGTGAGGGTTTAGCATATCTTGGTGTTCTACGGCAACATCTTCTTGCATTTGCCAGCCCCATACTTGGCACGCATAGCCAATGGCTTCGGGTTCGCCTTGTAGCATCAGCCTATCATTGGCGTGTAATGCCAAGTCCGCAGAGGGATAAAGTAATGTTGATTTGGGCTTGCTTGCGCCCAACTTGGATAAGAAACCGTTGCCATTGGGGCGGATGGGGCGTTCTATATCGAGCAGACTAACACCAAACTCTCGCCGTAGCGCAATCTCTGATAGTGTTTTGCCAATGGCAGAGGAGGCTTCGCCCACAATAACACGCGCGATACTGGCGTTAGTATCAATGAGGCTTAAAACTTCGTGGGGGGTGATGTTCTTTGTACCCAGCGTGTCAGTGTTATATGAAGGTAGCCAATGCCGACCTACTAGCATCACATAGCCCACGCCAATGGCGAGTAGGACCAAGCCCATAGGGGTAAAGCTAAAGAGTGAAAAGGGCGCATAACCGGCATTTGCCAGTGTTTCTGAAACAATCAAATTGGGCGGAGTGCCAATAAGTGTTAAACTGCCCCCTACGAGCGCACTATAAGCAAGGGGAATAAGCAATTGTGATGGGGGTATTTTAAGGGTTTTAGAGAGGCTGATGACAGAGGGCAGAAGCAATGCCACCACGCCCGTTGAGCTAATAAAGGCGGATAAAATAGCCGCCGAAACCATCAGTACCACCAAAAGGCGTGTGCCGTTGCCATTGGCAAGGCGTAAGATAACCTGTGCCATTTGGCTGGCTAAGCCTGTTTGAAAAACCGCCCCGCCCACAATGAACAACGCCGCAATGCTAATCACGGCGGTACTAGAAAAACCGCCAATGGCTTCATTGGTGGTGACGATGCCAAATGCCAGCAAGCTAATGATGACACCCAAAGCAACGATGTCTACTCGTAGTCTTTCCGTCATGAACAATACGATGGCAACTGCTAAAATAAGCAGTGTAATAAGCGCAGGTGACATAAAGATGCATCCTAGAATAGGTGAACACAGCAATTGTCCATGATAGCATACAGAAGAAGCCAACACAGTGTAATAAGGGTAATGTGAATGATGCGCCGTTTGTCATGGGGAATACTGATTATCGGATGGTTTATCGGGTGGGTGTGGGCGCAAGGTTCACCACTAGATGAGCGCGTCTTGCTGTTTAACGCTGCTACGGGTGAGCTTTTACAGGTGGGGCAAACTAGCGAAAGTGTGCCTATAAGATTGCCTTATCTGCCTCTTTCTATGGATGAGATGGCGTTATCTGCGCCTGTGTTGGCGTATATCACGCGCACAGAGAATAATGCGCCGTTGCTCGTCTTTTGGAACGTAGAGACGGCAGAAGTTCAGCGTTCGCTGGCTTTATCTGATGTGCCGTTGCCATTTAGTCCCGACCACAACGATGACTTACGCCTCTCACAGATGGCATTTGACGCTAACGGGCGTTTTCTTGCTGTCGCCTATCGCGTGGGGGGGATGGGGTGGGGACTGCGTATTCTTGACCGAGAAGGCGAAACGCGCCATGAATTGCGCTTTGGTGATGCGTTGCTTGTGTCTTATCCAACACTGCATGCGGGGGTGTTGCCCCATATTCGCGCTGTTTATGCAGATGAGCAAAACGCCTATGCGGTTCATTTTAGTGTGGCGAATGACAGCGCACGCGCCCTCAACGCGCATCGTAGCTATGTGTGGTATCCCATGGCGCAAAGCCTGTATGAAACGCTCACGTATCCTAGCCCCAACGAAGCCACACTGACAATGACCGGTGAGACTTTGCATCCTATCGCAGATTCTCGCTTTGACGTGCAAGCAGAATCCTATCCACGCCTTCCGTTCTTATACCCTAATACCTTGCAAGTTGGTGATGCAAATGGGCGATTTGTGGTATTCCACTCCCCAGAAATGCCCCTTACACGCGCCTATTTTGTCCAGAACGGCGAGCGCGTTTTGCTAGAAGCCCAAGAAAGCCCTATATCACGGGTGTGGCTATTGCTAAACCGTGAGGGACGCGAGCTGTATCGCTATCGTAGAACGGGGGAGAATGTGTGGGGGGGAGCTGACGGGTTTTTTGTGGCAAGCCATACCCAACGCGAAACCGCGCTTCGATTTTATAATACGCGCACACAGGCATCTTCACAGGTGCTATGGGAGCGCGAAGGCAGATGGGAGATTGTAGGGGTAGCTTTTGGTGCATCAGATGCGCCCTTAGTGCCGTTTGCTTCACAATCTGCGCCCCTTAATGCGCCTTCGTGGGTGACGATTGGCGCAACGCCCACGCTGTATCCTACGCCCCTGCCCTTGTTGCGCGTAGGCATGAGTGCGTATGTGCAAGTGCCAGAAAACGGTTATCTTAATTTGCGTTCACAGCCCTCTACTAATGGCGCGGTATTGGCTTTAATCGAAAGTGGCACACGGGTGGAACTGATTGGTGATAGTGTGCTATCAGAGGGCTTTTTATGGTGGCAAGTGCGCGTTGGCGGGCGTGAAGGCTGGCTGATAGAGTCTTTGCCCGACGTGCAAACGCTAGTGCCTAGCCCTCTCATGCCGTTGCCATCGCCCACACCCCCTAACTAAGCATAATACGATGCTTTATAATGACGATACGACCATCAACCTAAGGAGTGCATCATGCCGACATCATCCCTATATCCTCTTAAGATGAACCCTGTACTTCATTTGCGCGTGTGGGGGGGCAAACGCCTTGCCGACCTTCTCAACAAGCCCTTGCCTACTGATGAGCCTTATGGCGAATCATGGGAAGTGCATGATACGGCAACGGTGGGCAATGGGTATTTGGCTGGGCAAACCTTGGCGCAAGTGCTGGCAACCTATGGGACAGCATTGGTGGGTGAGGGCGTGCCAACCGATGAGGGGTTTCCGTTGCTGATTAAATTTTTGAACAGTGAAGATTGGCTTTCGGTGCAAGTGCATCCGAATGATGAGCAAGCGCGTGACCTAGAAAATGACCCCAGAGGCAAAACAGAGGCGTGGATTATTCTTCATGCAGAACCCCAATCACAACTGATTATTGGCGTAAAGGACGGCGTAACCCGTGAAGAAATGGCAAACGCAGTCCACGAAAATCGCCTAGAGCCACTTTTAGCGTATCAAACGGTAAAAACGGGTGATGTGCTGATGCTTCATGCCAATACCGTTCACGCATTGGGCAAGGGGCTGTTGGTGTATGAAGTGCAACAATCTTCGGATGTGACATATCGGCTTTACGATTGGGAGCGTGTGGGGCTGGATGGCAAACCGCGTCCTTTGCACGTTGAAAAGGGCGTAAGCGTGGCAAATGTAACCCAATTGCCTATCATGACACACCCCGAAGGCGATGGTGTGGACATGGTATCATGTCAATATTTTAAGACCGTATTGCATGAGCTAGATGACTTTAGCCAAACCCTTCGCACAGAGGGGCGTTGCCAAGCGATGACCTGCATTGAGGGCGCACTTACGATTACCCATGATGAAACCACGATTACTTTGGGCTTGGGCGAAACTGCGCTTATACCTGCTAGTTTGGGGGCGGTGGTGCTGGTGGGAAAAGCCCGTCTTTTGCGCTCATTCTTAATTTGAGCAAATCTGTTGACTTTACACGCTTAAAACGCTAATATCACCAAACGTTTATAATGCGTGATTTTAGTGTTGATGAGGAGCAAAGTAATTATGTCAAAAGTTGTTGCTTTTTTGCCGGTATGTCTTTGCCAGTTATTGTTATCGTACTTGTGGCTGGGATAGGTATCGCCTCTTTTTTTGGTAATTTAGCTGGCTTACGGGATATGTTTTTCCCTCAAACGAGTGCCAGCATAGAAGTTTCAGAAACCATCACGAAGTCTATATCTTCGCAGGGCGTATTAAAGTCTGCGGATACTACTTTTAGCAATCGCAACATTCGCATCAACGTTAGGGCGGGCATCCTGAATGTGTTGGGGCATGGCGCGTCGCACCAAGCCGAAATTACCATTGGGGCAGGTGTTAATTTGGATAGTGACGCACTTACCGTTACGGCTTTAAGCGAGCCAAACAGTTATCGTGTTTCGTTACCGCCCGCCTTCTTAGTGAGTTGCTCTTTAGCTCCATTGCTACAATATGAGCAAAATGGTTCGTTAGCAGCCAACTGGAACGCTGTTTTAGACCTCGCGAATTATGCGGCTATGAATGAATTTGTAGAAAGAGCCATTAACAGCGATTTACTGAGCCGTGCGGAGCGTAATGCCGAGCGCGTGGTGGGTGATTTGGTAACGGCAATTGACCGTGATATCAAGCTAGAATTTGAATTTCAAAAAGCACCAAACATCGTCAAAGACCCCACATGCCAGCCCTATGAACCCCGTGACTGGGTTTACAATGACACAGAAGACTTTTGGGAGCAGAAGTAAGGCTTAGTTCCACTAAAACAGTTTTAATTGATTTAGTGGGCAAGTGTTTTGATACTTCATGCTATACAATATGGCATACAACAAGATAACTTTGGAGCAATAATAACAATGTCCCAATTGATGGCGTTTTTCGAAATTCCCTTAGAGATACGAGCTGGATTAGATTCTGGTATTTACAAACGTACAGGTGGCGTTATTCAGGAGGTTTTTACTGGGAAAATCCGCACGTGGTTACGCGAAACTGGCATGGTTGATATAACCAAATCCTTAGAGGGCATTACTTCTCTAGCGCAATTTGCTACGGGCGCATCACTACTAAGCCTTGGATTGACTTCCGTTACTCTGGCTGTCGTGGTTCATCGGTTTAATCAAATAGATAAAAAGTTAGACAATCTCTCTGAATTGGTAAAATCAGAATTTAAGAAAGATAGGCGATATGCCTTTAACACGGCTTTACAACGCGCTAAAGATGCGTTTGAAGGACAGAACGTTAACCGAACACAATCTCTAGGCGTTGCTGCAGGTGAACTTTACACATCGCGGATTCAGCTTGTAGATGAATTTAAGATCTATTTTGACCAATCAGACAAGTCTCTTGATTATCTGCGTTTGGCACAAGATAGCCTTGTTCTCGCTATGTATGCGGTAATTAGTCGTACTCGGTGCATCATAGATTACGACCAAAATCTAGGCAAAAAAAGAATCTCAGAAGAAGTGCCAGAGTTTCGGGAACTTACAGCGTCCTTAGTGAATCGTTGGCTAGGAGAAATGTCCACAATTTATTTTCACAAAGACGTAGATAACGAAACCCTTGACCGATTTTTGAAGGTTCAACATTGGCTAAGAAGACAAAGCCAACCTGCATGGCAAGACTTAGCCATTCTCATTCATGAACTACGCGCAGACTTTTGGAATGTGGAGGCTATCACGCCAAAGTACGATAGTGTACAAGACCGCGTACGCAATCTTAATCGCGCTAGGACGGTAGAAAGCGTTTTGCCCGACCTTCAAGAACGGCTACTTCAGGCAGAATTGATGATTGAGAATTATCAACGCCTTGAAGGATATGAGTTGGAATTGCGCTCAATTAACCTGTCGTTTGAAGAGTGGGAAAATTTAGTGAGCGCGGAAGACATCGAAAAAAATGGCGGTTTAGCGGTGATTATTGATGAGGAATTTCTCGCAAGGTTAAGCTAGTAATACACCCCCCTAAAACTCTCCCCCTACAACCGTTACACTATGGCGGAAGTGGGGGGCAACCACCAATGGCACAAGCGATGTTTCCACACGGGTTCTGCTTTTCCCCGCAAGACTGGGCGAAATTTCTATGATGCGATAGCCTACCAAACGCCCTACATCATCTAAAAGCATAATGACCATACGCGGGTGTACAATTGCTTGACCTGATGTATTGAAAACACTTGCAACATACTCATAACGCCCATACCCCTGCTCTGATGCAATATATAAGCCTACCTCATCTTCAATGATAAGGGGTGACGGGGCGGAGATTTGACGCTGTGCATAAACAAGGCGTGCGAACGGTGGTTCATTGGTATTAAGACCACTAAAGCCCACGCGGTAGGGTGCGTATTCATTGGGTTGTAGGCTCTTTTGCTCTAATAGTGTTGTTTTTACTTGCGTTCCAATTTGGATACTAATGGTTATGTCCGCTAATGCCATTGATGTGGCGTTATACACCCGACCTAAGCACACCCAGTTCTCTTCTGGTAGCTCATAGCAAGTGGGTGGCTCCAATTCTAAATCTGGTGGCGGAAAATACGTTGAATGAGAAACCGCTTGTGGCGTTAACCTGCGAGGGATCGCTTCTGGACTTGGTGTATAAAATGGCGTAAACGTGGGAATGCTTACTGTGGTTAATGTTACAGAGGGCAGATTGGTAAATGAGGGTGTGGGGGTTGGCACACGAACAGAATTACAACCCACCAATAACATAATAGTGAGCAAGATTAGTGCAATTGAGAGAAGCTGAGCAAGAGTAGACATAGCGACTCATCATTTAACATAATTATAGATGTTGTGTATTATAAGCGCGATGTTTGAAGAATGCACTAGGAGGTTTTATGGCAGAATTGTTAAGACTTGCAGAAGCCACAGGCAAACATTTATTGGCAAAAGGCTGGTGGTTGGCAGCCGCCGAATCTTGCACTGGCGGGCTGTTTTTAAGCACACTAACAGACATTGAAGGCAGTAGTGCCTACATCACGGGGGGCGTGGTATCTTATAGCAATGCCCTCAAGCAAGGCTTGTTGGGTGTGGCACAAAGCACCCTAGAACAGCACGGCGCGGTTAGTGAGGAATGTGCGCGTGAAATGGCATTAGGCATATGCACGCTAACGGGCGCACACATTGGCATTAGCATTACAGGGATTGCAGGTTCGGGCGGTGGCACACCCCAAAAACCTGCGGGTTTGGTATATGTGGGGCTAGCACATGGAAGCAATGTACAGGTAACCCGCCATTTGTGGCAGGGAAACCGCCACGAAAACAAGGCTTCCAGTGTTAAAGTTGCCCTAGAGCGCGTTTTGGCGTTAGCATAAACTAAGATAAGCCGTTGTTATTTGGCACATTGCCCTTACGATAGAGGGCATAGTTGTCACCTATTAGCCCTCTTAAGGAAACTCTATGCGTGTAAAAACTGTCTTTGGTGTCGTTTTTTGTATTCTTGGCTTTGTGCTTGCGGGCGCACAAGCACAGACGGATTGTGGCATCGTGAGCCGTATTGCCTTCCCTATTCCCTCCTCGTTTCGCCTTGTACAAGATTACGCGGTGTCTAGTGTGCGCCATCAAGGGCGGTTTCATACGGGTGAAGATTGGTATGGGGTGCGAAATGCCACCGAAGGACAGCCTGTAACTGCGATTGCAGAGGGGCGCGTAACCTACTCTAGCGTGAATGGGTGGGGGCGTGATGGCGGTGTGGTGATTATTGAGCATCGTTTGGCTGATGGTGGTGTCATTTACAGCCTATACGGACACATGAAAGAAGCTGATGGCATTGTGTTCCCTACACGCTTCGGCTGTGTCGGCATCGGTGAAGTGATTGGCGCAATTGCAGACGTGCGCCCTGCGCCTCATTTGCACTTTGAAATTCGTACACAAAACCCCGATACACCGGGCGCAGGCTACATCCGCGAGAACCCCAACACGATGGGCTACTTGCGCCCTAGTGAGTTCATTATCAATCAGCAAGCCTATTTATCGCCCTCATACGCGTGGCACTTTGCGCTATCTGACGAGCATTCACTGCCTGCATTTAGCCTGAATGACAACAGCCTGTTGCTAGTAGACCATAGCGGGGCGTTACGGCGCATTTTGCCTGATGGGCGTGTGCTGTGGCGCACGCGACTTAACACGGCACTGGTGGCAATTAGCGCGTTTCAGGGGCAATCTTTACTCACTTTTGCCGATGGCACTATGCAGTTTGTGGATGTAGAGACAGGCACATTGGGCGAAAGCTGGCGCGTACCCAACTTAAGCCTTTTGCCCACACCGATAGTGACAAGCGATTGGTTAGTTTTTAACAAGGTCGGCGGTGGCATGGTTGCCATTGGCACAAATCGGCGCGAAGTGGCGTGGGATAATGACGACTTGCCCACATTAGAGCGTGCGATTGTGGTGAATGAAGGGGTTAATGCGCTTATTGCGGGCATTACACCTTCGCAAGAAGTGGTCATCTTATCGGCAAGTGGCGTGCAACTGGCGCAAACATCCTTAAGAAGAACCGCCTTTCTGGCAGAAAGCCCCGAAAAAGATGTGCTGGCGTATACATGGGGCGGACTGTGGCAAATTGGTATTGAGGGGGAGTGGGTATTGTGGCAAGAAAACACCCCCAAGCCCGAAGGACGGGGGGCATTGGCGCAACTAAATGGCGCGGTATTTGTGCATGATGGTGAGTTGCTCACGGCTTATGGGCGTGACAAAGCGGTATTGTGGCAAACACCCTTAGCTATTGGTGCGCCCGCCACGCTAACGCCGTATGGCAATACGCTTTTATTGATAAGTGAGGATGGCTCGCTTGCCACGCTTAACGCCAATGACGGCAGAATATGCAATCAGCTTGACGTTTATAATGGTACACAAGCCCTAGTATGGCACACTATCGGTAGTGACAATGTGCTTAGGGTGGCGTTGTCATCACAGGTGATTGCGCTCGATTGGACGCGCTTTAAGGGAACATGCTAAAGTTTTTCACCGGGATGCAAAAACTTTACTTTAAGTACCAAACGCCCTAACCGAACTTCGTCTCCACTGCGTAGCACGCGCACTTCTTTGGGATGTAGCCGTTGCCCATTTACATAAGAACCGTTCGCGCTTCCTAAATCATAAATGTGAACGGTGTTGTCTTGGGCTTCATAACGCATTGCCATGTGCAGGCGTGAAACACCCAAATCGGCGGCATTGGCTTGGGCAAAATCAACATCGGGAGGGAGTGCGCCATTGGTGCTACGCCCCATAATAAGCTCGTGTTGGCGCAATTGCGGGCGCACTTCGTAGCGGATATTGCTATCACGAGCAATCATCTCAACAACAGAATCTTCGCCAAGGTGTTCTTCACCAAATAGCGTATTGGTGGCATCGGCAAAGTGCTGTGTTTTTGGCATAAGAGAATTGTCTAGTAGGCTACCGCAAGCATAGCAAAAAATCTCTGTGATGCGGTTTTTCTTTTGACAATTGGCGCAAGCAATCCATAGGTTAGTGTCTTCTTGAACGTTAAACGCCTGCTCTTGATAAGGCGTAACCGCGTCTACAGCCCGCGTATCAGAACTGTGGTCACGTTCCCACTGACGCATTTTGAGCGCGAGTGTTTCTTTAGTTTGTTGGTCTAGTGATTCTAGCATAAGGCGTAAGGCTTTAAGGGCTTCTTTGGTTTCTAGCCCGTTGCCACGCATCCGCACATACTCTTGAAAAATGTCGTCTATTGGCATGTGAACTCACACTCATTAAGATGTGTTACGATTAGTCTATTATAGCGCGTATTGGATTGGTTTTTCAATAGAACGTCCGTAACATTACAACAGGTTACAAAAAACACCTTATCGTTTTATAGCGTAGGGAAATCGTGGCATGTAAACACAGTTGACAAGCGCGTTTTGGCGTATGATGATGAACATAAGAACGTTGATAGCATAAGGAAAAATGACGATGAAACATCGTATTGTAATGGTGTGGATAGTGGCTTTGTGTTTAATGGTGGGGAATACGTTGGCGCAGACGTTTGCAACCCCTACACCATCGGGCGAGGCTCTTACGCCCAGTGAGGCTGCTGCGTTGCCTCCGTTGCCTACGGGCTGGATGCTGAATAATGTGCGTTTTGAGGCGCAAGGCTGGAACAATTGTGGACCAGCAACCATTACAAACGCACTCTCTTACTATGGGTATCAAAACAATCAAACACGAGCCGCCAATTGGCTAAAACCCAATTATGAAGATAAGAACGTTAGCCCGTGGCAAATGGCAGAATTTGTGAATACCCAAGTGGGCGAGATAGATGTGTATGCTATGGTGCGCCATGGTGGCACGCTAGACACGCTAAAACGCCTGATTTCTAATAACTTCCCAGTGATTATTGAAAAGGGCTATGACCCCGAACCCGACCGTTTGGGATGGATGGGGCATTACCTTCTTTTGGTGGGCTATGATGATGCGCGTGGCGTTTTTATTACCCACGATAGCTACATTGGCGCAAACACGCAATATACCTATGAGTACATCGAGACCTATTGGCAACACTTTAACTATCTATACATGCCTATTTACAGCGCAAGCCGTGAAAACGACCTCAAAACGGTGTTGGGCGATAATTTTGATGAGCGTACGAACATTATCAACGCCTTGCAAATTGCGCGGGCAGAAGCAACCAGTGACCCCACAGACAAATTTGCATGGTTTAACATGGGGACAAATTTTACCTTCTTAGAGATGTACAACGAAGCCAGCATCTCTTATGACGAAGCCCGCAAATATAACTTGCCTTATCGTATGTTGTGGTACCAGTTTGGCATCTTTGAGGCGTACTACAACGTCGGGCGTTACGATGACATGATTACTTTTGCCCAAGCCAACCTAAATGACGGTGGCGGACAATATGTAGAAGAAACGTATTACTACGCTGGGCTTGCCAGATGGGGTAAAGGCGAAAAAGAGCGTGCCATCAATAATTTGGACGCAGCGTTACAATTTAACCCGAACTTTGCGCCTGCCCTAGAAGCAAAAGCGATGTTATTGTCGCAATAAGCCCCGAAAAAACGAACACAAAGGTTGTATTTGCCCCGTTTTACTTGCCGTTCTTTAGGGGTGTTTGTTGTAAAACAGGGCAAATCGGACACACGAACTGACTACTGACTAAAAAAGTGTGCGATAATGTAAGAATGTCTATCACACGTAAAGGGGAGTATCCATGCGTTATTTATCATTTTTAGTGTTGATTTTTGCGTTAGTTGCTTGTAATGCACAAGGCTCAAGTGGTGATGTCCAATCGGCACAATCTCTATTACCCAACATCAGTGGCTATACCGTGTCGCAATCCAAAGACCTCATTAGCGCGATTACTGCTACGGGGGCGGGCGGGTCATTGACCACAGGCAACGTGCCTCTGGCTGCTGCGTTTGCGCGTGCGGATACAGTGCTGAAGTGTTTAGAGGATAGTGGCACAGCAGGGGCTAATGTATACACCGAAACAAACCCTGCAAACCTCATTCCCCAAGCAGGGGCAGTGTTTATCATTAACCAAACACGCCTTAACCAAAACTTGTTGAATTGCTTGCTAACAACAGGGCAACAAGGCTCGCGGATTCAGTCTCAATCTGTCGAAATTCGCCCCTGTGCTGAGGGCGGTAATTTTACTTTCCAAAGCAATGAATACGCCTATATTTATGTGGGTGTAGGCGATAGCTTGTGTGGCTTCTTTGCCCAACACTTTAACAATCTAAAGAGCCAATAAGTACACCCTATCGTAACCACATGGGGGCGTAAGCCCTTTATGAAGTGCTATAAAAAGACGATTCTTCTAAGAGTCGTCTTTTTTATAACCCATATAACCCACATTATTGCATAAACTAAAAAACGCGATTATCATCAAGCCTATACACGAAGGGTTTTTTGATGACCAAAGAAAAAGTTAAACGTGCGCCCACAGGCTTTAGGGCGTTTTTAATTGTGGTGGTGGGGCAATTATTTTCACTAACAGGCACAGGCATGAGCCGTTTTGCGCTGACGCTTTTTGCATGGGAAAGCACACAGCAAGCCACTTCTGTGGCACTCATTGGTTTTTTTTCGTTTGCCCCTGTTATTGTCATGAGTCCAATTGCGGGCGCGCTGGTAGACCGCTGGAATCGTAAACTCATGATGATGCTTAGTGACTTTGGCGCAGGTGTGGCAACCATTGCGCTATTTTTACTTAGTTTAAGCGGACAGCTAGAACTATGGCATGTTTATATAGCTGCCCTTGTAACGGGTGTCTTTGAGTCATTTCAGTTTCCCGCCTACAGTGCTGCCATTAGCCTGATGATAGATAAAAAAGATTATGGGCGTGCCAATGGCTTGGTGGGCGTTGTAGAATCGTCATCGGGGATTCTTGCACCCGTGTTTGCTGCCAGTGTGTACGTGTTGGTGGGCTTAAACGGCATCTTGCTAATAGACCTTATCACGCTGGTGATAGCCTTTATCACCCTATTGATAGTTCATATTCCACAGCCTCCCCCCAGTGACCAAGACACTGCACACACTAGCCTGCTAGAAGACTCGCTATTTGGGTTTAAGTATATCAAGGCACACCCTAGCTTATTTGGCTTGCAGTTGTTTTTCTTCTTTGGAAATTTCTTATTTGGCGCAGGGGCGTTGGTTGCGCCGATGATTTTGGCACGCACTGGCAACGATGCCAACATGTTGGCGTTGGTAAATGCGCTACAGGGCATTGGCGGTGTGGTGGGTGGTGTGATTATTACGTGGTGGGGTGGTTTCCATCGCAGAATTTACGGTGTATTTATTGGCTGGATAGTGCCTGCATCTATGGGACTTATTGCGATGGGATTGGCGCGTGATGCCGTTTCGTGGGGTATTGCGGGCTTTATGACCGTTGCCGTTTTCCAGTTGCTAAACGCCTCTAATCAGGGCATTTGGATGAGCAAGATTCCGCCTGCATTACAGGGACGTGTTTTTAGCATTCGCCGTTTAATTGCCCAGGTGGCGGGTCCTTTGGCGATATTGGTGGTGGGTCCTCTCGCTGACAATGTATTCGAGCCAAATATGGCGGTAGGTGGCGCATGGGCAGCGACATTTGGGTCTTGGGTGGGCGTGGGAGCGGGCGCAGGGATGGGGCTAATTTTGGTGTTCTGTGGGGGTTTATTGATGGTAACAACGTTGGTGTTGTTTAGCGTGCCAGGCATCCGTAATGTAGAGCGCATTGTGCCAGACCACGACACTAGCAACCCAAAGCTAGAAACTTTTGCAGAGGCAACCCCGTAATCAAACTAAGGGGCGTAAGTTTACCCCTTATGCTGTGATGGTTATCGCATTGAGATGATAATTGTCATATCATGATAAAGGGCGTGTGCGAGAGGCTTTCGCCCACACATTTTTGTATTTGTTAACAAAGAGAGGCTTTTGAATGGCAACCGTACAAGAACGCATTGCAATCATCCGTGATTTTCCGTTGCGCCTAGAGCAAATGACGGCACATTTTACCAGTGAGCAAATGACCACGCAGTACAACGCACCCGAATGGACAATTGCACAGAACATTCACCATGTGGCAGATTCACACATGAACGCTTTTATTCGTTTTAAGCTGGCACTGACAGAAACCAGCCCCACTATTAAGCTGTATGATCAAGATGGCTTTGCTAGTTTACCCGATGCCAACAACCCCGACATTGTTCATTCGTTGGCTATTTTGCATGGCTTACATGCCCGTTGGATACTTTTGCTAGAAAGCATCACCGACTGGACATTGCCCCTAGTTCACCCCGAAAAAGGCAATATCACAGTGGATGACTTGCTAAATACATACTCTAACCACTGTAACGCCCACATCAAACAAATTTCTGAAGTGGTAGAAAAAATGCCTGCCTAGTACAACATTTGCCCTCTTTTAACGTACACTATTTATCTAACGATAGAAGCCTACTTTGGGAGGGCATTACACATGGAACTTGCATCGGTCATCATACTGGTGATTTTAGCAATCATCATCTTCAATAGCTCATTTGGTTTGGTTGGCTTGCTCATTTCGCTCTTGGCTTGGGCGATAGCGGGTCATTTTGCAGGTAAAATTGTCTTGAAACGCAGCTTTGGTGTTTTGGGCAATATCGCCATTGGCTTGTTGGGCGGCATTATTGGTAACTTCTTGGTGCGTGCGCTTAACTTAGGCATTTTGGGGGGAGTTCCCCTTATTGGCGGTATTTTAGTGGGCATCTTTGGGGCGGTGGTCTTGCTTTTGGTGGTAAAGACGGTCACGGGTAGACGATAATTTTGCTAAAGCAAAAGGGCGCAAACATTGTTGCGCCCTAAAACTGCTTTATAACAATGGGGGCGTGCTACTAGCACACTCCCATTTTTTATACCAAATTAGCTAGGAATAACGTAGGCATCTTGCCCGTGTTCGTATTGATCCAAGCCCATCTCTTCGCCTTCTTTGCTGACGCGGAGGATGCCGAGAGCATTTACAACAAACCACATGATGCTGCCGGTGATGGTGACAAAGAGTGCAATTACGCCCACACCAATGGCTTGGGTAATGAGTGTGCTAATGCCACCGCCCACAAACAAGCCTGCTTCCACACCTGTAAGGGCAGGCAAGCCCCACAAGCCGATTGCCAATGTGCCGAGCGCACCGCAAGCACCGTGTACGGCAAATGCACCCACTGCATCATCAATCTTGAATTTTTCAAGAACATCGGCGACAAGAATAACCAAGACACCTGCGCTTAGACCAATGAAGAAAGACGCTGCTGGTGAAACAAAAGCGCACCCAGCGGTAATACCGACTAAGCCAGCGAGTGTGCCATTAAGGATGGCAGGTACGTCCCACTTTTTAGAGCGGAAGTAAGCGAAGAACATGGCAGCAGCCGAGCCTGTTGCGGCGGCGATAGTGGTATTAACCGCTACCAAGCCCATGAGACCAGGATTTTGTGCGTTGAGTGTAGACCCTACGTTAAAGCCATACCAACCGAACCACAGAATAAACGTACCCAATGTGGCGAACAGCAGGTTATGCCCCTTTGTGGGTGCGCCCCATACGCGGTCAAAGCGGGGTCCAATGAAGATAGCACCAATTAACCCCAAGATACCGCCTACCATGTGTACCACAGAACTGCCTGCAAAGTCACGGAAGCCTGCGTTGAACAAGAATGCGCCATCACTACCACTCCATACCCAATGAACTACTGGGGGATAGATGAAGGCTGCAATAATAATCGTGTAGAGGATTTTACCCCAGAAATTGGTGCGTTCTGCAATTGCGCCCGTTACGATAGTAGCGGCTGCTGCGGCAAACGCGAATTGATAGAAGAAATTGACATATAAGCTTGCGTTCAGGTTGCTTCCGTCAGCGTCCATGCCAGAGAAGAAGAAGGCATCTGTGCCGATAAAGCCGTTGGTTGTACCATACGCCAAACCCCAACCAATTGCCCAGAAGAACACACCTGTTAGTAAGGCATCAAAGAAGTTTTCTGCCATGCTGTTTAGGCTGCCATTAGAGCCAATCATACCAGCTTCTAAGAAGGCAAAACCTGCCTGCATAAAGAACACCAAGAACCCTGCAATCAAAACCCACGTGAAGTCCAGGTTCGTTTGAACAGTGGATACGCCTTCAGCAAGGCTTTCTAGGGTTGGAACGGCTTCTTCTTCAACCATTTCTTCAACCATAGGTTCTTCTGTAACCACTTCCTCAACCACAGCGGCAACTTCTGTAGCCTCTACTGTAGCTTCTACTGTAGCAACTACTGTTTCTTCTGCGGTGGCTTCTGCCGTAGCTTCTTGGCTAAACACATTTGCGCCAAAAATGCCCATGAAAAGCGCACCTACAGTTAAAGCCATTAGGCTTCTTCTAAAACGTTTCTTTAATGTACTCATCTTTAACACCCCTTTATGTTGTAGATGCGACAATTATCGCCTTTGATAAGGGATAGTATTGCGTAAGGGGTGACAATAAAAATGGGTCTAATCGGACGGAATATTAAAGGTGATTTTTGGTTACTTCTTACAATAAAAAATAGAAAAAACATTTTTGGGCGTGTTTTTGTATAAAATGACGGCAAATAACCGTTTTAAGTTGGGATGTTTTGGATAGACTTTTGTCTAAATGTACTGAAAGAGGGGTGAAACTGTGAAGAAAATTAGCACTTATCCACAAAGGTAAAGGGGGCATCGTATGAGATGCCCCCTAATGAGACCTTTAATGTTCGGGTTCGGCTTCTGTATGAGTATGATGAGGCGTTTCTTCGTTTTCTAGGTCATGACCTAAACGCTTGAGTGCGGTGACAGCGGCTTCTCGTAAACGGTCTCGGCTATTGCCGATGATGGTGACGAGTGGGTGTATGGCGCGAGTGTCCCCAATTAAGCCCAAAGATTCGGCGGCGTGCATTGGGGTTTGGTATCCGGGCGCGTCTAATGCGCGGATGAGGGGCATGACTGCTCGGCTATCCCCCACCTTACCTAGCATCAGGGCTGCACGTCCTCTGACGATAAGGTCTTCGTAGGGGTCATCCAAAAGGCGGATGAGCGTACTTACTGCGTCGTCACCGCCGACCATACCTAACTTCATAACAGCAAGGCGGCGTTTGTCTTTGTTGGTGTCGCGCAGTTCTGCCAGGATGCTACCAAATGAGCTAGCAGGTTTTAAGTCTGCCATTGGCGGTTACGCCTTTCGCTTTGTGTGCGATAAGTTGCACTGCTGTGTGCCACTTTCGGCACTTACAACCATTATAATCAAAAACGCTGTGGAATCACGTAAAAAGAGTGTTTATTTTACTTGTTCCACCCGACCACTCTAACCGATATTATGTCACATAATGTAGAAATGCGTAGCACCAAAAGGTACAAATTTATTTAGGCATTTTCCACTACCCTGGCGACTTCTGGGTTGGTGATGTGCAATTGCCCTTCATGAATCCGTGCCACGCGGTCTGCAAACGGCACAATGTCGGGGTTATGGGTTGCCATCACTAGCGTTTTACCTTCAAGCCTTGTTAGCTCTAAAAGTAATTCTAACACAGTTTCGCCTGTGTCTTCGTCAAGATTTCCAGTGGGTTCGTCTGCTAGCACTAGGCGCGGTTCGTGCGCTAACGCCCTGGCGATTGCTACGCGCTGTTGTTCGCCCCCGCTTAATTTGTCGGGAAAGGCATCTGCGCGATTGGCTAAGCCCACGCGCGCCAGCAATTCACGGGCTTTTGCTTCTATCATACGGCGGTTTTTGCCGCCAAGCTCTTGGGGGAGTGTGATGTTCTCTAAGACCGTTAATGTAGGAATGAGGTTAAAGAACTGAAAAATAATGCCGATGTTGTCGCGCCGAAAGCGCGTTTGTTGGGCTTCGGGTAGCGCAGTTATGGGGGTGTCACCTACCCAGATGGTGCCTGCGTCCACGTGGTCAATAGCACTAATTAGGTTAAGGAGTGTACTTTTGCCACTGCCACTTTTACCCAACAGCACAAAGAACTCGCCTTCTTGAATATCAATGCTCACGTTATCAAGCACATTACGTGTTTTGCCACCCTCTGTATAGGTTTTGGTTAAATTGCTAATGCGAATGAGCGCGTTTGACATTGCTAGTTCGTCCTTTGTAACGATTCTTTAACTTAGTATACAAGACCTGTGCGGTGGGATATGCCATTCGTCCTATTTTGCCTGACCCCGATGAGAAAGAGTAAGAAAAAAGCTCGCATCACATTCAAGGCATAAGCAATAATAAAACATGATACACCCACAGAATGAAGGCGTGATGAAAATCTGCTTTGTAGGGGCGTAGTACGGGTGGCGCATGTTACAATAAGGGTAATTCTAACACTTTTGAAGATGAGGGGGCTGAACACATGGGAATAACGGCGAGTGTTTCTTGTAATTGTTACAAAGAGGGAAAAACCACTCCTTGCCCGTTTGGAGATGAATTTATTTACAATGCGTCACAGATGCCTGCCCTAGAAACACCCTTTAACATTGACGAAGACGAAGCCCAAGAACGCTATCGCAAGTTTAGGGTGTGGCTAACAACCTGTTGTGAACACCCCGACATGAACGACACATTAGCGTTTATTGCCAGTTGGAAGGGGCATCAGGCGTTTATAGAAGCTGTTGAAGCACTCAATGACCCCAAATCGTTTTCGTTGTTGCTATCGCATTTGCCTGATGGGGATGACGGGGTGACTTCACCCGAACTAGCGCAAAAAATGCTAGACGAGATTGCCCTATTTGAAGCACGCCAAAGCACCTTAAGCCACGCCGTTTTGATGGATACCGAGCGTGGTGACGTGGTGAGTATGGGAAGCCAAGTGCTAAATGGTGTACTTACTATGGATAGGCAAACGGGCTATGACATTGGCTTTAATGCAGAAGGTTTTTTTATACGAGACCGATGGGAGATGAACCGCGTGCTGTTTATCGCAAAGCGCGTAGAACAACGGATGCTTCTTCCTGAACACCAACAAGTAGAGTATGTTGACCTAGAAACGGGCAGGTCTTTTGTGTGTAACACGCCCTTTGGCAAGTGGTACAATGGCGAAGACGGCGTGCCACGCATGTATTTACAGCACTTTCACATTGAAGACCGCCCCGCCGAAAGTGGGCGTTTTGCTTATGTCACCGACCCCTTGCGCCGTGTGTTGCAAGCCAGCGTAAGAACGGGAAACCCCGTGCGCTGGCACTAAACTTTTGTGATGGACGGCATTTTTTGTTGCCCCCTGACTTCTGCAAAGTGAGAATGAGGGGGCATGATGCGCCCATAGTACGACAACTAATGATTATTCTCACGTTATATCGAAAGGTTTTTTGAAGATGAGTTTGCCAAAGACGTATCAAAAATTAGTGGCAGTACGTTCTAGTAATGTGTTGCGTGATGCTGTGGAAGTGCAAGAAGTGCCACTTTTGCCCCCCAACGAGGGCGAGATTGTCGTTAAAACAGCGTATAGTGGCGTAAATGCCGCCGATTATTTGATGGCAGCAGGGCGTTATCTTGCCCCCACGCCTCCCCCTTATGATATGGGGTCAGAGTCGGTGGGCATCGTGGTGGCTGTGGGCGAGGGTGTAAGCCAGTTCAAAGAAGGCGATGCAATTTTTGGCATGGGTGGGGGCTATCGTGAATACTTTACCATATCTGCTAACCGCGCCATTGGCGTGCCTTCTGCTAGTAAAGAAGTGGTGACGTTGGGCGTAAGTGGGCTAACGGCAAGCATTGCCCTAGAAAAAACAGGCGAAATGACACACGGCGAAACGGTACTCGTTACGGCGGCGGCGGGTGGAACGGGTAGCTTTGTGGTGCAATTGGCAAAGATTGCGGGCAATCACGTCATTGGCACTTGTGGCAGCGATGACAAGGTAGCGTTTTTGCAGTCTATCGGTTGTGACCGCCCCATTAACTATAAGCAAGAACGCCTAAGTGCGGTTTTGAAACAAGAATATCCTAAAGGCGTCGACATTGTTTTTGAAAGTGTGGGCGGTGACCAATACGACGTGGCGTTAAATGCGTTGGCGGTGCGCGGTCGTATGATTGTGATTGGGGCAATGAGTGAATATGAATCGGGTCCTCAACCTGTTACCCGTGTGCGCGATAGCTATAAAGTGTTGAACAAGAGCGCGTCTATACGTGGTTTTTGGCTAATGCACTACTTCAAGTTTGCCCAAGAACACACTGCCAAATTGCTAGACCTTATGGCACAGGGTAAGCTGATTGCCAGCGTAGACCCGCATGAATTTAAGGGTGTAAGCAGCGCAATAGAAGCCATTGAATTTATGTATCGTGGTGAAAACGTGGGGAAAGTGGTTGTAGGGTTTGAATAAGGACATGGGGCGACGGGTAACTTATCGCCCCTTACTTTATTTGCAATACTACAGGCAATTTACAAGGGTGCGGTAGCCGCGCCTATCATTGTCAACATGCTGATAGCGGTCAGTGCTACCACATACACCGCCGAACCCACGCGCAATAACTGTTGGTTGCGTTTGGCGGTTTTGCCGTGTGTGATCTTTTCCAGTGTTTCGATGGCAGGAAGATAACCGGGCTTTAGGTCAATCACACGCTGAAGCCACGCTTCACGCTCTTTATCAGTGGGCGCAAGTTTTGACAGCCACATCATCGCCCGTATATCGCGCTTATTCTGGTCAAGAAGTTGCTTAAACATCATCCGCGCCCCCTTGTTTTGCCCATTCCGAGAGGCACTCACCGCCATTTGGTATAGTTCTTCGCGGTTGGGTGTGTTTGGGGTATTCGTCCGTTTGATGCCCATGCTTTATCTCCTTAAAAAGAACTATTTAGCGGGTTTGCTTAAACGACGTAAGCCTTGATATTGTGGGTTGCCCTGAATATCACGCCAACGTTGCTCATTTTCTGCGGTGTGCCACTCTACGACAAATAAGCCTTCAATGTCTTGGTAGGACAGGGTGGGGGTTAGCCCGAACAAGATTTGACGGATAACGGCAATCATCTCTTTGCGTTCTTCGCCCATTTTTAAGATGAAGTATTTGCCGGGTTCCCACTCAAAGAAGATGGGCATACCGCTCCAATTGCCTTCCATCTTGATGGGCTTTTCGGCTTGAGTGCAGGTCATCAACAAGCCTTGCACGCGATGCTTCCAAAGGGTATGGTTGACGCGCTCTTCAATGTAATAGGGGCGCGGTTCTGGATGAGAGTAAAACCAAGTACGAGAACTGGTTGACATGGGCTTTTTCTCCGCGTGGGTGCGCTATCATTAAAAAAAACAAGGGCAAGTGTAGCGCATTTTAGGGTTTTTCAGTAGGGGCAGGTTAACCCGCCCCTACGGTGTTCTTTAACCTCCCAGCGTTGCTAGGCGATAAATATAGATTTTGCCACTGGAAGTTAGCACTGCCAAAAGGTCTTGGCGCGTTGCCATTGCCCGTATACTGTTCGCTATGCTGGTTTCTGTGGGGGGCAACACAATTTCTTGCAATAGCTCGCCTGTGCCTGCCGAGCGTACCGCAACAACGCCTTCTGCATCGCCAATAAAAACCCGTTGCCCCACGCCGTCATGGAGCAACGCGATGGGATTGCCGTTATTGGTTTCTACTACGCCCACAATGGTACTGGTGCTAATGTTCCATAGGGTTAGTTCACCTTTAGTACAACCTCTTAACGCTAGTGTATCCTTGCAAATCGTAGACATTAGCAAG
Organism: Anaerolineae bacterium; assembly: GCA_034437555.1. GTDB lineage: Bacteria > Chloroflexota > Anaerolineae > Aggregatilineales > Phototrophicaceae > JANWYT01. The sequence continues at coordinate 13,207 of DAOTTQ010000021.1, read as the reverse complement.
TCGGGGTTTTCTGTAAAGGCAAAGGTTAAGGGGCTAAAGGTTTCGGTGGCATTAGACAAGAATGCCTGTTTAATGCCCGTAATGCGGTCAATAACGGTAATGCCTTCAAAAGACCCAATGCCAATGAGGTTGTTATCTGCATTAAACTGGATGTTATAGGGCGTGGCGGTGTCTTCTAGCCGTGTTGTCCAAATGGGGGTTGTGCCTTGTGTGGCAATAAGGTTAAGGTTGACAAAGCCACATTCGCCTCTCGAACCGCGCTCTTCGCAGGTGGCATAGGCAATAAACCCGCCATCCGATGTAACCCCGATGAAGGGGAGTGCATTGCCATCGCCAAAGGCAGAAGATGTGACAACCTCACTAAAATCATCGGCGTAAAAATGAGCAATGCCGTCCGTATCAAACGCAACCCATCCTTCGCGCCCATCGGCTAGGCGGGTGAATTGTATTTGAATAAAGGAGCTAGGGATTGCAAAGCCTCTGTCGGTGGGTTGCCCCGTGAGGTCATACTCGACGCCAACGTAGCGCGAAGAACCATCGGTTAGGGCAATAGAATCGGCAACAATCAGCGTGTTATTGGGCGTAAACGCAATTGCCTGTGGGCTAACGGCATCTTCACGCTGGTTTACCAAGACGGCTTCGCTGGTGATGACTTGTGAGGTCGTATTGGTGACTTCGTTGCCTGCGGTAGGCTCTAGGTAGTATTCCGATTCAGCCGCATTAGATTCGGCTGTCCAGCCTTGTCGCCCATCAATTTCTACAAACCACCACACCACGCTTCCACTGCAGGCGGGTCCTTGAATCACGCGGTCTATAGTACGGCTGGGCTGGATTGTTCCCAATCGTTGCCCCACAGCGTCATTAGCAACCGGTTGTGAACGAAGGGTGTTCGGAATGCCCCCCACCCCTACTCTGGCGGTGGATGTGCCTGTTTTAATGCGTGGCACAAGATAGCCTACAAAACCGCTAGGGCAAGCGTACACTTCAAGCGCAGTATTGGCAGGAATGGGTGTGCCAGCAGGCGATACCAAGCCCGACCCTGTGCCAATTAAACCGTCATTTACGCTTAAGCCCGCACAATCGCCTGTTGTGGTAACAACCGTTGCCGAAACCCAACCTCCCACGATGTAGTACCAAAGGTCACCTGGATTGCTACTTTTCACGCTGGCTTGATAGGGTTGTCCACTAAAAATTTGCCCCACTTGTCGTCCCGTAGAAGCGGGTCTTTCGCGGACGTTTACAAATGCGCCCCCTGCGTTAACGATGCAAGGGTTAATTGTGCCAGGGGTAAATGGGGTGGCAGAAGGAACGCCTACAGGGGTCGCCCCAACGGGCGTTGCAGAAATAGGCGTTGCAGAAATGGGCGTTGCTGCTGTCGGAGGGGTGACAAATTTGGGGTCGCACAGCGCAACGACTGTGCCATCTGACGACGCATGCACCACATAATCGCCGCTTGCATACGTAAGTGTGTAGCGATAAGGAACAACTAGGCGACCCAAATCGCTGGTAGCTGAGGCAGTGGGACACCCCAAATTTGCTAGGTTAGTAGCCGTCAAAATCTCAAATCGCCAAGATGAGGGGCGTGCATTTGTGAAGGGGCGTGCTGCCGTAATGGCAGCTTCACGTGCAAGACTATCGTCTTGCGCCCCCACTTGCCCAAAGCAACACAGGAGTAAACTAAAAAGTATCAACCATTTTTTAAGCATGTTTGGTGTCCTTTGTGATGATGTATAAACCTGACATATTAATTGTAACGCGAAAAAGGCGTTTTATTTGCAGAACGTATAAAAAAAGTGTTTAATCAAAGGTGTTGCGTAGGCGTTGCGTCTGCACTTATTAAAGTCTATTCTAGCACAATACCCTTTACCCTTGTTACGGAGGACACAATGCCCTTAGAGTATGCCGTTTTGAATGGGTTTAATGTGGCGTATCACACCGCAGGCAAGCCACAAAACCCCACAATGCTCTTGATTCACGGCTATATATCCTCTTACCACGTTTGGCGTTTTATGATAACAAGGCTACAAGAACGGTTTTACTGTATTAGTATTGACCTGATGGGGCATGGCAACACCGATAAACCCGATGACCCCACACCCTATACCATCCTAAAGCAAGCCGAACTGTGCCTAAAGTTATTGGATACGTTGGGGCGTACAGGCGAATTTAGCGTGATGGGGCATAGCATGGGGGGACAAATTGCGTTGTGTCTTGCGTCACAGGTTGCGCCACAGCGCATCAAGAAACTAGTGAATGTAGCAGGCGTGGTTGCGCCGCGTTTAAGCCCATCAACCGAAAAAACCTTGCCTGCGTGGATTGACCTTAGTTATCGCCTTCCTATTTTGCTAGACCTACTGCGCCCCCTGATGAGAAGAGTTCCGCGTGTGGCAAAGATGTACTATGGCGATTGGTTTTATGATTATAAGGATATGCCCTTTATCGTATGGCGTATTGACCGCGACATGGCGACCCTGCCTAATATACAATTTGCCTTCAAGCATGGTTGGGATGCTATTCATGGGTATGATGTTACGCCACATCTTAAAGACATCACAGCATCTGTTTTAACTATTTTTGGCGAGTTTGATGCGGTTGCGCTGATTGAGGATGGCTTTACGGTGAAGAAGCACCTACCCGAAAGCACTCTAGAGATTATCCCAGAGTGCGGTCACTTTCCGATGTTTGAATGGCGTGAAATTTTTGAAGATAAGGTGATGGCGTGGCTTTAGCCCAAAGCCAGCATCACCACGACACTCACCAAGCCTGCGCTGGCATAGGCTAAAAGGGTGGCAAGTGTGCTGGACGTTCTTATGCGGATGGCGCACAGGCAAAACATTAAGCCTAGTGGCACAATAACCCCATAGCCTAATTGTTGGTCTTGGGGAAGGCTTGCCCCATATAGCCCATAATGCACGCCCGTAAATGCCAAAATGGTTACCCAAAAACCTGCCCAACTTCCCAAAGAAGCCCGTAAACGGGGTAATATCACCCCACAAAACGCCAGCCCAAAACCCATAGGTTGCAGAATCACCATGAAGACAAACGCCAATAGGCTATTTTCAAAAGTAATCGGCAAACCCCGTAGCTCGGCAACGCGCCCAAAACCTGCTCCTGTCGCCACAGCCAATAAGTCTAGCGTTAGCATGGCAGCCACCCCCAAAAGCAAAACGTAGGGCAAGGGTAGTAGCCCACGAATGAGCCTTAGCCCTTCGCGTTCTTCGGGGGTACGAGAGCGTACCGCCCACACATAGCCCCCAATGGCGAGTAAGCCAACGCCCTGCCCGATGAGCAAGTTTGAGGGGGTCACCACGCTGGTATCGCCTGCAATGGCTACACCCACGCCCGAAGCTAAAACAAACATCGCCACAAGCACGACAACACTGGTTGCCAGTACGTCCCCCATGCCCCACGCGGGTGGGTTTTGCTTTGCGCCAATACGCCCTAACCAACCTAATGGGTGTGGAATGTCTTGGTCATTGTTTGCGCTCTTTTTTGCCATGATGTTTTGTTCCTTTGGATGTCAATACGATAAAAGTGTTGGGTTGTTGTGTATGCGTGTTGCTTAAAACAAGATTGCGAGGGATTTAGACAAAACAATAATGCCACCCCTGAATCAGAATGTCCTCATTGTAGCGGTTTTGCCCCTTAATTTGCTATAATGATGAATTAAACGCAAATTAGATTTTTGGAGAACAAACCTAATGGTAATCGCATCGCCTCAAATCCCAACGGCAACATCTGCACAAACGCATAACGTGAAGAATCCTATAACGGGCGCGGTACTTGGCACAATCCCGATTCAGACCGCCGATGAAGTTCATCAAGCCGTACAACGTTCTCGCCAAGCGCAAGCCTCATGGGGTGCGCTGACCGTAAAACAACGCGCTCAGTATATTGCCCAGTGGGGCGATTTACTGTGGAAACGACGCGATGAAGTGACAAAGGTCATTCGCCAAGAAACGGGCAAGCCCCAAGCTAGCGCAGAATTGGAAGTGATTGGCACAGATGGCGCAATTTGGTACTACTATCATCGTGCTGCGGGTTTTTTGAAAGAACAATGGCGTAGCACAATTATTCCGCTTGTGCATCGCGGTAAAGTAACCTATAAGCCTCATGGCGTGGTGGGCGTTATTTCGCCATGGAATTACCCCTTTATTTTGCCCCTTATGGATAGTATTCCTGCGCTATTTGCGGGCAATACCGTCGTGATAAAACCAAGTGAAGTTACGCCTCTTTGTGTAAAGCTTGGCGTAGAAATTATGCTAGAAGCAGGCATGCCCGAAGGCGTGGTGCAAGTGGTCTATGGCGATGGGCGCACAGGCTCGGCATTGGTAGAAGAGGTGGATTTTGTGGCATTTACCGGCAGTACTGCCATAGGACGCAAAATTGCTTCACGGTGTGGGGAACGCCTTATCCCGTATACGATGGAACTGGGGGGCAAAGACCCCTCGATTGTGTTGGCGGACGCTGACCTTGATATGGCAGCAACAGGGGTGATTAGGGGCGCATTTGAAAACGCAGGGCAAGCGTGCATAAGTATCGAGCGCGTGTATGTAGAGGATACCATCTATGAACCGTTTGTAGAGCGCGTGCTACACCACATGAAGGGCTTTAATACGGGAAGCGGTGACAGCCTAGACATTCATATGGGCAGCATGACAAACACCCGCGAGCTAGAACGCACCGAAGAACACATTCAAGACGCAGTGAGTAAGGGCGCAAAAGTGATTTTTGGGGGCGCACGCTTGCCCGAACTTGGGGAACGCTTTCATGAGCCTACGGTGTTGGTGGATGTTGACCATAGCATGAAGATTATGACCGAAGAAACGTTTGGGCCCACCTTGCCTATTATGCGTGTTAAAGACGCAGCAGAAGCTATTAAGCTGGCAAACGACAATGTTTATGGGCTTTCCGCGTCTATTTTCTCTAAAAACTTAGGGCGTGCGCGTGAACTTGCCAAACAAATTGACAGCGGAGATGTCAGCATTAACCGCACACATTTCTCTGTAGGTACACCCGATTTTCCCACAGGGGGACAACGTGATAGTGGCGTGGGGCGTAGAAATGGGCGTGAAGGGTTGATGAAATATGTGTCTGTGCAGTCTATTTTGTCGGATAACATGATCGGTCAAAAACCCGATTTGCGCGTGGGTGACCCGCTTTCTATGAAGGCACTGCTGGCATTACGGGCATTGCGTCGTTACATTCCGTTCATCTAGGTGCTTAATGATGGGCATTCTTGTTTGTCATGAAGGATGCCCATAAATCCCACCCCGTTAGGGCAACCACAAGCCCACAAAGTCCACACAGTCTACCCACTCACCATTGACGTTAATTTCCCAATGAAGATGGGGCCCACTACTGCGCCCTGTATTGCCACTCATACCCAAAATTTCGCCCTTTGTCACGGTTTGCCCTTGTGCCACATTGACTTGTGACAGGTGGGCATAGCCACTAAATACGCCCCACCCGTGATTGATGAGAACATAGTTTCCGCGAATATCGAGCTGACCCACAAATACCACTTCACCACTGGCAACGCTAGCAACGGGTGTGCCGACAGGGGCATTTTGATCCCAGCCTGTGTGCCGTGTTTGTACGGTAGAATTTAACACGCGGTATTGCCCAAATGCCGACACATACGGCGATTCCATTGGTTTTTGAAAACCGTCTTCATTCCATAAACGGCGTGGCGAGATATTGCCCACCATCGCATCAATGCGTGCAAATTCGTTGCGTTCTACTTCGGGGTTAATGAGATAGGCGCGGTCGGGGGGGACGGTGAAACTTTGGCTAAAGAAACCGCCACTTACGATTGTGACAAGCGTTTCGGCAGTTGCCACGCTGCCATCTGGCAATGCTACTAAAAATTGTAGGGGATAGTCGCGGGGTTGAGTATCAATATCTGCCACCAAAAGCGCGTAAAAACCGCCCTCATCTGCCACAAAGGGCATGTCGCGTTCTCTAAAATAAGCGCGGGCTTCTGTGATGCCCTCCCCTGTAAGCCTTAAAAGACCCACGCCACCCTGCTTAAGCTGGGCAAAAAGCACGTCTATCTTAAAGCCTTGCCCTTCAACGGTGCGATACACAATGGGGGGGATTTTGGGGGTGGCGGTGGGGGATGGGGCTTGTGCAATCAGGGTAATGCCTGCGCTTACCCAAAGTAACACAGCCAACACAACCCAAAATTTTGTCCGTTGCATAAAAACACTCCAAACCCAAACAAGGTAATTCCTTGAGGTGTTATGTTACAATTGAGTTGTCTATCCACCAATAGGCAATCATAGGCTAAGGGGTAACCTCAGGCTGTCTAAACAAGATAAAGGAATTGTTCATGCACAAATGGCGTGTGATAGTGTTTTTGATAGGTTGGTTTGGGGTAATGACTTTTGGGGTGTTTGCCCGCGAAGTACTTCAAGGGACTGCGTGTACCATTGCTCCAGAAGAAACCGTCAATGGCACGCTTTTTGTGTTATGTGAAAACCTCACTGTAGAGGGCGTAGTTAACGGGAATATAATTGGGTTGGCATTGCGAGCTACGCTAAACGGGCAAGTAACGGGTAATGTGTATTTGGCGGGCGGTGAACTGGATGTAAACGGTGAACTTAGCTCGGCGTTGCATTATGCGGGGGTGCGCGTTTTGGTAAAAGAAGGCGTAGAAGTGGGGGGGAGCTTATTTTTTGCCACCCTGCAAACCACGCTTGCGCCATCTAGCGTCATTAACGGTAACGTGATTGGCTTAGGCTATGAGTTTAATGCGCTCGGCGATATTGCCCAAGAGGTGAATTTTTGGGGGGCGGGTATTGCTTTTGGTGGCAATGTGGGGGGCAATGTGTATGCTAATGTTGGCGACCCTGACAGCGATGCCTCACAAATACGCGGTATTTTGCTTCCATTTGGCTTTGATTTAACGCTTGGTCGTCCAGGATTGCGTGTGCTAGAGGGCGCGGACATTGCAGGGGATGTGCGCTATGGTGGCATCTCTGAAGGGGTGTTTGAGGGTGTGGTGCGTGGTGACAGCGTGTTTACGCGCCTTACTGCGCCTTTGCCCACCCTAGACCGCCCCGCCACACTAACGATTTTTTGGAATCAGGCGTTTAGTGAATTTACGGCGTTGGCGTTTGTGGGGTTTGTGGGATGGATGCTTGTTCCTACGTGGCTTAATCGCCCGTTATCGCGCTTGCGTTTAAGAAGTGTGTCTAGCTTTAGTGTGGGATTGCTGACGTTTTTATTGTCATTTCCCATTGTGCTGATTGTGCTGTTTTTAAGCCTAACGCTCATTATTGTGCTGTTCGCCATTCGGCTAGAGGGTATTGCTGTGGCGGTGGGGATTTTGCTTTTAGCACTTAATAGCGCGGGAATTGGTGGATTTTACTTTTTAGCCATTTATGTAGGGCGTGTGTTGGTGGCATGGGCATTTGGGCGGTTGATCCTTAGCCCCTTTCGCAATAATTTACAACCACGCGCTTTTGCGCTTGCCAGCTTATTGGCAGGGACGGCGATATTAGGGCTTGCTATTGCTTTACCCGTTATAGGGTGGATAGTGAACGCTATTGTGCTGTTCTTGGGCTTGGGGACATTGTTGGGTGTGGCACTTAATGATGTGCAAGAGGTGCGTGATGCGCCTGCACCGCCACTGGATACGCCTACCCTGTTACCGTCAAGCCAATTAGCGGTTACGCCCGCGTTAGGGATGGCAAACTTGCCAGATGGCTTTAATACGCACTTTTTTGACGAATAACAAAGGGTGATAGAACAGTCTATGGACATTAAGCAACTAACACTGGTGATAGGTGCGGTTTTGGGTGCAATCAGCGTGGCACTAGGGGCATTTGGCGCACACGCACTGCGTGATGTGCTAACGCAAAACAATCGCCTAGAGACGTTTCAAACGGCAACCCAATATTTACAAATTCACGCGCTGGCACTGGTCGCCGTAGGCATTTTACTGCGCCAAACCGCTGGGGATGTAGGGCTATTGCAGAGCGCATCGGTGGCGTTTGTGGTGGGCTGCGTGGCGTTTAGCGGTAGTTTGTATGTGCTGGCAATTGGCAATGTGCGCGTGATGGGGGCAATTGCGCCGATAGGTGGCGTGGCGTTTATCATTGGGTGGGTGCTAGTCGCGTGGTGGGCGCTGCAATCATAACTTCTGGTGACTCTAAATAGTATGGTCTGGACGAACCACTTGAGTAAAGTTGAATGAGGCAGCCAGAGCTGTATAGATTAACCCAAGTGAGTTTTACGTGGTTATTGATGTAGCTGTTCTAAAGGTTGAACCTAATCAATCAACAGTTTTTATCCGTGTGAGTGGTCATAAACCCAGTGAATTTGGTAAAACATGGAATACACCTAAAGGTAATGGGGTATTTAAACAAATGATTGCACAGATACAAGATTTAACGGGGTAACTTAAACAGCCGTTAAGCATATAAGCTTATATTTCCACAGATACAGCATGGGTTTAAATCACAAATGACATTACTTGAAGACCTAAAACATGGCGTAAGAGTACGCGGAATTGTCCCTGAACAAATCGTAACCCTAATTAGTGTGGAATGGAACGGGTTAAACGCCATTACCGTAGTTTATCGCCAGGGGAATGGCAAGCTAGGTGATACACTGCTGTACCGCGAGAATGAGTCGGAACTGTCCATTGTACAGTCGGAACGCCTGTGGGCATTTGATGTTGACGGAGCTTTATTTCGTCTCGTCTCTGAAGCCTATCGCATCCATCTCGCTCACCTGTTTAACCCGATGTTAGCGGTTCATATGTCAATGATAGAACCCCTACCTCACCAAATCACGGCGGTATATGACGAGATGTTGACACGCCAACCGCTTCGTTTTTTGCTGGCGGATGACCCCGGTGCAGGCAAAACCATCATGGCGGGCTTGCTCATTAGAGAGCTGGTAGTACGCGGAGATGTGCGTCGCTGTATGATTTGTGCGCCGGGTAGCCTAACCGAACAGTGGCAAGATGAATTATGGACGAAGTTTCAGCTAGACTTCACTATCATCACCCGCGAGATGGTGGAAACGTCGCGCAGTGGCAACCCATTTGAAGAGAACGACCTCATCATTCTTCGGCTTGACCAAGTTAGCCGAAGTGCCGACCTGCAAGAACGTCTGGGAAAGACTGATTGGGATTTGGTGGTGTGTGATGAAGCGCATAAGATGTCTGCGTCCTTCTTTGGTAACGACCTAAAAGAGACCAAACGCTATAAACTGGGCAAACTGCTAGGCGAATTGACCCGTCATTTCCTACTTATGACCGCCACACCGCATAATGGTAAAGAAGAAGACTTCCAGCTATTTTTGGCACTGCTAGACGAAGACCGTTTTGAGGGGCGTTTCCGTGATGGTGTGCATCAGGTGGATGTCTCCGACCTGATGCGCCGTATGGTTAAAGAGCGCTTGCTTAAATTTGATGGCAAGCCGCTGTTTCCAGAGCGTCGCGCCTATACCGTTAGCTACACGCTCTCACAAGAAGAAAATATGCTGTACGAAGCCGTAACCGAGTATGTGCGAGAGGAATTTAACCGCGCCGAACAGCTTGAAAATGACGGGCGCAAAGGCACAGTGGGTTTCGCGCTCACTATTCTACAACGGCGGTTAGCATCCTCACCCGAAGCCATCTACCAATCGCTGAAACGTCGGCGGGAACGGCTAGAAAAACGCTACGGGGAAGCACAACGCACGCGCCAACCGCTTTTACAGGCGGAAGGGCTGACTTACGACGATGAAGATTGGGAAGATTTTGAAGAGGCTCCCGATTCAGAAACAGAGCAAATCGAAACCGAGCTAGTAGACAGCGCAACAACAGCACGCACCATCCAAGAGCTTGGAGCAGAAATTTTCATTCTGCAAAATCTTGAGGGGCAGGCACTACGGTTACGGCGCAGTGGCAATGACCGTAAGTGGAACGAACTTTTGAAGCTGTTGCAAGATACGCCCGAAATGCGAGGGACGCATCTGGCACAACGCAAGTTGATTATTTTTACAGAACACCGCGACACCCTCAATTATCTGCTAGAACGCCTCTCTACACTTGTGGGGCGTGATGAAGCCATCGTAACCATTCATGGCGGAATACGGCGCGAAGACCGCCGTGAGATTGAAGACCGCTTTCGCAATGACCCCGAAGTGCTAATTTTGCTGGCAACAGATGCCGCAGGGGAGGGCATTAACCTACAACGCGCTCACCTGATGGTTAACTATGACCTACCATGGAACCCCAACCGCCTTGAACAACGTTTTGGGCGTATTCATCGCATTGGGCAAACGGAAGTGTGCCACCTGTGGAATTTGGTGGCGGGGGCAACACGCGAAGGCGCAGTTTACCAAAGGCTATTGCAAAAGCTAGAAGTGGCACGTGGTGCGCTGGATGGGCAAGTCTTTGACGTACTCGGCAAGCTCTTTCAAGAAACACCCTTGCGAAAACTGCTAGTAGAGGCGGTGCGCTATGGCGATAATCCTGAAGTTCGCGCCCGATTAGAGCAGGCGGTGGATAACGCAACCGACCGCGAGCGTGTGCGTCATTTGATAGAACACAAATCATTGGTAAGCAACAGCATGGACGTTAGCCAGATTGTGCGTATCCGTGAAGAGATGGAACGCATATCGGCGCGGCGTTTACAGCCGTTCTACATCAAAGCCTTCTTCTTACAGGCGTTCAAATACTTTGGCGGTACTGTTCATGAGCGCGAAAGCGGACGCTACGCCATCAATAACGTGCCTGCGCTCCTTAGAGACCACGCGAAAGAACACGGGTTAGGCGTGGTTTCTATGCGCTACGAGCGCATCTGCTTTGAGAAAACACTGATAAACTTCACAGATAAGCCCTCTGCCGCCTTTGTTTGCCCCGGACACCCCTTATTAGACGCAACCATCAGCCTAATGCTTTTGCGCGAGAGTGAGACGCTAAAGCGTGGTGGGGTGCTAGTGGATGAAAGCGACCCTAGCACAACACTTAGGGCGTTGTTCTATTTAGAGCAGGCAATTCAGGATGCAACCCCCACCCGTGAGGGGGAACGCCGTGTGATTTCGCGTGATGTGCATTTCATCGAGATTGACAGCGCGGGCAATGTGCGCGAAGCTGGTGGCGCACCGTATCTGGATTATCGCCCCGCAACGCCCGAAGAAATTACGTCTGTAGAAGCGCAGTTTATCGACCCCCTACAAGGCGACATTACCTTAGAGCGACAGGCGGCGGCTTATGCTGTTGAGCATCTTGTGCCGCGCCATCTGGAACGGGTACGCGCCCGACGCATTGAGCTTATCGACAAGACCGAAGCTGCTGTGCAAGAACGCCTAACAAAGGAAATTAACTATTGGGATTTACGCGCCGCCGAACTTCGCACGCAGGAGCAAGCCGGCAAAGTGAACGCTCGCTTAAATAGCCAGCGCGCGCGCGAACGCGCCGACCGTCTGGTAGAGCGTTTGAAACAGCGCAAAGCACAACTGGCACAAGAACGCCAAATTTCTGCTGCACCCCCCGTTGTTGTGGGGGGTGCGCTCATTATCCCCATCGGTCTGTTGCTGGGGAGTGGTATGACGCACGCCGTGACTGCCCAAGAAATGCTTGACCGCCGTATTACCGAACAAATCGCCATGCGTGCCGTTATGGAAACCGAGATTGCGCGGGGCAACACGCCTTATGATGTAAGTGACCAGAACATTGGTTATGACATTGAAAGCCATGACGGACGCACCAGAGAAATGCGCTTTATTGAGGTAAAAGGAAGGAGGGCAGGTGCAGAAACGGTTACACTAACGTATAATGAGCTACATTGCGCCCTAAACTCTCCAGAAAAATTTATTTTGGCACTTGTCGAGGTTGACGGTAAACAAGCCCGAACCCCCCGTTATTTACGAAATTATCCATTTCGTGAGCCCGACCCAATGGCGATAAGTGTGAGTTTTAATTTACGGGAATTACTATTAAAAGCGGTTGACGAATAACACCATTCATTTTGTACGGTATCACACGCCCATACAGGTGATACCGCCTATTAAGGATAGTTTTTATGACCCCACCCAAAAAACTGATTGAGGTAGCGTTGCCCCTCGAAGCCATCAACGTTGCGAGCGCCCGTGAAAAATCCATCCGTCACGGACACCCTAGCACCCTGCATTTGTGGTGGGCGCGTCGTCCCCTCGCCGCCGCCCGTGCCGTCATTTTTACTTCATTGGTAGATGACCCCGACGACCCCAACGCGCTTCCTGCTTTTGTGGAGGCGTGCAAGCAACTACCCGTTGGCGCAAATGTTTATGCCAATGGCGATACCCCCCGTATGCGCCTATTCGACTTCATCGAGCGGTTGGTGACATGGGAAGCGACCACTGATGAAGCCATTCTAAACACCGCCCGCGAACTCATCCAGATTGCGACCGAAGGCAACCCACCGCCGCTCCTAGACCCCTTTGCGGGGGGGGGCAGTATTCCATTAGAGGCGCAACGGCTAGGGCTAGAGGCACACGCCAGTGACCTAAACCCGGTCGCGGTGATGATTAACAAGGCACAGATAGAAATTCCACCGCGTTTCGCCAATTTGCCCCCCATTAATCCGCGTAATAATGCCCTCACCCTAAATCCCTCTCCCACCGCGAGCGGAGGAGAGGGACTTGAGAACTCCCCCTCGCCTGGCACCGCGTGGGAGAGGGGGCAGGGGGGTGAGGGACAAGAACGCTGGCAGATTACACCACAAATGCGTGAACGAATGACGGAAATTGCCCGCCACCTGCGCAAAAGTGCCACAAAAAGTGAAGATATCCTGTGGCAAGCCCTGCGCGACAGGCAGTTGGAGGGTAAAAAGTTCAAACGGCAGGTGGATGTAGGGGCATTTGTGCTTGATTTTTACTGCTCTGAACAGAGGTTGGCGGTCGAAGTTGATGGTAGTATTCACAATTTTCAGCAGGACGCTGATAAAGAACGTCAACAACTTATTGAATCTCTCGGTATTCGTTTTGTGCGCCTGAGCGCTGAACTGGTGGAAACGAACCTGTCCGAAGCCTTAAAGCGCATTCAATCCGCATTTAAATCAGATACGCAAAAAGCCCTTCCCCTCTCCTCACGCAGTGTGGGAGAGGGGGCAGGGGGTGAGGGGGATACCACCTGGCGCGGTGCTGCCGGACTTGCCGCCGATGTGCGCTACTATGGAGAATGGATGCGCGAAAAGGCATTCGCAAAAATCGGGCATTTGTACCC
>DAOTTQ010000020.1:0-1888 GCA_034437555.1 Anaerolineae bacterium | reverse complement strand
GGGCTGTGCAGAAACCCCTTTTCTGCACGAAAACAGGGGGGAGTTTCTGCACGCCAAACTAGGGCTACTCTACATCATTGCAAAACCGCCTAAATTCACATCCCCCACACAAATTAGGGTTTTCTGTGGCAGAGGGCATCCGTTCTTGAGTCGTCATATCAAAAATATCTTGGATGATGTGCCTTACCGCTTCTTTAAGCTCGGTGTTTAGCGCTATTTTCACCATTTTTTGTTTAGGCACAAGGTAAATATACCCCATACTTACTGCAACCCCTTCAAGATCCTCGATTAACAAGGCGTAGCAAGCCAATTGGAGTTTGTGGTTATAAGCAACACTCGTGGTTGTTTTATAGTCCACAGGGATAATGCTGTGAGGGGTGCGAATTAGTTCGTCTAGCATACCACTTAAACCCAGTTTTGGGCTATAGTAACGCACCCCAAATTCACGGCTTCCCTCTGGAGTTTCTTTTGGCAACACACGGCGTATGGCGTGACGGGGTTGCTCTTTGTGAATGCGTTGCCCGTGTTTCATGTGGTAAGTGGTAGGGCGAATAGAGGGTAAGCACCGTTCAAAGTAAACCACTCGTTTGCAAAATCCCCATTGCTTTACATCGGTTACAGTGATTGCATCTGCTTCATTCGTTGTCATCATCGTCATCTCCTTCTGCCTTTGGCTCGCTGTCTCTCTCGTCAGCCTGATGGCTTTTAACGGTGAGTTTTACTTCAATGCGCTTTTTCCAGTCATCCTCGCCGATAGTAACTAACTGCACCACCGCCTTCTCTTCTTGGTCGTCTAAAAGGTCTTTCATCCTTAGCATCAGCTCGCGTTGGTGAACACGCTTTAACTTGCCGTAAAACGTCGAGTATTGCACACGGTCTAACCCATAGTCCTCACAGGCAATAATGACCTTATTGCGCGTGCGGTCGTTGCTAATGTCGTACATCAAAATAACGTGCATCATCGCCAATTCTCCTAAGTATCCATCTTAAAAGGGTCGTATGTCTCACGTTCACCACGAATAAAGCTGGCAAGCTGGCGAGCTTGGCTTTGGATAACGTGGCGTAAGGCGTGCCGATTGCCGTTATAGCGCACGGTAGCTTCTAAGTGTTTAAGAATGTGTTGGGCAAAAGCTCGTCTCGTCTCATCTTCCATCATGCCATCTTCGTCTTGGTTCACCTTAAATTGGCGTGTTGCCAACCCTATCACCACACGGTCAACGACCACCTGACGAAACTCCTCTATCAAATCGAGAACAAGGCTGGGTTTACCCGGACGGTCTGCATGAAGAAAGCCGGCAAACGGGTCTAGCCCTGCCAGCACAATGGCACGCTCTACTTGCCCATATAAAATTCCGTAGCCATAGTTAAGCAGGCTATTGATGGGGTCGTTTGCTCCGCGTGTTTTGCGCCCCTGCCAGCCGTATTCTTGGGGAATGATGGGCTGGATGGCTTGCCAATAGCGATGCGCCGCGTCACCTTCTATGCCCATAATGCGGTTACGAAGGTCATCTGCAAGACAATTTTGCTCTAAACCTATTAACTTGGCAAAGCTGTCGCCTAGTTCAAGCGACACAAGGTTTAGTTCTTCGCCTGCGGGTGTTTCTTTGCGTGCTTTTGCCAAGTAACGCAGGGTTTTTGCCTGATTCGCCAATTTACCCAGCGCAAACTGGACTGCCAAATGCACGCCTCTGGCATCGTCATAGGCGCGTAGTTGCTCTCGGCGCGTGACTACCGTTCCTATCAATCCCGAAGCATAAATGCTTCCATAGGGATGACCAAAGCCATTGAGGAGGTGAATGGGGATACCGCGTTCACAGCAGGCTTGGATGACATCCGCAGATATACTTACCCCCATAGATAACACATACACCATCTCAAGGTGCATTAG
>DAOTTQ010000019.1:0-2341 GCA_034437555.1 Anaerolineae bacterium | reverse complement strand
CATCATCATCACCACTCCAAAGATAAATATCGCGCCACAGGAGGCAAACCATAGCCATGTTCCTGCCAAGCCAAAATTTATCTGGCGCTCAATGGGTACAAGCGTGTTGACCCACAACGTGCCGATGATGGGGAATAAGCCGCCGACTATTTGCGTCAATCCCAACGTGAGCAAGTCGGTGCGTGTCGTCGAACGAGAGAGCAACCATGCGCCGAGCGCAGGCGTGAGGAACGCCACGCTGTACATACGCCCATGAAACTCATCTATCGTCCAAGGCCAGAACGCCGAAAAAGTCGTCGGGGCTATGAGCATCGCCAGCCCGTATAGCCCTAGCCCAATCGCCTGAATCCGTAAACTCATGCGTAACCACGAAGGAATGGTATCAGGAGTGACAGGGGGTTTACCGCGATATAACCACAAGTGGTAAAGGCAGCTTACAGGCAAACACACGTATAAGAGCAACCAGAATACTGTTGAAAGTGGCACCGTAAAACGGTCTAAATACAGAACGGATACCGCCAACACAATTGAGGTAAAAATGAGAATCATGGGCAGCACGACACGGGTGGGCGACCAACGTTGAAAGCGCACCAGCAAGATCGTAGACACCAGAGAGCCTAAATAAACTGCGCCCAAGAAGCGTCCGTTGAAGGGGGTGATTGCCCAGGGCCACAACCCATTTAGCAACGATGGTAAAAAGAACAAGCCGCCACCAGCGACCACCAGTACCCAACATTCCACCGCCGTCACACCGCGCAACAACGATGTAATCTTGAAATTGGACTCGCTCATCGTGGTATTCCTCGTTAGGCTTGGATAAGGGGAGTGATTTTGGTGCGAGGCACAAACCAATAGCCCAAATATGCCGCGACGATGGCTTCTAGTCCGTGCAGCCAAATATCATGACCGAATAAAGGCATCACCCCAAAGGTTAGCTGTGTAACGGGTAGTAATCCCATGATCGTAAAAATTGTAAGGATAATCGCCATTGCACGACAATAAGTGCGCGAAAGTGGTAAAGTTCGCCATGCCCACACGCCCCACACCCCAAAGCTGAAATGCACTATATTATGGACGAGGTTGATAGGAAATAAGCCAAGCAGCAAGCCGTAGCTTGTATCAAGCGCCAGATTTGGGGCATCGGTAGGGATGGGTTGCGTAATCGGAAAGAGGAAGCCCCCTACCCCGGCAAGGATGAACAGCGCCCCCATGATAAACGTAAAGTAGCGCACTGCCATATCGCCCTCGCCTATTATTAGACTCTACAAAATTCTTTCTTTAGTTTATAGCGCAAATGATTGTTTTGCGCCTATGCTTTTTATCCCAACACACTGTACGCATTTAACCGACCTTCCCGCCCATCGGCACGGTAACGTTCTAGCAAGCTTAAGCCAGTTGCGGCATCTAACCCATCCTGTTCGGCATCATTGACATAATGGCAGTAGCGCAACGCCCGTTGTCCTTGCCGCCAATCAAGTAAATAATCGTTCGCTTCAACCTTCGTTGCTAAATCAGTATCCCATGCAACTACTCGTTGGCTGAGTTTATCGTCTTCCATAAAGCGCCAAGTTGCGTATGCGAATCGTCCATTTGGCAACAAGCGTTGGGCAAGGTCTCGCAAAAATAGTCGGCGCTGGTCGTTGCCTGCCACATGATGTACCACACCGAACACGCCAATAAAATCAAACATACCTGTGTCAAGCGGTTGCAGGATGCTATCACGTTCAATTAATTTGACTGAGGCTAGACCGATATTCTGTAAAGCATCGTAAGCGTATGCCAACAGTGCCGCGTTATTGTCGTGACCTTCGTAGTGTGCCTGAATGCCGTTCTGTGCCAGAAATACTCCGAAGCGCCCATTGCCACAACCGATATCTAGGACACGCGGTTGGTAGAGTAGCGTTCGGAAGTGCGGCAATAATCGTTCCCAGCCGTGCCAGGCGCTACCGCGTGTCTGGTCAAAGGCATCGGCAATGGTTGTGTAAAATTGCTTGTTGAGGGTGTTCAGATGGTGAATAGTAGCTTCATCCATTATGGCAGCGTTGCTAACAATGTCACCAAATTAGCGCGATATTCGCTGATACCGGTATAGGCATCATCGGGATTTTCTAAGCGCACATAAGCATCCAAGTCTGTAATCGCCACTTCGTAATAGGGACGCGCTTGAACAGCATCAGCTTTTGCCAGTTCGATATAGGTGAAGGCACGTTGCAAATATGCCAGCGCGTAGCTCGGTTGTGCCGCAATCGCCGCCGTTAAATCTGCTAATGAGCCTTGCAGATTGCCATTAGACCGTGTTAACGCCGCCCGATTGGTCAGCAAAAACCCCGATTGAGGATTC
>DAOTTQ010000018.1:0-73787 GCA_034437555.1 Anaerolineae bacterium | reverse complement strand
GATGGCGACTATGACCAATGGCGCACGCGCCTAAACACGTCACGATTGCTTTTAGTGCCACAAGGCGCACTCTACAAAAACCTAAACTCAAGGTGCTTTTAGCCCTCTACCATGCAGGTATTGGTGAGTGTGCCAATTTCTTCAATACTCACGCTTACGGTGTCGCCGTGCTGTAAAAAGCGTGGCGGTGTCATGCCCTTGCCCACACCCGCAGGCGTGCCTGTTAAGATAAGGTCGCCACTTTCTAGCGTAAATGTGCGCGATAAATAGGCAATCAGGAACGGAATTTTGAAGAACATCTCGCCCGTGCTGCCGTGTTGCACCCGTTCCCCGTTGACATGCGTTTCTATTGTCAGGTTGTGCGGGTCTAGGATGTCATCTTTTGTCACCACGCACGTACTTAAAGGGCAAAATGTGTCCATGCCCTTTGCCCGCGTCCATTGCTTGTCGCTGTCTTGTAGGTCACGCGCCGTTACATCATTTGCCAGCAAATAGCCAAACACATGCTCATAGGCTTCTTCTTCGGGGATGTTAAAGCCACGCTTGCCAATCACCACGCCTAGTTCGCCTTCCCAGTCCACTTGTTGGGTAATGTCCTTGCGCCAACGTATGCTATCGCCATCGCCAATGACCGCCGTATTAAACTTAGAGAAAATAAGAGGTTTCTTGGGGAGTTCGTTGCCCAGTTCGGCGGCATGTTCGGGATAATTGCGCCCCACACACAAAATTTTGGGTGGGCGATAGGGATACATGGTTTTGGGTGCGCCTTGTAGCTTAAATTGCTCGGAGGTATCGACTTCACCGCCTTTGATGATGATGTCTAACAGGTTAACATTACCCAAGCTATGAATTGCGCCATCGCGCAGTTCACCCGCCTGCCAAGAGCCATCACGTTTTTGATATGTCACTAATTTCATGGGTTCTCGTCCTTTGATGAAGTGTGAGGTTACTCGAATATAATTCCAAAAATGCGCTCTAGTGCTTCGTCTAAGCTACTGTCAAACGGCTCTGCGGGTATGCTTAAGTTTAGAAGAACATCATAGAACTTTCTATAACCTTCAGGTGAACGCAACTCTACCCAATAGACCCTACGTCTGCTCAATTGGACTTTATTAGCATCTGAGAGTGAGTCAGCTATAAAGATAGCACTATCCCTAGCGATAACAGCATCAGCACTTTCAGGGTTTCCCTTACCCATGAGTTTTACCTCACAAAAATGCCTTTCACCGTTCTCTGAGATGATGAAAAAATCGACCTCTCTGTTTTCGCTTGTTAAACCTCTAAGATCATAGTGTTGAGGTGGTACTTCAAAGAGGTAACAGAGCGTTAGCATAAGGTATTTTTCTACACTTTTGCCTGTGGTACTCCATGCACCGCCACGCAATTCTGCGCGTTTAACAGCAAGCGTGTTGATAACAATCAGGCTTTCTGTGATGTTGAGGTCTACACTGACACCGCGAAATTTAATCGTTAGGGTGATGTCGATGTCTTGATTGTTAATGGCTAAATCGTGAATAGAGCTACGAAGGGTATCGTAATATTCGGGAATAACTTCTAAAACCACTTCTCTACTACTAGAGCCAAAACTATTGTCAACAGTTTTTCGATTTAGTCCAGAGTTAATAATCATCTCCTTAGAACTAAGGGATGGGTTGGTAACAAATTCTTTTTTGTGCCAATCTGTACCAATCGTATCATTTCTAAGTTTAGCCTGTGCCACTCGTCCGAAAAAGTCAATTGCATATTCCATAAAGTTGGTGTTGATGAGTGACAAAATCTCGGCGTGATAATCCTCACTTTTAAGTGCCTTTAGGATGACTTTTTTAATGACGGCATCAGTGAGTTTCACGTTGCTTTACTCTTTCTTTAAGTTCTTCAAGGCTTAGGAAAGATGTTTCTGAGAATATCTGCCCTTTTAGGCGGTCTTTAATGCGCTCAAAGTAGGGCGGATGTTGTTCTGTTAGAAGAAAAGCGCGTTCCAAATCTAAGGCTGATTTTCCCAGCGTGCCACTTCCCGCAAAGGGGTCAAATACTAAGTCACCGATGTAAGAATAGTATTGCACCACACGATTACAGAGTTCTATTGGGAAAACAGCACTGTGTACTTTATCAAAAGTAGGGTCTATCCGCCAAACATTAGACGTTTCAAAGCCGTTGTTTACCTTGCTTTTTTCTATAATGCCGTCAGGATACTGACGCATATTCCAATCAAGAAGTTTGTCTGTTTTCTTTCGATAAACCATCAAGTATTCCGTGAAGGCATTGGGTTTGTAGCCTAATGGTTTTCGATGTTGCTGAAAGCCCCCATTGCGATTTTTGACACTAGACTCTGGCTTTACCCAGACAATGTCATCTACGAACTCCCAGTCCTGTTGCATCATTAAGTAGTGAATGTCAAAGGGAATAGGATAACGTTTGCTAGAATGTGCGCGACTAATACGAGGAACAATAACAGGGGAAGTGTTAATCACGCAAAACCGCCCCTCTTTTGTAACCCGATGCACTTCTCTAAAAACACCTCTCAAAAAATCAAGATAATGCTGATAGCTGGGGTAAATAGAATAATCTCTAGCGTTATAATAGGGTGGCGACGTAAACGTAAGATGAATCGATTCGTCAGGAATAACGGGTAAAATCTCCATAACATCCCCAAGAACCACGGCATTTTTTAATTCACTTGGAAATTGAGTATGTCCTTCTGATTTTATACCCGTGTTTACGCGATATTCTTTTTGGACAATCATTTGAATGTTTTCGTTGGGATGGGTTTTGAAGGGTGCAAGTGCTTCATCCACTTGAAGATGTCCCTTAAAAACAATCAACCCACGAATCGCCTGCAATACAATATTCGGGTCAGTATCTTGCAGAAGGGCGATTAAATATGGAATGTTACGTCTATCACGCATCCTACCAATGGCAGATGTGGCTTCACGGCGCGTTTGCGAATCATAGTCCCCGTTTACAATTGCCAGCAAAAATTCTAAAAAGCTATAGTCTGCGAGTTTAGCGATATTCTTAATTGCCCAATACTGAACATTTGAGTTAGTAGCGTTTTGAAAAAGCAATAACAAAAAATCACCATTAAAATTAGGGGGCAATTTACCAAGGTTCTCTAGTATGAACAAGATTTGTTGTGAGCTTGCCAGCTTAAAATCAAGCAGCTTATAAAGCTCTGGAATGTTTTCTTGCTTTAGCTGTTCAATATAGGCTTTAGTAAGCATGAAATGACCTTGTTCCTTGGTTACTCGCCATTAATCCACGCGGTAAGGCGCGGAAGAAGCGTTTCAGATTCGCGTTTAATGAGGCTGATGCCGTGTGCGTTGCCCGTAAAAGTTTCTACGATGAGGTCGGGCGCGGTTTCTAGCATCAAGGGTACGCCCAACGCTGGATAGCGGTCACGTTGCGCGTACACAATTAAAACGCGCTTGCCCACTAATCCGCCTGTCAGCGCATCACTTACACCCAAACCAAAATATTCCCAGCCGGGCGAGATAGCAATCACACTAGCACATGAGGCATCGTTGCCACAACCCACCATTGCCAGCACACTGCCCATGCTACTGCCTGCCATGTGGAGCGCGTCCACGTTGATGTTTCCGTTTTGGCGCACCCAATCCGCCCATGACTGCACATCTTGAACCGCTTTTGCCCACTCTATTTTGCCTTTCGTTTGCCCATAGCCCCGCAAATCGACTGCCAGCACATTATAGCCTGCGCCAATAAACGCGCTATCCAGTCCTTGCCAGCGTGTGCGATTGCTGTATAGTTCATGGAACATTAAAACGGTGGGCGCGGTGGCACTTTGCCAATAAAAATCACCCTTTAGCACCAGACCATCTTGGGCAATGGCTTCTACGGGTTGGGGAAGAAGCGTTTCTTGCGCCTGTAATGGCACAAAAGACAGCACGAAAATCATCACCAAAAGAAAACGCATAGGGCTATACCTTCTGTAACGTTGCAAAGTTTGTTATATTTTACAGGAAACGGGGTAAGAAGGAGAGGTTCATGCGCGGCATTTATCGGTTTTTAGGGCTAATACTATTAGGGATAGGGGCGTGTACCCCACAAGATACCGCGCCATTACCCACGCTTGCCAACGCGCAAGCCTCCACAACGCCCGCACTCATTGGGCAAACAGACCCCGTGACGAGCGAGAGCGCACGCGCCACGCTCCCCTCTACATTTACGCTAACGCCTACAGAAACGCTAACGGCAACGGCAAGCCTAGAGCCAACCGTGACCATCACACCTAGCGCAACCATCACCGAAACAGCTACGGCAACCAGCACGCCCGAACCCACTATTCCACCCCAAGAACGCGCCATTACGGGCTTATTGGAATTAGCGGCACAGGCAACGCTATTGCCCACCAATTATGTTGTGCCAAATTTTCAGGGTGTTGATATTACCATTCCGCCCACAGGACAAGCCCAAGTACAGGTGATTTCTGTGGGGGGTACGCCCGTTTCTTTGGCAACCGCGCCTGCACTTTTGCCTACTTGTAGCACGTTGCCCACAGGAGGCTTTGGCGTGGTATACGCCAGCATCACCGATATTGCGTCCAGTTTAGGGTGTCCTTTGGGCAATCCGCCTGTGGTGCAAGCCATCCCTAGCGCATGGCAAACCTATCAGGGGGGCATTATGGTTTGGCTAAACGGCGAGATTTTTGCGCTATATAGCACCTCTGGCACATACCAATACTTTATTGATACGTTTACCAGTGGCGTAGACCCCGAAGCAGGCGCAGAAGCAGCCCCACAAGGCTTAATTGCCCCTGTACGTGGCTTTAATAAGGTGTGGGCAAATAACCCCACTGCTAAAGCTAATTTGGGGTGGGCAACCGCGCCCGAAGTAGGGAACACGGCTTCTGTGCTGGCGTTTGAAAACGGCTTTATGATTTATATCACGGGGCGAAGTGATGTATGGGTGCTGGTGGGCGGTAAAACCAGTGGCTCTTGGCGAAGCGTGTTTGGGGGGGTATAAAGCCCCCTCGGACTACCCCCAACTATTCAGCATAAACGCGTGTTGGGCATTGATGGGCGTTTCACCCTTCGCAGGCGACAGGCGATAGTATTGTCCATCGCTCATTAGTTCCCACGCATAGGTGTTATCGGCAAGGTTGGTGTTTAGCATCCGCAAGATACGGTTCTTTAGGCGCGTGTCCATCACAGGAAACACCACCTCTACGCGATTAAGCAAATTACGGCGCATCACATCTGCGCTACCCACAAACATTTGCTTGTCTTCGGGCGCATTAGAGAAGTAGAAAATGCGGGAGTGTTCTAAGAAACGCCCCACAATGCTTTTCACGCGGATATTATCACTAAAGTTTGGAATACCGGGTCGCAAACAGCACAAGCCACGCACAATGAGGTCTACTTTTACGCCTGCTTGTGAGGCTTCGTAGAGCTTTTGGATGACGTGGTCTTCTTCCAGTTGGTTCATCTTCATAATAATTTGGGAGGGCTTGCCCTGTTTGGCAACGCTAATTTCGTGTTCAATACGCTCCACAAGGCTAGGTAACAAGAACTTGGGGGCAACCAGCATGCGGTTATAAGAGGTGTTGGGCGCATATCCCGTAAGCCGATTAAACAAACGGCTGGCATCGTCTGCTAATTCTTGATTGCAGGTAAACATCGCAATATCGGTATAAAGACGCGCCGTAGAGGCGTTGTAGTTGCCACTAGCAAGGTGTAAGTAACGGCGCACGCCGTCTGCTTCACGGCGCACCACCAAAGCGACCTTGGCATGGGTTTTTACCGACAGTTCTTCTACGCCATACACCACATGCACGCCCTTCGCTTCTAAGGCACGCGCCCACTCTAGGTTATTTTCTTCATCAAAGCGGGCTTTTAGTTCTACTAAAACAGTCACTTGCTTTTCGTTATCACGGGCATCAAGCAAAGATTGCACGATAGCCGAGTTCTTGCCCACGCGATATAGCGTGGCTTTAATGGCAAGTACGTCGGGGTCACTAGCCGCCTGCTTAAAGAACTCTTCTACTGGCGTAAATGAATCATAGGGGTGATGAAGCAAAATATCACCGCGCCGAATCGCATTAAAAATATTAGACTCTGGGGACAATTGGTCAGAGTGACGTGGCACATAGGGCGCATACTTTAGTTCTGGACGGTCTAGGGAGGCAATTTCAAAAAGGTTCGCACTTCCTAGCGCGCCCCCAATAGCGTAAACGTGGCTATCAAGGCGCACTTCTAGCCCATCTAGCAAACGGCTTAACAGGGCTTGGCTAATGTCCTTTGGCACACTTACGCGCACCAGTGAGCCAAAACGCCGTTCTTTTACACCCTGTTCGATGATAGACATCACATCAAGCAAGTCTTCATCATCGGCTTCGTCGTTATCATCCATCATTTCTTGCTCGTGTTCATAGTCAATATCAGCATTACGAAGCACTCTAAACGGCGCAGCCTCTAAAATGTTCATGCCGGGGAACAGCTCTCCCAGATGCACCATAATAAGGTCTTCAATATAAATGAACACGGTTTCTGAAAGGGTTTGCCCGCTAAACTTTTCTACAATTTGCGATACATTCAGCAAACGTGACATGCTATCGGGGGCAGGAATTTTAATACGAGCAAACTCGGCATCATCGTCATTTTGGCGTTCTAAAATAACAGCAAGGTTGAGGCTTAAATTAGAAATAAATGGAAAAGGGCGTGCATGGTCAACCGCAAGGGGCGTAAGGACAGGGAACACTTGCTCATGAAAGTAGCTCGTCATCACCTCTTGAACAGCTATAGGCAAGTCCGCATAGGTTCGCATAAGGATGTTTTTTTGCTCTAGTTCTTCTAGCACAATCAGCAAGAGGCGGCGTTGCTCATCGATGATGTCAAACACCTCATCCCTAATTTTTCGCAATAACTGTTGTGGGGTATGCCCATCAGGGCGCGATGAGACAACTCCCATTTTAATTTTTTGAATGTACGTGGCAACGCGCACCATAAAGAACTCGTCTAAATTATTGCCCACAATGGCAATAAACTTCACGCGCTCTAAAAGGGGAATGTTGGGGTCTTCTGCAAGTGATAAGACGCGCCGTTGAAACTGTAAATTGCTTAACTCGCGGTTGGTATAATTTTCTGGATTCAGCTCTATGGCAGACATAATACGGTTTTTCCAGTGTTGTTAGAAAGTATTGGATACAAAAAATAACTCTTTCACTATAGCATAGATTTGCTAAGAGGGAGTTAAATTTTTTGACTTTAGCCACCCACAAAAGGGTAAAACCCCTCATTTTTAGGGGAAAATCGCGGGGGAATTAACTACAGTCGTTCCCCCACACGGGTAAAAAAGTGGCTTAGCAAGTAACGCGGGTGGCATCTCGGGCAACGGCACGCACGCGTTCGTACTCTTGCAAGTATTGACGGGCAATGTCGGCGTTTCTAATAATCACTAGGTTTTCATCATTACTGTTAATGGCGTTGTTGCTAAAGTTAAACGAGCCAGTAATCACAGTAGAATTGTCGATGATAATCACTTTATGGTGCATGGTGCCGGGGTTGCCATCTTGAAAGACGGTAGTACCTGCACACTTTAACGCTCTTAACTGGCTAGAGGCGGTTTCGCTACCGCGTTGCTCAAAGATGCCTTCTACGTTTATGCCAGCATTGGCGCGTTCAATCATGGCTGCGGACAAAGCAGGAAGCGTGTAAGAGAATGCCATAAAGCGGATTTGCGTTTGGGCTTTGGCAATTTCTTGCACAATAGGGTTAACCACATCGTTTTGAGAGGCAAAGTAAATTTGAATGTTTGTGCCACCTTCGGTAAAGCTGGCGGTGTTGGCGGGCTTGTTGGGTCCAAACTTGCCCCCTATAAACATAGATTCAAACTCGGTTTTATAGGTTTGAACGGCACGAGTGCTATTGAGTACCAGCACGTTATTGTTATTGCGGAAGATGTCATTTTGTTGGAAGTTCATGCTGCCCATCCATAGGGTTGCGCCATCTAGCAACATAAATTTATTGTGCATAAATGCGCTACGGTTGTCATACACAATGGGGATGCCCGCGTCTGCAAGCTGTTTAATGGTGCTGTCACTGTCATCAATGGTGTGTTCACTATCGGCAACCATCCGTATAGCAACACCGCGCTTATGGGCATCAAGAACGGCTTTTGTAAGGGCGGGATTGTTCCACTCAAAGGCGGCAATATCCAGTGTAGAGCGCACGCCATCAATGGCTTTTGCCAGTTCTGCATCAATGCTGTTTACCCATTTGGTACGGTCTGTTTGCGGAACAGTAAAATAAACGCGCCAGAAAGAACGGCTTGCGCCTAATGCATTTTCTAATGTAAATGTGGTTAAACGGTTAGAGTTTGTGACGGCAGTCGCTACCACAGGGGCAGGGGTTGCCGAAGCCGAAGCAGTGGTGGGGCGTGTTGTGGGCGCAGTGGTGCTAACGGATGTGGTTTGTGGCACCGTGGTAACTACGCCTAAATTTCCCCCCGTTAAATCAACACCACTCACAATATAAATGACACCTGCAATCACCACCACAATGGCGGCTAAAATGGCTTGCAATGGGCTTTGCTTGGGTTTGTTCTTATTTGCCATTAGTCTATTCCTCTTCTTGTTTGTCGGTAGGGCTATCGTTTTGTGTGTCTTGCTTGGGCTTTAGCCAGTCGTCTAGCGTGTTCACGAGCTTAGACAAGGGGTCTTCTTCTTTACCTTTTGATGATAAAGGCAAGGGTGGCAAAGGCAAGGGTGAGGCTGGTGGTAAGGGTTGTGGCTGGGATAAGAGGGGTGTGGGGGGCGCAAGCAAGCTAAGAATACCCTCTAGCGTTCCCATCATGTCCGTCACATCGTCGGGTATAACGGCTTTCACTTGGGCTTCATCCACGCTAAAACCGTTTTTTGCTATCCACTCTAGCATCTCGGTTAGTGCGCGGGCTTGGGTTTCTTCATCTTCATAGGTGCGTTTGCCCACAAAGCGGTTAACACGCTTTATCAATTGGCGAAGGTTTGTGCCGTATTCTTCGGCGTTGATACTATCCGTAAACACCAAACGGTTTAGGCTGGCTTCGCCCCACTCTAGTAAAAGAGTGGCTTCTTCGTCATTTAGTTCGTCTGTAGCACTTTCATCTTCATACATGCGGTCAATCTCGGCTTGCACTTCGGTTTCTTTGGGCATGGTGTGTCCTTTACTTTAGATGTGTGTGGTGCTTATTGCCCGTAGTTTCGCGCGTTCCAAATGTCCACTGTCGGGGGCGTAAGGGGTTTTCCCCCGCCTTGTGTGGTGGTGATTTCCCAGCCTTCATAACGGCATTCATCTATATGCCGATGCCGAATGGTGTTTAACACCATCAGATAACCCTCATCATAGCGTGTGGTGTCTATTGTGCCACTAGTTCCTATTTCATGCACTCTTGCCTCGCCCGTTTGGGTGTTTATGCCCACATAAAAGAGTTCTAGGGCGCGTTTGTCCTGTGAGAAGGTAAAAACGCCCTTTGCCGTTACCGCAATATAATCAACGCCTAATTGTTGTACACCGTCGCGCTGTGGCACTAGCGTACCTACGCCGTCAATCACTTCTTCTACGTCTACAGTGCTGTTAAAACGGCGCCAATACTCAAAATCGTGTAGCAATAAGCGCACCCACGTCCGTTGCATTACATCTTCTGGCGATGTGCCGATGAGGTTTAACGCCTCATAAAACCCCACTAGCCCTTCAGAAAAAACCAAGCGTTCCCAAATTTGACGATAGGTATCTACGCCAAAATCACGCGCTAAAGAATCGAGTACCACCCACTCGGCATAAATGCGCGTGCCAAAATTTCGGGGTTCTGCCCCAAGGCATAAGTCCGGCGAGGCAAAAATGTCATCCACATAATCGTATACTTCGGCAATTTCGGGGTAAACCAGCGTTTCAATCCAGCTTGCACCACTTTCGACTAAACCGCCAAACGTTTCGTTGCCATCATAGCCAAACTGGATCACGTGGTGCAGTTCATGGGCAGCTGTAACCTGCATAATGTCGATGGCAGAATTGCTATCGGTAAACTGCATATCATTTTCAATCACCAAGTAGCCATAACTAGAGTAAAGCTCTATCGCATCGGTATTGGGGTTATCGCCCACAGTGACTTCTGGCATAGCATAGCCCAGCGTGCCATTGTCAATATGAAGCACATAAACATCAATGCGATTGTCTCCGCCTTCTTCGCAGTCGGGCGGGGGAAGTCGCCATCCCAGCAAATTAAGCTGCACATCAATTGACTGTCTAAGAGCCTCTTCTAGGCGTTCTACGTAATAACGACTGGTGGCATCAATGCCTTGAAGCGTATAGTGAATGATGAATAGCTCGTCTTCGCGCTTTTGAACGTAGCCACTCAGAACGGGGCGTTTAGACTGTGCAAAAAAACGGCAATCCAGCGTCACTGTCGGCTTGATGGAGTCAATACCCAGTGCGCCCTCGTCATTAATGCCAATAGCGAGCCGATACCTGCCGTAAGAGTCTTTAACGCCAACAAGGCTGATAATATAATCACCATCCGCGTCTATCGTGTGGATGACAAGGCTGTTTAGTTCGCCCCCCCCGTCATCATCAGTGGCATAAATTTGTGAGAATGTGCCGTCCACAAGGCTTAACACGGGGTCAAAACCATCATACCCTTCGGCATACGCATACACTGTATCCCCAGACTTTAGCCCGCGAATGGTAATTTGTAGCTCCATGGTGGTGAAGCCGTCTATTTCGCCAAACCACTCGCCCCGACTCCCTTGTAATGAGTATGAGGTTGTTGTGGGGGGCTTGGTATCCTCGCCGATTTTTAACATGCGAACCAATGGCATGGCATTTGCGCTTTGTAGGGCAAATGCCTCTAATGCTTTATTGGTCGTGGTTGATAAATCTGCGTTTACGCTAAATCCGATAAAGCAAAACCAAGCTATCACTACCCATCGCTTAAGCACCCGTCCGCCATCCTTAACTATAACGTTGTATTTTCCTACAAGCATATCACAGAACCCTTTTTGCACGCGCACCCGCTCAAACTTTCGTAAACCTTAACACTTCTCATCTTGTTTGAGTTGTATACTGGTTTTAGTTTCATTAATTTTGAATAGAGGAAAATACTGTGTCTCAAGTAATGACAAGCATTTCACAAGGTAGCATTGCCCCTAATTTTACTTTATCTGATAGCAGTGGCAAGAAGGTGTGTCTTTACGAATTAGCCAAAGAGACCAGCGTATTAGTAGGTTTCGCAGATGACGTTTGGTCAATTAACAGTGTACGCCGTGTGCTATGGCTTCAACGTCACATGCTAAAAATGGCAATGAACAGCATTTGGGCGGTGTTTGTTGTGCCTAATGATTTGGTGGATGTGCAAGCGTTTGAGCGCAGTATTCCGCGCACATTAGCCTTCCCCATTTTGGCAGACGCTACTCATGAAACCGTAGCCTCTTATGAGATGTCACGGAAAGCGGGCTTCATGCTGGTTAGCCCTAACAAAACCATCAAGAGAATTTGGGTGGGTGAAGGCGGCTTTCCTAGTATGCGTGATGTGCTTTTACTAAGCCAAGAAAAGTAGGGCTTATTTAGGGGCAGGGATGGGAAACTGTTCAACCAATAGTTGAAAGTAGAAGCGCACCTTATTAAGGGCTTCTTCGCGTTCTTGTGTTGGTAACAGGCTGAGGACGGTGCGAGCCTGTTCTAAGAGGCTTTTTTGTACTGCCCAAAAACGAGATTCACCTTCTGAAGTTAAAAGCACGTCCACGCTACGCCCATCGTCTTCGCGTTGTTCACGGGTCACCAAGTCAAGAGCTTCTAGCCGTTTGACTAGACCCGTCACAGTGGCTTGGGTTAGGTGATGTTTTTTTGCGATAATGCCAATACGACACCGCCCCTGATGTTCATAAAGGGTTTTAAGCACATAAAATTGTGGGGGTGTAAGCTGGTGCGCTGCCAAAAACGAAAAGAGACGCTTTTCTAAGTCGGTGACGATATTAAACGCCAGCTCCCAAAATTCATGAATATCATCGTCTAAAAGCTCTTCACTCACAATATTATTGTCCCTTCGCCATTTTATAGCGTACGGTGCCTAGCGTGCTTTTAACCAATCCATGCAATACATACCCCAATCCCCACGCAAAAAATGCCACCTGTGGGAAGAATATCAGCGAAGCCCCCACCAAACTTGCTGTAAATAGATTTCGCGTTTTTTGCAAATTGCGCCAAGAGAACATGCCCTGCTTGTCGTAAGGCACATCGCTGACCATCAAGAACGAAAGCATACTCATCAAAGTAAAAGCCGCAAAGGATGCGCTACTGTTGGGGTAAACGTGGTGGGCAAAAATCACAAAACTTGCCATTACCATCGCTGCCATAGTAGTGGGCAAGCCATTAAAGCACTTTGTAGGGGTATGAGGGTCTGCGCCCACATTATAGCGGGCTAAGCGAATGGCGGCGCACGCCGTAGGCAAGAAGCTAATGATAATGCCCAACATGCCCCATTCATACAGATAAGCGTTATACAGCAACACAGAGGGCGCAACCCCATAGTTAATCACGTCAGCAAGGCTATCAAACTGCACGCCAAACTCGCTAGAGGCGTTTATCATGCGTGCCACGCGCCCATCTAGCATATCTAGCACACCCGCCACAATGATGCACAAGGACGCGATGACATACGCCCCCTGAAACGTTTGTAAAATGCTGACATAACCCAGAAAAATAGCAACCACAGTAATACTATTGGGTAATAATCCTTTTGTAGGGCGCATAAAAAAGCCTAGTCGCTAAAGTGTGCAAGGGGGGTTTCACCACCCGTTACACGCTGTTCAAGTTGAACGTCTACAACGCAATCTAGCGGCAAAAAGAGGTCACACCGCGAGCCAAATTTAATGAAACCCAGTTCATCCCCCGCCTGTGCAACATCCCCTAAGTGCAAGTAGCTCACAATTCGCCGTGCTAATAAGCCTGCAATTTGGCGAATGAGAACCTCTTGCCCGCTAGGGTGTGCCAAAACAATCGTGTTTCGCTCGTTTAGTTCACTGGCTTTAGGATGAAACGCGACCAAGTATTTGCCCGCGTGATAACGCACATAGCGCACC
This sequence comes from Anaerolineae bacterium, assembly GCA_034437555.1. Classification (GTDB taxonomy): domain Bacteria; phylum Chloroflexota; class Anaerolineae; order Aggregatilineales; family Phototrophicaceae; genus JANWYT01. The sequence continues at coordinate 60,718 of DAOTTQ010000018.1, read as the reverse complement.
TGACCCGCAAATGGCACGCGGTTGACGTGAACATTGAGCGCAGACATATAAATGCTTACTTTAATGCGTTCATCCTTAAAGTATTCGTTTTCTATCACACGCTCAATTGCCACAATTGTGCCATCGGCGGGCGCGATGATGTGATCGGGGAGCATGGGCGTTTGGCGTGGCGGATTGCGAAAGAACTGGGCAAAGAACCCAAAGACCAGCAGGCTTAGGGGTAACGTAATCCATATGCCAGCGGGCGCAACAACTGCCATAAACGCATTGAGTAATAGAGCAACAACGCCCACCAAAATGAGCGTTGGGTAGCCTTCACGGTGAATTTTCATATTATTTATGAATCCGCTAGAATTTTGTCCACGCTACCCGCAAGGTCGCGCAGTGTGCGAATAAGAAAAACGTTGTTTGCAAGCTGGGCGTAAAGGTGCATATCGCTGTCACCCGTTCCCCATTGCGAGGGGGCTTCTGGACAAAACCAAAAGACACGCCGTGCTTGGCGGTTCATGTCTTGGGCAATATCTAGGCGTGGGTTGTTATAGTTATTGCGCCCATCCCCCATGATAATGACCGTGGTACGGCTATCGATGGCGCTATAGTGTTTTTGCGAGAAGGTGTTAAGGCTATTGCCTAAGTCTGTGCTGTAGTAGCCGGGTGGGTTTTCCATCATAATTTTCATCACGGCTAGGCGCGTGTCGTGTTGCTCTAAGTCCATGCTCACTTCACGCATATCATCAATAAAGATGAAGCTGTGGGTGCGCCGTACTTGGTCTTGAAGCTGGTAAACCAACGTGAGCATAAACTCGACCATGTAACGCATGGACGTACTTAAATCACAAATGAGTACCAAGTTGGGCTTCTTTTGCTTGGTGCGCTCGGCAATTTCAATGGGAACGCCCCCATACTTCATGTTCATTCTAAAGGTGCGACGCATGTCGATTTTGCCACTTTTGGCGCGTCTTTGCCTTAGCGCATTACGGCTACGCAAGCGAGCGGCTAGCTTTCGCATTTCATCGCGTAGGGTTTCAATGTCTCTGTCTGAAAGGCGTTGAAATGGTACGTCTAAAAGGTCGGGTTTTTCTTCTTTGGGGCGTTCTGCCATTTGTCGCGCCAGCGATGACCCCGCAAAATTGCCAATTTGCTCGCCCATCCCACGCATATTTTGCTGTAGCATGTCCATCAGGGCTTGGCGTTGTTCCTCGCTCATGCCCATTTCTTCCATCATTTGCATCATAGCCTCTAGCATCTGCGAAAGCTGATTAAGCCCGCTTAATGCCATCATGCGCCGTTCAAACCAGCCTCGTTGGTACATTTCTGTGCCATTGTCTAGCCCTGCCGCATCTGCCAGTGCTTGAAGCTGTTCGTCAGTTAAGCCTTCCCCATCCATCAATTGCTCTAGCAATTTACGCAGGGCTTCGTTATCCCCCATCATGGCTTCCATTGCTTGCTGAAGCATTTCTTGTTGTTCGGGGGTAAGTTCTTCGTTGATGTCCTCTAAGGGCGGTTGGTTCGCATTAAAGAACAGCGGGAAGAAATAATCAAAGGTTTCAAAGTCACGGTTTTCTTTAACAAGGGTGCTACGAAGCGCGAGCTTAAAGATTTCTGGATTCCAAATGCCCACGTGCTGAATACTAGAAAGCGCGTCTTGGCTTTCTGAAATGCTAATTCTAACGCCATTGGCACGCAAAGCACGTATAAATTCCACCATGCGTTGATCCATTGTGTTACCGCCTTCAAAAACTAAAGGGTGGACGATTTCGGGGTGTTTCATGGTGTTTTAGCGATTATAGCATAAATTGAAAGGCTACAGAGAAGAACATTGACTGACACCAAAGGATGAAATAGTAAATATTTGCTAAAAATAAGCATAGCTAAATGCCCTAAATGGGGTTTTTAACAGTATAGTAAAAGAAAACCTTGAGGTATTTGGGTAACATGGAACACAACATCGCAGAAAACCAATATAGACCACAATGGGACAGAAGCACGCGCTTTTTTATCACCGTTCTGCTTTTGATTGCCGGCGTGTATGCTTTAACGTTGCTTGCGCCTGTCTTTCAAATGCTAACCGTGGCGTTTATGATTGCCTTCTTGATGTACTCGCCCGCCCGATTTATTACCAAAAGATCGCCTGTGCCTTGGGCATTGGCGGTGGGCTTGCTGTATTTGCTGGTTATTGTGGTGGCGTTCTTCATCATGCTTATCTTTGTGCCTGCGTTGGTGCGCGGGGTCAATAGTTTACTGGTGAGTGGTGAAGAAGCCGTAACACGCGTGCAAGACTCGATGCGTGATTACCAAACACAAGATGGCATTGTGGATGTGTTTGGCAATCGCCTAGACCTTAACCCAGTGGTTTTACCATTTAAGAACTTTGTGCTAGGCGTGCCTGCCGAAGATAGCATAGACGCGCCCGCAGGAAGTAACGTGGTGCTAGTGGAAAACGTCAATTTGCAACAAGTGATACAGAGTTTCTTTAACGTGGCAGGCACAGTAACAGGCACAGTCACCAGTGCTATTGGCAGTGTTGCGGGCTTGGTGTCTACACTGATTATTGCCATTCTTATCTCGGTGCTAATTTTAATCGACTTGCCCAACAACCGCGCCGCCCTTGAAAAGTGGATTCCAGAAGACTATCAGCGCGAAATGTACTTTCTCATTAGGCGTGTGGTGGTGGTGTGGAATGGCTTCTTTAAGGGGCAGGTACTGATTGGCATCTTCATCGGCTTATTGACATGGATACAGCTTACGCTGATGGGCATTTCTAACGCCGAGATTTTAGCAATTATCACGGGCTTAATCTCACTCATTCCCACCATTGGCGGTATTTTAGCCCTTGCTCCTCTTAGCCTTGTGCCACTTTTGCAAGGCTCATCGGTGTTTGTGGATTTGTCTAATGTGGGCGTGACGTTCTTGGTTCTTGGCGTTAATTTGTTCATTAACCAAGTGATTTGGAGCTTAATTGCCCCTAAAATTTTGGGCGACGCGCTGGAATTGCCTTTGGCGGTCATTATAGTGGGCGTGTTTATTGGGGCGGCTTTGGGCGGGGTGTTAGGTGCGTTCTTGGTTGCGCCTGTGATGGGGACGTTCCGCGTGATATTGCTCTATACGCTCACAAAATTAGCAGGGCGAGACCCCTTCCCAGACTCTGAAATGCCTGTTTCTGTCATAGAAGTGGATGTTGAAGTTGTGCAAACGCCCGCACAAGAAATACAGGTGGCAACTGCCACAGGCTCATAAAGCCATGCGCCGATGGCTAAATATCCTAACGGGTGTATGGGTGCTAGGCTGGCTAGGCATAGAAGATAATGGCGTGTGGGGGGTAGCAACGCTGGGCGTGTGCATTAGTGCGTTAAGCGTTATTGGGTGGCTTTCTACCCGCTACCCTGTGGCTTCTTTGCCCACAAAACAGCGTCTGTTGCTGATGGGTTTGGGCGGTGTGCTGTGGGGTAGCGGGGCGGTACTGGTGATTGTGGGTCTCATGTTCTTTAAGACAGCATGGCACGCCCACCTTGTCCCCGATTACCCTACCCCCATGATGTTAGACATGCTGGCGCGTTTGCCCGTGTGGGCGTTGGTGGGGGGCTTATTGGGGTTTGGAATTAGCCTTCTGCCATTTTACGAATCAGCGTAAGCGTCATTTGCACATCCCCAAGCGCGTCGTGGGCGTTCTCTACGGGCAATCCTTCTTGCCTGCACGCGTCGCTCAGTTTATGCCACTTATAGTCACCATAGCGCGGATTTTTAACGCCCCTAAACCGAGCATATTCTTTCATAGCGCAGTGTTTTTTGCTCACTCTAAACAAGGGCAATTGGTACACTTTTATCGTTTGCTCTAGCATCCGCCAGTCAAAATCCATGTTATACGCAATCACAACGCCCCCCGCCAATGTGCTAGAAAGCGACACATACACATCATCCAGAGTTGGCGCGTTTTGTACGTCCTTATCATAAATGCCATGCACATTAGACGCGCCCGCAGGAATGGGAAGCGTGGGCTTGATGAGGGTGTTCATTACGGTTTGACCGTTTTTATCCACGATGCCTAATTGCACAATTTCATCGTTGACACCCACGCCCGTTGTTTCGGTGTCTAGCACATAAAAATTGTGTTGCTCAAAAAGGTCACGCGCCCATAGGATGCTTTTGGTTTTGTCTTGGGGGCTAGGGTGGCTCATAATGCTTTATCTTGTTCGCTTGTGTTGGGGGTTGTAGTGTCGTTTTGGGTAAATAGCTCACCAAAGGACAAGCCCAGTGAAAGCATCCCGATAACACCCCACACAATATAGCCCAATACCGCCAGCCCATTAAACAAAAAGCCAAGCGTAACGGCTTGCACATTATTTATGCCCAGCAATTCCCCCGTTAAAATAAGGGCTGCCTGAAAGGGGCCCAACGAAGCCACACTAAGAGGTAATGCCAGACCTAATGCCGTTAGGCACACGCCCAATAAAGACACCATCAGTGGGTTAACGTTGGGGATGTCTAGCGCATACACTAGCACGAACAATGAGCTAAAGGAAGCCGTCCAACTAATGAGCGTCCACCCGACCACATGCGAGAAGCCTTGCCGGTGTGTAAGGGGTTCTAAGCCTGTAAGGACGTTAGCAAGAATGGTTTTAAGGGGGAGCTTGCCCAAAAATGGCGCAACACGCAACACGGTATCAAGAATATTGTGGGCAGTTTGGGGAACACTCGCCAAAATAAGCAACACCACAAACCCCAACAATGCCAAGCCCCCAAACAGTGTTGCCCCACTTCCCACTTCGGGAGGGACAGAAGGCACTTGTGTAAGAGCAAATGCCAAAAAGACCACGACCAAGAGCAAATCAAGAATACGCTCAACAACAATGCTAGTGACTGCTGTCATAAAGGGGATGCGATGGCGCGTGACAATGGCACTTCGTGCAATTTCACCCGCACGCAATGGCAACTGATTCAGCATAAACGTAACGCCCTGAAGCAAAAAAGCGTCCTTGAGGGGTAATTTTCGCCCAAGCAAGCCCCACCACCGCACGCCCCTAAAGAACAAGCCCAGCGTGATGGCAATAAAGTTCATAAATACCCAAAAGGGGTTTGCTTGCTGAAGCCCCGTGATGACTTGTTCAAACGGCACATCGCGTAACACCAAGTACAGCAGTACCGCACTGCCAATAAAACTAAGCGCAATTAATAGCCGTTGTCGCATGTTTCCGCCTAACGCTCGTGTAATTTAAGTTGGCGTTCTACCCACTGAACAATGAGTGAGCCTGTAATGGTCATTGCCAAGTAAACCGCCGTTAGTACAAAATACGTTTCTAAATAGGTAAATTGTGAGCCTGTCCACTTACGCGCTAATTGTGTTACTTCGTTTACGCCCAAGATGGTTAGCAACGAAGTATCCTTGATAATGGCAATAAAGTCATTCCCCAAAGGCGGAATAACGGCGCGAATGGCTTGCGGTACAACCACATGACGCATGGTTTGGGCATAGGTCATGCCAAGGCTACGCGCTGCTTCGGCTTGTCCTTTGGGGACGTTTTGAATGCCTGCGCGGAAAATTTCGCTTAAATATGCCCCATAAATCATAGCAAGCGCAATCATACCTGTGCCGGGGTCTAGGGCGCGAATTGTCCAATTGCCCACGTTGGGGTTAATGGTTTGCAGAACAGGGACAATTTGCGTGTTCACAAAGTCACGCAGGGTAGGCACGATGATGAACGCCGCCACCAAAATAAACACGATAGACGGCACACCACGCATAAACTCTACGTAAAACGTGACCAAGTTATGCAAAATGAGGCGCATGAAAGAGCTTACCCATCGCAGTGGCTTACTATTGGTCTGGGGGGGCTTGGGCGGGTTGGCGCGGATAATGCCAATCACTAGCCCAATGATAATTGCCATAATGTACGATGTTACTGCCAAGTAAATCGTCAGCGTAATGCCATTGGTGGTTAGTGTCGTGGGGTCTACCCGCACATTGCAGGTTTCTGCCCCTAAACACGCTATCATGTCGGCTAAATAAGCAACATGGTCACCCCGTATGTAATTCCACGATTTTTCATAGTCGGGGTCGGTGGGGAATGAACCTAGCAGAGATATAAATAAGGCAATAAATAACAAGAACCACAGGGGAGAACGATATAAAACGCCCCAAACCCTTAACCAAAAACGGCTGTTACCGCGTCGTTTGGCTTTTTCTTCTTGTTCTAAAAAGTCATTGGTCAGTAATTGGTCGTTAGAGGGTGGTTCGTTACGAGAACTCATGAAGGGGTGTCCTTATCACCAAGTTCCTGTGAGGAGCTTACGCTCCCCACAGAAAACATCAACAACGCTTAATTAGTTTTCAACTCTGGGTTGTAGCCATTTTTCGTTGAGGGCTTGTAGTGTACCGTCGGCAATCATTGCTTTTAGCGCAAGGTCAACGGCTTCACGAAGGGGGGAATACTTGGGATAGATGAAGCCCAATTTTTCAGAGGTCAGTTCGTCTTCAATAATGCGAAGGGCTTCGGCGTTTTGTGCCACATAGCCAACGGCTGCCACATCATCAATGACCACAGCATCTACGTCGCCGGCAATTAGGGCTTGAACAGCAGCACCAAATTCACCTAAAACAATCAAGCGTTCTTCACCCACAAGGGCTTCGGCGGTAAGGTAGTTGGTGGTACCACTTTGTACGCCAATGGTGAGGGTGGGGTCTGCAACAAATTCTTCGGCGGTATCAAAGCGAGTTTCGTCAATACGTACCAAGAGGCGTTGTGCCAATTGAACGTAACCAATGGAGAAGTCAACAACTTCGTAGCGGTCTACGGTGATGGTGATACCATCGGCTGCCATATCAAATTCACCTGTTGAAACGGCGTTAATCATGCCATCCCAAGACGTTTCTACAAAGTCGGGGGTGCAATTTAGGCGAGCGCAAATTTCGTTAATGGCATCATAGTCCCAACCAACAGCTTCGCCACTGGTTTCATCAATGAAGTTAAACGGAGGGTACAAGTTTTCGATAGCAACGGTGACGGTAGCCCCGCCTAAATCTGGCACGTCTTGTGCAGAAACAAAAACGGCTGATACAGACAATACCAGTAAAGCTAAAACAAGCATCACGGATTTCTTTAACATGAAACGCTCCTGAGTAATTGTTAAAAAGGATTGACGATTAGGTTAAAACCTGTCTATATGATAACGCGCTTTAGAGATTTGCACACCCTTTTTCACAAGCTCTCATGAATCCGCCTAAATTAGGCTATAATAGAAAATCAACTGTTGTAAGAATGAGCTAGGTTTTGGGATGAGAAATGTACTAATCGGCTTACTTTGTGTTTTGGCGTTGGTGGGATGTGCGCCTAGTACGGCGAGAGTTGCCCCCTTACCCACTGTTGCCCCTTCACCAACCGCTTCTATTGCCATAGAGGAGGCGCAATTTGCCGCCAGCCTCTTTTTAGATGCGTGGCAAAAACAAGACTTTGTAACCATGTATAGCCTCTTGTCGTTTTCTAGCCAAGAAGCCATCCCGTTTGAACAGTTTAAGAAGCTGTATGAAGACTCACAAAACCTCATTACCTTGCAAAACCTAGAAATTATCCCCGTGAGTTTGTTTAGGGAAAGCGACCGCATGGTTGTTTTTCGCTATGATGTAACGTTTACGACCAATATTTTAGGCACATTTACAGATACCGCACGCGACTTGCGCTTAACGCTAGACCGCGCACGCAACGCATGGGGTGTGGCGTGGTCATTGGGCGATATTTTCCCCGAGATGGGCGATGGCGCAACCTTGCGCTTTGAATCGAGTGTGCCAAGACGTGCCAATATCTATGACCGCAACGGCACAATTTTGGCAGACCAAAACGGCATTATTGTAGAAGTAAACGTGATTCCGCAAGAAATTCCCGACCGCCCCTTATGCGTCAATACGCTGGCAACGGCGTTTAATTTACCCATCGACGCGATTGAAAATAAACTAAACGCGGGCAATGTGAACTGGGTAATACCCGTTGGCACGCTAGAACCCCCCGACTTTTTGCCCCAAGAAGCGCGATTGCTTGCGGATTGTAAGGCGACCTTTAGCCAAAAAGCCATTCGCCGATATTTACGTGGTTCTCTCATGCCGCATATTTTGGGCAATGTGGGCTTCCCAACCGAAGCACAAGTTCCCGACTTGGTGCGCTTGGGCTTTAATGCCGAAACCATCATTGGACAGGCGGGCATTGAGCGCAGCTGGGATACGGTATTAAGGGGTCAGCCCGGTGGACGATTGTCCTTATACGCGCCTAACGGCACACGCCTAAGGGTACTGGCAGAAGCGACCTCCGTTATTCCCGAAAGCCTTTGGCTAACGATTGATGCCGATTTGCAAGAGTATGTGTTGCAAACATTGGGTGAAGCGTACAGCGAAAGCAGCGAATCGTGGGCAAAAACCTCACCCGGCGCGGCGGTTATTGTGATGGACTTGAACACGGGCGAAATTTTGGCAATGGTCAGCTATCCCACGTATGAGGGCAACGCGCTAAACCCGTTCCCAGCAGTAGGGCGTGGTGTTGCCAATGATGTGCAAGCGCAAATCGCCGAAAGTGCTGCCAACCCCCTACTGAATCGTGCCTCACAGGGCATTTACCCCGCCGGTAGCATTATGAAAAGCATTGATGCGCTGGCTGTGGCTGATAGTGGCATTTACCCCATGAACCAAACCTACTTTTGTAGTGGCATTTGGCAAGAGGGCAACGATGTTCGCTATGACTGGCTGGCAGGTGGGCATGGGCGCATGACGATTGCGGGCGCACTCGCTAATAGTTGTAACCCCTTCTTTTACCAAGTGGGGCTAGAGATGGACAGAGTTGACCCCTTCTTGTTGCCAAACTACGCGCGACGTTTTGGGTTTGGCAGTGTAACGGGCTTGCGTGATGTAAGCGAGGCAGGCGGCACGATTCCCGACCCCGACTGGATACGCATTAATCGTGGGTTGCCGTGGTCATTCTCTTATTCTGTTAGTATGGCAATTGGGCAGGGCGAAGTAGAAGTAACCCCGTTACAAATGGTGCGCTTTTACGGGGCAATTGGCAATGGTGGTACGCTCTACCGCCCGCAATTGGTGTTACAACGGGGCATTTTAGACCAACGTACTTCTGTTGCAACGCCCGAAGAAAACGGCGCATTAGATGTAAAAGAAGAAGTGCTAGAAATGATTCAACAAGGCTTGTGCGAAGTAACCACCGAACGATACGGCACTGCATCACACATCTTCCGCAATTCGCCCCTCTTAAATGTGGGGGTGTGCGCGAAAACAGGCACGGCACAGGTTAGCGGGCAAAGACCGCCACACTCGTGGTTTGCATCGTATGCTCCGCGTGAAAACCCAGAAATTGCAACCATTGTGATTATTGAAAATTCGGGGGATGGCTCGGCGATTGCAGCCCCGATTACACGGCGTATTCTAGAGTGGTATTTCTTTGGGCCCTTTGACTAACGAGCGAGGGCGTAAACTACGCCCTTGCCGATGGTACGGTGATGATACGATGAACAGTCTAACGCGGTTGCTTTAGCGCACGAATTGCCCTACTGAATACTAACGACGACCTGTGATACATTGCCCCACAGTGATTCAATGTCGTAGTAATCGCGTTGGTCTTCACTAAAGACATGCACAATTACATCGCCATAATCCATCAAAATCCAGCCACTTTCGGGCGTGCCTTCAATGCCCTTCGGGAATTTGCCCGTGTTCTTTTTTACATCTTCACGAATGTAATCCGACAAAGCACGAATTTGACGGTCACTATTACCCGTACAAATTACGAAGTAGTCTGCCAAAACGGTGTGAGGGCGCAAATCAAGCAACACGATGTCCTCTGCTTTACGTTCCTCAACAATATCTACAATCATTTTTGCCAAATCGATGGGTTCCAAAAACTGCCTCCTAGCTTCTAAAGCGACTTATGCCATCTATCATATACTAAGAACCTTTTTTCGTCCATACAGAGGGTTCACAACGGGTCACAAAGGGTATATAATACCCATGTTGACGATACTGTCAAGAACGGGCTATACTTTATAGGTAAGGACATTACCCATGTTAAGGAATAATCGCTTATGAGCCAAAAGAACCTAACCGAAGATTTTATTGCCATTTTACGATGCCCCGAAGCGGTGCAATATACCGACAAAGGCGATGACCCCGGACGGCTAGAACTGGTTAAAGAGTTTTGGTTGGTGTGTGCCGACAGTGGAAATAAATATCCTGTTCGTAATGGCATTCCTGTAATGCTCATTGAAGAAGGGCAAAAGTGGAAGAATACCGCCGTTGATGCGTTGCCTGTCCCCCCTCCAGAGGCGTAATATCAGAGCGTTCTCTTGTGGGGTTAGAATAACGAAGCAGGCGGACGGGTGTTATAACAGGTAAATTGCATTAGGTGCGTAACGGTGCTATAGTTGACCGAATTAACGCGCCATTGGAGAAAGTGTAGCGCGATGACAACCGAAACCAGACCTATCACATTGGTAGACTTGCCCGTTTTACGGCGTTTAAGTGGGCATGGGGTGGTCTTGGATAGTGACATAGGCATTACACAAGATGCATATGAAACATCTAGTGCCTATTGGACAAGCATTCTGTTTAATCGTGGAACGTATACCTTACTGGCGCGTAGCCCCCAAGAACAGCTTATGGGGCAGTTTCGCTATCGCCCAGAAGATGTAAACGCGCACCTGCTTTATCTTGCACCCGATTTAGACCACTTAGCCGACGACGGCATCTTACTACACATGCTAGATGCCATGGCAAAAGAAGCGGGCAAACACGGCGCACACGCGCTGATTGCCGAAGTAAATACAGATGACCGCCTGTTTGAAATGATGAGACAAGCGCGTTTTGCCTGTTACATGCGCCAAACACTTTGGCGGCATGACCCCGTACATGCACAAGAACAAGTGCCTCTGACGGAAGAATGCGGAAACGACCAAATTGGCATTATGTCGCTAATTTGTCACACCATCCCTACCCTTCAACAGTCTGTTACTACCCCCTCATCCGAGATGCAGGGCTTGGTGTATCGCCATGAAGGGCATGTGGAAGCCTATATTGCCTACAGTGAGGGTAAAAGTGGGGTGTATGTGTTGCCCTTTATTCACCCAAACATGATGCCGAAAGCACGCGACATTTTAACCAGTGCCATTGCCAGAATGGCACGCGCTAGTAAAGTGCCGATTTTTGTGAACGTGCGAAGCTATCAAGGTTGGCTAGGCGATGTGATGCGCGACATGAATTTTACACCTTTTGCAGAACAAGCCGTGATGGTGCGCCATATTGCCGCAGGTGTGCGGTTGGCAAACTTTGCGCGGACAAAAATGCAAGGTAACTTAGAAACCGCAAAACACGCTGCGCCCCCCTTCTGGTCACCGGTGCAGCCCTATGATGAGGACTGACTAACAAACGTCTATGGAAAAACGCATAACAGACGACATTCATGTTCTAAAGCGCGTATTGCCTTTGCACATTAACTATGCGCTGGAAGAACTTGGCGACACGCAAGAACTGCTGGAAATTATCATGGATTTGGGGCGTTTGCCCACCGCACGCTATACCTTTGGCGAAATTGAGCTATCTGACAAAGAAATCACCCGTGAGGACATTGACTCAATGACCGCGCGTACTGGTGAATTTGACGCAGATAACCGCGCAGGGATGGAACGCACACTTCACCGTATTAGCGCAATGCGTAACAGACGCGGTGAAATTGTGGGCTTAACCACCCGTATTGGTCGCGCTGTGTATGGCACAATTGACATCATCGAAGAACTCGTCAAAAGTGGCAAGAATATTTTGATGTTGGGTGCGCCGGGTGTGGGTAAAACCACGCTCCTAAGAGAAACGGCGCGGGTGCTTGCCGAAGAAAAGCGTGTTGTCATTGTTGATACCTCTAATGAAATTGGGGGTGATGGTGACGTACCCCATCCTGCGGTAGGCAAGGCGCGGAGAATGCAAGTATCGCACCCCGAACGCCAACATGAAGTGATGATTGAAGCAGTAGAGAACCACAATCCACAGGTGATTGTGATTGACGAAATCGGGCGCGAGCTAGAAGCACAAGCTGCCCGTACCATTGCCGAGCGTGGCGTGCAATTGATTGGCACGGCACACGGTAACACTTTAGAAAATCTAATGCTAAACCCAACCCTCTCCGACCTTGTGGGGGGTATTGAAAGCGTTACGTTAAGCGATGAAGAAGCAAGACGGCGCAACACACAAAAAACCGTCCTAGAGCGTCGCGCCCCCCCAACCTTTCAGGTGTTGGTAGAAATCCAAACCCGTCATATTATGATTGTGCATGAGGATGTGTCGATAGACGTGGACTTGATGCTACGCGGACGGCAAATAATGGTTGAAGAACGCTCACGCGATGAAAACGACCAAATCCGCCGTGAAAAGAAGGTACTAGAAGCTGATAGCCGCGTGGCAAAGGGCATGAACGCAGACCCGCTTGCCCGAGATATGCCCCAACCCTCTAGCAATAGTGGGGGACGGCGTAATGGCAACGGACGAACACACAACGGACACGACCCCGAACGCGCTCGTCCATCGGCAAAACTGGTAAAAGGTGACCCCGACTTACCAGAGGACAAAACCGACATGGTGATAGACCCAGGCGTAAGAGAAAAACTGCGCTTGATGACTGTGTATGCCTATGGCGTGGCAAAGAACAGGCTCTTACAAGCCTCCAAACGCCTAAGCGTGCCGTTAGTTGTGACGGAAGAACTTAACGAAGCCAATGCTGTGGTGACGATGAAGCAATACTATCGTAACCGCCCCAAGCAAATTTTGGATGCAGAACGGCGGGGGATGCCCATTTATGTGTTGCGGGCAAACACCGTGAGCCAAATGGAAAACTTCCTGATTGATGTGTTTAACCTTCAGGAGCGAAACGACCCTTTTGGGATGGCGATGCTTGAGATGGAAAAGGCGATTGAAAACATTCGCAACGGTGAGGAAGCTATTATCCTTACCCCTCAGGCATCGCACATTCGCCGTCAACAGCATAAAATGGCGCGTGAGGCATTACTGATTTCAAAGAGCTTTGGCAACGAACCGCGCCGCCATGTACGCATTTACTCTGGTGGAGACGATGACGGCGAAGACGACTAAGTCAACCCGTCTATCACCCTAAATGTATGCCAAATGTCACTACGCCTAGATTGTGCAAAGTGGCACAATATAAGTGTAGGCAGAAGTTGGTAGTCACTTCTGATAAAGCCTATCCTCTTTCCAAAAGCCACCACGCCCCTCGGTGGCTTTTGGTATTTATAGGGGGGGCGTGTAAGGCTATAATAAGCTCATCACCGCCCGATTATGCTAACGAAAGCACAGTTCTATGAGCCTTAAGCACATCATTACCCCCCCAAACCCCGTTTTACGCAAAAAAGCCATTAAAGTTATGGACTTTGGCGCAAACTTTCAAACCCTAGTAGACGATATGATAGAAACTCTGCTTGATGCGCCCGGTATAGGCTTGGCTGCCCCTCAAGTAGAAGTAAGCCAACGCCTGATTATTGTGCGCATGCCCGATACCACCGAAGAAGACCGCAAAGAATATGGCAAACATGCCGGTGTTATTTACTCCATCGCCAACCCCAAAATCATTAAAGCCAGCCGTGAACTGGTTACGGGTGTGGAAGGGTGCTTGTCTTTGCCTAATTTATTGGGTGAAGTAGAACGCTATAAAAGTGTTGTGGTAACGGGGCAAGACCGCCATGGCAAAGACTTTCGCATTAAAGCGGATGGTTGGTTTGCGCGCGTATTCCAGCATGAAATTGACCACCTGGACGGCATTTTATACACAGACCGCACCGACGATGTTTGGAAGCCCGAAAAAGCAAGCGAAAAAGCCAAAGACTAACGGCGCGTGCCAGTTAGATAGAGGGTGGCGGTGGTGGCATCTTTGGGCTGTGACCACGCCACCCACAAATGCCGACTCTCATCTGTGGTAAGGGTGGGTGCGCCAAATAAAACGCCCACTTTTGCCAAGGTCTGTGCGCCAATCGGTTCGCCATTGCGCCAGTACAGCATCACCAAGTCCTCGCCTAGCGTTGCTACCATCGGCAGCACAGGATGTTGTCCCTCAAGCGGTGTTCCCCACCCCACAGGTTGCGCCCCAAAAATTGCGCCATTCACCGCCCCGCTGTTAAAGCCCGTTTGCACATTGCCCCCTAGCACGCTGATGCCTACGGAGCGCGGGTGATTCCACGTTGAAGCCAGCACGCCTCCACTAGCCACTTGTAAGCTCGGTACACCCTCACGCCCTACAATTTGCCAAAAGGCATAAAACCGCGCACTATCTTGGGCAACGCTAAAGGCTTCTAGCCGTTCTCCCTCATCTACGTTAGGCGCATCTAATAGGCGTTCCACGCGCTCTAGCAGAAACATTTCTTGGGGCTGTTCTTCGGTTAGTAAGGCTCGCCATAGTGCGCCATCATCCAGCCAAAACAGCCATACTCGCCCATCATTGGCGCGGGTAAGCGCAGGATGCGCGCCTGCCACCCTATTGATACGTTGGGCAAACGTGCTACGTCCTTGTGCGTCTAGCGTGGTGGTATACAGGAGTTCTGCTCCCATAACCCCTTCGCTCCATACCACGCGCACGGTGCCATCGCTTAGGCTGATTGCGCTATAGGTGGGTGTGCGCCCCCCAGAGAGGCGTGTGGAGTCTAGGGTAGCCACTAGGTCATTGCCAATGAGTGCCGTAAATAGGCGAACCTCGTTGCTGTCGCGGTCATTATCTAGCCAAAAGAGATGTGTGTGTGTGGCGGTGGCGGGCAACAACGTATACAAAAACGGTGCATTGGCATTGAGTGCAAGAATGGTGGGGCGAGTAGGCAATAAAGAAGCATAATGTCGCACCTCTTGGCTATCGGGGGCTGTCCATGCCAATAGAACACTGTCGTTTTCGGGGTTACTGATAAGAGACGGCGCAAACGTTTGGGGGGCTTCTGCGATAGGGTAAATTGTTCCCCATAACGAGGGCGCAAGCGTGGGAGGGGGGGCATCTATGGATGTACACGCCACCCCCCACACCAAAATCAATGCCAAAAGCGGCTTCATGGCTTCGCCAATACTTCAATGGTAATGACAAAGGGGTCACTTTGTTGCCCGTTAGGGCGATACGCTATCGCTTCGATGGCGTGCAAGCCCACCCCTTGCGCCAACCAATTCATCTCCACTCTAAAGACTAGCTCGGCGGGATTGGTGAAGGGCGTTGCGCTATTCACTTTTTCGCCGTCCACATACAGCTCTACCAACGAAATGCCTTGTGTGGCATCTCGCGCTAAAATATCAATCGGAAAGTCCACGCCTTCAACCACTTGGCGATTGTTGGGCGGGTCTAGGATTTCTACTTGGGGTAAATCGGGCGTGGGAAGCGGTGTCGGGGGCATTGCTGTTAAATTGCACCCCGCCACGCTAAACACCACTAAAACCCACCAAAAAGACCATTTCACTCGGTTTTCTCCTGTGTGCTATAATGCAAGCCACCTTAAAACACCCTGTATTTTAACGGATACCTGACCTATGCAAATAGACGTTCTTACGCTGTTTCCAGAAATGTTTGCGCCTATGAACCACAGCATGATGTGGAAAGCCCGTGATAGGGGCATCTTGGCGTTTAATACCCATGATATACGCGATTACACCGAAACGAAATATCGGCAAGTGGACGATACGCCCTATGGTGGGGGCGGTGGCATGGTGATGAAAGCCGATGTGGTAGTGCGTGCCGTTGAAGCGGTACGTGGTCAAGAGGCTTGCCCTGTCATTCTGCTATCGGCGCAGGGGCGCGTGTTTAACCATCACATTGCCCTAGAATTGGCACAACACCCACGCATCATTTTTTTGTGTGGGCATTATGAGGGCTTTGATGACCGCGTGCGCCAATTGGTGGCTACTGATGATATTAGCCTTGGGGACTATGTACTCACGGGCGGCGAACTGGCTGCTATGGTTATTAGTGATGCCATTGTGCGCCAATTAGACGGTGTGCTAGGCGCGGAAGATGGGGCGCAAAACGAAAGCCACGCCGACGGCTTACTAGAACACCCCCACTACACGCGCCCCACCGAATTTAGGGGGCTAAGTGTGCCAGAAGTGCTAACACAAGGCAATCACGCCGAGATTGCCCGTTGGCGCAGGCGTGAATCGTTGCGCGTTACATGGGAAAGCCGTCCCGATTTGCTGGCTAGGGCGCAACTTTCTGAAGAAGACCGTTACGCCCTAGCCGAATTTGCCCTACACGCCGCCCAAAAACGCCCCCTTAAATAGCCTATCGCTTGTTTGATGGGCGAATGGGGCGCGTGCTAAGGGGTGGGGCTTGCCCTGTTTGGGGGCGTGCGCCAAATGGCGGTTGCTGAGGGGGCTGTTGCGGTTGCCCCTGTGGGCGCGTGCCAAAAGGTGACGGTTGGGGCTGTTGCCCTTGTGGGCGCGGCTGTACGGGGGGCGAATAGGGTCGCCCTTGTGACAGGTTGGGGCGTGATTGTGGCACAATCGGCGGACGCTGTGCATCCTGTGATGACGAAGCAAAGGGTCGGGCAGGCTCGTATTGTGGAGGCTGTTGTGCCGTGTTAGGTGCGCCTGTCATTTGATGATACGTCGTCATGTAATCGCCCATCATTTGCCGTTGGTTTTGCACTAGGTCTTGGGTTTGCTGATTTTTTGCAATGCCCTGACGACGCATAATTTCGCTTTGGACAAAGAGCGCGTCTTGTACATCTCTAAATTCTTTATAAGTGTTGCTGCCAATGAGGGCAATTTGCACGCTTCCCTTGCCCCAAATTCTGTTCCAAAAGCCACTGGTTTCTGCCACAACGTTATCAATTTGCTTCATTAGCACTTGGTCTTTTTCGTTTTGTAGCCAAAGCGGGCGTTGGTGGACAATGGTCAGCGTGGCGTGTGAAACCATCATATAATCGTGCCGCCAGTCCCAATCTGCCCAGTAAAACCACGCGCCCGCAATGATAAACACGCCCAAAGAAACCACACTCCCCAAGCCTCCCACGCCCAGCGCAAGTGACGCAAAGAAGCCTATCACTGTGCCAAGAATGACTAAAAGAGGCACAAACACCCCCTGAAACCACACAAACCAGTGCTTCCTAAAGACGGTACTGCCATCTTTAAGCGTGAAATGGCTGGTGAAGGGCGAAAATGGCGGTGTTTCTAAACGGGACAAGCTGGTCACCGAAGGTGGGTTTAAGGGCTGAAACGGCTGGGGCGTGTTTCCCCCTTGTATCCATTGTTGCACATCGCGTTCTGTGTTGTTTTGGTGTTGTTGCTGGCGTGAATCTTTTAGGTTACGAAAGTCGTCTAGGATGAGGTCTTGCACGCCTTCGGGGTCGGGTATCATTTGTAAGGAGATGTTGCCTGCTTCTCCAGCCGTTCTTAGCTCAATATAGCCATAGTTAAACATCCACGCAAAAGGGTTAAACGGCGGAATCTCGGCGTTAATTTCTTGAATACTGGCAATGTTAATATCACTAACACGCTGGCTAAACCCCAGAATGCTTTGTGTAATTCTGACAATGCGCTGGTCGGTGATGATGATGCTGTCATTTGCCCACTCTAAATACAGATACAGCGTGCAAGCCACAAAAAATATCAACGATACAAATACCAAAACGCCCGCCAATACTGGGACAGCCCCTGCTAAAATCCATAAGCCCACGACGGCAACAATGGGCAAGAAAAGCCAGCGCACCCATGCCCACCAATGACGGCGGGTAATCAACAAGACGTTTTCATTGGGGCGTTGTGTTCTAAAGACCTGCTGTACTTGTCTTTGTGCCATAGGATGCTGTTCTTCTTCCTATTCTTTATTCTTCGGGTTTGTCTTTTTGTTTGTGTTGGGTTACTACGGGTTATTATACAACGGTTATAGGGTATTGCGATGAAAACCGCTATAATACAGCGTACCGAAATTACCTAAGGACTAGACATTATGGGCGAAAAACGCCTAATCACTACCCAAGACTTGCTCCAAATCAAGCATTTAGAAGACCCACAGCTTAGCCCCGATGGGCGTTATGTGGCGTATCTACAGTCCCAACCCAACGCCACAGAAAACAACTACACCACCAACATTTGGCTGATAGACATTGAAGGTAAACAATCCCCCCTTCAGCTAACACGGGGCAATAAAGACAGTCAGCCGCGTTGGTCGCCTAAGGGCGATGCGTTGGCGTTTGTATCGGGGCGTTCTGGTTTTCCACAGCTTTTCTTGCTCCCTATGAGTGGACGCGGTGGCGAAGCCTACCCCATCACCACCCATATCAACGGCGTTAGCCAGCCTTCATGGTCGGCAGATGGCGCGTTGATTGCGTTTTTGGGCAAAATGAATGCCGAAGAACGTACCCAAGAGGACGCAGGCACAGCCAAACGCGCCACCCCAGAAGAACGCAACGCCTTCTTTGACCCTATGGTTATTACGCACATTCCTTATCGTGAGGGCGTAAACTACTTGGACAACCGCTATTCGCAAATTTACACAGTACGCATTGCTGACCAAGTGGCAAAGCGCGTCACCCACATAGACGCACACTATACCGCGCCTGTGTGGTCACCTGATGGCAACCGCCTATATAGCACACGCATTGCCGAAGTAGGCGGTGATGAGTATTGGCGTAGGGGAAGCGTGTTTGAGATTGACCTTGTAAGCGGCACAGAAACGCGCCTGCTGGACGATGAATACACGCTAATGGACTTGGGAATTTCACCCAATGGCGAATGGCTCACCATGAATCGTCGTAGCGGTACGGATGCGATTTCACTGTTTCAACTGGTGGCGTGTCACATCAAAACAGGCAAAGAGCGCGTGCTAAACGCCAGCATTGACCGCGTAATTGCCCCTCATGCGTGGACGAGCGAGGGCGCGGTGCTGATGGTTGCCCAAACCGAAGGTCGCTGCCATATTTATCAGGCACACCCCGACTTTGACGGCGCACACCTGCTGATTGCCCCCGATTTGTTTATTACGGGTATTAGCGCAGGGAAAGACGGCAGTATTGCGGTTACCGCATCACACAGCGAAAACCCCAGTAACCTGTTCTATTCGCACGCTAATCAGGCAAGCCTAACGCGCCTAACCGACATCAACCGCGCCTTCCTAGACGAAGTACAAGTACAACCCACCCATGAACTGCGCTATACCCATGAAGAAGGCGTGGCAATACAGGGGTGGTACATCCTGCCCCCCGACTATGACGAAGCAAAAACCTATCCGCTTGCCGTCAACATTCATGGGGGTCCCCACGTCATGTGGAGTCATCACGAGCGCGGCATGTGGCACGAATGGCAAACGCACGCGGCACAGGGCTATGTGGTGTTCTATTGCAACCCACGCGGTAGCGAAGGCTACGGTGACGCATTTATTAAGGCGTTGGGCAATCAATGGGGTAATATTGCTATGGCAGACATCATGGCAGGCGTAAATACCCTCATTGAGCAAGGCATCGCCGATAAAGAACGGCTGGCAATTACAGGCGGAAGCTACGGCGGTTATATGGTGGCGTGGATAATTGCCCATACGGACGTATTCAAGAGCGCAGTAACGCAACGTGGCGTGTACAACGTGGCGAGTTTTTATGGCACAACCGATATTCCCACGTTTGCTAAGAGCGAATTTGGCGTTGCCCCTTATGAAGACCCCGCGTTTTTGTGGGAACGTTCACCTTTAGCGTATGCTAAAAACATGAACACACCCTTACTCATTATTCACAGTGAAAATGATTTCCGTGTTCCCATTGAACAAGGCGAGCAATTATTCACGCACTTACACCGTATGGGAAAAACAGTGCGGTTTGTGCGCTTTCCAAGAGAAGGACACGAACTTAGCCGAAGCGGTGAACCCACCCATCGCATCCGCCGTATTCAAGAAATGGTGGAATGGTGGAACAAGTTTATCAAAGCCGATTAGTGATTAAGCCCTAAAGGTCATCACCTGCACAAAAGCAAAAGGGACAACTCATCACGATGAATTGTCCCTTTTTTATGCGTGTCTATAAAAGATGATGGGGCTTAGGCGATGTCTGTTCCGCCCTGCATGACGGCAACAAATTCGGTGCTATCAAGCGTTTCGCGTTCCATCAAAATGCCTACCAGATGTTCCATCTTTTCTTTGTATTGTGTCAAAATGGTACGGGCGCGGTCATAAGCCCCTTGTAGGATGCTTCGCACTTCGTCATCAATGGCTTCGGCGTAGTGTTCGCTATAATCGCGTGATTCGCCCATCTCTCGTCCCAAGAAAATGGGACCGGAGCTACCGCCATAAGAGCGCGGTCCCAGCTTATCGCTCATGCCAAATTGCGTTACCATCATGCGTGCCATGCGTGTGGCTTGCTTTAGGTCACTTACTGCGCCTGTGGTCAGCTGATTGTAGATAATCTCTTCGGCGGCTCGCCCGCCCATCGCAGCAGTAATATCGTCTAAAAATTCCTCTTTAGAGCGCAACATCGTATCCGTAGAAGGTAAGGGCATCACATAACCGCCCGCATTGCCCCGTGAGACAATGGTAATTTTGTGAACGGGGTTTGTATGCTCTAGCACGTGGAACAGAATGGCGTGACCTGCTTCGTGATAGGCGATTTTTTGCTTTTCTTCGGGGCTAATGACACGGCTTCTGCGCTCGGGCCCCATCACTACGCGCTCCATGCTTTCTTGCATTTCGCTCATTGTGATGTGCTTTTTGTTGCGACGTGCTGCCAAAATAGCTGCTTCGTTAACCAAGTTTTCTAGGTCTGCACCACTAAAGCCTGCGGTAATTTTTGCAACGGCTTCTAGGTCAACATCGGGGGCAATGGGCTTGCCTTTAGAGTGAACAATCAGGATGTCTTGCCGTCCCTTTACGTCGGGGTTGTCCATGATGACCTTGCGGTCAAAACGTCCTGGGCGCAAGAGCGCAGCATCTAGAATGTCGGGGCGGTTGGTGGCAGCAACAACAATCACGTTGGTATCGTTCTCGAAGCCGTCCATCTCAACCAAAATTTGGTTAAGGGTTTGTTCGCGTTCATCGTGTCCACCGCCTAAGCCTGCGCCACGTTGTCTGCCGACAGCATCAATTTCATCGACAAAGATGATGGCAGGGGCTTCTGCTTTGGCGCGTTCAAACAAATCACGCACGCGGCTTGCGCCTACACCCACAAACATCTCTACAAATTCGCTACCGCTAATGCTAAAGAAGGGTACGCCTGCTTCGCCTGCTACCGCACGCGCCATAAGGGTTTTACCTGTACCGGGGGGTCCCACCATCAGTACGCCTTTTGGCACACGCGCACCCAAACGGATAAATTTTTCGGGCTCTTTTAAGAACTCGACAATTTCTTTCAGTTCTTCTTTGGCTTCGTCTGCGCCTGCCACGTCTTCAAACGTCACTTGGGGGCGTTCCATATCACGACTAACGCGAGCGCGACTGCGACCAAAGCTCATGGCTTGGTCTTGGCTACCGCGTACAGAGCGCATCATGCGCCACAAGAACCACACAATGATGACAATCGGCACGATGCCAATCAAAATTTGCAATAGGAAGGCTTGGCTGTTATCGCCTGCTTGTTGAACAAATTCAAAGGGGACATCGCGCACACTACGATACCCTAGTGTTTCGATGAGGTCGAGTGAAGCGGATTTATAGCTTTGGGCTGTGCCACCATTAACGTATTCAATGAACAATTCCTCGCCACCACGTTCTATCACTCTTGCCACACGCCCAGCGGCGACTTCATTGGCAAGCTGGTTTAAGGAAATGGCGTTACTGCTAGTGGGGGGACGGTTAAACAACATAAATAAGAAGAAAGCCAACACCAAAAATGCCAATATCGCCGTGATGCGTTGTGCATTAGGGTTATTGAACGGTGAGGGTTGTGGCATCCCCTCTTTGGGTTCCTTTTCGGGTGGGCTTTTGGGGGGTTGTGATTGATTCATAACGACTCCAGAGTTAGCGACACTTTCGCATCGCGATTATAACACAACCCTTGTTTGAGAACTATAAGAACTAATAAGTGATTGCGGTAGTGGCAAATACAGTTTAGAATATGCAAGTATAGGGTTATCAATTTCTGGAGACCAAAAAGTGATTATTTGTCCAAGTTGCCAACATCAAAACCGCGATGGGGAACTCATTTGCATTAAGTGTGAAACACCTCTCGTTGATTTAACCAAAGAACAAGCTACGCGCGCGCTTGGTAACACCGACTTTGAAGAAGGTGTTCCACGCTGGGGTTCGGCACGCTTTAACGGTTCTTTGACGTTACAAGTGGTAGAAGGTGGCGAAAGATTTTCTTTTGATGCAGCAACACTCACAGAAGTCATCATTGGTCGCCGTCATAATGATGTTAAAGACAAGCCCGGTGTTGACCTTGAAGACCTTGAAGGTTTAGAAAAGGGTGTCTCGCGTAAGCACGCCTCGATTGTGCGCCGTGATGGGGCATTGCACATTATTGATTTAGCCAGTGCTAACGGCACTTACTTAAATGGTCAACGCTTGGTTGCCAATCAACCCCGTATTCTGCGCGATGGAGACGACATTCGGCTGGGGCATTTTGTGCTTAGGGCATCGTTTAAGGGGCAATAATGACCACCGACTGTACAAAAGCGCAATGATGACTACCCACCGTATAAAGGCGCAATAATGACCACCGACCGTACAAATGAAGAGTGGGTTTCGCAATTGCGTAACCCTGATATGCAAAGCCAAGCCCTAGAAGAACTAAGAGAACGCCTTCAACGGAGCGTTTTTTACTATTTAAGCCAAGAAAGAAGTGATTTGCGCGGACTGGCAATAACCGAACTAGAAGAAATGGCGCAAGATTTGGCACAAGATGCCACGTTGCGCGTGCTTGATAATCTTGATTATTTTAGAGGCGAAAGCCGTTTTACCACATGGGCAAACAAAATTGCCATTCGCATTGCCATTAGTGAGCTACGTCGGGCGCATTATAAGGACTTTAGCCTTGATGTATTAACAGCAGACGGCGACTTTATTTCGGCGCGTGCCAGCCTGATGGGCGAAGCACCCCCTAACCCCGAAACTGCCGCCGAGCGTGAAAATATGTTTAAGGTGCTGGATGAAGCCCTCAAAAACGCCCTCACAGAACGGCAATATCAGGCATTGGTAGCGGTGGCACTTAACAATATTCCCATGGATACGGTGGCTGAAGAACTAGGTACAAACCGCAACGCACTCTATAAACTGATTCATGATGCACGCCGTAAGCTAAAGACGTATCTTGAAGAACAAGGCTTAAGCACCGATTACCTTTTGCGCCTCTTTGAACGCTAACCCCTAGTAAGACGCTAACGTCACTGTGCGTCTAGCACTGTAGAAGTTTAAGGAATAAAGAACGATGTCCGATAACACCGTAGAACGATTACAAGAATTACTCGATTTTGTTGTCAATTGTCCCGAAAACTCAGAGATTGAGTCGATGGACTGCAACGAACACTGTGAGAGCATTTCACGGTTAGCCGAGCGTGTTGCTGCTGGTGAAAGCCTACGGGACGTATTGCCCGCGCTGGAACATCACATGCGCTATTGGCGCGATTGTCGCGAGGAATTTATTGCCCTCGTTAGCGTTCTTAAAATGGAATCCTTTCTCAACCAAGACAATTAGGAGCAACAAAGCCATGCAAAAAACTCGCGTTCTTATCGTTGGTTCGGGACCCGCAGGGCTGGCAGCTGCCCTTTATACGGCACGCGCACAGCTAAAACCTGTTGTCATTGCAGGGATGCAACTGGGGGGGCAAGCTGCGATTACCCATGAAATTGAAAATTATCCGGGCTTTCCGGGGGGCATCAGTGGGCCCGAACTGGTTGAACGGATGAAAGACCAAGCCGAAGGCTTTGGCGCAGAGTTCATTTATGATGTGGTGGAAAGCGTAGACTTTACGCAAGGCACACCCTTTACTGTAAAAACAGCAGGCGAAACCTATCTTGCTGATTCGGTGCTGATTACCATTGGCGCAGACCCACGCAAGCTGAAAGTGAACGGCGAAATTGAAGGCATTGGCAGGGGCGTAAGCTACTGTGGCACTTGCGATGGCTTCTTCTTTAGAGGAAAAGAAGTGGTGGTTGTAGGCGGTGGTGATAGTGCCATTGAAGAAGGCGTTTTCCTAACCCGATTTGCCACCAAAATCACCGTCATTCACCGCCGCGATACCCTACGTGCCGGCGTGCAATTGCAAAAACGGGCGTTTGATAACCCCAAGATGAACTTCATTTGGGACACCGCCGTAGAAGAAGTGCTGTTTAATGAAGATGGTATTGTGAATAGTGTGCGCCTTAAAAACCTGAAAACCGAAGAAGAAAGCATCTATCCCACACAGGGCATTTTCGTCTTTATCGGTCACGACCCCAACAGCACGTTCTTCAAAGACCAAGTAGCTCTTAACGACAATGGCTACATCATTACTGATGAACGCTATCGCACCAATGTTGATGGCGTGTTTGCCGCAGGCGAAATTCAGGATGAAATTTGGCGACAAGTCGCCACCAGCGTGGGGCAAGGCACGGGCGCATCCATGAGCGCAATTCATTGGCTAGATGCCCACGAAGAAAGCCTACAACCGCTGGACGATGCTAACTTGGTGTCTGAATAAGCGATACCCCATTCCCCTAAGCCCTGTCACACCTCGCCCGATGCACACCGTCAGGCGGGGTGTTTTTACGTGTGGACATTTGCACTAAAAACCAGAAAAATACATTTTTCATCAAAAACACACGCAATTATTCAAAAAAACGCATAAACCGCAAAAACCCCACTTGACCCTCAAAACCCCTCTGTTATGATAGATTTTCACCGCTGTAAACCCTTCAATTAAAAAGGCTATTCTAAAAATGGCAACCATAACCCCACCCAAACCCAAAGAAGCTAATTTCAATTGGGTTGTATTTCACATCAAACAACACCCTTTTGCTGCCACAATGGCGGTATCATGCGGGGCGGCGGGGGGCTTAACCTCTGCGTTAGAGCCATACATTATTGGTGTTATTGTGGATGGTTTGTCACGGGGCATTGACTTAGGGCAAATTTTACTGGACATCGGCTTGCTGATACTGTTTAGCTTGCTGACATTACTGGCGTTTTTTGGGCAACGGCATTATAGCGGTGTGGTAGCGTATGAAACACACTATGACATGCGGAAAGCTATCTTTGCCAATATGGTCACGCTAGACCAATCTTTTTATGAAAAATACTCTGTGGGCGAACTCATCTCACGGATGTACAGCGATTTACAATTTGTGTGGCGATTGCTTGCCATTGGGATGAACCGTGGCGCAAGTGCCATTATGGGGCTTGCCCTAACCTTTGTATTGCTCTCACAGATAGATGCCAGCCTAACGCTGGTTGTGTTTGTTGTTTTAACCGTTAGTACGTCTTTACAGATGTGGGCGGGGCTGGCAATTACCCCCTTGTCTACCCGTGTTCAAGACCAACAAGGCGTGCTGGCTTCGTTGGTGCAAGACACAGCATCGGGCATCCAAACCATTAAGAGCTTTGGGCGTGAAGCCGATGCCGCCAAAAAATTTGACGAAGAAAACCAAAAATTTAAGCGTACGTGGCTGTACTTCAAACGCCGTAACGAGCCTGTCGGGATGCTCCCCCAAGCTATTGCGAATTTGGCGGCGGGGGTGGTGGTGCTGGTGGGCGGCATCATGACACTAGAAGGGCGCATGACGCTGGGAAACTTTACCCAATTCTTGCTGTATCTCACCTTTATTAGCAAAAGCCTGCTAGAAATTGGCACTATTTACCAGCGATTTATGCAGGCGCGTGGTGCGCTTATGCGCGTTACGCCCCTTTTACAGCCCCCTCTTATTGCCGATAAATCCAGCGCGCAAACGCTAGAGAACGCTAAAGGGGACATTCGCCTAGAAGGCGTGGGCTATCACACAGAGGGCAAGTGGCTACTAAAGGACATTAACTTGCACATTCCTGCGGGTACAGTGGTGGGGATTGTGGGCGCGACAGGGTGCGGCAAAACGGTTCTTGTTAATTTGTTGTCTAGGGTGATGGATGTAAGCGAAGGGCGCGTGATGATTGACGGTGTGGATGTGCGCGACCTGCACCTGAACGATTTGCGCCAAGCGGTGGCGTATGTGCCACAGTCAACGTTTTTGTTTAGCCAGCCCCTCCATGAAAATATTCGCATGGGCAAGGACAACATTAGCGAAGACGAACTGCACCAAGCCATTCACATCTCGCGCTTGTCTAATGACCTCTCACGATTGCCCTATGGAATAGATACGATGGTGGGCGAAAAAGGCGTGATGCTTTCGGGTGGGCAAAAGCAACGGGTAGCCATTGCCCGCGCTATCATCAGAAATCCCTCCATTTTGGTGCTAGATGATGCGCTTTCTAGTGTGGATGTCAATACCGCCGCACAAATTTTAGGCGACTTGCGCCAAGTGCTACAAACACGCACAAGCCTCATCATCGCGCATCGCATCGCCACGGTAAAAGATGCTGACATTGTGATTTTGATGGATGAAGGGCGCATTATCGCACAAGGCAAGCATACCGACCTTATGGCAAGCAACCCCGCCTATGCGCGCATGGTAGAACGTGAAATGCAAGACGCATCGCAAACCCTTTACCCCGAAGCAGGAGACTAAGCGCATGGCACAGGGCATTATCTCGCAAGGTGAACTAAAGAAAACGCGCACCATGAGCGATGGCTATTTGGTGCGGTTTTTATGGCGATTTTTGCGCCCTTATCGCTTTCAAGTGTTGGGGGTGTTGGGGCTGTTGTTTGTGATTAGTGCGCTTAATCTGGTTTTGCCCTACCTGATTCAGGTGGCAGTGGATGATTATATTGTGGTGGGCGATTTAGATGGCGTGTGGCGCATTGGCTTATTGTATGTGGGGATTATCTTCCTCATTTTTGTGGTGCGCTATGCCCAGATGTATTGGCTACACAGCATCGGACAAAACACACTCGTTAGATTGCGCCAACACCTGTATGAACACATTCTAAAACAAGATATGACATTCTTTAACAACACGCCCGTAGGCAAAATTGTCTCGCGCATTACCAATGACATTGAAGCCCTTACAGAATTGCTCTCTACCAGTGTCGTGATGGTAGTCAGTAATATGATTACGCTAGTGGGCATTATTGGGGTGATGTTCTTGCTGAACTGGCGACTTGCCCTCATTAGCCTTGCCGTGATTCCGTTTATGGCGTGGGCAAGCCTGTATTTTAGGCGTGGTGTGCGTGAGGCTTCGGATAAATTTCACCGCGTGATGGGCGAGTTTCAAGCGTATATCAACGAGCAATTTAACGGGATGTTGGTGGTGCAATTGTTTAATCGGCAAGCCGTTAGTGAGCGCGAGTTTGACGATGTAAGCATGGACATGCTCAATATCTTTACTGTGTTACGTGATGCGTATACGCTGTATGCGCTGATTTTGCAATTGCTTACCACGTTGGGGTTGGCGATTTTGTTATGGGGCGGTGGCAGCGGTGTTTTGGCGGGGTGGGCAACGTTGGGGATGCTGATTGCCTCTATTGAGTATTTGCGCCGTAGCTTTGAGCCGATTTTACAGCTTGCCGAACAATTCGCACAAATTCAAACGGGGCTAAGTGCCGGCGAGCGTATTGCTCGTATGCTAGAAGTGCAACCCACTATCCAAGAGCCTGCTCATCCTACCGTTATTAAAGATTTTTCGCCTACGGTAACGTTTGAAAATGTGACGTTTGGCTATGAACACGCCCACCCTGTGCTAAAGAACGTCAATTTTAGCATTAACGCAGGCGAGCGCATTGCCATTGTGGGCGCAACAGGAGCAGGCAAAACGTCCTTAGTCAAGCTCTTGGCGCGGTACTATGATGTGCATGAAGGACGCATTTTAGTTAGTGGAGTGGATTTAAGAGCATTAAGTTTTAAGGAATTGCGCCAATACGTGAGCGTTGTGCCACAAAACCCCTATATTTTCAGTGGCACAATCGCCGATAACCTTCGCCTATTTAACCCCCACGTCACCCTAGAACAAATGCAATCGGCGTGTGAGATTGCCTGTGCCATGCGCTTTATCCAGCGTTTGCCAAATACGTTTGATTACCCATTGTTGCCCAGTGGCGCAAACCTAAGCGAAGGGCAACGGCAGTTATTGGCGTTAGCGCGTGCCATGATTCACAGCCCAAACAGCATTTTGGTGCTAGATGAAGCGACCAGTAGCATTGATACTGAAACCGAACAAGACATCCAAACTGCGCTGGCGCGTGTGCTAAAAGGGCGCACGAGCATTACGATTGCCCACCGCCTGTCTACGATACGCGACGCTGACCGAATTTTTGTGGTGCAAGAGGGCAATCTATACGAAGATACCACACGCGCCAGCCTTGCCCACAAGGGATAAGGCGTTTTTGGGGCTGTGACTTCTAGTTACAGCCCTTCCCACCGCCAAGCGTAAGCGATAGTAAGCACATTAAAGACAAGGCTTACCGCGAGTAAAAAGCGGTCAAAAGGCGCCGGGTAAGTGTGTATGCTAGTAATGTTCATCAAGAAGAAGAACGCTGCCAGGATGATATTTGCCCATCGTGCCACATCATAAGGCAATACCAGCGACAAAAAGACCATCAAAATAGGAATGAGCATTAACGCAGAAATGAATAAATACATGGTGGGCGTGCCTTTTACACCGTCCCCAAGTTCCCCCGCCACAACATTTCCACTCATTAGCCTTAGCACATCCCCCCATAAATAGATGAGCATAAGCACTGCCCACGACGCGGAGAGATAAATTCGGGTTTCTGTTACCATTAGGGTTTCCTCTTTTTGGGTAAATATAGAAGCACTCGATTTGCGTAATTTAGGCGATACTGTGCATCAAACAGTACTGTATCACACACAGTAAAAATATACTGTATGTCACACGGTATTGTCAAGCCCCCTTTGTTGCAACGATGGGAGTCTTTTTGCGACTTCGCCACACACACGCTACAATCTCGCGTATGTTAGCACTGAAAATAGGGGATTTTTAAGATGAAACAGAAACTTTTTTCATTTCGCTTGGCAGGGTTGGATGTGGTCGTTGAAGCGATTACAGGCGTGGTATTCTTGGGTCTGGTGGTGTTGTTTACGGTCATTACGCTGGTGCTAGGCTTGCCATTGATAGAGGCGTTAATCGCGGGCGTTTTGCTGGCGATACTGCATTATGTGGGTAGCATTTGGCATCACTTGGGGCATAGCACCACCGCCCGACGCGCAGGTTATCCGATGATAGGCATTACCTATTGGGGCTTGCTGGGGCGTAGTGAATACCTCCAAGAAGGCGAAAACGACGTGCCACCACAGGCACACATCCAACGGGCAATTGGGGGCGCGATATTTAGCGCGATTGCGTGTGTCGTGCTTTTTGTGGGGCTGCTGTTACTTAATGGCGACTCTGTGTTATTACATATGGTTTTGGCAGTGGCGTTGTTTGAAAATGTAGCCGTTTATACGCTAGGTGCGCTCTTTCCGCCCGTAAAGATGGGGGATTTTAGCAATGATGGCGCAACCATTGCCTATTGGCGCAAGCGTCTTTAATGCTTTTTGGGGGTCTTTGGATGATATAATTAGAGCATTGGCTATGCGCTTTGTATCTCTTTAGAAAGCAGGCTACCCACGAAACGTAAACGTAAACGTGAAGCTGTGGTGCGTGCTAAACGCCTGACTTATTTTTTCAGTGCGTTTATGGTTCTTTTCTACACGGTTTTGGGCTTTGGCACATTTGCATCTGATGATATGTTCGGGCATTTGTACGTGCTGTTGTCACAAGGCTCTATTTTGGTGGGGCTATTGGTGTATCAAAAGTGGCAACGGGCGGGGGTAGGGATAATGACCCTGAGTGCTACTCTTCATACAGCGTTCTTGTATATGCTCCTCCATCAGACTGGATTACCATTTTACGTACCACTTTTTGGAGCATTGTCTTATACGTTGCCGTACTTTGGCGTAGCATGGATGCTCAATCGCCTGATTGTTGATGAACCGCCGTTAGAAGATGATGCGAGCTTAGACACGCGGTTACTTGATAACCCTGCAGAATCTGTAACGCTAGCCGCACAAAATAACGAAAACCCCATACAAGGCAGGCTCTCTTTTGGGGTTTAATGAGACGTTATACGCAATCCCGACAAAAACGCATAAACACGAGTTTGGGAAAGTCTTGGCGTAGAGTGTCTCTAGCAAGCGTTGTGGTCTTATGGACATACTGACATGGGCAAGCATCTTCTTTAGTATAAAAACAGGGAACTTGCTTGCTGATGCTAAAGGAGACTGACATAATGACCCAAGATACCGCTACACCCCCATCCCACATTGCCACAGAAAGAACCGATGCTTCATGGGTGCGCCGCCGCGACCGCGCGGTAACAGATGAGGCGTGGATTATTGAGTTTCTTAAACGCGCCCCTGTGGGAACACTGGCAACGGTGCATGAAGGGCAACCCTTTATGAACACCAATATCTTTGTGTATGACGAAGCCCAAGACTGCATTTACATTCATACGGCACACGGTGGGCGCACCCGTGACAACATTACCGCGCCCCAAGCCCCCGACCAAGCTTGCTTTAGCATTATGGAAATGGGGCGACTATTACCCGCGCCCACCGCGCTTGAATTTAGCGTAGAATATGCCGGTGTAACGGTTTTTGGCGCGGTTCACGTTGTCGAATCGGACGAAGAAGCCACAGACGCGCTTCAAGCCATCTTAGATAAATACGCGCCTCACTTGCTCCCAAACACGCACTATCAGCCCCCTGTGCCAGAAGAACTACGGCGCACAACGGTTATTCGGATGGATGTGGCATCGTGGAGTGGCAAAAAGAAAGAAGTGGGTGATTTTGAAGGAGCGTTCTTGTATGACGCGCTTCCCATTTTAGCCAGCAATCGCGGTAAGTAAAAACGGGTTATAATCCTCTGTATTGTGATCGCTCATACAGACAGAGAAGCCACGATGAACAAAAGAAAAAACGGACAAGATGTCTTTCTGTTGAACCCCTCGCATGAGAATTATCTAGCGGGCATCGACAAGTCTCCCAAAGGGGGGACGAGTGGTTGCCTGTTATTTTTCTTTATCCCGTTTATCCTTGCGGGGTTGTTTATCATTGCGATAGCAGTCTACACCACTTATGAGTATGGTTTGCTTTCTACAGAGGGTGAAAATATACGAGGGACGTTTGTTTCGCGGCGTATCTCTAGTGATGATGATGGTGATTCGTACTATGTGACGTATCGCTATGTTGTCAACGACCAAACCTATACCAACGAAGCCTCTGTATCTTCTGAAGTGTATGGGGTTGCCAATAATGGCGAGCCGCTTTTAGTGGTGTATGCCAAAAGTGACCCCTCTATTGCCACGTTAAATGCACCCGACCCCGCATTGCCCATCTTTTTAGTGCTTTTTTCTCTGTGTTGGAATGGGTTTGTTGGGGTTTTCATTTTTGGCGCGGTAAATAGTATGCGCCGTTGGCGTAAGCTCATTAGGCATGGCAGGGATATTGAGGGCGAAATTATGAGCATTACGGGTGAAACGGATAGCGACGGTGATTTTCAGGTGAAGGTGACGTATATGTTTAGGTCGCCTGATGGGCTAACACGCAAAGAGGGCAAAGCGTCCCACATGCGTAGAGACCTCCGTGATGAGCTACTGCCCCCTGTTGGCACGCCTGTCTTGGTGCGCTACTTTAACGATACAATGTATGAGATGCTGTGATGGGGTGAGGCATACAGTTTTATCGGGATTCGGTGTGTCCGCTCTTAATAGCTCTGGTCTGTTGGGGCATGAACTATCATGCCCGTACCGTATGTGATGGGGGGCATCCCCCGCCTTCGCAGGGAATTTTTCTTCTATGATGTGTGATATAAAATGGGCGCGCATTGTGCGCACCCGTCGGGTGTCCCTACAAAACACCTCATAACACGAAATAGGGCATTTTGCCCCTCTAAAGCATTACACCCATCACTACTGTACATTGCCCCCTCATTAGATAATGTGGATATACGTCTATAAAAGTATTTTTGAGGGGACTTTGATTATGAAACCCACCGAATATGTCACCCTAGACGGCAATGAAGCGGTTGCTCAAATTGCCTTTAAGGTGAATGAAGTGATTGCCATTTACCCGATTACGCCATCTTCTGCGATGGGGGAATGGGCGGATGAATGGGCTGCCAAAGATATGCCGAACATTTGGGGAACAACCCCCCACGTGATAGAGATGCAAAGCGAAGCAGGCGCAGTTGGCGCAGTACACGGCGCATTACAAGCAGGGTCACTCACGACCACCTTTACCGCTTCGCAAGGGCTACTGCTGATGATACCCAATATGTATAAAATTGCAGGCGAACTAACGGCAACGGTGTTTCATGTGGCAGCCCGTTCATTGGCAACACAGGGCTTGTCTATCTTTGGCGACCATAGTGATGTGATGGCTGCGAGGTCTACGGGCTTCGGCTTTTTGGCTTCGGCATCTGTTCAAGAAGCCCATGACTTTGCTCTGATTGCCCACAGTGCCGTTTTGAAGGCGCGTTTACCCTTCATCCACTTCTTTGACGGCTTTCGCACGTCTCACGAAGTGAACAAAATTGCCATCATCCCCGACGACGTGGTACGCGCTATGATTTCTGATGAGCTGGTCTTTGCCCATCGTGCGCGGGGTCTTACGCCTGATAGCCCCACGCTACGCGGTACAGCCCAAAACCCCGACGTTTATTTTCAAGCACGTGAAACCGTCAACCCGTTTTATGCCCAATGCCCTAGCATCATTCAAGAGACAATGGACGAATTTGCCAAGCTGACAGGGCGACAATACCAACTGTATGAATACTACGGTGCGCCCGATGCCGAGCGCGTGGTGGTGCTAATGGGGTCGGGTTGTGAGGCTGTTCACGAAACGATAGACGCACTGATGGCACAGGGGCAAAAAGTGGGCGTTCTTAAGGTGCGCTTGTATCGCCCGTTGGATGTGCAACGCTTTATCAGTGCCTTCCCTAGCACCACAAAAGCCATTGCCGTACTAGACCGCACGAAAGAACCCGGCGCGGTGGGCGAACCGCTTTATACGGATGTGGTGTCGGCGGTGTTTGAAGCGTGGCACGCCCCATTATTTCCCGTCATTGTGGGCGGACGCTATGGCTTGTCCTCTAAAGAGTTTACGCCTGCCATGATTAAGGGTGTTTTTGACCATTTAACCACCCAAAACCCCAAAAATCACTTTACTATAGGCATTGAAGATGATGTCACGTTTACCAGCTTGCCCTATGACCCCAATTTTTCGATTGAATCGGATGGGGTGGTACGCGCCCTCTTTTATGGGCTAGGCGCAGATGGCACCGTGGGCGCAAACAAGAACAGCATTAAGATTATTGGCGAAAACACCGATAACTACGCGCAGGGTTACTTTGTTTATGATTCTAAAAAATCGGGGTCAATGACGGTCTCACATCTGCGCTTTGGGCTTAACCCTATTCGCTCGAACTACCTTATCACACGCGCCAATTTTATCGCGTGCCACCAAGCGACCTTTTTAGACCGTTATGATATTTTAGAGGATGCCGTAGAAGGGGGTGTTTTCTTACTGAACACGCCTATTTCTAAAGAGCATGTGTGGGATACGCTACCCCGTAGCTATCAACAAACCATCCTAGACAAGCAATTGCATTTCTACGTCATTGATGCCTATAAAGTGGCGCGTGATGCTGGCATGAAAAACCGCATCAATACCATCATGCAGGTGTGCTTCTTTGCCATTTCTGGGGTGTTGCCGCGCCAAGAATCCATTGATGCCATTAAGCAATCCATCATCAAGACGTATGGCAAAAAAGGGCAAGAAATTGTCGATATGAACCTGCGTGCCGTTGATGTTACGCTAGAGGGCATGTTTGAAGTGAGCGTTCCTGCCACACTGACGAGCACACAAGAGCTTTTACCGCCCGTTACTGCCAATGCGCCTCATTTTGTCCGTGACATCTTGGGGGCAATGATAGCCCGTAAGGGCGATAGTTTGCCCGTGAGTGCCATGCCGAATGATGGGGTGTATCCCACAGGCACAACG
Organism: Anaerolineae bacterium; assembly: GCA_034437555.1. Taxonomy (GTDB): domain Bacteria; phylum Chloroflexota; class Anaerolineae; order Aggregatilineales; family Phototrophicaceae; genus JANWYT01. The sequence goes on along the minus strand of DAOTTQ010000018.1, from coordinate 26,672 downwards.
CAATATGAAAAGCGCAATCTTGCCGATGAAATCCCGGTGTGGGATTCTGAAGTGTGTATTCAGTGCGGTAAGTGTGCGATGGTTTGCCCTCATGCGGTCATTCGCATTAAAGCCTATGACCCCGAATATGCCGAAAACGCCCCCGATGGCTTTAAGTCTACGCCTGCCCGTGACAAAGAGTGGAACGGCTTAAGCTACACGATACAGGTATCACCAGAAGATTGTACGTCTTGTGGCATTTGTGTGGACGTTTGCCCTGCAAAAAATAAGATGTTTTCTAATCGCAAAGCGATTAACATGGAAGTGCAAGCCCCCCTCCGTGACCAAGAAGTCAAAAATTGGGAACACTTTGTGAGTATCCCCGAACTCGACCGTTCACTGATTAAGCCTGGCTCTATTCGCCAGCAACAAGTTCAGCAACCCCTCTTTGAATTTTCGGGGGCGTGCGCCGGCTGTGGCGAAACACCGTATCTAAAACTGATTTCACAGCTCTTTGGTGACCGCGCCATTATTGCCAACGCAACGGGCTGTTCATCCATTTATGGGGGCAATTTACCCACTACGCCATGGGCAAAGAACGAAGAAGGGCGCGGACCCGCTTGGGCAAACTCGCTCTTTGAGGACAACGCAGAATTTGGCTTGGGGATGCGTGTGGCTTTGGATAAACAAATGGAATACGCCAAAGAACTCATCATTAGCCTTGCGAATGAAATTGGTGAGCCACTGGCACATGACATTGTGAGCGCACAACAAATCGATGAATCAGATATTTATGACCAACGCCAGCGCGTTGCCGAGCTAAAACAACGCCTACAAACCCTCCAACATCCCAGCGTGCCAGCGTTGCTATCGGTTGCCGATTCGCTGGTAAAGCGTAGTTTGTGGATTGTGGGGGGCGATGGTTGGGCATATGACATTGACTTTGGCGGTCTTGACCACGTGATTTCTACGGGTCGTAACGTCAATATCCTGGTGATGGATACCGAAGTTTACTCCAATACGGGCGGGCAAATGTCCAAAGCGACACCGCGCGGTGCTGTGGCAAAATTTGCCTCTAGTGGTAAGAAGCTGGGCAAAAAAGATTTGGGGCTAATGGCAATGAGCTATGGTCATGTGTATGTGGCGCAGATTGCTATGGGCGCAAAAGATGAGCATACTCTACGCGCCATCCTAGAAGCCGAAGCCTATGACGGACCTTCCATTATTATTGCTTATAGCCACTGTATCGCGCATGGCATTGTGATGAAAACCGCCATGCAAAACCAGAAAGCCGCCGTAGATACGGGGCAATGGCTACTATATCGCTATCACCCCGACCGCGTGCTAGAGGGTAAAAATCCGCTTCAGCTGGATTCACGCCCGCCCAAAATGCCTGTTAAAGAGTATCTACGCATGGAAAACCGCTTCCGTATGCTAGAAATGAGCCAACCCGAAGAATCACGCCATTTGTTTGCAGAAGCCCAAGAGGACGTAAATATACGGTGGGCGTTGTATCAGTACCTTTCGGAGCGTGTGGTAACGAATAGTGATGAAAAGGTGGGTCGTGATGAACATTAAAACAAGCTATATGGGTATGCCACTCAAATCGCCCCTCGTGGCATCGGCTTCGCCCTTAACCGATACGATTGCAAATTTACAACGCCTAGAAGATGCGGGGGCATCTGCTATTGTGCTGTATTCGCTGTATGAAGAAGAAATTCGGATGGAACGCGAAGCCCTGCAACACCATTTGGAATATGGCACAGAAAGCTATGCCGAAGCCCTAACGTATTTTCCAGAACCCGAAGTGTTCCATGCGCGTACTGATGATTACCTTAATCACATTCGCAAGGCACGCGAGGCGGTGAGTGTTCCCATTATTGCCAGCCTAAACGGGGCGAGTGTGGGGGGATGGACGCACTTTAGCCTGCAAATGCAAGAAGCGGGGGCGAGTGCAATCGAGCTGAATATCTATCACATCCCCACCGACATTCACCAAAGTGGTGCAGAAGTGGAACAACGTTATATAGACATTGTAAAGAGTGTGAAAGAGCAACTTAACATCCCGATTTCCGTTAAGTTAAGCCCGTATTTTAGCAATTTTGCGAATATGGCAAAGCGTTTGGATGATGTGGGGGCGGATGCGTTGGTGTTGTTTAATCGGTTTTATCAGCCCGATATTAACCTAGAAACGCTAGAAACCGAACCCAACATCTTATTGAGTACATCCTATGATTTGCGCTTGCCGTTGCGTTGGATCGGGATTCTTTATGGCAAGCTAAAAGCGAATTTAGCGGCAACCAGTGGCGTACACACGGCACAAGATGCGCTAAAGCTCTTGATGGCAGGCGCAAACGTGACCATGATGACTTCGGCGGTGCTGAAGCATGGAATCGACCACTTTAGCACCGTAGAGAGAGAGTTGGTGGCGTGGCTAGAGGAACATGAATACGAGTCTGTAGAGCAATTGCGTGGAAGCGTCAGCCAACAGCACACCGCCGACCCTTCTGCATTTGAACGCGCCCAGTATATGCGCGGCTTGCGGACGTATTTCCCACAGAACACGCACTAAACGAGAACGCTCTAAGGGGTTTGGCGTGTGCCAAGCCCCTTTTTTATATCAACGACCCCAAGAGAATAAGCTGGAGCGCAAAGAAGCCGATGATGGGGAATACGACCACCGTCATGGCGGTGCGCGTGTCCATTTGATAGACGGCTTGTGAGGCACGCACCAAACAATACATCTGGTATAGCGTGACACCAAGCGAGAAAATACCCAATAACGGAATGAGCGATAAGAACGCCCCTACCAGCGTAAGCGGTGCGACAATTGCGCCAATGCAATACATCAATTGGCTAAAACGCCCCTTCGTTAGCTGTGGTGCGCCCATTTGGTCGGCAATGAACTGGATGACACGCCCCAATAACAGCCACCCCAACACCATAAAGAACGCCGAGATGGGCGCGGCAAATAACGCCGAAAAGAACAAAACCTGCCCAATGTTGACATCGACACTAGAAATGCCGTTTTCGGCAAGCAAAAGCGTCATGGCTTCTTGGAACTCTTGGGTGGTCATGAGTGCGTTAAATAGCGCCAATGTGGAAAGCAGAGACGTAAGAAAGAGCCATGTAATCGCCCGTGACAGGCGCGTGTTTGTGTCTTGTAGCAATGTGCCATAGGTTTCGGGTTGGGGGCGTGTAATTGCCATTGTCCAAACTTCTGTCCAGCGTAATGAGAAGGGTTCTTTGCTCATAATGGGTTTTTCCTTAGCGTTATACCGTGTGGGGACGTGGCTTATTGTAGCACGCTTTTAAGCCGATGCGTCTAGTGCGTCTGCCTCTTTTTCAAGGGCTTCAACACGCTCATCTACTTCATTATTTGCGCTACCAAAGTCATCTGTATCACCAAAAAGCATTAGTTGCGTGGCGTATAAGCGCAATGCTTCGGAGGTGCGCTCTAATGTAAGCCACTTTTCCAGCACCTTTTGGCGATAGCCCGCCAACAAATAATAGCCCGTATCCAGCGCAATCACTTCACGCAATACCGTTACATCCTCGCACGCTTGCAGGTGTTCTATAAAGCCCTGTAGCAAGCTAGGATAGGACTTATAACGCGCTTCTGTGGTGGGCTTTTTACGAATAATGATAAGGTCTTTGGCAATCTCTATAAAGGATGTCATGCTGTCCTCTGATGCAGCGGGCGCAATGATAAGCCACCATTACGCCCATTGCGATGGTTTCAAAAACGGTTTTATAGCTCTACGCCTGCACGCACGCTAGGGAACTTTACGCGGTAGGCTTCCACACTCTTCTTAATTACATCTTGGGTTTCTTCTAGTTCTGCCCACCCTTCGGTGGTGCATAGCTTACCCTGAAGCGTCTTATAGGCTTGGAAGAAGTGTTCAATTTCTTTTAGATAGTGGGGTGACACATCTTTTAGGCTGGTATAGTGCTTAAAATAGGGGTCATTGGCTGGCACAGCTAAAATTTTGCTGTCGGCTTCGCCACTGTCTACCATTCTTAGCATCCCCAACGGGCGACATTCTGTAACACAACCCACAAACGTTGGTTCGTTCATCATCACCAAAACATCGAGGGCGTCGCCATCATCAAAATAGGTTTGTGGCACAAAGCCATAATCAGCGGGATAGACAAATGGGCTGTATAACACGCGGTCTAGCTTAAAAACGCCCCCCGTTTTGCTGTACTCATACTTATTACGGCTTCCCTTTGGAATTTCAATAACGGCATAAAGCACTTCTGGGACATTTGTGCCGGGGACTAAATCATGCCATAGGTTCATGGTGTGTTGCTCCTTTGTTGTCATGATAACGCTCACCTATTGGAATTAAACCAATGCAAACGCCCAAAGTGTAGCGCAAACGGAGAGAATGTGAAAGCCTAACGCGCTTAGGCGTGTTAAAATGAAAAAGTACGAACACACAAAATAAGGCTTAAATATTATTTATTAGGGAGTGTTGACCATGCGTGTGAGGCGTTCTTTGCTGTTTATGCCCGGTGATTCAAGAAAAAAGATTGAAAAAGGCACAACAGTTGGCGTGGACAGTATCATCATGGACTTAGAGGATGCTGTGGCATTTACCCACAAGCAAGCCGCCCGTGAAAGCGTGGCACGAGCCCTTCGTGAAGTGGATTTTGGGCGTGCAGAAAAACTGGTGCGTACCAATATGATTATTCCTAATTGGCTGTATGCCGAAGATATTGCCCAAACCGTAGATGCGCTCCCTGATGGCTATGTGTTGCCCAAAGTAGAAGATGCTCGCCAAGTACAGCACGTTTCTGAGCTATTGACGACTGCCGAAGAGCGCAACGGTTGGCAACGCAATAGTATCAAAATTCTTGCTATCATTGAAACCGCAAAGGGCATTGTGAACTTACCCCATATTGCCAGCAGTGATGCCCGTTTAGAAACGCTCATTTTTGGTGCAGAAGACCTCGCAGGCGACATGGGCGCAAAACGAACGCCCGAAGGCTGGGAAGTGTTTTATGCCCGAAGCGCGGTGGTGCTTCACGCTAAGGCGTTTGGATTGCAAGCCATTGATACGGTGTTTATAGACCTTACCGCCCCCGAAGAACAAATCATCGCAGAAACGCGCTTTGCCTTAGAAATGGGCTACACAGGCAAACTTGCCATTCATCCCAAGCAGGTTGCGCCTATGCAAAGCGTGTTTACGCCCACCCTCAACGAAGTACACGCCGCCCAACGCCTAATTGATGCTCATGATATGCACCAATCGGCAGGCAAAGGCGTGTTTGAATACGAAGGCAAAATGATAGATATGCCCATGATACGGGCGGCTTTGGGCGTGATAGCGCGGGCTAGGGCGGTGGGCTTGCTTTAGACGTTGTGTGTGTCTACATCCCAAATCATCATGGCTTCGCCGACTAAGGGCTGCGCCACACACAGCCAGACTGTGCCAGCAGTGCCAGCGCGTTCTTTGGCGTGGGCAATGGCTTCTTCAAAAGAGGCAATATACTGGGCGGTGGGGTTAAACTGACGTGCGATTGCCAGCGCGTCGGCAGGAGGCGCAAACTTGATAGACGGGTTAAACGTGGTTTGCGTCAAAATGAGGTGGTCACAATGGGCGGACAGGCGTTCAAATGCGCCCGCCATGTCGCGGTCTGCGGGTACGCCTGCGACGGCAATAATGGGGCGCGTGCTGCGCGATTGCACGCTTTCCACAAAGGCATCCACGCTGAGGGGGTTAATTGCGCCCTCTAAAAAGACCGTTGGTGCGGTTTGCATTTGTTGTAAACGCCCATGCCAACGCACCTCAAGCAAGCCCTGCTTAATGCGTTGCACATATTCTTCGCTGGCGTGGGGGATACCGCCCAAACGGGCGTGCATATTGCCCGCAGCTTGAATGGCGAGGGACGCATTGGCAATTTGATACCGCCCAAAGAGGGGTAATTCACACTCGCCATAGCGTCCAATACGACACAAAAGCCCATTAGGGGTATCGGCGATAAATTCGCCAATGTCTAGCGATGAAAACCAAAAGAACTCGCTATCCTTGCTTTGGGCTTCGCGCTCTAGCATATTGAGTGCAGGCGGTTCTTGGGCAAGGCTATAAACATAGCTGCCCGTTTTGATGATGCCCGCCTTGTGCCACGCAATGCGCTCGATGCTATCGCCAAGATATTGAGCGTGTTCTATAAACATGGGCGCAAACAGGCTGACTTTATTGGGAACAAGAGCCATATCATCATAACGTCCGCCACGCCCCACTTCTAGCACCGCACAATTTGCGCCCTGTTCGTTAAACCAAGACAGCGCAACGAGTAAGAAAATACCTTGTGGGCTGATGTAGCGGTTGGGGGCAAGCGTGAGGGCTTCAGCATCAATGAGGGGCTTTAGCTCGCTTAAAATCCGCATAAAATCAGCTTCGGGAATGGCTTGCCCATTAACACGGATGCGCTCTGTCCAAAAGCGCAGGTGGGGACTTGTGACCATCCCCACCTTATGCCCTAACGAACGAAGCAAACTTGCTGTAAGTGCCACAATCGACCCCTTGCCCTTGCTCCCTGTTACCACCACATACTCACGGGGGGTATCTAAAAGGTGGGTGGCTAAAAGCAGGTTGCGCGTGGGGGTAATATCGCGCGTGGCTTCATCTAACCCGTGAAGCGTGTCGCGGACAGCATCACGGGTTTTGAAGATATAGCGAATAGCTTCGTTAATGTTTGTAAAATGGCTCATGGAATCGTTTCTAAGGTCGCATTCTCTATGGTAATGCGTGGTTCTCCAAGAATAAGGCTTTCATCAATGAACGCGAGTGTTTCTAAATACTCGGTCAACGCTTCATAATCATACCGCCCATCGGTCACTGCGCCAATGGTTTTTGATGGCAACATGCTAAAGCCGTCACCGCCCTCATAAATAAAGGAATTGGTGGCAACTGTATATAGCGTGTTGAGGTCTAGGGGGCTGAATGTACCATCATCATTATCAATTTCAACGCTTGTGATGCGGTTGCCCACTTCCATGGTGGGGTCGTAGCGATAGCGTAGCCCTGATACCTGCAAGAAACGCCCGGCACTATCAAAGCGCATAATTTCACCGTTCTCATTAAGTGTTATGCGAGCTACGCCATTTTCAAGAATCTCTTTAAGCGTTGCGCCATTCACACTAAAGGAAACGACTACATTGGCAAAGGGCAACACTTCCATCACATTACCCACGCGCAGTTCGCCTGCGGAGATGCTGGCACGCACGCCACCGCCATTTGCCAAGCCAATTTGAGCATTGGTGGCAAAGCGTACGGAATCCGCAACCAAGTTACCCATACTACATTCTTCTACACGGCACACTTCGCGCCTGCCCTCTAAATCAATGTCACTAAAGACCCCTAAAGGTGTTTCGATGAGGTCATCAATGCCCGCAAATAGCTCCTGTACCACTTCTTCTACTTCGGGGTCGGGGGTGATGTAGCGCGTTAGCCAAATAGCATCACCCCCTGCACTGGTAACAATACCTTCTGCATCAAAGGTAACGTCCATCCGCCCCATGTGGGTGTTGTAATAGCCTGCTTGGGCATAGTAGATGGGGTTGCCGTCTGCGCCCTCTACAGTAATAGGGTAAGGCGCGTAAGCACTACTAAGGCTATTGCTATTTAGAACGTGGGTGTCCCCACCAATCACCACGTCAATTCCCTCAAATAGGGTCATGAAGTTCATCATCTCATCATAGCTAACGTGCGCCAAAACGATAATTTTATTAACACCCTGCTCCTTAAGTTCTTCAGCAGTCGCGTTAGCAACATCAACATAATCAAAGCTAAACTCAAGGATTTCACTTGGCGAGGCAAGTTCGGGCGTTTCTGCCACAATTAAGCCAATGATACCGATTTGTTCGCCATTTATATCAAGAATTGCATAGGGCAACACCAAATCTTCTAAAAGACTTCCTGCTGTTGCCATATTGGACACCACCACAGGGAAATTTAAGCCACTGATGAAATTGGCTACAACTTCATCCCCACCATCAAATTCATGGTTGCCCAATGTCATCACATTATAGCCGATGGCGTTCATCAGTTGTTGTTGGTCTAGCCCTTGATAGAGCGTATGAAACAATGTGCCACTAAAGCGGTCACCGGTATCTATCAAGAGGGTATTTGGGTTTTCTTCTCGTACTTGCTTTACAACGGTTGCTTGACGTGACACGCCACCATTGCCATTGGCATCGGGTAGATGATGCGCGTGGGTGTCATTGGTGTGTAAAAGCGTGAGTGTAAACGTATCTTGTGCTTGGCTTGCCCCCAAAATCAAGAACATCATTATAAGCAGTATTGAAAGTTTGTTACGCATAAAGCACTTCCTCAAACTATTAAATAGGGTGGTACAATTTATTGTAATACAAAACAACAAATGTGCATGAAAAAAGTGCTAAATTATCGCCAAACCTGTTGGCTTAACCATTGTCCTAGCCGTTCTATGTTTATTCCTATTTGTACATGCACGCATGGCATCGTAAATCGATTCTCTCGGCGGTGCGGCGTGGCGTTGAAAGTGGTTACTGCGGTTTCACAGCCCAAACGCTGTAGGATGCGGCGCATGTTTTTGTTATGTAAGCCAAAAGTGTAGCAGAAGGTATAATATCATACGCACACCTAAAAGATGAGCAATGAATCCCCCCCAATTTGTGGCGAGAATAATTCTATGTATTATAATTGTTAGAACTCGTATACAAAAAACATAGAGGTAAATGCTTATGACATCATCAACAGCACACACCCCAAAACCTTCTAAAAGAAAACGTCTGGATGTAATGATAAGCAGTACATCCAAAGATTTACCCCTACATCGTGCAAAAGCCACCGATGCCATTCTTAATGTGGGCATGCACCCGCTACGGATGGAAGATTTGGCGGCACAGCGCGACGATGCGATTGCCGTTTCTTTGGCAATGGTAGACGAGGCTGAAGTGTATATTGGTATTTTTGGCTATCGTTATGGCTATATTCCTGATGACTCACGCAACCCTGGTAAAGTGTCGATTACAGAGCTAGAGTACCGCCGTGCTATTGAACGCGGTATTGCTGTACTTATTTTCTTAATGCACGAAGACCATCCTGCTCCCGACACTAGCAAAATGAACGCTGGGCAAACGCAAGAGGCGATGGCACAGTTTTTTGAACAAAGTGATGAGGGCAAAAAGAAACTAAAAGAACTTAAAGAAGAACTGGGTAAAAACCACATCCGTAAAGAATTTAAGGACGAAAAAGAGCTAGGCAACCTAATCGCTGTTGCCTTAGCCAATGTCATCCAAGATGAACGCTGGCTAGAACCCACAGGCGAAAAGACAACCCCCAGCGAAATTGAGCCTGTGGTCGTGAAAAAAACCTTTCTAGCGAAGCCCCCCAAGCCTCACTACCACACCGAATATCTCTTGCTAACCACTAATTTTGTAGGGCGCAAGCGTGAGCTAAACATGCTGGATGAGTGGGCTGCATCTAGGGATGGCGTGTTTGTGTTTGATGCCATTGGGGGCATGGGCAAAAGTGCTGTGACGTGGTACTGGGTGAAAGAGAACGCCCAAAACGTAATGAACCCTAGCGGCGTGTTTTGGTGGAGTTTTTATGAGCAAGGCGCAACGATGTATGAGTTCTTGCGCTATGCTCTGGCGTATATGCAAGAAAAAGACCCCGATTCGCCCGAACTGCTAGAGATGAAATACCATATGCGCGTTAAACTGGTGCTAGATGAGCTACGGCGTGATGACAAGAAATACTTGTTTGTACTGGATGGCTTTGAGCGCGTGCTGATGGCGTATAACAATATTGAAGCTGACCGCCAAAAAGACACTGACCTAGAAGAAGAACGTCCGCGCCTTGCTTGTATTGACCCCCAAGACGATGACTTTTTGACAAAGTGGCGCAACCTTAATCACTCTAAAATTTTGGTCAGCACGCGCCTTATGCCCAAAGTCCTCATCAATGATGCAGGTGAAGCCTTGCCGAATATTCGCCATGTGCGCTTAACGGGCTTAGCTCCTGATGATGCCCATCAATTGATGGCAGATAATGGGGTAAGGCGTGCAGATACTACCGAACTCAATAAGTTTATGGCACAGTTTGGCTACCATCCGTTGGTGCTTAAGGTGGTGGCAAGCCAAATCGCGCATTATGCACCCGCCCCCCGTGACTTTGACCAATGGTATGAGATAGAAGGGCGTGACATTAGCGAAACGCTGATTAACCTGAGAGATTCTAAGCGTAATGAGTTTATTCTAGAACGCTCTCTCAAGTACCTTCGTGAAGACTTAAGCCAATTGTTGGGCAAGATTGCCTTATTTGGCGATGCAGTAGACCATGACCGCCTGCAAATTTTTAATACCTATATGCCCCCCGAACCGCCACGCCCAGAATTAACACCCATCCCCAACGCCCTGCTTAACCCGTTTGGCTCAAGAAAGATGGCAGACTTACAGCTAAAGCTAAATAACACGCTGAATCGTGATGAAAAAACGCGCCTAGAACAGCAGATAGAGCAACAAGAAACAGCAGACGAGACAGAACGCCAGAGCGTTGAAAACAGCCCGCCGATGCTAGAGGTGAAACAAGGGGTTGCGCTTAGAAAACGCCGTGAGGAGTGGAAGCGCGCCGAGAAAAAGCGCATGCAAGATATCCATGTGCAAACGGCATACCACTTGTTCAAAACCGACCTTGACCAATTGCGTGAGCTGGGCTTGCTACAATTTGATTCTGAAACCGTGAAGTATGACCTGCATCCGTTAGTGCGGGCGGTAGCGTATAACCTGCTTCCTGAAGACATTCGCACCTCTGCCCACGAAGCCATCATTAGCGTGTTGGATGATGAGGATGAGCGCAAAAAACAACAAGAAAAGAAAGTAAAAGAAGTTAAGGACATTCAAGAGAGCATCGAAAAATACAAGGCGATGCTCTTTGCTGGGCGCGTAAAGAAGGCGGCAGCGTACTTTAGGCGCGAGCTATGCGACACGATTTTTTATGAATTGGGCGATAACTACGCCTTGATTAAACTGTTAGAGCCGATTTTTGGGGTGCATAGTGAAATTACGTTGCCCCAAATTGCCCCCGATGACGCAAGCTATTTGCGCCACTACTTAGCACTGTCATATAGCAACTTGCTAGAAACCGATAAGGCGGCTAACCTTTTTAGTGCCAATCTTGAAGAGGACATCCTTCATTTGCGGGATGGCAGTAACATGGTCGCCACGCTGTACTGCTATGCAACCACGTCCAATGACCGAGACCGACTGGCAGAAACCCATCGTGTGCTAGAACTGGCGTTGGGCGTGGCAGAAGCGGTGCAAGCCGAAGGGCGCATTGCCGAAAGCAAGCAACAACTCATGGAGTTGTGGACGACAATGGGCAAGTTTGAAGAAGCCTACGCCTTGCATGAAGAAATTAAAGAGAGTGATGGGCAATATCGTAAGTGGCTTTTTGAAACACGCCTGACGTATGGCTTGGCAAACTGGCAAATAAGGCAAGGCATGGATGCCAGCGATGCTCTAGAAAAGCACACCGAACTGGTTCAAAAACACAATATGCAAGGCTCATCCAGCGGCAACCGCTATCTAAAAGCAGTCAATCACTTTCAGCAAGGACGCTATCCCGAAGCCCTAGAAGACATACGAGAAGCCATCAAACTCTTAAGGTCTATTGGTCGTCCTGATGCGGCGGCAATGTCTTGGTTGGCGCGAATTCAAGCAACGGTGGGAGAGTTTGAAGATGCCCAAGTGAGAATTAATGCTACCCTTAATACCTCCCACGACTTATCCGACAGGGCGCAAATTTCGGCAAATGTCGCGCACACCTATCTCTTGATGGGTAAGAAAGCCGATGCCAAACAATACGCCCTTAAAGCCTATAAAGAAGCCCTCTCCAATGGTGTGCCATACGTGCGTTGGTATGAGCTGCAATCTGCCAGTGGCGTGCTAAATGAATTAGGCGAGTCGCTACCTGCCAAAAAGACCTATGTCCCTACTGAATATGATTCGCCCCCTCTTGAAGATGCCGTTAAAGGATTTATTGAAGACGTGAAGCAAGGCAAAGTTTTGGCAACAGGTAACACGTCCAAAGAACAAGAGGACTTCATTATTAAGCGCATCCAATGGTTGCACGTGGGGACAATTGCCAGCTTTGGTCTAGGCGAAGAATACGAACCCCTTTTGCAACGCGTTTCTGAGGAGTTTGCGCTCCTTAGCAATGAGCCAACGTGGACGAACATGTCTTATGTGGGCGAGAGTGTGCCAGAACCCAGCGGCTACCTCACGGGTGGGGTTCGTAATCTATGGGAAGAACTGCGCCTGACAGGGGTAGATAAACTGCTCCTAGACCAATTCTTCTTGATTATTTACATCCAAAGCACCAACCAAGAGAACAAGCCCGTTTATGTGTATGCTAACGTGCGCGGTGACCGCCTAGAACGCTTGCTAACGGATGGCGAAAACAACCTAGAGAAGAACATCAAGGACTATGCGACGATTGTTCAAGTGGGTGATGCCCCACCCACGCCAGAAATCCGTGAGAAGCTCCGTCGTGATTATTTGTTTGGCGAACACTTTACGAATCTACGCATCTTCTTAGACTCCGTAGACCAATCAAGCAAAGGCACAACGCGCAAGCGCAATGTGGCGCAGGTTGCCAATCAGCAAGCCCCCTTTACCATGACGAAGTTTACAGGCTTTCATGTGGGGACAATTGCCAGCTTTGGCATCGAGGACGAAGACCTATTGCGCGATACTGCGTTGCAATTGGCAAGCCTAAGCGATGAGCCGGGCTTGGTAGGTGTGTCTTATGTGGGTGAACCCGTGACAGAGCCTAGCTTTTCGCCAGCATATCCCCATAAAACGCCCCTCGATGAGCTGCGCCTAACCCCAGAAATGCGTCGTATTTTTGATAAGCTGTTTATCATTTGCTATGTCACTAGCACCGATGAACAGGGCAACGAAAACTTTGCGTGGATTAATATCAGGGGTGACCGCCTAGAAAACTTGTTTAACCGTGACCGCATTGGCACGCCGTTTAACATTCCCGACTATACCACAGTCATTCTGACGGGGCAGGGCAAGCCCAACATTGAACAATGGGAAAAGCTAGAACGCGATTATCTGTTTGGTACAAATAGTACCAACCTGCGCATTTTCTTTGATAGTGTTACAGAAGCGGGTAAAGGCGAGTTTCGTACACGCCAGCCTGCCGAAGATGATAACTCGTCGCCCCAAAAACAACCCTCATTCACGCTATCCAAACGCGAAAGGTTACACATCGCCACGATTGCCTTCTTTGGCATAGACGATGAAGACCTACATAAGGGCTTGGCGAGAAAACTTGCCAGCCTAGGCGATGTGCCACAATGGATGACGTTCTCTAAAATGGGCGAGAACGTGCCAACAATTCCTGATGTGTCGCCTGCATTTACAAGTACGGTGTCTTTTACGGGACTAGAGCTAACCTACCAAGAAAGAGCCGTTCTTAGTAAGGCATTCTTGATTATTTTTGTGAAAAGCCAAGACGAAAACGGCAATGCTAACTTTGCGTGGGTGAATACACGCGGGGATAGGCTTTCGGCGTTCTTAGAACGCCTTGAGATGGGTGAACCGTTTGATTCTGCAACTTATAGCACCCTTGTTATGACGGGGGAAAGTGAACCAAATGCCGAACAGCTCATCAAGCTAGAGAACGACTATTTAGCGTATTCTGACAGAACCACCGTTAGAATCTTCCCGCCCTTAGAAGATGTAACTTAAATCGCTTGGGGCAGGGGTTAGTATGGGTTTTAGTGCGCCCCCTCGCTTGAGGGGGTGTTCTTTTTAGTAGGCAAGTTTAGTCACTTGATGCGCCGTTTCTTGATGTGCAATTCTTGGCATTATCGTGTACAATGGTCATAAGTTAGAACAACATTTTCCCTAACAAACCCTCTTATTTAGGGCTTTTGTTTTCGTATCATTATCATGTAATGGCACTCTAAATCACCTAATCATCTTAGGAGTAGTGGCTGTGGCTAAATCTCGTGTAGACCAATTGGTAGAACGATTACGCGACTTGCAATCTAGCAGTGGCGATGTGGAAGCGGCTGCCATCGTAAGCGTAGACGGGCTAAGTATGGCAAGTATCATGCCCCCCGGCATTGAAGAAGACCGCGTAAGCGCGATGTCTGCGGCTATGTTGTCACTTGGAGAACGCATTGCCACAGAACTCGCACGTGGTGAACTAGAACAAGTAAACGTCAAGGGCGATAACGGCTATGTTATTTTAACCAGTGTCGGCGAAGAAGCCGTGTTGACTGTGTTATGCCGTAAAGACGCTAAACTGGGCTTGATTCTGCTAGACGTAAACCGCGCAGTTGATGCGCTGGAGAAAATCGTTTAGGTTGCCTGACAGAAAGCCGACCCCGTGCGCGAACTAAGTGGTTTTTACTACCCCAATCGTTTTGCAAGGGCGTTCTTTTTGGCGATGGATGATGTAATGGGGCGCAACGGTTTAAGTTATTTGCTACAAGAGGCGGCATTAGCCGAATTTGAAGAAGCCTTCCCCGCCAACACCCTAGACCGCGCCTTTGACTTTGCCTACTTTGGTGCTATCAGCGAAGGGCTAGAAGCCATGTATGGGCAAAAGGGCGGACGCGGTATTGCGCTGAGGGTGGGCATGGCAACTTTTGCAGAGGGCATGAGGCATTTTGGCATTTTTAAGGGTATGCAGAGTCCTATATTTCGCTCGCTCCCCCTAGAAAACCGTGTTGATTTGGGGCTTAATGCGTTGGCGAGTGTTTTAACGCACTTTAGCGACCAACGTTGCTGGCTACAACAAGATGAGACTAGCGTTTTGCTTTACACAGACAACTGTCCCTTTGCCTATGGGCGCACCAGCGATAGACCCACCTGCCATGCTATGGTGGGCATCATTCAAGAGTGCTTGCGCTGGGCTTCTAATGGGTACGAGTTTCGCGTGCGTGAGGTGCAATGCCGTACTTGTGGCGATGACTCTTGCGTATTTCGTATTAATAAAACAGCATTTGGCGAGAATGGGCGGTAAAGTACCGCGAAGGTGAGAAAATGGTGGATAAACCCCAATTGCTTATCGTAGAAGATGACCTCGACTTATCCGAGATGATTAGCTCTTATTTTAGGGTGCAAAATTACGAAGTAATGGCGGTGGCGTGGGGCGTAGAAGCCCTTAAAATTGCCGATGAAACCAAGCTAGACCTGATTATGCTTGATGTGCGCCTACCCGATATTGATGGCTTTGAATTGTGTCGCCGCCTGCGTGAAAACCGCAAAACCCAAGACACCCCCATCTTATTTTTAACAGAAAAACGTGACCGCGTAGACAAGCTACAAGGGCTTGAATTGGGTGTTGTAGATTACATCACGAAGCCCTTTGACCTGCAAGAACTGGGTTTGCGGATTCGTAATGCTATTACACGCTCTAGTTTGCCTGCTGCCAATAACCGCGTAACCGAACTTCCCGAAGGTAAATTTGTAGACGAAAAGCTCTCTAGCCTGTTGCCTTCTGAAAATACGTGGGCGGTGGTGCAGTTCTCTATTCCTACACTAGACTATTTCCGCGAGCTATACGGCTTCGTCGCGGCGGATGACGTGGTACGCGCCCTTGCCCTCATGGTACAAAATGCGGTTCGTGAGTTTGGCGAACCCGAAGATTTTGTCGGGCATATTGGCAACAGTGATTTGGTGGTCATTACACAGCCCACATCGGCAGAAGAAATTCAGGAGCGTGTGAATCGGCGCATTACACAATCACGCGAGTATTTTTACCCGCTAAAAGACCGTGAACGCGCCCGTGCCGCCCTCAACGACCAACACCTTAAGTTTGCGAGTGCTATTGTGCAAAAGCCCATTACGCCCTTTGCCGATTTGAAAGAGCTAAAGGGCATCCTCACCCAAAAATTGGTGGAAGAATAGGCACACATGACTGCCATAAACACACACATTCTCCCACGTTTAAGCATCAACACCGACCTAGCCCGTAAAATTTTAACGGGCTTTATTCGGGATGAAATTGCGAAGTCGGGGATGAAACGCTGTGTGATGGGCTTGTCGGGGGGAATTGATTCCGCGCTTTCGGCATATTTAAGCGCAGAAGCATTGGGCGCAGAAAATGTGCTAGTCGTGCGGATGCCCTATAAAACCTCTAGCCAAAACAGCCTAGATGATGCCCAAGCCGTGATTGATGCGCTAGGGTTGCCCAGTCTCACGATTCCTATCACGGGGATGGCAGACGCGCTCATTGACCAATTTCCTGAGATGAGCAACCTTCGCAAAGGCAACATCATGGCACGCCTACGCATGATAACGCTGTATGACCAAAGCGTTGCCTGGGGCGGGCTGGTGATGGGAACAAGCAACAAAACCGAATTTTTGCTAGGCTATAGTACCATTTATGGCGATAGTGGCGTGGCATTACACCCCATCGCTGATTTATATAAGTACCAAGTGCGCCAGCTTTCCCAAGCAATGGGCGTTCCCCAAGCCATTATTGATAAAGCCCCCAGTGCTGATTTGTGGGTGGGGCAAACGGACGAGGATGAGCTGGGCTTTACGTATAGCGAAGCCGACCAAGTGCTATATTTGCTAGTGGATGAACGCTATACCGTGCAAGAAGCCGCCGAAGAAAGCGGTTTCGATGTGGCATTTGTGGCAAAAATTTGGGAGCGCGTAAAAGCCAATCACTATAAGCGCACCATGCCCAACGTTGCCAAGATAAGCCAACGAAGCATTGGACACGACTTTTTATACTTACGTGATTATACGGGACGACACGGCAAGCTATAAAATGGCGTTCCCCGACAGTTCTTTTGCTTAAGCATCTTCTTTTAAGGGTGGGAAGTCAGGAGGGAGCGCGTCCTTGCATAGCATCACCACCATTGCGCTGGCGTGTAGCTCACTGTGACTTAAACTAACATCCCATGCAGTTACCCCCATGCGCTCCGCGAGCGTGGCAGCATCCCCATAAAGGTGAAGTACAGGGCGTTTGCGTGGGTTATTCACGCGAATTTCTATTTCTACCCAGCGCACATCCCCAATACCCGTTCCGAGTGCTTTAGAGACGGCTTCTTTGGCTGCCAAACGTGCCGCCAATCTGTGAGGCTGGTCTTTGCAGTCTTCGCGCTCTCCTTCTGTAAAGAAGCGTTTTAGAAAGCGTTCTCCCAGCCGTTCAATGCCCGCCTTAACGCGAGCATGCTCTATCATGTCAATACCACAGCGAATCATAACGTGCCTTCAGGAGGTTGGTTTGGGTTTACACGGTATTGTAATGATAAACACGATGCCCCTCAACCCCCACGAAATGCGGGGCAAGGGGCATCGTTAAGCCTGTAGTGGTGCCTTTTTTGTGTGGTTTAGAAGCGCACCCCAAATAAAAAGTCGCCGAGATTTAGCTACGGCGACTTTCTAACTTTTGTGCAGAACTACACTGAGCCCTAGACAGCTTGTGGGCAAAAGCGCGTTAGACGATGGCGCTGATGCCCGTTAGTTCGCGCCCAACAATCAGCAAGTTGATTTCGTTTGTGCCTTCATAGGTGTAAATTACTTCGGCATCCGTCCACAAACGTGCTACGTGGTTTTCAATGAGTAAGCCATTGCCACCCATCACTTCACGCGCCAATTGCGTCACGTAGCGGGCTTTGCGTGCGTTGTTGTACTTTGCCATACTTACCATGCCTTCGGTCATTTGCCCTTTTTCAAGGTTACGCGCCAAAGACAGGCACAATTGTTGCATTAGGGTGACTTCGGTTGCCATTTCTACCAATTTCTGCTGAATCAGTTGGAAGCCTGCAATGGGCTTGCCAAATTGTTCGCGTTCTTTGGCATACTTAAGGGCGTATTCAAAAGCGGCGGTAGCGCACCCTGCGGCTTCCCATGCCACACCATAACGCCCCATGCCCAATACCGTGAACGTATCTTTGAAGCTACGTACATTGGCAAGGCGGTTGTCGGCGGGGACGCGCACATTTTCTAGGGTAATGTCGGCGTTTAATACGGCACGTTTGGCGGTTTTGCCCCAAATATCTTTGATGGTTACGCCTTCAATTTCTTGGGGATTTTCTAGCACAAAGCCCCCTAGCTTGCCGTCTTCGTCACGCGCCCAAATGATGAGCAATTGTGAAATGCTGGCGTTGCCAATCCAGCGTTTTGCGCCGTTTAGGATGTAATGATTGCCGTCTTTACGGGCGGTGGTTTCGATGCCGGTGGCGTTGCTACCGATATTGGGTTCGGTCAAGCCAAATGCGCCAATTTTCTTCAGGCTCATCATGTCGGGCATCCAACGGGCTTTTTGTTCATCGCTTCCTAGTGAACCAATCGACCCTAATGCCAAGCCACTGTGGACACCATAGAACGTTCCTACGCTACCATCACCTTTGGCGAGTTCAAATGCGGTCAAGCCCATCTCTAGGAGGTCTAAGCCTGCTCCGCCGTGTTCAGTGAGGGGACCCCCGATAATGGGCAATTCTTTAATGGAAAGGGCGAGTTCACGTGGGAACTCGGCTTTTTCCCAGTAGGGGTTAATTTCGGGTAGAACGCGGGTTTGCACCCAATGTCTTACTTGATTACGCAGATTTTTTTGCTTATCCGATAAATAATCATCCATCTTGTAAAAATCAAACCCTGCCATCAATGCTTCTGTGTTGGTCGCAATCATTATGTCATCCTCATAAAAAAACTGACTTAATCTAACCTGAATTAGATTAAGTATAGCAATAATCTAATTCAGATTCAATTGTTTGGTGCAGATTGCGTCAAAACTTTAACAAACCTCTAAAGCATCTGCGCTTAAACCCTTCTTTCACCCTCTATATGCGGTTAGAATGGTGGGTTGTGATGCTGTTTAATGCGATAATGGGGCAGGTGCTATGTTCAAAAGTGCAGTGGTGCGTGGATTATGGGCGGTTATTTTGGGGCTTTTGGTGGGCTGTGATGCGCTTGCTCCCTATGACCCCACCCCCGTGGCGGTAATTATTACCAATGTGCCTACAAATACCCCTAACCCCACAATAACACCTTCACCCACTGCCACACGCACGCCCGTTCCCACATTAACCCCCGACTATACACCCACTGTAACGCCGTTTCCTTGTTTGTCACAAGCTGGCGAGGTAATTGAGTTTCGTACTAACCCCAGCGCAATTGCTAATGAAAACTTGCGTTACTTGGTATATTTGCCCCCGTGTTACTTTGAAACAGGCAGACGCTTTCCCGTAGTGTATCTCATTCATGGGGCAAGCTATCGTGAGCAACAATGGGGCGATATTGGCTTAACAACTGCGTTGGATAATGGCATCTTGGGCGGTACGCTTGCGCCAATGGTGGTGGTAATGCCGTATTTTGGCGTGGTGGGGCAAGATAACACATTCCCCCCCGACCGTAGCTATGAGCGCGTTATCCTAGAAGAACTATTCCCTAGCATAGAGCGTGACTTTTGTACGCTAAACACCCGTATGTATCGCGCCATTGGGGGCATTAGCCGTGGCGGATTCTGGGCATATAGTATTGCCATGCGCCACACCGACCTCTTTAGTAAGGTGGGCGGTCATAGTGCGTACTTCCCTAACGATACGCGCCTTATTCCCCCCCCCTTTAACCCCCTAGAGATTGCCCTTAATGATGAGCAATTTGTGGCGCAAAAGGGTTATCTGAGGATGTATTTGGATAACGGCGCACGGGATTCTTCGGCAGGGAGCTTGCAATTATTTAGTAGTCGTCTTAGCTCTAAAGGGATTCCTCATACGTATGTGGTGCATCCCATTGGCGAACATAATAACGACTATTGGGGAGCGCATGTGAGCGAGTATATGACGTTCTATGGCGATGGCTGGGGCAAGGATTATGCGTTATTGCCTTCTTGTGCCGAGCCTAGCCCATAAAATGAGGCGTAAAACGCTGTTTTTGCGCCAAAAAATTGCCTTTCGCAAGAGATTTTGTTTGCGCTTAACCGATAATTAATGATAGAATGCTAACATGGTTGATTAAACCGTCAATATCATTTGGGATGATTTATGAAATCCCATCGTAAAGCGAGAAACAATGATGAAGGATACTCAAAAACCACTTATTCTGTTTACTAATGATGATGGCATTGAATCACCGGGCTTATGGGAAGCTGTAAAAGCCTTTGAGGGTATTGGTGATTTGCTGGTGGTTGCCCCCCGTGAACAACAAAGCGGCATGGGGCGCAGTATGCCCACATTTAGCCAAGGCACTATTTACCCTTACGCGCTTAAAACGCCCATCGCCGATTGCACCGCCTATTCCGTGGATGGCACGCCCGCCCAAGCTGTCCAACACGGCATTTTAGAACTCTCTGACCGCTTGCCCATGTTGCTGGTAAGTGGCATTAACTACGGCGATAACTGCGGGAATGGCATTACCATTAGTGGCACAGTGGGCGCAGCCATTGAGGGCGCAAGTTTAGGATGCCCTAGCATTGCCATTAGCCAGCAAACCCCCAAAGACCTGCACTTGTCTTACTCTAGTGAAGTGAATTTTGTGCCTGCTGCCCAGTTTGCACACAAATTTGGCATGATGCTTTTAGAACACCGCGTAATTCCTGATGATGTTGATTTGCTAAAGGTGGATGTGCCATTAGAAGCCACCATAGACACCGAATGGCGCATTACCCGTGTATCGCGTCGCCGTGTGTATTGGCCCACGCGCCCAGAAAGAGTGGCGGGGGATGGCAAACTAGGGTATCAATTTAATATGAACGCATCAGAAGCAGAACCCGATAGCGATGTGTACGTGCTGATGCACGAAAAGCTGGTATCTGTGACTCCTATTAGCCTTGATATGAGTTCGCGCACAGACCCCTTCCGCTTGCGCCAAATTTTAGAGGGTGAACGCGCTTACGGGGGTGCATAGGGTGTGATGCTAGAGTTTTCTTGTCATACGTGGGGCTTTAGTGACCAACTTCTGCCAGAGGCATTAGGCACTATTGCGCGTTTGGGCTTTCGGCACGTGGATATCGGCAGTGGCACTCATATTAACGTGGTGCGTGCTTCCACGCCTTCCACACGGGTACAAGCTGCCCGTGAATTGCTGGAAGACCTAAAAGCGTTTAACCTGTCGGTGGCAGATGTAAGCGTGATGTTCCCCCGTATTTCTGTAAATGATGCGCCCAAGCGTGACACCGACCTTAAGCTATTTAAGGCATTAGTGCCATTTTTGAAGGGCATTAGCGCAAGAGGCGTTACGGTATCGGCGGGTTTGGTGCATCCCCCCGATGACGAAGAAGCCTATCAGCGCACCATTAACGCACTAGGCGAGATGGTGACGGTGTGCCAAAAATTTGAGATGGCTATCCGCTTAGAGCCTCATCTGGATTCAATGGCACAAACGCCCGCCCAAGCCCTTCGCATTCTAAATGATGTGGCGGGCTTAGGGATTACGCTGGACTGGGCGCAAATGGTGTGCCAGAAAATAAAACTCTCCGACATCATTACCCTTATGCCTCATGTTAAGCACGTGCAAATTCGGCAAGCCGCCCCGCAAAAACTGCAAACGCCTCACGATAAAGGCAAGATTGACCTGCACGAAGTGATAACCACCCTTAAAGAAGCAAACTATGCGGGCATGATTTGCATAGAATCCCTGCAAACCGTCAATTGGCATGGCGCGATGCCCGTCAACCCCATCAGAGAAGCCTCTGTATTACGTGATAGCCTGCGCGACATTCGTAACGCACTTTATACTTAAACGTTATAAAAGGGTTGGCTTTTGCCCTAGTTTTGTCCCCGATAACGCAAGATGGCGTACAATAACGGTGAAGTTATCATTTAAGTGAGCAAAGGTAATTCATGTTGGCATTATTAAGTGGCGAGCGCAAATTAGGGCGTTATACGGTGGTGCTATTACAAAAGAATAGCAACCTGCTTTACACGCCATCTGTCATTCAATTAGATACCACCATCACCAATTATCGGCTACATCTGCGCCCCATGCACCGCCGTTACACGCCTGCGACCCTACCTTCTCGCTTGGTGCGGCGCGTGGAACTGACGCAAAAGGGCGGGTATCACTGCGTACAACTGACGTTTGTCACGCAAGATCGCCTGTATCTTATTTTGGCAACGGGCAAGCTAGAGGACTTTTACGACGACCTAAACGCCATGAAAGTGCCACCGCCACGCTTTAGTTTTGATGAAGAGGCTGCCCGTGACAACATACAACGCCTCATTCAATTCTTTGAGCGTTCACCACAATAAGAACCAAATGCCCTTTGGTGGGTTATCACTGCTGTGATAACTTTACTTAAACGGGGGGTAATATGCGGGTTGCGGTGTTTACAGAGACTTTTCTGCCAAAAACAGATGGCATTGTGCGGGTGGTGTGCCTGCTCCTAGACCACTTAAAAAAACGTGGCGTAGAACCCATTGTGGTTGCGCCCCGCATGGGCGATATTAAAGAGTACAACGGCATCCCCGTTATTACTGTGCCGGGTGTTACATTCCCCATTTACCCCGAACTTAAAGTGGGTCCTCCCAACCTCCTAACCTATCGTGAACTGGCTTCGTTTAAGCCCGACATTGTCCACCTCATTCACCCTATGCTCGTTGGTATTCCGGGCTTGATGATGGCAAAGTATTTGGGTATTCCCACGCTGGCATCGTTCCACATTGATATGGCGCGTTTGGCGCAACACTATCACTTAGGATTTATGCGGGGCTTTGCCGACTGGGCAACGCGCACCGTGTTTAATTGGGCAGATTATACGCTTGCGCCTTCTAACCTGATTCAACGCGATATGATTGCGCTTGGCATTAGGGAAGTGGGCTTGTGGAAACGTGGCGTAGATGCCGAAAAATTTAACCCACGCTATCGTAACGCCACCGTGCGCCACCGCATGAGCAACGGCAACCCCGATGACACACTTCTGATTTATGTGGGCAGGCTATCTGCCGAAAAACAAGTTGACCAATTAAAAGCCGTTTTAGAGCGCGTCCCCAATACTCGGCTGGCAATTGTGGGCGATGGGCCCGAAAGAGCAAACCTAGAAGCGCACTTCGCAGGCACAAACACGGTGTTTATGGGCTATCTTAAGGGCGAAGAACTCTCACAGGCGTATGCCAGCGCAGATGTTTTCGCGTTTACGTCCGCCCTAGAAACGTTTGGTTTGGTGGTCGTAGAAGCAATGGCGGCGGGCTTGCCTGTGGTGTCCTCACGGGTGGGCGGTATTCCTGATGTGGTGCAAGAAGGCGTAACGGGCTATACCTTTGATGTGAGCGATATTGAGGGCTTAGTGCAGGGTGTGGCACAAATTGCTACTTCGCGCCAGCATGTTACCCAAATGGGCATCCAAGCCCGCGCCTTTGCAGAAACCCAAAGTTGGGATTCTATGATGGACGAAGTGATAGAACATTATGACCGCCTAATTGAAAACCGCAAGGTGTTAAACGCAAAGAGCGCGTAAAAACGCGCTCCTCGTGATAACTTTGCTTAAAAAGCGTTGTCTTTAGACGGTTTCTAGGGTGTGGATGCGTTCTTCTATAAGCGCAACAATGCCCCCCAACATGCCCGCATCAAACGCTAGTTTTACGCCTGCTGCCTCAAATAATTGGGGCAGGGGCTTTGTGTTACCTAGCGATAAGCCGTAACGATAGGCTTTTAGTGCGCCTTCGTGGTCTTTAAGGGAGTTTGCCCACACTTGTGCTGCCCCTAATTGGGCAATGCCATACTCGATGTAGTAGAACGGAATTTGGAAGATGTGCAGTTTTCTGTGCCAGCCTGTGGCTGCCCAGTCGGGAATGTCGCTATAGTCTACGCCTTGCTTAAAGCGTCCCCAAAGCTCTGCCCACTTTGCGTCACATTTGGCGGGGTCGCTACCGTCAGGGCTGGTGTATACCCACGTTTGGAAGGCATCCACCACCGCCATGTAGGGCCAAAAGACCAACATGCTCTCTAGGTGTTCGATGCTGGCGCGTGCTGCGTCACTTTCGCTATAAAAACCACCCTTATCTTGTGTGAGATAGGGCTGTGTAAGTAGTTCCATTGTCATAGAAGCCACTTCACAAAATTCGATGGGCGCGTGAGTTTGCCCTGTATAGGGATGTACTAAAGATTCAAAGGCATGAAACGCATGACCTGCCTCGTGAAGCATGGTTTGTAGGTCATCGTGAATGCCCACGCTGTTCATAAAGATGAAAGGGCTTTTGATGTTGCTATAGGTGGTGCAATAGCCCCCTGGCGCTTTATTGGGGCGGTTTTCTAGGTCAAGCAAGTTTTCTGTCACCATACGTTCAAAATACTTGCCCAATTGAGCATCCAGCTGGTTAAAGATGCTTCCCGAACCTTCTGCGAGTTCATCGCCTGTGCTAAAAGGCTTTAGGGGTGTGCGCCCTTGCGCGTCGGGGTAAACATCCCATTGTTTAAGAACATCTAGTCCCATCTCTTTAGCGCGTTTTTCGTTTAGGCGTTTAACCGCAGGCACAACCGTCTTTTCAATGGCAGCATGAAACTCTTGCACATCTTCTACGGTGTAATCAAAGCGTTCCATCTCTTGCCAACGATACGCCATGTAATTGTCAAAGCCCGCGTTCTTCGCAATTTGGGCGCGAAGGTTATAGAGCGTTGTCCACATGGTGTTTAGTGTTTCGCGGTCTTGCAGACGACGTTCCGAGATGAGCTTAAACGCCTTTTCACGGGTGGCGCGGTCGGAGGACATGAGTACTTTGTCCATTTGCTTTAGGGTGACGGTTTCTCCTTCCCATTCTACGCTTTGCGCCCCAACAATTTGGTTGTATTCGTGTTCTAGCTTTTGTAGCTCGGTAAAGAGGGGCAGGTTTTCTTCTCTAAAGAGCGCGATTTGTGAGCGAATAGAACGCAACGGCACATCATAATTGGCGGGGGTTAGCCCACTTTCAACTAATTTCTTTTGTAGCTCATTTTCTAGCTTGCTAAATTCAGGGTATAGATTTTGGATAAGGTTCATGAAGCGGGCTTGTGCCACGTCATCTTGGGTGTTGAGGGTTGTTCCTACGTAAATACGGCTTCCGGCTTCACCAGTTAAATCGTTAAAGCGCGTCCAATCTAGCATAAATTCTTCTAAGGTATCGGGGGTGATGGAACGGCTAAGAAGGTCATTGGCAAAGGGGGCAAATTGCTCCCATGACCAGTCTAAAATATCAATCGATGATGCGGGTAAATTTGCTAACATAAATGTGTCCTCATTTTTTATCGGGGGGGAATTGCTCTAATTAAAAAAACTTAAATGTTCACTATAAGTTTAACACGGTTTCTAAAAAGAAGGCAACACATTGTGCTTTGAGTGATGTCTTTTGAAGTCCTCATTTTATTTTGGGGTGTTTTTGCGCTATCATAAGGCGTAAAGGCTAATTAAACGCAAATTTAATTTTTTACAGGAGTAATGTTTATGAGCAATATCGTGATTGTGGATGCTATTCGCACGCCATTGGGCAAGCGCAACGGCTGGCTAAGAGAACAACACCCCGTTAAGCTGGGGGCGCACGTCATTAAAGCCTTGCTACAGCGCACAGGTGTTTCTGCCAATGCCGTTGACCACGTGATTTGGGGGTGTGTTAGCCAAGTGGCTGAACAAACCTTTAACGTTGCCCGAAATGTGGTGCTAGAAAGTGGCTTGCCCATCGAAGTACCCGCCACCTCCATTGACTTTCAGTGTGGCAGTAGCCAGCAAGCCCTACACCTTGCTTGTGCGATGGTGGCAAGTGGGCAAGCGGATATTGTGATTGCGGGTGGTGTAGAAAGCATGACGCGTGTGCCGATGGGCAGCAGCCTAAACAACGCCAGCCCCTTTACTGATAACATGATGGAAGAGTATAACTTGGTGTCACAGGGCGTTGCTAGCGATGAAATTGCCCAGCAATGGGGCATTAGCCGTGAAGCCGTTGACGATGTGGGCTATTACAGCCACCTACGGGCAGCACGCGCCACCGAAGCGGGCTATTTGCAACGCGAAATTGCCCCCATTGAAGGCGTAGATGATGCAGGACAAACGTTTGTGGTGACGCATGACCAAGGCTTTAGGGCAGGCGTAGACCGCGCTAAGATGTCTACCTTGCAAACGGCGTTTACACCCAGTGGCGTAACCACCGCAGGCAACAGTAGCCAAATTACTGATGGGGCGGCGGCGATGATGGTAATGACGGAAGAAAAAGCGCGTGAGCTAGGGTTAACGCCTCGTGCGCGTGTGATTGCCACTGTTACCGTTGGAAGCGACCCCCACCTCATGCTGACGGGGCCCATTAGTGCCACAAAGAAGGTGCTAGAACGCGCCAAGATGAGCGTAGATGACATTGATTTATTTGAAGTAAACGAGGCGTTTGCCAGCGTGGTAAAGATGTGGGAAAGTGAAATTGGCGCAGATATGGACAAAGTGAACGTTCATGGCGGGGCTATTGCGCTAGGACATCCTTTAGGGGGCAGTGGCGCACGCCTGATGACGACGCTTATCAACGCGCTAGAAGTGCATAATAAACGCTATGGCTTACAAACCATGTGTTGTGGGGGTGGGATGGCAACCGCCACCATTATCGAACGCCTGTAACACGCATAATGAAAAGGGCGCAAAAACACTTTTGCGCCCTCCAAAACCGATTTACTGTAAGTTCATTTGCTCTGCTACAATTTCGGCGATGTCTTTAATCACGGGTCCTTCGCCATTCATCCCCGACTTTGCGCTATCAAACATTTGCATACA
>DAOTTQ010000017.1:0-63569 GCA_034437555.1 Anaerolineae bacterium | reverse complement strand
CCCCCCTATTCGGTGGACTTGCGATTGTTGGCACATGGCATTTGGTGTGGGCGAGTGCTTCTGGCATGGAAACAACGCTTTTTGCGATGCTGTGCCTTGCGGTGATGGGTTTGGCTTGGCGTGAATTAGACGGCTCACAACGCCCCCGCGATGAAGCAGGCCGCGGGGTTGTGTTTGGTGTGGCGGTTGCGCTGGTATCGTTAGCACGTCCAGAAGGAATTTTGTTGGGCGCGTTGTCGGGTTTGGCGATTTTGTTTGTGTGGCGTGGGCTACGTTGGGCATGGTTGTTAGGGGCGACAATTGGCTTTTTTGTGGTCATCTCGCCGTACCTCGCGCTTAATTATTCGCTCACGGGGGGGCTATTGCCAAACACCGCTAATGCAAAATTTGAACAATTTGCGCCTCTTTTAGCATTGCCCTTATATGAGCGTGTATGGGATTTAGTGTTAGTGGCATTGGCTGGTGGACACGCGCTTTTTTTGCCTGCTTGTGTGGTTTATGTCGCACACATTCGCCAAAAGCGTGGCTTTGTACTGTACTTGTTGCCCTTAGTGTGGTGTGTGGCACTTATTTTGCTGTATGCGCTGCGTTTGCCCGCCCCTTATCAGCATGGGCGATATGTGATGCCGCTTTTGCCTGCTTGGGTGATGTGCGGTGCAGTGGGCATGGCAGTTTTGCTTCAGTGGGGGCGCTATACCCTGCTAAAGCGCGTCCTAACGCGCACATTGGCTTTGGCGACTGCGCTCTCTATGGCGGTTTTTGTGTTTGGTATTGGGCTAAGAGCGTTTCAGGACGAAGTGACCATCATTAACGAAGAAATGGTTGCCAGTGCGTTTTGGATACGCGATAACTTGCCCAAAGAGGCGTTGCTTGCGATTCATGATATTGGCGCGGTGGGGTATTTTTCTGGGCGCAAGCAATTGTTAGATATTGCGGGCTTAATCTCGCCAGAGGTTGTGCCGATTGTGACTGATGGTGACGCGCTATGGGAACTTTTAGAAGCCGAATCTATGGAGTATTTGATGGCATTCCCCGACCAAATCCCGAATGATAACCTAAGTGACCCTCGTCTATGTGAAGTGTTTAACACGGGCGGACGCATGGTTGCTCGCTATGGGGCATCGAATATGGCAATTTACAGGCTTACATGGGACGGCTTGTGCTAAAATGAACGTATCAGAAAAGCAAACGGAGTAAAAACCGATGGCAGGTTTCTTTAAGAAGATGAGTACCCTCATTCAGTCACAAATTAACGATATCATCAGCCCGATGACCAGTGATAGTAAAGACAGTAAATCACGCCGCAAATTTTTAAGCAGGCAAAATATCAGTGGTGCGTTGTCGAATGATGTAGAAGTCATTCGCAAACGCCTAAACGAAGCCCTAGACTATGAAACCGAATTACAGGCAAAAACCGACACATTGTATGCGCTGATTGCACAGCTAGACGGGCAAGCCGACCAAGCCGTAAATGAAGGGCGTGACAGTGACGCTCGTAAAGCCGTATCACAGCTTCAGCAAGCGCAACGTGACTTGCAAACTAATGAATCGCATTTGTTTGAGCATCGGCTAGTAACACAAGAGCTTATGAGCCGTTTGAACGCGCTTGAATCGGTGTTAGAGGCGGGTAAAACTCGCGTTGACGCAGAAGAAATGCTACCACAAGAGACCGCCCAAGACAGTGCATTGCCCAGCGAAAATTCTGCCCCCATAACCTCTAAATCGGTGGATGATGACCTTGCCCAAAGACGTTCTAGGCTGATGAAACCCGACAGCGACTAAACATGACTTTCGTCCTAACCGATGGGTTAGGCGTAAACAAATCTGTACAAAAGATAAAAATTTCGTATCGCAGTTTGATGATATGGATGTGGTATTATCAATTTGCAATTATAGTTTCACGCTATGTGATTAAGGTTTGAGATGCAGAAACTATTGGCAAAAACCCTACAAATTTTGGACGGCTCACCACAAGCACCACAAAATAAACAACGTGGTCAGAGCCTCGTAGAGCTTGCCTTCATCACGCCTCTTTTGGCGATTATGGTGATTGGCATCATTGAGATTGGTTGGTATGCCAATCACTTTCTCATCATCCTTGAAGTAACAAGGGTGGGGGCGCGTGCGGGCACGGCTTTGACAGGCGATTTAAGCCCTGCGGCGTGGCTTAACGAAGCCTCTATTCATCCCTACATTCATGATGAGATATTGCTTTCGGCAACCATCCCCCCACAATCAGAAACGTATCGCAACTGTGACCTTGCGGCTAGTTCTCCCGCCTTTTTTAACTTTATTGTTTGTACAATGTTGCAGTCATTCGACCCGCAAACATTGGCAGGCAGACCTTCTTCAGGTCCAGGAAGCACAGACACGTTCTTTGAGGAAATTCGAGACCGTTCTGGTAATCTGATTACTTCATTACCCTACCCGGACGATATTATTGTGTCCGTGTTCTCGTTGCAAGCCATTAATAATGCCAACCCAAATACCATTCTTCTGCCAGATCAACAAACAGATGAACGCGCTTATACCTATGCGTCATCACTGTTTACGCGCACATTCGACCTAGAGGCAAACGCAGACTCGGCGGGGTTGTATCCAGAAGGAAGCCAGCTTATTGTGGTGGGGCGTTACCCTACCAATGCCAATGAGTGTAACGTTTGGCAACTAGCGGGGGGCGGACTAGATGTTGATTTGTCGGGCGAACCCTTTGATTACATTCCAAATGGCGTGCGTAATGCGGCAAATGGTCGCTTTATTGAGCTAGATGGCATGGACACAGAAACTGAATTTCAGCGTGGCTTTGTTTGGACGGGGCAACACAGAATTCAGCGCACACGCGCCGATGGTGCTGAACTGTACTGTTGGGGTTCTGAGTGGGACTCGCAACGGGTGATTGACCAATTTAATTTAGGGGCTTTCGTGCTAGATGATGACCCCCTGATTGAGCCTTGGAATCAGCAACGGGCGTTTTTGCCCAGCCAAGGGATTGTGGTTGTTGAGATGTTCTGGAGGCACGAATTGATCATGGACTTTCCGTTTATGGACAATATCGTAACGTTCTTTGGTGACCCCAATAACATTGTTATTTCGGCGTGGGCGGCGTTCCCTGTGCCAGCCGCAGAACCGAACATCATTTATGACTTGCCTTAGCTAGAGGTGAAGAATGAGACATTTACGACAACGATTTTCTAATTTCATTCACCGTGCCGAGGCGGGGCAATCTGTCATCTTGTTGGCGATTGGCTTTATTGCTTTGGTGGGGTTTGTGGGCATCACGACAGATGTTTCACTGATGTTTGTGCGTTATAGCCAGCTTTCACGCGCCGTAGACAGTGCGGCAGTGGCGGCTGCCAACCAAATGCGCCAAGACCGAAGCGTCGCTTCGGTAAGCTTGGCAGCGCGCCAGTTTGTGCAGTTTCACGGTCTAAACCCCACGGATGTATTGGTAGATACCTGTAGCACGCTTCCCATTGATTTACAAATACCCGGACCTGATCAAGATGAGCTGTGCGCGGGTGATTTGTCTAAGCTGGTGCGTGTGACAGCACAAATCGAATCGCCGACTATTTTCCTTCGCCTTCTAGGTTTTTCTAACTTTACGTTGCAGGCTTCTGCTGTTTCTGAAACGGCGACGCTGGACGTGGTAATTATCATGGACGTTTCCGAGTCTATGTTGCGCTATACCACCTATGAAGACTGGGCAAGCATTGGGCAAGGTGTGATTTATGTACCACCTAAAGCGATTAATATTTACAATACCAAATACGGCGCCGCACCCAACCCTAAACCTAGCTATGATGAGTTTTGGCTTGGCTTTGGGCCCACTGCACAGCCTGCATTTAGCTTGCTAAACACATGGCAAGGCACTGTGAATAGTCGTCTAAACTATGGTACCGCAGCACTCAATGCCGGTGGTGTGGCGGCGGTCGCCAATCCCGCGTTCTCCAATCTACCTGACTCGTCGTACAGCGTCGTGTCGATTAATAATTATGACTTTGACACAAGTGACAGCTTGCCAGGAGTGGTACAAGAACACCCTCGCCCTGAGTGCCGTGTGACCTTCTATCCCTTCTCGGTGTATAGTGGCGTGTCTAGTTATGCAGGCGAATATGACGTTAATGCCACGACAGGCGCAAAAACCTTTGTGCCAATTGCCGCAGGAAGTGGTGGCAATAACTTGTATTCTCGCACAAGCAACCCTTGGAATAACGTTATTTGGGATGGTTTTGTTCCCAATTATAATTTCTATGGGTGCTGTAATGATCCTGACGGCAACAATGACTTTAGTGACCTCATTTGCCAGCCCTTCAAAGAGGCGCGTGATGCGGTTGAACTGTTTATGGATCGTATCGACTTTTTTAGAGGCGACCGCGTGGCGTTTGTAACGTTTGACCGCTCGGCTTATCTCGTTAATCCGTATGGTTACTTTGAGGGTACTGGTTGCGCCACAGATAACCGTGACGAAGATTGCCGTGGGGGTACACACATGATTACCGACCCCGATGATGCCCTAGAGACGTTAAGGCGGTTACTGGGGGTGCGTGCCGAACCTAACTTCTATGTGTATGATGCAGGAAACTACACGGGAACAAATGGTCTTACAGGGGGCTGGTCTGGACTAGCGGCAGGCATTGATGCTAATGGCGTATCACAAACCGTTAACTATAGCTTTCAAGGCGCAAACACAGACTTTTACACTCAATATCGCCAACCTACCAGTACCCAAGCCAACATTCCGTTGGAAATGTATAATTATCCCGTTAAAGATAACTGTCCTTTCCAGAATGCAGCACTGCCCTATAACCGTACCTTGTTCCACTTGGGCTTGCAAAACATTATGCGCCCCAACACAGATGATGCACCGGGATGGGCGACTTATGCCACAGCAGGTGGCAATCGTCTACAAGGGAATCCTGCCGATAAGAACTCTTACAACTTGGGGATGTCCTATGAACTGTGGGCATCTTGCCGTGGGACGAACATCGGGGCTGCACTTCGTGAAGGCAACAATGCGTTGGTCAATCCTCGCACCATTCGTCAATCAGGCACCATTTGGGTCATGGTCATGCTAAGCGATGGTGGCGCGGGTGCTAGTGACCCTGTGCGTCGTAACCGTGGGGACGTTAATCCAGCAAAACCCTATAGCCGTGTGAGCGCAACCAGTTCGTTTGGTGAACTGGGGCAGTATGGCGCGTTTGGGGTGTGTCCCTATGGCTCGCCCGCAACCCCTGGTGAATTGGTGTTGACGGATGGTGAAACACAACCGGCGGTCTTCCCTTATTGTTCTGATGAAGTTCCGTATACACGCCAACAGTGTAACTTCCGCCCTAGCTACACGCTAACAGATGGGCCCGCAGACCCCTTAGCCCCACTTACTCGTACGGTGGGAGGTGTTGAAAGAACCGTGCCTGCGTTGGGTGATGCAAGTTACTTGTTTGCTGGTGAGACAGGAGGACCCGTTTCTATTGAAGATGAAACTGAGTTTAATCGCCTAAGAAATAACCTCTATGACCTTGACCTTCAAGGGTGCGATGCTCTGTACGATGTGGACGACTATGCACGCGACTGGGCAGACTTTATCTCGCTACGCCGTGCTAGTTCAGCAGACCAAAACGTGCTTTTGCCCTCTGTCTTTACCATCGGGTTTGGTCTCGAGTTCCCACGCCGTGTTTCGGGCGGTGTCACATTCGACATTACCAATCAAGACAATGCCACTGTGATCTGCTCGCTAAATGCAGGGGATTGCTTGGGTGAACAGTTACTTCGTTACATTGCCGACTTGGGCGACAACAATCAGATTGACAATGATTGGCATCAAGCACAAATGGATCCGGGACCCGTATCAGGGACCTCGAGTGAGCCGTTTGGACCCCGTGATTTCTGTCAAACACCTAGCGAGGATGATGGTCATGTGAATGGGTCTTATGACTTTGACAACAGTGGCTCGCTTTCACAGGGTGAAATAAACCGTATGTATGGGCAGTTACGTCCGCAACAAAGCTGTGGTAACTACTACTTTGCGCCGGACTTTAATGAATTGCAATTTGTATTTGATGATATCGCGTCGCGTATGTTTACGCGCTTGGCGCGATAAGGTGGGATAGTGAGGGATTTAAGTATGCAAAATAACATAGCAACTTCCCCACCGAATAGCGAGGCAAGACGTGGACAAACGTTGGCAGAGTTTGCTATCTCGTTGCCCCTCTTGCTTATTCTGCTCTTCGGAATCATCGAATTTGGGCGGATGTTTCAGTCGTGGGTGACGATTCAAAATGCTGCACGTGCGGCTGCTCGGTATACCATTACTGGGCAGCATGATGAAGCACGCTACAGTTTAGATTCGATTCCGTGTGAAACGACAAACCCGTCTTCAGTTCGAGAGACATATTTAGCAGAAGTGTTCTTAAGCGATGGCTTTACGGTGACTGACTACGAAAATCGCTTTGGGGCAACAGACTTTGCAGCCATGTTCACTGTACAAAATGGCAAGCTCTATCGCCGAGTAGACGCTTACTTGCAAAATTCGATTGTGGATCCAGAAGACTCTGAGCATTTGTTTGAAACTTGGTATGGGATTGATGATTGCTTCCCGGACGAAGAATCTTTGCAACGCCGTAAAGACGTGCTTCGCTTGCCTTCTATTTATGATGTGGCACGTGTGGGCGCGGCGGGCTTGTCTTTAGACGAATCCCAGACCAATGTTCGCACAGGCGAAACGCCAGCATTGGCATTAGAACGATTCTTGTTTGAGTCATTCTCAAACCCTGCCCCACGCCAAGAAGACCAACGTTGGTTTAATGTGGTGGTGTGTAGCGTGCGCTCGCGTCTCTTTGGGGCAGATTTTTCTGAAATTCCGAATAACCCCGATGACCCCCAGAGCGGCACAAACGACGCTACTCTGCGCTATGACACTGTTTATAACGATGCGTTTTATCCGGGTGGGGCGTGTGTTACAGAAGAACGCATTCGTAGTACTTCTGATGCCACCTTGCTACGTAATTACAAAGTGTCTTGGCAAGACGCAGGGGCAGCCGGCGAGCGTGTCACGCTCATCGTCACCTATAATCATCCGCTAGTTACGCCGTTGGGGTTAGCTCCTTATGTGCGGATGCAGGCAGTACGCGCCGCCGTTAATGAAACCTTCCGTGTAACCAGCGCAGAACGCGCCTTGGGTCCGAGTGGTGTAACGGGTTCTGACTTTGTACCCCCACCCAATTTGCCAGACACGGATACACCTACATTTACGTGGACACCCTTGCCCACCCTCGCCGCAAGTAATACCCCCACCGCAACAAATACGCCGTTGCCGGGACCGTTTGACTGCGAGAAAATTACGCTGTCACCGATAGCGTTTGTGGATAACAAGGTGCGTGTCCTCATTCGTAATACCAATGACACGGACACCTATCTAACAGGGGGTGTGCTGTATTGGGATAGAAACATTGTTGCCCCCCCACCCGTTGTTTTGCGCTTTATGACGATTGACACGCAAATCTTCTGGGCAGGCGAGGACAGTGTTTCGCCCTTAGATACACGCCTGGCTGATGGCACACCTGCCAATGGCACGAACTATATCTCCGCGTCCCAGCCTTTCTGGATTTTTAGTGACCCCACCCTACAAGGCGACCCAAATATTTATGAAGCCGTTTTCTTGGGGATTACAGCACTTTCTTCAAGGTACTTAGGGCATGAGTTTGAGTTCTCTGAACTGTTCTTTGATAACCCTGATACGGGCGTGGATTGCCAAGTGCGCTTTACTGTGCCACCGCCTCCCCCCACACCCACACCCGCACCTGATGACTTTACGCCCAGCCCAACGTTTACGCCAAACTGTGCTTCTAGTCTTCTGCGAATTGAGTTTGTGGAATTCGCGCCTAATGGCGATGTGACGCTCCGTGTTGTCAATAATCGCTCGGTAGAAGCACCCTTCAGAGGCTTTGAGCTACGCTGGCCCGCATGGAAGGCTTCGAATCTACGCCTTTCTAAGATGGTGGTTGGTGGCTCTAACGCTAACGACACTGTAGATGTAGGCGGTACTGGAACTGTGGTATGGCAAACGAGCATCGGTGGCGGTTATCGTCCAAGCGGTGTTGTGATTGGCAATCCAAACCCGCCCACTATCACACCTTCTTATGACACCAGTATCGGTACATGGTTTGATAATGGCGACACCTACTTTGTAGCCTATGTGTTCCCTGCGAACTCATCTACACTGCTTCACATCGACTTTACAGGTGTGGGTGTGAGCCGTTTGAACTCTGTGGGTAGCCCGCCCGTTTCGCCCTCCGACTTTAACTTGTCGCGTTTCTATATTGAATGCGATAGAAGCGGCTGGCAAGGGGGTCCTTGTACCAACCCAACGGGTCGTTGTGGTCCTTGTACCAACCCCAATGGCTGTAGCGGCGGTAGCTATGGCGCAGGTGAACTTATTTTGGACAACCTAAATACACCTGTACCTACATTACCACCGTTGCCCACCAATACACCGGGTCCATCGCCAACACCATCAAGGACGCGAACACCATCGCCTCCAACGCTTACGCCAACGCTGGGTCCCCCAACGAACACGCCAACGGCGACGTTGAACATCCCAACGAGTACGTCTACGCCGACAAGAACACCTACACCCATTACCTTTGGTGGGGCAGACGGCTAAAAAGTAAGACAAATAAAAACATCAGGGTGCAACACTTGCCCTGATGTTCTTTATAAGCATTTCTATAATGTCTACGCCCACAAAGAAGGGCGTTTTTTATTTGCTTTGG
Source organism: Anaerolineae bacterium (assembly GCA_034437555.1). GTDB lineage: Bacteria > Chloroflexota > Anaerolineae > Aggregatilineales > Phototrophicaceae > JANWYT01. Next base: position 54,801 of record DAOTTQ010000017.1, on the reverse strand, counting down.
TTGGCTCTTGCCAGCTTTGCTTCTAAATCAAGTCGTGTTTCTCTCATAGATTCGCCAATGTAAGGAAACGCCAGCCATGCCGTCATTAGCCCAAACATTGCGCCTGTGGCTACCCTAAAGAAGGGGGCGGTTTCTCGCACTTGCCAAAGCTGAAAGGGCGCGTAACTAAGTAATTGGCTAAGTCCATCTAAGCCAATGGGTCCCACCCCCGCGATGACGTAAATCCAGAAAGGCAACGCACGAATCCGATTGCCCAACCACCCATAAATCAGCGCACCGATGAACATCGCAACATAAATGGCAACATCGCGGGCGCAAAGCGTGGTTTTATAGCCCATTTGCTCATTACCCCTAAAATCACGCGCCGAGAACACAAAATCTAGGTTAAAGTCTTCTGCGGAGCGTGGTTGTACAACACCTTCAATGCTATTGGTGTAATTTTCGTAGGAGCGGTAGTCTGTATCTGCAATTTCACGGGGGTAAAAAGCCTGTTCCCCAAACAAGAATACAGAGCGAAACGCCATTTGGTGGCACATGGGGCTGTAGACGGTATACAGGACATTGGCAACGCCTGTTAAGCCCACCTTCATCAAAATGGGCGCGGCAAAGGGCAGGGTGGCATAAACCCCAATAATCACCGTAAGTACCCGTACCCAATTTTTAGTGATACCTAGTAACCACTGATTTAGCCGAATGGCGCGAGCGCGTCGTTTGTCTTGTGTCATAGTTACTCTCTCTAGCTAGGGTGTGGTTAATGTGTTTAAGATCGCGTTTGCGGTGGTTGCCCCATAAAAGATGTGCTGTATGCGCCCATTAGGCATTACCACAACGGTTGTGGGCTGACCACGCAACTGATATAAGCGTGCAATGGCGTTATTATCGTCAACAAGTAGCGTAAACGTCAAACCTAATTCTTGTTGCCATTGGCGAATAGTGGCGGTGGGTTCACCCAAGTTAATCCCGATGACGGTGATGCTTTCGCCATGTTCTTCGTGAAGCTCTTGTAATTCGGGCATTTCTACTAAGCAAGGCACACACCATGTCGCCCAAAAGTTAATCACCAGTGTTGTGCCCGTTTGTGCCTGTGAATTAAAAGGATTGCCATTAAGCGTTTGTGCGGTAAAGGGTGGCGCAATCGACCCCGTTTCTGGCGCAACGTATCCTAATTCAGGAATATTATAACCAATATAAAGCGCGCGTTCTGGTAAGCCAACCACCCCTAGAATAAAAAAAGCCATCCCAATACAGGCGATGGCAAGGCTATAGCGCAATAAAATCAGGCGTTTTTTCATGAGGCGTTAGCAAGTGCGCTTTCGATAAGGGGCAAAAGCTGGTCTTTGGTGACGATGCTAAAGAACTGGGCGATGATAACGCCATCTGCACCAATCAGCAGTGTGCTGGGTTGACCCGGTATCGCAAAGAGGCGATTGATGATGTCGCCTTCGTCAAGTGCTAACGGAAATGTGATGCCGTTAGTGGCACTAAACGTTTTCACGCTGTCTTCTGTGTCTCTAACGGCAACACCCAATACGGTAAAGCCCACATCACCATATTGCTGATAAAGGGCTTGAAGTTCGGGCATTTCACGAATACACGGGGCGCACCATGTTCCCCAAAAATTGAGTAAAACAACCTTGCCCTTAAGGCTAGAAAGCGTTACTTCTTCACCTGTTACTGTAGTGATGCTGAACTCTGGCGCAAGATTGCCTTTTGCAATGCCCTCTATGGGGTCTACAGCCGAACCAATGGCACTAATGCTACCAATATTCGCAATGTCCCGAAGCACGTCGCCAGCAGGCACGCTATCTAACTGTACGACTTCGCTAGAAGATGTGTCGGCAGTAGTTTTTGTACTGATGATGCGCGCGCGGAACTTAACAGTTTCGCCTGATGGATTAGTGAACACCAACGTGTATAAGCCTGCGGAAGGTAACTGAACGTTTGTAAATGCGTTGGCGCGGTCTGTGGTTTGTGGGGTAAGGCTAGTGCTGGTGGCAATGGCTTTGCCGTTTTGGTCATAGAGCGTTGTCATGGGTATAAAGGCGGGTTCGATGTTCCACACTTCTACATCTACATTTAGGGCTTCTGTAACCGTGAAAACGTATTCCATACGGCTGTTGTCTGCGCTAATTTGCCCGTTTGTACCCTGATTTAATGACACAGGTACAAGCTGACCCGCCATACATGCGCCAATATGCTGAACGCCTAAGTGACCCTGAAAGAAACCAACGCCACATTCTTCTACTCTAAACGAAAAATCTGAAAAGTCGTTGTTTAGGGCTTGGCTAAGGCGTGTAAGTTGCCCTGAAGCTACCATAAAGCCGATAACCACCAATAGCCCGCCACTGACGAGTTCTAGGGTATGCATGTGGCGTTTAAGTTTGCCTAGGATGCCTTGCAAACTGTCAATAAGCAATGCAGACAGCAAAAATGGAATCCCTAAACCCAACGAATAAGCAATTAGTAGGGGAGTGGCTGATGCGATATCGCCTTGATTGGCTGCCACCCCCAGCACCGCACCATAAATGGGCCCAATACAGGGTGTCCATCCTGCCGAAAAGATAATGCCCATCACAAAGGAACTTCCCAAGCCACTGCCCCTGTTAGGTTGCATATCAGGGCGTGTGTCGGTGTAAAGCATGTTATCTATTCTGTTTAGCAATCCCGACCAAAAAGACAAGGGCGATGTGAAGGCGTTGCCTAATACCAACCACAACCAAAAGCCTGCTAAAACGGGCAAGATAAACATGGGTTCGATGAAGCCCCACACAATGAACGCCGTTCCGATAATTCCGAAGACAAGTGATGTAAGAACGTTTCCGAGTACATTGGGGTTGCTTCTGAAATAGGCAAACACACGACGTAGCACGCCCATAAAGTGCAAGCCAAAGAAGATGATGAGGATACCCCCCACACGCGCAATAATATCTTGGCTGGTGGTGGCAAAATTACCCAATACTTGAATAAAGGCGGTCGTCATAAGACCAATGAGAACAAAAACAAACGTAAATCCACCCACAAAAGCCAGCCCATGCAGGAGTAAATTGGCACGCTGTACCACAGTTGCGCCCTCTAAGCCATTTTTTGCGCCAGATGTTTGCATGGCAACGCTATGAGTAACACGCCCCCCCATATAACCAATATAGGCGGGAATCAGGGGTAATACGCAGGGCGATAAAAACGACAACAACCCTGCCATAAAGGTAATCCCTATTGAGAGATTATTGGTTTCCATAGTGAGCTTCCTAGTTTGTACGACAGATTCCCTTTATTGTTACCGCAAAAACATTACAGAACCATTGATAAATGTCATCAAAAAAGGGGCATTTCTGCCCCCATGACTTGTTTAGGCGGTTGTGCTTGCTTCTAAGCACTTTACGCCACTCTTGCCGATTTGCAAGCCGTAACGTAAACCTTTGTTGATGTCTATTCTGTCGCCGGTTTTAAGTGTGAGGGTAAAATTAAGAGAGGGGAATGAAACTTCAACTGTGCCTTCAACGACATAGAGGACTTTCTTACTGTTGAAACTGCGAACAGCGTAACGGTAATTTGCTTTTTGTTCCCAAGCATAAGGAATAATGTTTTCTTCTTTGAGCTTCTTTGTGATGGTACTTGTGGTAGGATGTTGACCACCCTGCCAAGGTGTGACCCGAAAGTCAGCGGTGCGAATGAGTGCCATATAACCTATTTCCTCCATACGGTACAGCAAAACTGCCTAAGCAATTGCGTCACTTTTCAACGGCTGATGTGTTTACTATAAGCGCATTTTCAAGCCTACACAAGACGCAAATTTTATAACCTATCCCAAACGCTTAAACATAAACCAGCTTGGTTCATCAACTTCTCTCATTTTGCCCTGATGGTCACGGTATGACCATTTGCCATCATTCTCGCTAAAAATCTCATAGCGGTGCTTTTGATAAAGCGATAAAGCACGCTTATTGGTTTTAGCCACAGCAATGGTTGCAAACTTGTAATGACGATTGATGAGCAACGCTTCTGCGCTTTCTAATAGCTTTGTGCCAATGCCTTGCCTCTGAAACATATCCATGACCTGAAATGAATAGAGATAAGCGCGATTCTTGCCGTCTGATAAATCCTTATTTTTGCCATTTAGCAAAATGAACATTCGTCCCACAGGGAAATCATTACAATCTGCCACCAGTAAAAAGCGTGAGCCATCTTGTTGCCCCATAAAAGACCGAGAAAAAATGTTTCGTAAGTGCTTAAATTGCCCGTACCACTCTAATTTTTCAAGGTCAGGATAAATCAGTTGGCGTACACCAATCGAGAAATTAATGTTCCATTGGTCAAACTCATGTATCGCCACGCTTTAGCTCCTTTACTAAGGTTTCTAGTAAATCGCGCTCTTCACTTTCGCTCTTCACAAACCCATCCAGCCATGCCTGACGCAAGCGCGTTAAAATGCGCCGATAATGTGAACTTGGCGGAATCCCCATCGCCTGTAAGGTATGCCCGTTGGCGGTGCTTTTAATATGTTGCCACTCGGTTACAAAGTGTTCAAGAATTTTTTGTACTTCTCCTGATGCCGCGAATAGCCACGCCGTTAAAAGCGCAATGGAGGAACACCCCTCTAAAACGCTCACAATTTCGCTGGGTGTGGCGAAACGTGCAAAAATATCATGATGCACAAGGTACGAGGCTTGGTGTAGGCTTGTGAGCGTGGATTGCCCAATGAGCAATCGCTCGCCCACTTCTAACACTTCTTGGGGTAAAAGGTGTGCCAATAATACATGCCAATACAGCGCGTTTTCGTCGTCTGCCCATTGTGGATGAGGCTGATTTATCCGCCCCAGACGCTTATAAAGGGTATTTTCATAGGATGCAAGGCGGGCAAAGTGTGGATGAATGGCGATTAAAATACCAAAATCTTGTAGGCGTTTAAGCCCATTTTCAGGAGATTCTTCTTGGAATAGCAACGTGAGTTCATTACGCACGCGCTCACCTGTAATGCGCCCTAACATCGGCAACGCATTCTGAATAAGTTCACTTGTACGTTTTTCAATGTCAAAGTGTAGCCGTTCTGAAAAGCGAATAGCACGTAAAATGCGTGTCGGGTCATCCACAAAGCTAAGGCTATGAAGCACACGAATGAGTTTTGCTTCTAAGTCATTTAGCCCGCTATAGTAATCAAGAATACGCCCATACGCCCCACTAGGGCTAACTTGTACAGCCAGTGTATTGAGTGTGAAGTCTCGTCGTCCTAAATCTAGCTTTATGCTTCCCTTGTACACGGTAGGGAGGGCGGTGGGGTGCATATAAAACTCATTTCTGGCAGTTGCAAAGTCAATGTGATGGGGTAGGTTTTCTAGCAAAACACCCAAAGCGTCGGCTGTGATTTGATTGAGCATCCACTTTGCCGTACCAAATGGCACAAAGCTATTGACTTCACCACCATAAGCATCGCTAAGAGATTCTGCAAATGTAATGGCATCGCCCTCAACAACAAAATCAACATCCAAATTAGGGCGTTTAAGGAGTAAATCCCGTACAACACCCCCCACAAGATAAATGCTAAGGGACTGCGCTTGTGCTGTAGCCGTAATGCGCTCTATTAGGTGTGTTGTATCCAAACCTAGTGTAATGTGTAAGGATTCGGGCGCAATGTGTGGTGTTTGTTTGTGTGTTTTTGCCCAGTGTTTAATAAGGTCGGTGCGCGTGACCACGCCTAACAAAATGCCGTCATCATTTACTATCGGAATTTGCCCCCACCCACTTTCAACAATCAGGCGGATCAGTGCTTCTACCGTGTCGCTAGGGCGTAGGGTGATATTGCCCGCTTCCATGATTTCTTTTACAGTAATGCTATCCAGCCTATGTTCTATAGCGCGGTCAGCATCACGGCGCGTTAGTAGCCCAATGACCTGATTATTTTCTATAACAGGGTAGCCCTCATGTCCAATGCGATGAATTTTTGAGAGGATGTCTTTAACACGCTCATTGGCTTGTACCGTTTGCACTCCATACGACATTAAATCACCTACACAGGCAATGGAGCTATCGTCTTGGGATGCCGAGAAAAACCCTTGCACGCTTTTAATGTCCTTACGCCAATGAGGTCAATATAATGTGAGCTACTATGGTTATTTTACGCGCTTTTGTGCTTTACGGGCGTTTTAAAAGAGGAAACCCCTCATTTGTGAATGTAATTGCCAATTCTCCAAACACACGATAACGAAGTGGGATGGATGCAATCACCTGTTCGCTCTGTGCTGAAGGCAATGACCACGCACTAAATATTACCATGTGTGCTTTTTGGCTGGTCTGCACGCTGTCTATTTGGTTGATACCAATAGGCAATAGGCTCACTTCGATATTGTGCGAGGCAAAAATGTTTTGTACTTCTATCAAAAGTGGTAATGGTAAGGGGGTGTGTGCAATTGTAATGTTTATGCCATCTATATTGCCTGCTTGCGCCAATTCTAAACGGCTTTCTAGGCTTGGAACGGGTGCATAGGCAGGAGTGGTTGTGCCATTGATATTTAAGGCTTGTAGGGCAGGACTTAGGTTAAGGCTACGCAGTGCAGAAAGTAGTGCATCTTGCGCGGCACTATCGTTAATTGCCATGCGCTCATTAACCATTACGCGCAATTCAAGGCTAACAGGGGCAATCCCCCATTCGTCTGCTGTGCCGTAACCAATAAGGATGTCTTGGTCTTGTGCTTCTTCCAAAACGTTTTGGTTGATAGATAGATTGTCTGCAAGGCTAAAGAAATTGTCTTGGTGTGGGAATAAGCCCATGTTTGCCAATAGACCATAGCGCAAGGCGTTATTGGGGGTGGGGCTTGGAATAGGCGTAATCGTGGGTGGTGCAACCAATGCCACAGGTGTTGCTTTTGCTTCGCAACCCACTAGGGCAATTATCATAACAAGCCACCAACGCCACATTAAACACATCCCTTGTATCAAACTAACACAGCAAAAAACGGGCAATGAACCATTATCGCCCGTTGATTGTAGTGCAGAATGAAAGGTTTCTCAACTGGTTTTAGCCGGCAAGCACCCAAGTGACTAACCCGCGCTGGTACATGCTAAAGGCGACGCTGGCGTTAAATAACGCCAGCAAAGAGAACGCAATTGCCGCACTTCGGTCGTCGCGCCCACGCAATAGGCTAAACAAGCCAGGCATAATGACAATCAAAAACGCCATATACAAGAAGTAAATGATGTTGCGACCATCAGCGGCAACGGTTGCCCCCCCCAAAGCCAGCACAATGCCCACAATCAGCGTTGCGCCGTTTAGCCCTGCAAAAGTAATCACTGCCCCCCAAAAATTGCCAGAGATAGACTGATTTTGGGCGGCAAGATATGCCCCATAAACCCCTAAGGCAATTGAATAGAGGATTTGCATATTGAACAAGATATTGTGTAGTACGTCCATTTATCAAGCCTTTGCGCTATAAGGTAAGCAAGCCGATGCTGTTTAAGAGCCATGATAAAATGACGATGTTAATCAGAAATAAGGCGGGTTTTTGAATATACCCAGAGCCACTAGCCGCATTACCGCGCATATCGGTATCCCACACAAACAAAAGTGATGTAAAGAGGGTAACAAGCGCAAGCGGTGCAGTCCATGCAGGGAATACGCCACTAAAAATGGCAATCCCCGTACAAATAATAGCAAGAGTGATGGACAAATACATCAAAAATTTTGTGCCACCAAAGCCCAACAGTACCACCGTGTTTCGCAAACCTGCGGCTTTGTCTACTTCGTAATCGTCTAATTGATTAAAGAATTGCCCGTACAATGAGAAGAAGAACGCGCCACCAAACACCCACCAACCAATACTAATGCCCTGGTGATAGGTGAAGTAGCCCGTCATGACCAAAAGAAGGCTTAGCATAAGCCCATGTGACAACACATCAGTAACAGGGCGGGCTTTCCAACGGAATGGATATGCCGAGTAAAGATAGCATAAGCCGAGCTCGATTGCGCCAAAGACAAACGCCCATAAACCGCCCATTGCAAACAGGGCAAGCGCGATAAAAAACGTAATCCATGTATACAACGCGCCTTCGGATGGGCTGAACGTGCCGTTGCTAATGACGTTACGCATCTTCTTGCGTGGGTCACGGGCATCATCAGGTGCATCCGCCACATCATTAATCATATAGGCGAAAGATTGCGCCAAAATATTTGCCAGTAAAATGGGCAGTAAACGCCAGTCAATGGCATTTCCTGATGCATCCACTGCCATCAACGCGCCACCAATGACGCAGGGAATGGTATAAGGGATATGCTCACGCCAGCGCGTAAGCTGTAAAATGGCTTTAATTTTTTCCTGATAGGTTACAGGAATTAGACTCGCGTTCAAGGTTGACCCCCTAAAGATTTACTTTGCGTGCCTAAGTATCGCACTCAAGATGACATAACACAAAAAAGTGATTCGGGTTACTATAGTCTATGGAAATTATCGCATAGGACGGTGTATTATAGTAAGCATGAAAAGACATTTTGGATTTTACACACTACTTTTGTTTGCGCTAATGGGATGCAATTTGGCATCGACCAGCCCTACGGTGCAAGCTATCCAACCCACAGCCCCCAATGTGCGGATTGTGCAGGCGCAGGCAACCCCTGAACCGACAGCAACGCGAACTTTGCGTGATATTCTCCCCCAAGAAACCAGCACGCCCCCTCCTAGCCCGACAGCGATGCCCTATATCTGCGAAGAAGTGGCTCATGAGTACCCCGCACGCTATCAGGTGGTTGCAAACATTGACTATTCGGCAAAACTAGCCAATGTCTCGCAGACGGTGCGCTTTGTTCATGAAGAAGAAACTCCCTTACAAGAGATAATCTTTAACGCAGAAGCGAATAATTGGGGTGGAGGCTTGCAAATAGGGCAGGTGCGCATTGGTAATGCTGATGTTTTCTTTACCCTAGAGCGCAATCTGCTAACGGTATCCTTGCCCTTGCCTTTAGCGAGGGGTTGCGAAGTCGCCATTCAAATGACCTTTAACGTTACACCTCCGCGTGTGGCTTCTGGCATTACGGCATTTAAGGGTTATTTTGGCTACAGTGAACGCCAACTTAACCTGTCGTATTGGCTACCTACTATTGCGATGCGCAGTAACGGCTTATGGGTGGTTCATGAACCTCAGATGATTGGTGAGCAAATTGTATTTGAACAAGCGGATTGGGACGTTTCTTTGAACGTCAACAACGCCTCTGGCGATTTAACGCTTGCGATGCCCGGCGATATTACTGAAACGGGAGAAAATCGCTATCAAGTGCGCTTTAAGGGTGGACGAGATTTCCCTGTTAGCATGAGCGAAAATTACCGTGTGAGTAAAGCCAGCACTCAAAGCGGTACAATTGTTGAGCTATATACTTTCCCAGATACGCTACGTCCAACGGCTAATGGCACACAAGATGCCGCGCCTCATGCGCTTCAGGTTGCGCTAGTTTCCACAGAACGCTTTGAAACGCTCTTTGGAAAATACCCGTTTGGGCGATTATTGGTGGTTCAGGGTGATTTCCCCGACGGTATGGAATTTAGTGGTTTGGTGTATGTTAGTACCAGTTGGTTTTATCAGTGGCAGGGTGGGTTTGACAATTATCTAACGGTGATTACTGTTCATGAAGTGTCACATCAATGGTGGTATGCCCAAGTAGGCAATGATGCTGCGCTTGCCCCATGGCTAGACGAGGCTCTTGCAACCTATAGCGAGTATTTATACTACGAAAGCGCACAGCCTAATCTAAAAGATTGGTGGTGGTCGTTTAGGGTGGGTTACTATAATCCTAAAGGGAATGTAGACAGTACCGTCTATGAGTTTGAGTCTCCACGTGATTATATCAACGCCGTTTACTTGCGTGGCGTGCAAATGCTTCACAATTTGCGCCAAGATGTTGGCGAAGAAGCGTTCTTTAAGTTACTTGCAGACTATGTAAAGCGTGGTAACGGCACAATTGCCACGCCTGAATTGTTTTGGTCGCTCTTTACTCCAGAACAGATTGCTTTAACCCAGCGTACTCGCGAGCAATTTTTACGCCAACCCGAAGTTATATCAGAAACTGAATAGTAAATCCCCCGATGTCCCTTGCGAAATTGCTATATACAGCCTAGCATCATAGCCATGAAACATGGCTATGACAGCAAAGGTGTGACTTAATGAATAATACTAAAATTCCAGACATGACAGCATTTAGCTCGTTTGCTCGTCCCCTAGACCCATTTAACTATCGTACGAACCTCTATATCCTCATTATGACGGCTGTTTGTGGTGCAATAGCTGGCGCGTGGATGTTTTTATCTAGTGGTGATTTTGCAGGTGCAATCTTCAGTGGTATTTACACGGGCGCAGCGGTTTTTATATCGTGGGTACTAGCGCGTGATGTTGACCCCGAAAATGATTGGTCGGCATTTGTGTGTTCGGGCATTGCCTTTGTGTTTTGCGCGGGGCGTGTAGATATTTTGCCGTTAGCCGTTGCCGTGTTCTTCTTGCGGATGGTCTCACGGGTGGTAGGACCTCCTGCCAAAATTACGGATTCACTGCTCACGCTGGGCATGGTAGGGGCAACTGTTTTTACAGGCTATTGGACGTTTGGCATTGTGGCAATAGTGGCTTTTGCCATTGATGGCACACTGAATAAGCCACTACGTACACAATGGGTATTTGCAGGGCTATCTGCATTTCTAACGCTGGGTGGGTTGCTGATTATTGGCGCAAATGATAGCGGTTATCTGGGCTTTGGTACGTTGTTCCTAATGCTTATTGCGTTGGGGCTTGGCACGTTTGCGTTTATTCAAGAGAAAAAGACGCGCATCTTAGCCGATAACTCGTTATTTGCCATTGAACCTGCACGACTAAGAGCTTGCTTGGTCATACTTGCATTGATGGGCATCGGGGGCGCGTTCCAGTTTGGCGATTCTGGCTTTTACGGGCTTATCTCTGTATGGGCGGTTTTGGCGGGCGTGGGCGCGTATCAGGTTTATTTGCGTTTGCGCCCCACAAAACGAAAATAACGTAAAGAGGGGCAATTTCTCCGCCCCTCATCATTACGTTGAATCTTTGTTTAGCCTGTGGTTTTCATGCCTGCTGCAATGCCGTTAATGGTAGCGAGTACCGCATCAAGCACTTCCTGATATTCTGGGGCATCGGGCGAGGTTTCTCTTAATTGTTTTAAGAGAACAACTTGTAAGAAGTTTAACGGGTCTACGTAAGGATTGCGCCGTTCAATAGAATGTTTCATTGAGGGCGTTTTGTCCAGTAATTCTTCCTGCTGTGTGATAGCACAAATCATGCGCTTTGTTAGCTCGTGTTCTTTGCTAATGCGTGTAAACATCTCGTTTGCAAGGGCTTTATCGTCTAGTAAAGAGGCATAAAGCTCTAAAATCCCCATGTCGGCTTTAGCAACATCCAGTTGGGCGTTCTCGATGAGTGCCTTAAAGAACAGCCAATCTGTAAACATACTTTGCAAAAGCTGTAAGCCGTTTTCGTCTTGTTCGCAAAATTGGTTAAACGCTGTGCCAATGCCGTACCAGCTTGGGATGATGGCGCGGTTTTGCATCCAAGAGAACACCCAAGGAATGGCTCTCATGGCAGCAAAGCCCCCCTTGCCACCGCGTTTGCTGGGGCGTGATGAAATGCGTAACTGTGAAAGTTCATTAATGGGGCTGGCTTGTTGCCAAAACTCTATGAAACCTTCCGTTTCATAAACAAAGTGACGAAATGCCACGCGCCCTAGCTCGGATAACTCGTTCATGGTTTCTGACCATTCGGGAAGTACCACCGAATGAGACGCATTGCCAAGCGACAAAATAACCGCATTTAACACTTGATGGAAGTGCCTGCGAGCAATGGTGTGGTTGCTATAGCGATAGGCAATCACCTCGCCTTGTTCTGTAATTTTAATGCCCCCTTTTAGTGATGCGGGGGGTTGTGACAAAATGGCGCGGTTGGTGGGACCCCCACCTCTGCCAATGCTACCGCCACGACCATGAAATAGTTCTAGGGCAATGTTGTAGCGTTCACAGGTTTCTGCGAGCACGTCTTGGGCAGTATATAAATGCCAGTTAGACGCAATATAGCCCCCGTCTTTGCCACTATCAGAATAGCCAATCATAATTTGCTGGCGCATTTTGCGAACAGCAAGGTGTGCCATATAGGCTTTGTTGCGGAATAGGGTTTCAACAACACGGGGGGCGTTTTCTAGGTCATCAATGGTTTCAAACAATGGCACAATGTCGATGTTATCTGCTACGCCGACTTCTTTTGCCATTATGAACATGGTTAAAACGTCACTTGGGCTTTGGCTCATGCTGGCAATAACAGTATCAATCACCCCGACGCTAAACTGTTTGTGGGCGGTGGCAATTGTGCGCCACATATTGATGACACGCTGTGCTGTATCAGAGAATTGACTGACATCCACAGGAAACAGGGGACGTGAATTTTCTATCTCGCGGTTTAGGATAACTTGTTTTTCGCTCTCTGGAAGCTCTAAATAATTTTCTGCCATACCGTAATAGCGAAACAATTCATCCAGTGTGCTTGCCATTAACCGAGAGTCTTCGCGGATGTCTAGGGGCGTAAGATATAGCCCAAAGAGGCGCACTTTGCGGATGATGTTCCTAATTTTGCCCTCTGCAACACGGGGCGCGTTATTTTGGCGCAGGCTTTCTTGCACAGCACGTAAATCTTCTAAAAGAGTAATACGGCTACGATAACCGTCGTTAGCTAGGCGTTGGCTGATATATGCCAATATTTCACGGTAGCGTTCTCCGTTATGCGCTTCACCCGTAACCATAGGGAAAATACGCCCTATGCCCTCTTGGTCGGGAAGATGTTCTGTGTCGTGGGTTAGGCGTTTTTGAAGGTCGTTAAGGTCGTCTAGGTACACTTGACGAGCGGTATCTCGGAGTGTTTTAAGGGTTTGTAGGGTGATGTCAGCAGTTACATTGGGGTTGCCATCCCTATCGCCACCAATCCAAGATCCAAAGCGCAAGAGGCGATGCAAATTTGACCAATCTTCTTCGGGGTAGTGTTCTTCTAGGCTGCCGTAAATTTCGGTATAAATTTCAACAATCGTATCCATAATGACAGACGTAATAAAATACATGCCAAACTCAACTTCATCAGAAACCTTCTTTTGGCTGGCACGAACAGCGCGTGTTTGCCATAGCTCTTCAACTTCTTCTGAAAGTTGGTCTTCAATGTCTAGGGTTTCACGAGGGGTCAGTTTAACGCGCTCTAAAGAATCCATCATTTGTGCGATATGACGCAATTTAATTAAAACTTCGGTGCGCTTTGCTTCGCTAGGGTGTGCCGTAAGCACAAAGCGTAGGCGAAGCTGTGTTAAAAGATCACTTACTTTTTCTGCGCCCATCCCTAAGGTTTTTAGGTTTTTGATGGCAGTTTGGATGGACTCTGTTAGAACCCCATTTTGCTCTCGTTCTCTTAAAACACGAATGCGTTGTTGGTCTTCAGCAATGTTGATGAGCTGAAAATAATTACTAAACGCCTTGATGAGGATATTTTTGGAAGTTAAGTCGCAGGCGTTAATTTTTTCAATTAGTAGGGCGGTCGCTTCAGTGTCACCACTACGGCGTGCTTTGGCGATGGCTCTAATTTCTTCAACAAGGTTTAGCGCGTCTGCGCCGTGTTGCTCTTTAATGATAACGCCCAGTAAGTTGCCTAGCAGTTTAATGTCGTTACTAAATGGGGTTGGTGTGCTGTTATCGGCGGTAATCATGATGGATGTCCTCAAGGTGTGCCGTTAAGTGGGTGAATAAAAACTGTCTTTAAGCCCCGCCAAACCACCGTTTAGGTGTTGGTCTAGGGTGATATACAACGCTGGACTAGAGAAGGGGTGGCGAACTTCACCATCAATTACACTGCCGTTTAGCACTTCCTCTACACTTACCCAACGGTCTAGCTCGCCTAAGGGCAATGGACTTTTAAGCCCTTCCATGTGGTAAAAGGTAAAATCATACTGCGTTAGCGCGCCAAATGTGGTAGAGATGCTGGGGGCGGGCTTAAACCCTTCCCAAAGGATGTTTAGCGCATAGTCTGTTTCATACTGTAGTATAATCGCCAGTTCTTCTTCAATTTCACGAGTCATCGTTTGCAAAATGCTGTCGTCATTTGCTTCACTGTGTCGCCCACCAATCAGCTGGTATTGCCCCGCATTTTTATCGTACTGAAAGAGCAATTCGGGGTGGCGTGTCTGTGGATTGGTGCGTTTAATCAGCACTTGCGCCACTTTGGTAATACGGCTGGGTGTGGGTTCAGTTAATGTGATTTGACGTTGTTCTTCTAGCCATCTTAAAAACGTTGCCCCATTTTGCAGAGGATTGTCGCTAGCATCGGGGTATAGCCCGCGTTTCTCCCAATCTGGTACGATGGGCGCGTCGTTTTCTACCATCTCTATCAGGCTATTTAGCCAATATTTAGCGGTTTGTGAGGTTGCTTGAATGGCATCGCCCTCTAACACCACCACGCCAAACGTCTGTAACAAGTGGGCATACCCTCGCATAAAATCAAGGTCAGTTGCTTTTACAAAGTCACTTAAAGCGATTGGTGTTTGATTAGACGACGGTATTTCACGCAAAAAAGCGGCAATCTGTTCTTTCATAAACTATGTCCTAGTACCATGCGAAACCCAAAATTTTAACTATACTCATAACTATACACACGATGTGCCGAATTGTCATATTTAGGGGGTGTTTATGCTGTCTATTGTTTATGCGTGTGCCATTATTGGTTTAGATGGTGAGCTTGTAGAAGTGCAAGTTGATTTTAATCCGCGCGCAACTATTCCCGCCTTTCACATTGTCGGCTTGCCCGATTCTGCGGTAAAAGAAAGCCGTGAGCGTGTGAGGGCTGCCATTAAAAATAGTGGTTTGCAGTTTCCAAATAAAGCGTACGTGGTTAATTTGTCACCTGCCGATTTGCCGAAGCAGGGACCCTCGTATGATTTAGCGATTGCTGTGGGGGTGCTGGCTTCCACTGACCAAATTCCACTTGATAAGCTAGAAGGCACGCTCTTTGTCGGCGAGCTATCGTTAGATGGTCGTGTGGGGCATATCAGAGGGGCGATGTCTTTGGCGTATACAGCTAAGCAGAATGGTTATCATACGATTGTGTTGCCCACAGAAGACGCGCCAGAAGCCTCGCTGGTGGCGGGTATTCGTGTTATTCCTGTAGACACACTGGCGCAGTTGGTAGAACACCTTTACGGCTTGCAACCCATTGCCCCGCATATCTCCGAATTTGTGACTTCACCGCCCGCATTAGATTATTCAAGATATGTAGACTTTGCAGACATCAAGGGACAAGAACATGTGAAACGTGCTTTAGAGATTGCGGCGGCAGGCAGTCATAATTTGCGTTTGGTGGGTGCGCCGGGTGTGGGTAAAAGCCTATTGGCGCGTGCCATGCCGACGATTTTACCGCGCTTGTCCTATGAAGAATCGTTGGATGTGACACGCATTTATAGCGTTGCCGACTTATTACGGGGCGAGCCGCTGGTGCGTGTGCGTCCTTTTCGTGCGCCACACCATACGATTAGCCAAGCTGGACTGGTGGGAGGCGGAAGCATCCCAAAGCCGGGCGAAATTTCACTAAGCCATCATGGGGTGTTGTTTCTAGACGAAATCAACGAATTTTCTGTAAAAACCCTAGAAGTAATGCGCCAGCCCCTTGAGGATAAAACAGTAACGATTAGTCGGGCGAATGGCACACTGACGTTTCCAACCAATTTTATGTTGGTGGCAGCACATAACCCTTGCCCCTGTGGCTATTATGGTGACCCGTTTAAGGCGTGTAGTTGTTCACCATCTACCATAGAACGCTATCAGAGCCGTTTGAGTGGGCCCCTTTTAGATAGAATCGACATTCATCTGGACGTGCCAAGAGTGGATTACGATAAATTGATGGGCTTGTCGCGTGGTGAACCCTCTGAAGCCGTAAGACAACGCGTGGAACGGGCGCGAGAAATCCAACGCCAACGCTTCAAAGATTCTCCGCATTTGCGCGTTAACGCAGATATGACAGCAAGTGATATTCCTATCGGGTGTGTTCTTACAACTGAAGCTAAGCAATTGCTAGATGTGGCTGTAAGGCGTATGCAAATGAGCGCAAGGTCTTATCATCGGGTGCTAAAACTAAGCCGTACTATTGCTGACCTTGATGAATCGCAAAATGTAGAGATGATGCACGTTGCCGAAGCCGTACAATACCGCCCTAAATCTTAAACGAAACGGGGCGGTCTTAGGCTAAGAATTGGGGGGTAACGGGGGTGGATTCCCTGACGCATCACAAGCCGTTAGCCCGAATTGAGCGCGTTGACTGCACGTAAAGCTAGGAATATAGCGATTAACATTTGCCCATTCTTTAAGCTCTTGCGGCGTTTCAATTTGCCATAACGTTGTTTTACCGCTCAGCGCACCACTTAATACAGACTGGCTGTCTTGGCTAAAGACCACAGATGTGATGGGGGCATCACTTTCAACAAACTGTTGGAGTGACTGACCTGTTTCAATATCCCAAACAATAATACGTGAGTCTTGCGCCCCTGTAAGAATGAGCGTGTCGTCTATGTTAAACGCAACCGAGTTCACGGCTCCCTTATGTCCTGTTAGACGGCGCAGAATTTGTCCATCGGTTACATTCCATAAAATCGCCACACGGTCGGCAGAACCACTTAAAAACTCGGAACCACTTTTATTAAATGTTAGCTGTGTAATGCGATCTGCGTGTCCTACAAACTCGCGTAGGCGTTCCCCTGTGGCTAAATCCCACAGATAAATGACACCGTTTTCTGCGCCACTGACTAAATAGCGTCCATCGGGGGAGATGGCAACGGCTGTTACTGCGCGGTTTGTGCCTTCAATCAAGTTTCCTTCTGCATCACGCAGGTTATGCTCATCTAAGCTAAGGCGAACTGTGCCTGTTTGGGTATTCCAGACCGTTAAAACGCCCGCGCGTGTAAATTCGGAGGCGTTATTTCTAAAGAAATACCCTCCCGACCACGCCAGAGTTTTGCCATCGTTGCTAATGGCAATGCCTTCTACAAAGACGCGCTCTTGCTCTAGGCTAAAGGTGCGAAGGATTTCACCTGTGCTGAGGTTGACCAAACGAACATCCGTAGACCCCCAGAACGCCAGTAAATTATCATCGGTGGCTTCTGGGCTAAGGACAAGGCGTGTTTGTGGTACTTGGGGTCTACCAAGTGAAATACTGTTCACCAATTCGCCTGTAGTAATATCCCAAAGCGAGATAGAGCCATCATCAATCACGGATATAATCAATTTGCCATTGGGGCTATAAAGTACACGCCCTACACTGGCAACAGAGGTGCTTTGGCGCACGAAGTCACGGGTTTCTGCGGATTGTAAAATGTCCCATTGGTAAATTTCACCCGACGCCGATACTGTGAACACAAATTGCCCATCAGTGGTATAGACGGCTTTTGTGACGCGGTTATTGTGTGCTGCAAAACGCCTTACTTCGTCGCCCGTGTCGATGCTTGAGAGAATGACAGTAAAATCGTCAGAAGCCGAAAGGGCTTGTTCACCATCAGCGCTAAATAAAACGCTGTTGACGGGGGCATCATGAGACGCAAGGTTGCGAATGAGGCGACGACGCTCTACATCCCATAATTGAGGTGTTCCAGTATTAGCACTGCCAGAGATAAGAATTTGGGTGCTATCAGGACTAAAAACACCGTCACGTACACGGCTAGGTGACGCTTCAAACTCTTGGAAATTGTTGAGTGCGAAGTTAAAGAGGCGCATTGCGTCATCAGCAATAATGAGCAAGTAAGCACTATTGGGGCTGTAGGCAACGCTATTTACGGCGTTACGGCTATCTGAATTTAGCGTGCGTGAGGGGCTACCACTTTGGATATTCCAAAGGATGACACTGGCATCACTTGACCCACTGGCGAGTTGATTGCCATTGCTGGGGTTAAATGACAGGCTTGTTACTGCGCTGGTGTGTAGGCTAAGCGTGGTGCGTATTTCATTAGTTTGCAAATCCCAAATCACCACATTATTATCTGTACCACCGCTCGCCAAGAGTGACCCATCGGCGTTGATGCTTAAGCTACGAATGGCTTGGGTATGCCCACCCCTAAGCGTGGTTATAAGTGTTTTTGAGGCAATGTTCCAAATGCTGATTGTGCCATCAGTATTTGCTGTATAGAGCATGTTATCGCGTGTAACCGCGTTGTTGATGCTAATGTCGTTGTTTAAGAAGCTACGTGGGGCATCATACACCGCAGAAAGCAAGACGCGCTGTGCTTGTAGTGATGGATTAGGCACGTTATTCGCTTCTAGGGCAAGCGCAAGGGCGACTGCGCTATTGCTCCCTTGAAGTTGGCTGGCATTGGCAGCAAGCGCAAGGCTTTGGGAGGCTTGTGCCTGTTTTTGCGCTTCACTTTGGGCAGCGACGGCAGTATTGGCTTGGAAAAGAGCCTCACTTTGGGCAGCAACGGCGGTATTTGCCTGAACAAGGGCTTCATCTTGGGCGGTTGCCGCTAAGTCCGCTTGGTTAAGGGCATCTTGTTGGGCGGTTGCCGCAATGGCGACCTGTGTGTTGGCAATGTCGGCTTGTTGTTGCGCTTGCCCCTGTGCATTGGTGGCGGTGGCGGCTTGGTTTAGTGCATCTTGTTGAGCAGTAGCCGCAAAGTTGGCTTGTTGTTGCGCTTGCCCCTGTGCATTGGTGGCGGTGGCAGCTTGGTTTAGTGCATCTTGTTGAGCAGTAGCCGCAATGGCAACCTGTGTGTTGGCAATGTCGGCTTGTTGTTGCGCTTGCCCTTGTGCGTTGGTGGCGGTGGCGGCTTGGCTTAAGGCTTCGTCTTGGGCGGTGGCAGCGACGACGACTTGCGTATTGGCAATGTCGGCTTGTTGTTGCGCTTGCCCTTGTGCGTTGGTGGCTGTTCCTGCTTGATTTAGGGCTTCTTCCTGGGCGATAGCGACATTCACAATTTGCGTTAGTACGTTATTGGCTTGTGATTCTGCGTTTTGTTGGGCAAGTACGGCTGTTTCGCGGGCACTGTTTGCATCTACAGCAGATTGCTGAGCAACTTGGCTTTGATTAAACGCGAAAACAGACAGCACTAAACCCCCAATAAAGGCAACGCTGAGGATGGCAATAATAAGACGGGCGCGTTGGCGTGCGCGACGTTCTAGCTCTATTTCGTTTTCACGCCGAACTTGCTCGGCTTCTTCATAGCGTATACGCTCGGTAATGGCAGCATTTAGATAATGTTGCTCGTCTTGTGAAATGGCAATGGTGCTGGTCTTCGCCCAATCTTCAAATTGCACCAAACGCCCACCACGTAATAAGAAACTGGGGTCTTGACCTGCTTCGTCCCATTCATGGGCGGCATTTGCCAGCATGCGTTGCAAGCGAATATCCTCACGGCTTTCGTCTAGCCACTCGCGTAAGCGTTGCCACTCACGGATAAGGGCTTCGTGTGCTACTTCTACCGTAGGGGTGCGCGTGATGGGGTCACGGTCATAAGTCAGCAGGCGAAAGCTTCCAAAAGCTTCAATGACATTTTGCATAACCAGCACATTGGGGCTTGCCGCTAAAATTTCACTTTGTAGGGTACGTCTGCGCGTATCCTCTGTGCCTTCCCCCAATGTGACCAAGCGTAAGAACAATTGGCGTGTGGCTTCTTGTTCTTCGGGTTGAAGATGGGTGTAAATTTCTTCGGCACGTCTGGCTAATGCCCCTAAAACACCACCAATCACTTGGTAGGCTTTAGTCACAAGCAAAGAGCCTTCACGCCTTTCAAAGAGTTCTGTAAGGGCGTATTGAAGCATAGGTAGCACGCCGGGTTGTTCATTAACTTCAGAAACAATCTGAGCCGACAAACCCTGCTGAAAGAATACTTTCACTTGACGTGCAGGGCTTGTGATGGCGCGTTCTAGCTCATCCACTGTAAGGGGAATAACTACTTCGGTTCTTTGTTGCATCAGTTGGCTAAAGTTTTGCACCATAAGGGGGCGGTCATAAAAATCGGCACGTAGTGTTACAATGACGCGCAAACGACTATCAAACGCCATGACTGACTCATAGAGGCTAGATAAAAAGAGGGTTCTTTCGACATCGTCGCCCTGCGTGAACGTCTCTTCAAATTGGTCAATAACCAGCAGTAGCTCGCTAGTTTTTGTGGGTAAAACTTGCTTAAGGAGGGCGTTTAAGCCTTTATTATCGGGTTGACGAAGGTACTCTGCCAAATTAGGCACAGGAACAGCAGAAATGCTGGCAAGGGCTTGATTGAGTTCATCTAGTGGGCTAAGACCAGGTACAATTTCTACAATAAACCACTCTGACGCACCTTCTATTTCACCGCGTCGCAGGGCAGGGATAACGCCTGCTTTTACAACGGATGACTTACCGCTACCACTGGGTCCCACCACCGCTAAAAAGCGATAATAGGGCGTGTTTTCATCCAGTCTTTTAAGCAATTGTTGCGTCAATGACTCGCGCCCAAAGAAGTCAGAAGCATCACTTTCTTGGAAGGCGCGTAGACCTTTGTAGGGGTTTTGTAAAACAACACTGCTCAATGTGGGTGTAAGGTCAAAAGAAGAACTATCAAACTCGGCAGAAGGGCTAGTGTCTTTATGAAGTCCACTAAAACCTGTTTCTGTCAGGGCTTGCCGAAACGCATTGCTCATTTCCAAAATATCGTTGTAACGGTCGTTGGGGTTTTTGGATGCACCCTTAAAAACAACCTCTTGAATTTGTTCGGGAACACCAAACATGGGGGGAAGTTGCTCATTAACATGCTTAATAAACAACGCCATCGGAGATTTTGCGCCAGTGTAGGGGTGCGCTCCTGTTAGCATTTCATACAGAATAATCGACATAGCATAAACATCGGTACGAGAAGAGACAGGCTGTAAATTAATTTGTTCGGGGGCAATGTAGCCCGCTGAACCCGTTACCTTGCCAGATGAACTGGTGGTGCGGTTGTTCTCGGCTTGCTGCGTGGCAATGCCAAAGTCGCTAAGATAGGCATTTTTATCATCATCTAGCAAGATGTTGCTGGGTTTTACATCACGGTGTACTACGCCATTGCGGTGGGCAATGGTGAGGGCTGCCCCAATTTGAGAGAGTAAGCGAGCGGTCATTTTTGCCGACCACGCGCCTTTTTCTAGTGATTTTTTAAGTGTGCCACCCCGTAGATAGCGCATGACCAAGTACGCGCCACTGGGGTCGCGCCAATAGTCATATAAGGGGACAATGTGCAAATGCTCAAGGCGTGCGACCAGTTGCGCTTCTGCTTCAAATCTGCGAATGAACTCGGCTTCGTTGGCATATTGTGGCAATATAATTTTGATACCCACTTCACGCCCGACAACGGTTTGCGTAGCGCGATAAACCGCCCCAAACCCGCCTTCGCCGACCATTTCATGAAGTTCATAACCGCGAATTGTTTGCCCTTTAAAATATTCCATGTTTCACTTTGCCCATTTGTCTCTGTGATTACCGATAATTATATCCGTTTGACACAAACATACAAACAAATAACAACGGTTTTTTATGAGTTTTAGCAACACCTTTGATATTTCGGGTATAATGAAAGGAGTCGTTTCAAAATTTCCTTGAGGCGGTTTAGCGCATGTTGAGATTGTTTATTGCATACAACGAAAGGTCTTGAGGATGTCTGATTCTCTTACAGGGCGTGAGGTTAATGGCTATCGCATTGGGCCCCCTTTGGGCGCAGGTGGGATGGGAGAGGTATATCAGGCGACAAAATTAGAGGACGATACATCTGTTGCCATCAAATTTTTACGGCGTGACATTTACCCCGATGCCAAATTACAGGGTCGTTTTGCCCGTGAAATCCGCATTATGCAAGAACTAAATCACCCTCATATTATGCCCATTTACGAAAGTGGCATTTATGAGCAAACGCTGTACTACACCATGCACATTGTAAACGGGCAGACACTGTCTGCTTATTTACGGCGTAACAAACAAACACCCCAATCTTTTTATCCCATCTTAGACCAATTATGTAGCGCGTTATCTTATGGACACACGGAAAATTTAGTACATCGTGACCTTAAACCCGACAATGTTTTTATCGAGCGCAACCGTGAAACAGCAAGTATTCATGTTTACTTGGGGGATTTTGGGCTTGGAAAACGCCAAGGTATTGACCAAACCTTGACCGAAGCGGACGCCGTACTGGGAACACCCCATTATATGGCTCCCGAATGTGTTCTAGGAGATGCTTTAACCCAAAAAGCGGATATTTACGCGCTGGGCATCATAACGTATGAAGCGTTGCTAGGAAAACTGCCTTTTGATGAACCGTCGGGACATTTAACGGCAATGGCACAAGTCACCAAAGCCGCGCCGCCTATGACACAGCTTAACCCTGCATTCCCTGCATTGTTAGAAGAAATTGTGATGGAAGCGATGGAAAAAGACCCCAACAACAGAACAGCAAATGCCGAAGAGTTCAAACAGAACTACTTTAATGCCTTGTTTGGGCTGACAGAAGAAGAGCGGAACACGCTATATTGGGTTTAGGTGTTATCCAGAATATCATCTAATGGGTTACTGGGGCGGTTTATTTCGTCGTGTTTGTCGGGTTTTGTGTCCAGGTCGTATTCTAAATAATAATAGACCTCGCCATTTTCAAAAAAACTGGACAGATACGCTTGTTGTACAAGTTCAAAGAGTGCATTGTCAACTTCGCTACGGGTGTGAGTGTGCTGAGTTGTGATACTGGTGCAAATGGCATCATAAGACAACTCGCGAGGGGCAATCAGGGCTTCGATAATCGCACGATGCGGCATAGGCAATTCGGTTAGAGGCTGCACGCGACTTTTTTCCTTACGGTGGCTTAAGTTGGTACTAGAGCTACCCATTCCAAGCCTTCTTTACCCTAAATAACGCGGACGTAATTAAAATAATCATACCATAGAATTGTTAAAACGGCGGGCAAAAGGGGAGTGAACATGAGGCAGGTTGTAGAATGTGTGCCTAATTTCTCTGAGGGAAGGCGAATGGCGACGTTAGATGCCATTCAACAAGCCATAGAGAGTATTCAGGGGGTGCGCGTGCTGCATCGCACTAGTGACCACGACCACCACCGAAGCGTGATTACCTTTGCAGGTACGCCCGAAGCCGTTTTAGAAGCCTCTTTTGTCATGATAAAAACAGCCTGTGAACACATTAACCTAGAAGAACATCGTGGCACACACCCACGCTTAGGCGCAACGGATGTTGTTCCCTTTATCCCCATTCAGGGCGTTAGCATGGCAGACTGTGTAGCAATGGCGCATACACTGTCTAAACGGGTCGCGGAAGAACTATATTTGCCTGTTTACTTGTATGAAGAAGCTGCACAACGCACGGAACGCCGTAACCTAGCGGACGTGAGGCGTGGAGAATATGAACAGTTAAAACAAGAGATTCATTTGCCACATCGTACACCCGATTATGGAGAGTCTTTTGTGGGTACGGCAGGGGCAGTGATTATTGGTGCAAGAAAACCCCTCATTGCGTTTAACGCTTTTCTCAATACCACAGATGTAAGCGTTGCCAAAGCCGTTGCTAAAGCCATTCGTGGTTCTAGTGGTGGGTTGGTGGGCGTAAAGGCATTGGGAATGAGTGTGAACGGGCAAGCACAGGTTTCTATGAACCTTGTAGACTATCAAAACACGCCTTTGTACCGTGTTTTGGCATTATTAAGCCAAGAGGCAAGCCATTATGGGGCAAGCATTACACACTGTGAATTGATTGGCTTAATTCCTCAAGACGCGCTTCTTGACGTGGCGTTGTGGCACTTGCAATTGCCCAAAGAAGCACACGGGCAAATCTTAGAACACCAACTAGCAATTTTGGAAGAATCTGCCACAAATCCGTAACTTTATTACACGAAACGCCGATACGGTGTATAATCTTGAAATCTTAAGAGATATTGAAAAGTGTGTAATACACCCTTTTTTGAAGAGCTTTGAAAAGCGATAACTGAGGAATGAAAACAATGTCGGAGACGCTTCCGTTAGTGCTAGTGGTAGACGATAACGAAATGAACCGTGATATGCTTAGCCGTCGTTTGCAACGGCAAGGCTGTGAGGTAATGGTAGCAGAGAACGGCATTATTGCTTTAGAGATGGTGAAACATCATACATTTGAACTGATGTTATTAGACATTATGATGCCGCAAATGAGTGGTTATGAGGTGCTAGAAACACTTAAAGCCGATGAAGCGACACGCGCCCTGCCTGTTATTAT
The DNA here is from genome assembly GCA_034437555.1 of Anaerolineae bacterium. Taxonomy (GTDB): domain Bacteria; phylum Chloroflexota; class Anaerolineae; order Aggregatilineales; family Phototrophicaceae; genus JANWYT01. The sequence continues at coordinate 30,558 of DAOTTQ010000017.1, read as the reverse complement.
CATTTCTGCGGTAGACGATATGGATAGTGTGGTGAAGTGTATTGAAATGGGCGCGGAGGATTATTTGTTTAAGCCTTTTAACCCTGTATTGCTTAAAGCAAGGGTGGGTGCGACACTCGCAAAACGCCAATCGTTAAGCCCCACCAGCCTTATGCCTCAAATTACTGCCATTCAAGATGCGCTTGTAAAACTTGAACAAAGTGACGCTACAGCATCTCAACAAGCTGAGTTTATTAAAATCCAACAGCACCTTGAGAACATTCTCAATTTGTTAAAATCCTAATCGCTTAAGAGGCGCACTTATGAACGTACAAGAAACGATAGATATTTTATGGATACTCGTCAGTGCTTGCCTTGTTTTCTTGATGCAGGCAGGTTTCTTGTGTTTAGAGAGTGGACTAACACGCACCAAAAATAACATCAATGTCGCACTTAAAAATATCATCGACTTTGGCTTAACGACCATTATATTTTGGTTGTTTGGCTACGCGCTGATGTTTGGCGCAACCCAAGCGGGTATTGTAGGAACGAGTGACTTTGCGCCAGAGTTCACGGGTGATAATGTACGCCAAATTGTGTTTGTCATCTTTCAGCTGATGTTTTGTGGAACGGCAGTGACCATTACGTCAGGGGCAATTGCAGAACGCTTCCGTTTTGGGAGCTTTATCGCGCTGGCGGTTGTCATGGTAAGCATTACTTATCCCATTTTTGGACATTGGGCATGGAATGGTCTTTTGGATGGCGTAAAAACGGGCTGGCTAGGCGCGTTGGGCTTCCATGATTTTGCTGGTTCTACTGTGGTTCATAGTGTGGGCGGTTGGACATCCTTGGCGGTGCTGTTTATTGTGGGCGCAAGAATTGGGCGGTTTAACAAAGATGGCACAGAAAACCCGATTGCTGGTTCAAATATCCCCCTAGCAACCTTTGGCGTGTTTATCTTATACATTGGTTGGTTTGGCTTTAATGGCGGTAGCCAGCTTGGCATGAATGAGCGCGTGATTGCCATTTGTATCAACACACTCATTGCAGGGTCTGCGGGTATGGTGGGAGCAACCCTCATTAGTTACCTGCGGTCTGGTCATGCGGATGTAAGCTACCTTATGAACGGAACACTGGCGGGCTTGGTGGCTGTAACAGCCGGTGCAAACGTTTTTACCCCAATACAATCCCTCATGGCGGGCTTTATCGGGGCGGCTGTAATGATTGTCGTAGACCTACTTTTGCGCCGTTACAAAATTGATGATGCTGTTGGCGCAATTCCCGTTCACCTTGGGGGGGGCATTTGGGGAACGCTGGCGGTTGCCTTTTTTGCAGACCCCGCTCTTATGGGTGTGAATGTAGATACGTTTAACCGACTACAATTTTTAGGCGTACAGGTGTTAGGCATTGTTGTGTGCGGGGCATGGACGTTTGGAATAACTTACCTCATTATGTCAATAATTAACCGCGTTAGCCCTTTGCGTGTTAGCGAAGATAATGAAAGACTGGGCTTAAATATCTCCGAACATCGCGCTAGGAATGATTTGTTTGAACTTTTTGAAGTGATGGAAAATCAGTCGATTACAGGGGATTTGTCTTTGCGTGCGCCCGCCGAACCTTTTACCGATGTTGGGATGATAGGGGAACGCTACAATCGCGTGATTGGCGCATTACAAGAGGCGGTTGTTCGTACAGACGCCATCATCAAAACGGCGATGGATGCCATTATTACTTTTGCAGAACAATCCTTTGAAATACAAACGTTAAACCCCGCCGCCGAGAAAATTTTCGGTCACTCTGCCCAACAGATGAAAGGGCAACCCTTAGCACGTTTTTTAATGCCGTGGAGTTTGGCTTATCGGCACGGGCAAATGCCAAACTCGGTTGAATTTGCGAGTGTGGTGGGCAATATCGCCAAAACAGAGAGCTATCACGAACTCATTGCTCAACGTGCAGACGGAACGCCCTTTCCCATTGAAGTGATGATGACCGAAGTCATTACCAATGAGGGACGTTTTTACACAGGCACATTTAGAGATATCACAGAACGTAAAAACAGTGAAATTGTGCTCCAACGCAGTGAAGAATACTTTCGGCGGTTGATAGAAAATGCCACTGACTTGATTACCATTGTGGATGCAGAAGGGGGCATACAATACCAAAGCCCCTCTATTATGCGCTTGCTGGGCTATAGCTCACAATCCATGATAGGGCGTTCTACAATGGATTTTATTCACGCTGATGACCGCCGTGGCGTTGCCAAACAATTTGAGGCTTTGCGTTCTTCTGACGCTCCTATGGAAATGGAATTTAGGCTGATAGATCAGCAAGGGGAATGGCGCACTTTCCAAGCGATTGGCACGAATTTACTGGATGAACAAGTGCGTGGCATTGTTATTAACTCACGAGATATTACAGAAAAGCGCGAAGCCGAAGACCGCTTAAAACGCCAAAACCAATATCTTGAAACGCTTCATAGTGTTGCCCTTACGTTGATGGAACGCCTAGAAATTGCTGAACTGCTGGAAAGTATTGTGATTCGTGCGGGTGAATTAGTGGGAACGGCACACGGCTATTTATATATAGTAGACCGCCACGAACGCCTTGTACGCCTAGAAGTAGGAACGGGCTTTTTTCATGATATAACAGGCACATCGCTAACCGCGGGTGAGGGGCTTGTGGGGCGTGTGTGGGAAACAGGCGAAACGATTGTTATAGAGAACTATTCTGTTTGGGAACATCGTACAGACCGCTTACATCACTCGGATGTGAATGCGACTGTGGCTGTACCTCTTTTGCATGGTGCAGAAGTCGTAGGCGTGTTAGGGCTGGCGTATATTAGTAACCCGACACAATTTGGAATCGAGGCTATCCAGTCTTTAGAGACGTTTGCAGAATTAGCCGCCGTTGCCCTAGATAATGCCCAACTGTACCAAGCCGCACAAGAAGAAATTGTCGAGCGTTATCGGGCGCAAATTGCGTTGGCACAAAACGAAGCGAACCTGATTGCCCTGATTGAAAACACAGAAGATTTTGTGTGGTCAATTGACCGCGATTATAAGGTTGTCATTTTGAACAGCACATCTAAACAACTGTTTGACCTTGTATATAGACAACCGCTTCTGAAGGATGCACACATCCTAGATCTATTGCCAGAAGAAAACGATATTCGGCGAATTTGGAAAGAACGATATGACCTTGCGCTGGCTGGACAACGCTTTGTACTAGAAGATACTTATGTAATTGACGGCACAGTTGCCGATATTGAAACGTCTTATAACCCGATTGTCAGCCATGGTGCAGTGACAGGCGTATCATGTTTTGCCCGTGATATTACCATCCGTAAACAAATTGAACGCGAACTACAACAGGCAAAAGAAACAGCAGAACTGGCGAACAGAGCAAAGAGTGCCTTCCTAGCCAATATGAGCCATGAACTACGCACACCCCTTAATGCTATCATTGGCTATAGCGAAATGCTACAAGAAGAAGCCGAAGAAGAAGGCTATGAGGAAATTGTGCCAGACCTTAGTAAAATTCAATCCGCAGGCAATCACCTTCTTGACCTTATCAACAACATTCTTGACCTCTCTAAAATAGAAGCGGGCAGAATGGAATTGTTCTTAGAGACCTTTGAAGTAAGCAAATTGATTGAAGAAGTGCAATACACCATCGCGCCACTGGTAGAAAAGAACGGCAACCAATTTGTCACAGATTGTCCCCCCGAAGTGGGTAGGATGCACGCAGACCTCACAAAGGTTCGCCAAACGCTGTTTAACTTGCTTTCTAATGCCTCTAAGTTTACAGAGCAAGGTAGCATCACCCTGAAAGCCGAGCGTCGTGGTGAGTGGGTGCATTTTATCGTAAAAGATACCGGCATTGGCATGACTACCGAACAAATGCAAGAAATCTTCAAAGAGTTTACCCAAGCAGACGCTTCTACAACACGCAAATATGGCGGAACGGGCTTAGGGCTAACGATTAGTCGGCGTTTTTGCCAAATGATGGATGGCGATATTACTGTAGACTCTGAATATGGACACGGTACAACCTTCACGGTTGTTTTGCCTATTCGTGTTAGTACGCCAGAAACAGAGGTGAAGTCGCGTATCACAGATACCTCTGAAATGCGGATTGTGGGCGATTTATCGGCGTATCGTGGGGCGCGCGTACTCGTCATTGACGATGACCCCAATGTCCGCGACCTCATTACCCGCATCCTTACCAAAGATGGCTTTAGCATCTTAACGGCGACCAATGGCGTGGACGGGATTCGTGCCGCCCGTGAGATATTGCCTGATATAATTACTTTAGATGTCATGATGGGTGGCATGGATGGCTGGGCGGTGCTGACCGAACTTAAAGCCGACCCCCAATTGTCGGAGATTCCAGTGATTATGCTCACAATGGTGGATGATAAGAACAAGGGCTTCGCACTGGGCGCAGCCGACTATTTAACTAAGCCGATTGACCGTAAACGCCTAAGCGCACTTTTGAATAAGTACCGCCGTAATAAGGGTGACACGGGCAAGCTACCTGCTGGAAGCATCTTGATTGTAGAAGATGATGACAATATTCGGGATGTTTTGGCGCGAACCCTAGAAAAAATAGGGTGGGGCGTTTTTGAAGCGTCGAATGGTTTGAATGCGCTTGAAATACTAAAAAAGATTGATATTGACGCGTTGCCTAGCCTTATTTTACTGGATTTGATGATGCCTGTGATGGACGGTTTCCAATTTGTGTCTGTGCTTCGTGATAATCCCCAATGGCAATCTGTGCCAGTCGTGGTAGTGACAGCAAAAGATTTAACGGTGGATGACCGCCAAAAACTAAGCGGTTATGTGGAACAGGTGATGGAGAAACAATCTTTTAGCCGTGAAGACCTATTGCGTGAAGTGCGTGAACTGGTGATTTCTCATATGGACGACAAGAAAAGGAATGACAAATCCGATGACTAGAATATTGCTTGTAGAAGATAACGAAATGAACCTGGATATGCTGTCAAGGCGACTTGAACGGCGCGGATTTGAAATTTTGATTGCGATGGATGGGGCGCATGGTGTGGATATTGCTAAAACACAAATGCCCGACCTCATTCTAATGGATATGAGCTTGCCCGTAATGGACGGTTGGGAAGCCACCCGCCGCTTAAAAGCCGACCCGCAAACTAAGCCTATTCCCATTATTGCGCTAACGGCACATGCCATTGCGGGCGATAGAGAAAAATGCTTGGCGGCGGGTTGTGATGAATACGAAAGCAAGCCCGTAAAATTCCCGCGCTTGCTAGAAAAAATTGAACAGATGCTGGGCTTAACGCCGGAGTGATTGCTCTAGTAAGTGTAAGGCTTGCACCAATGTTTCGTGTTCTTGGGTGTGCATCCGTGCATCAAAATCTGCAAGGGTATCTGTGGCATAAATTGGAACATTGGCTTGCAGGATTACTTCTCCTGCATCTACTTTGGGAATGGCGTAATGCACCATACAACCGCTATGGCTGATGATTCCCTCTTGAAAGGCTCGATGGGCGCGTTCTATGGCGCCTGTGCCGTCAAATGTGCCGTAAAGCGCAGGGTGTAGGTTAATGACTTGTCGTGGAAAGTGGTCAAGAAACGCGGGGCTTAGGATGTGCATCCAACCTGCCAGCACCACGTAATCGGGCGCGTATGGCAAAACTTGCTCGGCTAGTGACGCATCATATTCAAGACGGCTTTTGCCCGCCCCTGTAAACGGCTTTAAGGGATGGTAAAGTGTAGGGATTCCTGCGCTTTTGGCGCGCTCTAACCCATAAGCATCACGCTTATTAGAGACTACCAACACAATTTCTGCTTTAAGCGTCTTGTCTGTAATTGCGTTAATAATGGCTTGTAGATTAGAGCCACCTCCCGAAATGAGTACCACAAGTTTCACGATGCGCTCTCTCCGATAAGGCTCACGTGCCTCTCTCCAATAACAATTTCGCCCACTTGCACCGCCTCTTTTAGTGTGCTTGTCACTCGCTCGCCATCATCGGGCGAAACAATAATCAGCATCCCTAACCCCATGTTAAATACACGGTACATCTCGGCTTCGTCTATTTGCCCTATGGTTTGAATGAGCGTGAAAATGGGGGGTACTTGCCATGTGTTTTTTGTAATGTGTGCGCCTGTGTTTTCTGGTAAAATGCGGGGCAGGTTTTCGATGATACCACCGCCTGTAATATGTGCCAAACCCTTAATGCCAATGTTGGCGTTTTTTAGGGCGTTGACTTCGTGCAAATAGGGGCGGTGTACGGCAATCAACGCCTCGCCAATGCTCATGCCAAGCGAGTCATGGTGCGTTGTCCAATCAAGAGGTTCTAGCACTTTTCGCGCCAATGAAAAACCATTGGTATGAAGCCCACTAGACGGCAAGCTAAAGATAAGGTCGCCCGCCTGAATGGTTTTGCCGTCAATGAGTTTTCCGCGCTCTACCACGCCCACAATGGTGCCAGCAACGTCAATTTCACCATCATGGTAAACATTAGGCATTTCGGCGGTTTCACCCCCCAAGAGGGCAACGCCATTTTGCTCGCACGCCAGCGCAATGCCCTTTACAACGTCCGAAATTTGTACGGGGTCAAGTTTGGCAGTGGCGACATAGTCCATAAAAAATAGGGGCGTTGCGCCCTGTACTAAAATATCGTTAATGCAGTGGTTTACAAGGTCTTGCCCGATGGTGTTCCAACGATTAAGCCGAGAGGCAACCTTCGTTTTCGTCCCTACGCCGTCCGTAGAAGCCACCAAAACGGGTGCGTTGAGTTTAAGTACCTCATCTAGCGCAAACAAACCCCCAAAATTACCCGTGTCTGATAGCACTTGGGGCGTGTAGGTGCGCTGGATGGCATCTTTCATCAGGTTGACGGCTTGGTTGCCTGCGTCTATGTTTACACCTGCTTGGGCATAGTGTGATTGTGTCATGGTGTGTCCTTTTGAGCGGTCTTGCCAATGTCCTTACGGTAGTGCATCCCATCAAAATAAAGGCTTTCGATGAGGGCGTAAACGTCATCAAGGGCTTGTTCTAGGGTATCGCTATGGCTGGTCACATTTAGCACTCGCCCACCACTAGTCACCAACTTGCCATCTCTTTGGGCTGTGCCTGCATGGAAGACAACGCCATTATTGGTTTTAAGGTCACTTAGCCCACGAATGAGATGCCCTTTAGGATAGTCATTCGGGTAACCTTCTGATGCAAGAACAACGCAAGCCGTATATCCCTCGTGCCATTCGATAGGGCATTGTGCCAACGTGCCATCAATGCAGGCATTAAACACGGTGATAATGTCTGTTTTAAGCAATGGCAAAATAACTTGCGTTTCGGGGTCACCAAAACGGCAATTAAACTCTAGCGTCATGATGCCCTCTGGCGTAAGCATGATGCCCGCATAAAGCACACCCACATAAGGCGTGCCTTTGTCTGCCATGCCATCTATTGTCGGCTGGATAACACGCGCCACCACTTCATCAATGAGTGCTTGTGAGATGTCATCCGTAGGGGCAAATGCCCCCATACCCCCCGTATTCCCCCCCTTGTCCCCCTCAAGGGCGCGTTTGTGGTCGCGGGCAACGGGCATGGTTTTAACGGTCTTGCCATCGCAAAACGCTAACACGGATATTTCGCGCCCTGCCAGGCGTTCTTCTATCACAATGGTTTGGCTTGCTTCGCCAAAGCCCCCTTCATTCAGCATAAATTGGCAGGCTTCTATGGCTTCATCGGATGTGTCACACACAATCACACCCTTACCCGCCGCCAATCCATCCGCTTTTACCACCAGAGGCACATCTTTCTGCAGGATGTAAGAGAAGGCTTCATCAAAACTGCGCGTAATAAGTGCATCGGCGGTAGGGATATTATGCGCCTCCATGAATCGCTTAGAAAAGGCTTTGCTGGCTTCTAGGCGTGCGGTGGCTTTTGACGCGCCAAAAATACGCAAGCCCGCCGCTTGAAAGCGGTCAACAATGCCCATGGCTAAAGGCACTTCGGGTCCCACAACAGTTAAATCAATGGCATGGTCTTTGGTAAACTTTAGCAAGCCTTCAATATCATCGGGCGCAATTGGCACGTTACGGCTGGGCGCATGGGGCGAAAAACGAGTTTCGCCCTTTTGGGTTTGCCATTGCGTGCCACCGTTACCACTAGCAACATGAACCTGTTCAACTTGTGGAGAGCGTGAAATTGCCCATGCTAATGCGTGTTCGCGCCCTCCCGAACCAATAACTAAAACCTGCATCTATGACCCCCACATGCTTTCAAAAACCGTTTTGTCGCGTTCTTCCTCAAACAACCATTCGGGAATATGGACGGGATAATTGCCACTAAAGCAAGCGGTACAATAGTTATTTTCAAAGCCCACAGATTCACGAATGGCGTTTAACATGCCGTCTAGCGAAAGATAATCTAGGCTATCCGCGCCGATGTGTTGGCGAATACCTTCAATATCTAGCTTATGGGCAATGAGTTCTTTATAGGTTGCCATGTCTACGCCCATAAAGCAGGGGTGCTTAACAGGTGGAGAGGACACGCGCACATGCACTTCTTTTGCGCCCCCATCACGTATAAGCTGAACGAGAGGGCGTGAGGTGTTACCACGCACGATACTATCGTCTATCAGTACCACGCGCTTGCCCTCTAAATTAGAAGTCAGGGCATTATATTTTAGTTTAACGCTTTCACGGCGTAGGATGTCTTCGGGCTGAATGAATGTGCGCCCAATGTAGCGGTTTTTTGTGAGTCCTTCGCTATAAGGGATACCACTTTCTAGCGCATAGCCAATGGCGGCGGGTACAGCAGAATCGGGAACACCAATGACAATATCCGCGTCAATGGGGGCTTCTTTTGCCAATTGTCTGCCCATGTATTGGCGCGTTTTATGAAGCACTTGCCCATCTAGAAGGGAATCGGGGCGAGCGAAGTAGACAAATTCAAACACGCATAAAGAGCGTTTTTCGGCAGGCTCTACACCCTTAAAGCTGGTAAGACCGTTGGCATCAATACGCACAATTTCGCCCGGTTCTACATAGCGCACATACTCTGCGCCAATGGTGCTTAGGGCGCATGTTTCGCTGGCAACCACATAACCTTCTGGCAATTTGCCAATGCTAAGGGGGCGTAAGCCGTGTGGGTCACGGACGGCATAAATGGCATCACGGGTTAAAATAGTAATTGAATATGCCCCAGCAACCACTTCCATTGTGGCACGAATCCGCCCAATCCAACTGTCGCCATCGGCATTATCCACGTAAATGCCCTCGGATTCCCACACTTCTTTAGGGGCTGCTAGAATTTGTGTCATCATTTCTGTGTCACTCGTGCTAGATAGCCCGACACCACGACGCAACAAAATTTGGCGTAACGTAAGCGCGTTGGTTAGGTTGCCATTATGAGACAAGCCAAGTGGCCCATACAACGTTTCGATGAGATAGGGTTGTGTATTGCGTAGGTGTTGCCCGCCTGTGGTGCTATAACGGTTATGCCCGATAGCGATATGGCCTTGCAGAGGCTTAAGGTCTTCTTCTTTGAACACTTGTGACACCAAACCCAAGCCTTTGTGACTGTGGGCGCGTTGTCCGTCACATGCCACAATGCCTGCTGCTTCTTGTCCACGATGTTGAAGGGCATACAGCCCAAAGAACGTTAGGCGGGCAACATCACGCCCTGGCGCGTAAATGCCAAAAACGCCACATTCATCATGGGGTTTATCATCATCGAGTAGGTCTAAAAATTCCACGTTGCTCATCAATTTGCCCCTATGGTCTTACTTAGCGAGAGTTTGTAGTGCTTGAATGATGCGTTGTTCGGCGGGCAATTCCCCTGCCACAAAATCTTTTACTGTGAGTTGCTCGTAAATGTGAATGTAACGGTGGGCAACATCTGCAATAAAGTCACTGGGCATGGTGGGGATGTTGCCCTCACCACGATAGCCCCGTGATGCAAACCACTCACGCAAGAACTCTTTTGAGAAGTTTTCGGGTGTGCCAGCATCATAAGAGGCTTGTGTCCAAAAACGGCTACTATCGGGTGTGTGAACTTCATCAATTAAGACAAGTTCGCCGTTTAATAAGCCAAATTCGTACTTGGTGTCTACTAAAATAAGTCCCGCCTGTTGCGCGACTTCTTGCCCATAGTTAAAGAGGGCAAGGGCTACTTGCTCAATCTGCGCCCAAATGTCAGGCGATACAAGCCCCTGTGCCAAAATTTCATCGCGTGTAATGCGCTCATCGTGTGCGCCGTCTTGCGCTTTTGTGGTGGGTGTGATGATGGGTTGCGGTAGTTGGTCATTTTTCTTTAGCCCATCAGGAAGCGGAATACCGTAGGGTGTGCGTTCTCCGTTGGCATAAAGTGTCCAAAGTGATGTACTGGTTACGCCTGTGATATAGCCTCGCACAATGATTTCTACAGGGAGAGGGAGGGTCTCATGGGCAACCGTAACATTAGGGTCAGGGGTGCTTATCACATGATTTTTAACGATGTGTGCTGTCTGGGAAAACCACCATGCACTCAGTTGGTTTAGCACTTGCCCTCTGTAAGGGATAACGCCCAATACACGGTCAAACGCGCTAATGCGGTCTGTGGTGATGATCACCCGTCTATCGTCTTGAATATAGACATCGCGCACCTTGCCCACATATTTCTTACCCAAGTTTATCATGTTTACTTGGGTGAGGGCATGTGGGATAGCGTTTTCTAGGTCTTGGCGTGATAACATGCGTTCCCCTTAGCTGTACTTCACGGCATTTTTGAACAATAGTAAACCGTCATGACCACTTAAAGGGTTACGAGAGGGATTTTGCCACGCGAAGATGTGATTTTCAGGGTGTGGCATGAGACCCATCACGTTGCCTTCAGGGTTGCATAGGGCAGCGATATTGCCAATAGACCCATTGGGGTTGGCGGGATAGCTGACGGGTGAGCCGTCTGGTGTGGCGTATAGAAGCGCGATTTGCCCATCTTGCGACAATTGCACTAGGGTGGCTTCATCGCGTATCGCAACGCGCCCTTCGCCATGCGCGATAGGACAGAAAATGCGCCCACCCATGCCCTCTGTAAACAGGCTTACGCTATGGGGGTGTGCTTCTAGCGTCACCCAACGGCACTCAAAATGCCCACTTTGATTATAGGTAAGGGTGGCAGAACGGTCTTGCCCGTTGGCAAAGTCACTCATGGGCAATAACCCCGACTTCATTAGCACTTGGAAGCCGTTGCAAATGCCCAAAACAGGACGACCTTCTTTCACAAAACGCTCTACATCGTGGCGTAGCTCGTGACGTAGGTCTTGCGCCCACAACTGACCCGCGCCAAGGTCATCCCCGTAACTAAAGCCACCGGGGATAAGCAGCATTTGGTAATCTAGCAAACGCCGTTCCCCTGCCTTTAGCTGATTAACATGCACAATCTCGGTTTCTGCGCCGGCTAGTTCTAAAGCCAGCGATGCGTCTCTATCGCGGTTTGTGCCGTTGGCGTGCAAAATGAGCGCACGGGGTTTCGATGTGCGTCCGCCGACACTCCGAATGGGGGTGATGGGTGTTTGGCGTGCAACGGGTGCGTTGGGTGTGGTGTTGGAGGGTAGCTCACGCACCACATGCCCACGGTAAGCGTTTTCAAGGTCAGCAATTGCTAGAACTTCGTCGCCAACGACAAGCATCTTTTCACTGGTTACATGCCCTAGCTGGCTGATATTGGTGAACAGCGCGTTGACGTGGGGTGCGTTTTCTGGGGTTATTTCTACTAAGAAGCGCGTGCTACTTTCAGAAAATAGCGTTTGGGGTGTTTGTGCAATGATATTTGCCCCCAAGTTGCCCCCAATACACATTTCTGCTACTGCCACTCCCAGCCCACCTTCGCTAAGGTCGTGGCAAGCCTCAATCCAGCCATTTTGAATTGCGGTGTAAAGTTGGCGCATGACGTTTAGCGCGTCTTGATGAGGTTGTGGGGCAATGCCACCGTCTAGCCCGTGAAGCAGATTATAGTGACTTCCTCCAAATTCATCGCGTGTTTCGCCAATTAAAAACAGGATATTGTTGGATTGCTTTAGAATGTGAGTGACCGTTTTTTGCACATCTGGCACAATACCAATGGCACTTATCAGCAAAGTTGCAGGGATAGAGTGGCGCGTGCCATCGGCATCCGTGTATTCGTTGTTAAGGCTATCTTTGCCACTAATGAACGGAGCTTCATAGGCAAGGGCAGCATCGTAACACCCTTTAGAAGCTAAAACCAACGACCCAAGCCTATCGGGTAAGTTGGGGTTGCCCCAGCAAAAGTTATCCAAAATAGACACTTGGTCGGGGTCTGTGCCAAGCGCAACTAAATTTCTAAAGGCTTCGTCAATGCACGCCCACGCCATCGCGTAAGGGTCTAGTTTTCCATAGTGGGGGTTAATGCCATTGCTGACAGCTACGCCCTTAATCTTGCCGTTGGGTTGGGGCTTGTGCTTGGTTTCAATAGGGACGAGTACCGCGCCATTACTCCCCGAACCCGCATTCTCACCCATAAAGGGCTTAATGACTGTCCCACCCTGAACCTCATGGTCATAGAGGCGCACGACGTTTTCTTTACTGCGAATGTTGGGCATGGCAAGCAAGCCCAATAGTGATTGCCCCAGAGAATCCTGCGTGATTTGTGTGGTGGTGGATGTGGGAACTTGCCAATGCGCTTTCAGATGGCGTGTTGGGATACCCTCATGTAAGAAGTTCATGTCTAAATTGCCCACTTCTTGCCCGTTGTAGGTGAGTTTTAACCGCCCTGTGGGCTGGTATGTGCCAATGCGCGTAATATCTACGTCTTGCCCTTTAGCAATCTTGCGTAGGCGTTCCCATTTGTCGGGCGAAACAGAAAGCACCATACGCTCTTGCGCTTCACTTAGCCAAATTTCCCATGGGCGTAGTCCGGCATACTTAAGCGGCACAGTTGATAGCTCTACTTCCGCGCCCAAGTCCTTGCCCATTTCGCCCACTGCACTGGATAAGCCCCCTGCGCCACAATCGGTAATGGCGGTATACAGGCGTTCATCACGGGCGCGAATGACCACTTCTTGCACTTGTTTCTCGTTAATGGGATGCCCAATTTGGACGCTGACGCTGGCAATTTCGCTGGTGGTGGTGTCCATTTCCATGCTAGAGAAGGTTGCACCACGCAAGCCATCACGCCCCGTATGCCCCCCGATGAGAACAATATAATCGCCTGCACGCGCTTCGCTGGGGTGTGAATTGACGGGCAAAATGCCTAAGCACCCACAAAACACCAACGGGTTTGCCGTGTAGCCCGCATCATACAAAATTGCGCCGTTGACGGTGGGAATGCCCATTTTGTTGCCGTAGTCTTCTACGCCAGCAATCACGCCATCTTGAATACGGCGTGGGTGCAAAACCCCTTCGGGAATGGCTTCGTTGGGGGTGTCCTCATAGCCAAAGAGTAGTACATCGGTATTGGCAATGGGGCGGGCAGAAACGCCTAACACGTCACGCACCACGCCCCCTACACCCGTATTTGCGCCACCAAATGGCTCTAAGGCAGAAGGGTGATTGTGCGTTTCCACTTTGAAGGCGAGGTCAAATTCATCATCAAAGGCGACAATGCCGGCATTGTCCACAAAGGCACTGTGAACGAATGGCTTGTTGATTTTCTCGGTGGCTGCGCGAATATATGTTTTAAGTAGCCCGTGAATGGTTTCTTGATTGCCGTTGCTATCACTAAAATCAATAGTGGCGCGAAACGTCTTATGCACACAATGCTCGCTCCACGTTTGTGCGAGTGTTTCTAGCTCCGTGTCGCGTGGTTCGCGTCCCTCTTGCTGATAATAGGCTTGAATGGCTTGCATTTCGGCTAAATCAAGTGATAAACGCCGTGTTTTGCTAATGTGTAGAAGTGCTTCATCGTTAGCATCCCTAAGTGAGACGACTTCTACATAGCCATCCCCCACACTATGAGGCACAAACGGCGGTATGATGGGAGTGTTAATGCTAAATTGCTGAATGACCGTGTTTGCCAGCAGGCGCTCGGCTAAACTTTGCGCGTCCTCTTGTGATAATGTTCCATAGAGGCTAAAGCGTTGTGCGGTGGCGGTTTGCTCTGCGGGAATGTTTAGCCGTTGGATTGCCCTTAGCAGGCTTTCGGCGGCGGGGTCTGTAACCCCCATTTGTAAAGCAACTTCTACAATATGGCTTGTTCCATCATCCGATAAAGGCACATCGCCAATGACAAATGTTTCTGTAATGGGGTCACTGACAAGTTCTTTACCAATTTGTGTAACATCATCTTTAGAGAGTGCGCCCTGCACAAAAAAAATACGGGCAGTTAAACAGCCCGTCAGCGTGTGTATCCCTAATTGGTGAGCGGTAGTGACAACAGAATTGTGATAAAGGTCAACCTGACGAGGAAAAACCGTGATGCGGTGATGAGTCAACGAATTACCCCCTGCTTGCATAAAGCGAACACGACTAGTCTAAATCAAACCTTAAACCTTTTCAATGTTTCTTAAAGAACTTTCTCCATGCTTTTTTGCGGTATTACCATTACCGCCAAGACTGCCAGCCCACCAAGCCAAACCCCACCCAATAGAAATGGCAAAGTTGTTCCGTAATTTTGTACCAAAAGCCCCCCCAGTATGGGCGCAATAGCATTTCCTGCACTTACTACAGAAGCACTTAGCCCTAAGATGCTACCGTATTCAGCTTTACCTACACGCTTGGTGAGCATACTATTGATATTTGGACGCACTAAACCCGCCCCAATAGAAATAGGGATAAGTGCGACTAAAAACCACAAAACACCGCTTACACCATTGTTTTCGTCACTGGGCAACGGAATTTGAATATCGCCAATAATGGCTTCTGTGCTGTTAGAAGCGATCGCTTGCTTCCGCAGCTCAAATTCTACGCGCTCGGTGACATAAAATGGGTGCGGTTGTTTGGGCGTACTTGCCACTAAAAGTAAGCCGATTGAGAGCAATACGAGTGCGCTAATTACAAGGTTTCGCTCACCGTACTTGCGCGACCATTTGCCAATATATCGCGCTTGCACCGTTACCAAGATAATGCCAATGAACAAGAAGTAAATGGCGTTGCCTTGCCCCAATAGCCCTAAATGGCTAAGTGTAAATAGCCCCATCAGGCTTTCAAAGCCAAAGAAAACCAACTGCTCGGCAAAGATAAGCACTAGCAAAAACGTTACCCCTTTAATGCCGATGAGCTTTATCCCCGCAAAGGGGTTAAAACGAGGGGATGTTTTATTGCTGCGTTGCTCTGGCGGAAGCGTCTCTGTGAAAAAGAACAGCGTAAGCAAAATAGAAATGAACGAATAGACTGCCGCCGTAAACGCAGGAATGGCGAGGTTATCCGTAATTTCGAGGGCGATGAGAGCAATTGCCGGTCCTAATACAAATCCTAAACCAAAAGCTGCACCTGTTAAGCCTAGTCCTTGGGCGCGTGTTTTTTCGTCCGTAATATCAGAGAGGGCGGCTTGTGCTGTAGAGATATTTGCGCCAAACAGCCCATCAATCAACCGCGACAAAATAATGACTTCTAGGGATTGCGCTAACCCCAACATGATGAAACTAAGCAACGTTGTGACTTGGCTAATGAGCAAGAGAGGCTTGCGCCCAAAGCGGTCGGATAGCGCACCCATGACCGGCACGCCGATAAGCTGTGCTAGGGGAAAAGACGCAGCCACTAAGCCCACTTGCAAAGGGCTTGCCCCATATGCCACCGCGTAAAGGTGTAATAGGGGCAAGATAATGGTTAAGCCCAAAATATCCACAAACGTAAGGGCAAAGATGGGCATTACCCGCCTAAAAGTAAAGCCACTAGGCGCAGATTCCTCTGGAGGTGTTTGTTCTGACATAGGGCGTGCTTTATTGCCCTTTCCATTCAACAGGATAGGTTTTTGTTACCATGGCGTGTACTGCTTTCTCAAAGTCCTCTGTACGCATCAGTTGTGCTTGCGCCCACGCCTCTATCTGAAGGGCGCGTTGATTTTCCATAATGTCGTTGATGACGCGCTTGGTGTAACTGACTGCCATCGGTGCAGAGAGGGCAATGTCTTTCACCAGTTCCTCGGCTTTGGTCATGAGGTCATCTTTAGGCACAACATAATTGACAACACCCCATTTTTCGGCATCATCCGCTTCAAAGGTACGCCCTGTCATGATGAGTTCTTTTGCCCGTGAAGGGTTGACCAGACGCAATAGGCGCGTTGTGCCGCCCACATCAGGAATCATGCCTAGCCGTGTTTCGGGCAGGCTTAGGCGTGTGCGGTCGGCGGCGATTCTAAAATCACAGGCTAACGCCATTTCTAAGCCCAAGCCCAAACAATAGCCATGAAGCAGGCAAATGGTGGGCAATGAGCATTGTTCTAGCTTGGTAAAGACGCGTTGTAAGTAATCGGTCATGGGGAAAAGATTTTTAAGCCACTTATCGCCCATGGGGTTATCGCCTGTCATAAAACTCTCAAGGTCAATGCCACTAGAGAAGGCACGTCCCTCTGCGCGGATGATAATCGCACGCGCTGTATTGTTGTTATAGTGGCGTTCTGCTTCGTTAAGGGCATCACTAATTTCGTCCAGCATAGCAAAATTCATGGCATTGCGCTTGTCCTCGCGGTTCAGCACAATTTCAAAAATGTTTTCGCGGTGATTGGTTAAAATAAATTGAGCCATTTTCTACCTCTTTTCTTATTTACCCTGCGGTGAGTATAGCGTATTTGCACTACTTTTAGCAGATTGCACAAATGCTTTTGGCAAAAATCGGTATAGACCATTCATTGATTCTTTTTTGTCATTATGACACAATCATTGTATCGCTTAGGATAAACAATATGACCATCTTTAACGCAACCACCAACATCACTCATACTATGACCCGTAATTGGCATCAATAATTCGGGGTGTTGTTGTACGTTGCTATCATGTGTGTATGATACCCCCGCCAACAACGGGGGTTTTTTATTCTTTACTATAGGAGGATTTTCCGTTGTCGTACAGAAACTTAAACCCTAATGAACCACAATATGCGGTCACTAAAGAGTTTCGTGTTGATGTGAATGATTACCCAAGTCGTATGACCGAAATTCCGCCATCTCGCATGTTTACCATTAAGCAAGCCCTTGATAAATATAAGGCAAAAGCAGGGGCAGATGCGCCCGTGTATGATGCTTCACAAGGGGATGGTGGGGCAAGCCTGCCCGGTGTGCCTAGCGACTTGCTTCGCGAAGCCCTAGAGCTTCAGATTAAACACGGTACAGGTTATGACCAACCCTTCGGCACGCCCTTATTCCGTAAAACTGCCGCCGAAAACTACTGGCAACTGGACTCTAACACAGGCTGGAACGGTAGCAATATCGTCTTTGTGCAGGGTGGGCGTGACGGTCTAAACAAAGCCTACACGGCAATGGTATCTTTGGGTCATGGGCGCGTGGGCGACCTTATTTTGGTGTCGCGCGTTCCTTGGATTAGCTATAACTGGGGTCCGTATGGACTAGGGCTAAACGTGCTACAAGCCCCTGGTGATGCCAGTGATGGTTGGCGTTATACCCCCGAAGGCATTAAAGAGAGTGTGGCATTTGCTGCCCTTGAAGGGCGTAAAATTGCGGGCATTGTCATTACATCCCCCGATAACCCTACAGGGCGCACTGTGCCTGTGGAAGAACAAATTTTATTGGCAAAAACGGCTCTTGCTGAGGGCATTGCGTTTGTGCTGTTTGATTGGATTTACCATTGGGTAACCGATGGAGGTCCCACAGACATCAACCAAGTACTATTGGCATTTACCCCAGAAGAACGCAAACGCCTTATTTTCTTGGATGGCATTACAAAAAGTTTGGGTGGCTCTAACGTCCGTAGCGCGCACTTGCTTGCCGATAAAGATGTGGTGAATTTTATTGTTAGCCAAGCCTCACATGGTATTGTGCCTAGTTTCTTTGCCCAAGCCGTTGCCATTGTGGCGTACCAAAAGGGCTTTGGTGAGGTAGCTAAAAGTATTATTGAACCCACATCCGCCAGCCGTAAGATACTACGGAACGCACTGGCACAAACGGATATTCCTGTGGTGCTAGGCGATGGTTACTATGCGTTTATGAACCTTGCCCGTTATATTGATGCGGGGGGCTATGAGAACTCTAGTGAAGGCATTGGCGGCTACCTGGCAGAGGAGTATGGCGTTGCAGTGGTGCCGGGCGCATACTTTAGCCCTGCCGGTTCAGATTGGGTACGCTTCTCTTATGCGCTCCCACCCGAAAAGACACAAAAAGCCATTGAACAATTGCTCAACGGCTTAGATTCACTTATCAAGTAAGGCGATAAGAGGGGGGCGGTGAATCTCATCGCCCCTTCACTAGTTTTTAGGGTGTTTTATGGAATTTGAATACATTGACCTGTATAGATAACGCTGGCGTTGATGCCATTAAAAGCAGCAATCGTTTGGAATGGCACGCCATAGCTTAGCCCAATACGGAACAAGTTCTGACCGCTTGCTACCACGTGGGCAAAGCGTGCGCCACTAACAGGCGTGCATGTGCCACCCACTTGTACGCTAGGCACAACAAAAATAGGTGAGATTGGCTGTTGTGCAACTGTGTTGCTGGGCAAGAAATTAGGTGCAAGGCTGGCGGTGTTAATGCCCCCACAATACGTAATGGGGAAGATAAAGTCATAATTGACGAAACCTCGTAGGGTTGCCTGCAACTCACTGGAGGTTAAAGCCCATAGTCCCATACCGCTTGTGGTACTGGTAATTTGGGCGTTTTGCCCCGTTTGTTGTGCGGTTAATAAGCCTTGTGCAATTTGGGCG
This sequence comes from Anaerolineae bacterium, assembly GCA_034437555.1. Lineage (GTDB taxonomy): Bacteria > Chloroflexota > Anaerolineae > Aggregatilineales > Phototrophicaceae > JANWYT01. Next base: position 11,785 of record DAOTTQ010000017.1, on the reverse strand, counting down.
GCGGTAACGATACGACTCTCTACACCTGCGCCTTTTTCAACACGCACAAGGTTGACGCTGCCGTTACTTGTGCAATACACTGCTATAGGGGGTGGGAAGTCTGCCCCATTGAGTTTGGGTGCATCATAGCTAATACAGTCTGCCCCTGCACCTTGCTTGGTAACAATACCTGCATCCGAAACGACATCTACAAAGTATTTTAGGGATGTTTTCGCGGGTAAAACGGGATAATCAAATCTAGCCGAACTTGTGTTATTTGGGAAAACCGTAAATGTACCACCTTCAAAGATAGGCGTGCCATCAGAAAGCGTAACGCGAACCATTGCAGTTGCAACAATGGGATAACGTGACGTGGCTTGCACACTGATATTGTCGCAAGATACAGTGGCAGCAATCCCAATGGGGTCTTGGGCAAGCGCGGGTAATACACTCAAGAGAGTGATGACACCCAAAATGATAGCTATTGAGAAACGTTTCATGGAAAGAACTCCTGAACTAAGGCCATACGGTTATTATAAAGTTGACCGTTTTTAGGAATGGTTTTTTTATCATGATAAAGTCGTTATAGAATCGTATTTTTGTTCAAAATGAGCGCATTTGTACCATTTTGTGTACAATTTAAGTTTGTGTGATGTTGTTTAGCTTGCTGTGAAGGAGAAACCTATGCCAACTTACGCCCGTCGTGTTGCCCCCTTTGGGACGACTGTTTTTGCCGAAATAAACACGCTTGCCAGCCAACATCAAGCGGTAAACTTGGGGCAAGGTAAGCCCGATTTTGATGGACCCTCTGATATCATTGAAGTTGTAATTGATGCGTTAAAGACGGGCAAAGGAAATCAGTATCCTTCAGGCTTAGGTGTAGCAGAACTGCGTGAGGGCATCGCACATCATCAAGAAAAATTCTATGGCTTGTCTCTAAACCCTAACACCCAAGTTCAGGTGACTTGTGGCGCATCAGAAGGCGTATATGCGTCCATTTTAGGGGTAGTAAACGAGGGTGATGAGGTTATTTTGCTAGAGCCATTCTTTGACACCTATTTGCCTGCGGTACTTAACGCCGGCGGCATTCCGCGCTATGTGCCACTGTATCCGCCTACATGGTCGTTTGACCGTGACGAACTAAGGGCGGCGTTTAATGAAGGTACAGGCGCAATCATTATCAACTCTCCGCATAATCCAACGGGGCGAGTATTTTCTCGTGGAGAACTAGAATTCATTGCAGAATTGTGCCAAGAACATGATGTGATTGTCATTAGTGATGAAGTTTATGAGCATTTGGTCTATGACAATCATCGCCATATCCCAATGGCTACCCTCCCAAATATGTTTGAGCGCACACTAACGATTAGTAGTGCCGCCAAAACCTTTAGCTTTACGGGCTGGAAGGTGGGCTGGGTAACGGGGCATGAAACGCTAGTGACTGGCGTATGGCGGATTCACCAAAACATTACTTTCTCTATCAATGCACCCGCACAGTATGGCATCGCACATGCGCTCGGTTATGACGAAGCCTACTATCAAAGCCTTCATGCGCTTTATGATGGCAAACGGCATCTTTTGCTAAACGCACTTCGTGAGAGTGGCTTAAAAGCCGATGCTCCACAGGGTGCGTTTTACATCATGACAGATTTTAGTGAGCTATTTGACGGCAATGCCGAAGACTTTGCACGCTTTCTTATCACAGAGGTAGGCGTAGCCACCATCCCCCCCAGTACGTTTTATTGCACCGACCACGCCCATATTGGTAGTAAGCATGTGCGCTTTGCCTTTTGCAAGAATGATGATGTTATTCACAAGGCGGCAGAACGCCTATTGACGCTTAAGAAGAAAGTGTAGCTCATGCGCTGTTTGATGCTCTTTTGCTTGTTGCTCTTATCGGCTTGCGCCCCCCAAGAGGTAGCCGTCGTTGTAACACCCACACCTTCGTTATCGGGAAGTGTGACGTTTCTTTTTCCGAGTGCTGGCACAATTTACTATAGCGAAACGCTGACACTGAACGGGCAAGCGGACGGCATTGGGAATGACGGCTTTGAGGTGCGCGTTACTCACGACATTTTAGGTGTGTTGGCAACCTCGCGTGTTTATCCTTTGGGGCAGGCGTGGCAGGTAGCGTTGCCTGTGGTCTATGATGGCGAACCTGTTACCGTAACCATCCAAGCCTTACAACCACGTACCGGCACACTTTATAATGAAACAGTGGCTATTTTGTCTGCACGCTCATATCGCCAAGAAGGCGCGTACGCCAGTTTTTTCTCGCATAGTGACGGCGATACACTAGGTGGCGAACAGGTTGCTGTTTCGGGTACAGCGTCTCTTTTGCCTGACACACCCCTTTTTGTGATATTAGTAGCTGCCGATGGTGCAACGATTTACAGAGAAGAAGCGCAACTCATCGCATTTAACGCGCTAGACGAAGTTCCATTTATGCTAGAAATTCCACTTACTGCCTATAAGGGAAACGCCACGCTACGACTAAGCATATTGGATGCTACTACCCAAACCGAAGTGATTCTTGATGAATTGTCGGTGGTGGTAGGTGCAATTGCAGGATAGAAAAAAATAACCATTCGCGCCTTTTGCTTGCACGTCAAGAATATCTGTTCTATGATGAACATGACAAAAGGCGTAAGTTTAATAAACCCAAAGGAAACACATCATGGAAAAATTATTTATCGCCGTGGCAGGTAACATCGGCGTAGGTAAAAGCACCCTAACCAGCATGCTAGCACAGCAATTTGGCTGGACACCTTTTTATGAGGCAAACGCTGAAAACCCCTATTTAGGCGATTTTTATGAGGATATGCAACGCTGGAGCTTTCATTCACAGGTTTTTTTCTTGGGTAAACGCCTTGAACATCACTATCAGTTGTTACAGCATCACGATAGTGTGCTACAAGATAGAACGGTATACGAAGATGCCGAAATTTTCGCTCGTAACCTGTTTGAACAGGGAACAATGAGTGAACGAGATTACGAGTCTTATCGCCGATTGTACAAGGCGATTGCGTCTTTTTTGCCCGCTCCAAACTTGATTGTATATTTGCAGGCGGATGTAAATAAGTTACAGTCGCATATTGCCAAGCGCGGACGTGACTTTGAGCAAAATATAGACCCCGCCTATTTGATTCAATTGAACCGTTTGTACGATGAATGGATTGATGATTGGACAGCTTGCCCTGTGCTTCGTATCTGTATAGATAGCATGGACTTTCAGCATAATCCCGATGATTTTATGACAATCGTCACCAAAGTGGGGCAGGCACTCGCAACAATTCAATCATAAGAGTAAAATGGTGAGAGTATGTTAAAAGCATGCTCTTTTTTGTCTCACTTATTGAGTGTTGTTGAAAGGGGACGCAGTAAACCCTGCGCGTAACTTATGGTTGTTAATGTGCCTTTAGAATCACAACAAAAACAGTCGTTAGACCCCATCGTGAATGACTTTGCGTTTACGATGGCAACACAAAATGGCTCTGGAAGCCAAACCGCAAATAATGTTCTTGTCAAAAGCCTATTTGATATGGGCATCCCCGTTAATGGTAAAAACCTGTTTCCCTCTAATATCAAGGGCTTGCCCACCTGGTATACCATCCGTGTGAGTAAGGACGGCTATACCGCCCGCCGTTACCAAACGGAGGTTGTGGTAGCCTATAACACCGACACAGCCGCCGAGGACATTGCTAAACTGCCTGCGGGTGGGGTGTGCTTTTTGCCCGCCGAATGGAAGTGGACACACAGCCGAGCCGATATTGTGTATTACGAGATTCCGATGAAGGACTTGATGGCACAAACGGACATCAATTCTGATTTTCGTAAGCGCGTAGAAACTATGACATATGTCGGCGCGGTAGCACAAATCTTTAACATCCCCTTAGACCGTATTTATAGCGCGTTACTGGCTAACTTTGGGGGCAAGGCAAAAGCAGCCGATATGAACATGCAAGTTATTCGGTTGACATATGATTACTTTGAGAAAAATATTGAAAAACGTGACCCCTATCGCGTAGAACCCATGAACGAAACCGCAGGCAAAATCCTCATCACAGGTAACGAAGCGGGCGCGTTGGGTGCGCTCTTTGGTGGCGTGGGGGTGGTGGCATGGTATCCCATTACGCCGTCTACCAGCCTCGTGGATGCCATTATCACGCATAAGCACATTCGGCGTGACGAAGCCACTGGCAAAGAAACCGTCGCTGTAGTGCAAGCCGAAGATGAATTGGCAGCAGCAGGCATGATTATTGGGGCGGGGTTTGCAGGCGCACGTTCTTTAACCGCTACCAGCGGACCCGGCATTAGCCTGATGGCAGAGTTTACGGGCTTGGCTTACTATGCCGAAATTCCCTGTGTGATATGGGATATTACGCGCATGGGACCCAGCACAGGCTTGCCTACGCGCACCAGCCAAGGTGACTTGCTCTTTATTCACTTCTTGGGGCATGGTGACACGCGTCAACTGGTGCTAATGCCTGCAAACCCAGAGGAAGCCTTTGAGTTTGGGTGGCGGTCACTTGATATTGCCGAGCAAATGCAAATGCCCGTTTTTGTTGCAAGTGACCTTGATTTGGGGATGAATAACTGGATGTCAGACCCCTTCCAATATCCCGATGAACCCATGACACGGGGCAAAGTGCTAGATGAAGAAGGTCTGAAAGACTTCATTGCCGAACATGGCAAATGGGGGCGCTATATGGATGTAGACGGCGATGCCGTAACCTATCGCACGCTTCCCGGCACTAATCACCCAATGGCGGCGTACTTTACACGTGGCACAGGGCATAATGCTATGGCGGTTTATAGCGAGCGTAGCGATGACTGGGTGGTGAATATGGAACGCCTACGCAGGAAGCTAAACACCGCACAAGCCTTGCTTCCCGCCCCGATTAAAGAGTTTGACCCCGCCAAGCGCGTGGGGATTATCACTTTTGGGACAAATGAGCCTGCTATTCAGGAAGCCCGCGACATGCTAAAGGCGCAAGGTATAGAAACGAACTATTTGCGCGTGCGTGCCTTGCCCCTACACAAAGACATTACTGCTTTTATAGAACAGCATGAGCATGTGTATGTTGTAGAGAATAACTTTGATGGTCAGTTATTCCAGATTATCTCGCTAGAACATCAGCAAGACATTCGCCACGTCCACTCGTTGGCATTGGGTGATGGCTTGCCAATGACCGCACACTGGATTGTAGAAAAAGTGAACGAGGTAAAATAACATGGGACGCACCGCAAGAACCAATAAAATTGGCTTAAGTCGTGAAGAATATAAGGGCGGGAAAAGTACCCTTTGTCCCGGCTGTGGTCATGATTCTATTTCTAATCAAATTATCAGTACCGCCTATGATATGGGCATTGAACAACACAAAGTCCTTAAAATGAGTGGTATCGGTTGCTCTAGTAAAACGCCCGCCTATTTCTTGGGGCGTTCACACGGTTTTAACAGCGTTCACGGGCGTATGCCGAGTGTCGCCACAGGCGCACTCATGGCAAATCACACGCTTACTTGTGTGGCTATCAGTGGGGATGGCGATACGGGGAGCATTGGCTTGGGGCAGTTTAAGCACGCGATTCGCCGTAACGTACCATTTGTTTACATCATCGAAAACAATGGGGTGTATGGTCTCACAAAGGGGCAATTCTCGGCAACAGCAGATGAAGGACAGTATCTCAAATACTATGGCAAGAACGACATGCCCCCCATTGACCTTGCCCTAGAAGCCATTATTGCTGGCGCAACCTTTGTGGCGCGTAGCTTTAGTGGGGACGCAAAGCAAGTACAGGCGTTGCTACAGGCGGCACTTCACCATAAAGGCATTGCCGTTATTGACATCGTTAGCCCCTGTGTGACTTTTAACAACAACGAAGATTCCACCAAGAGCTACCCGTATGGCAAGGAACACCAAATTTCTTTACATGATATTCAAGTGATTTCGCCCGATTTTGTAGAGGGCAAGGAAGAAATCACTGTTGAGGAATACGCACCCGATGAAGTGATAGAAGTAGATATGCACGATGGCACGATTGTTCGCTTAAAGAAACTCGGCGAAGACCACGACCCGCGCAGTCGGCTACAAGCTATTACATCCCTAGAACGCGCCCAACGCGAGAATCTATTTTTAACGGGGCTAATTTACTACGAAGAACCGCGCCCCACACTTGTGGAAACCGAAAACCTAATTGATAGCCCTATCGCGCATCTTTCTGATGCACAGGCGCGTCCCTCAAAGGACAAGCTAGACGCACTCATGAAGGCGTTCCAATAAGGCACCGTACAAAAAAGGGGCAATTCAAACACTGAATCGCCCCTTTTTTTATCCTGCTAAAGACAGCTCTAATGTGCGCCGAATTTCATCTAGGGTGCGAATTGCCAGTAAATTTTGCAAGCCCACACCATACCAGCTCTCCATACCAGAATCTAGCTTAATGAAGGTGAAACCTGTTTGTAGTGGATGCACACCGTCTATATCTAGCCCAAACGCAGGCAATGGGCGCGAGGCTAACCAGAAGTTGATAACAGGCACACGAAGCTCTTGGGCAATGTTCACTATTTCAAGGTTAAAGCGCATTCCCTGTTGATACAGCGGATTTGCTGTATCAACACTAAACGTTGATAAAACAGGAATCACCCCTGCACTCATGGTTTCTTGTACGATTTGGCGCATTTGCACGCCAAATTGCTCAAAGGTCATATGCTTAATGTCATTTGCCCCAAACATAACGAATGCAACGCTGGGTTTTTTGATGCGATATTCACAGGCAAGGGGTGTTTCATTGGCTTCACAATTGGGATTAAAATTTGCCCACAGCGAATCAAAGACCACATAGGTGGTCATGCCCACTTGCGCTGAAACGCTATCTTGTGCCAATGATGCACCGTAGTAACGCACCGTTTCATCTAAATAATCATAGTTCCCAAGCGTCACATCGGGCTGGCTAAACGGCTTAAGATAAAGCGGATTTGCCATTACACTATCCCCCACCTTGCTAACGGCTTGAGGATTGTTGCCCATCTCGCGCCCCGTTTCATAAACCAATTGCATTAAGGGAGAAAGCGTGGGAATGACAGGCACTTCTGCCAATATTTTCTGTGTTGCGCTTGCCAGATATGTGGGGTCACCATCGGGCATATTGTTTACTGGCACTTCACTTAGCCGCAGGGTAGGGTTTAGCTGAAAATAGCCTTTCATCACCCAGCCCTCATAGGCATTATCACGGGAAATCTTTAGCCAATTGCCAATCCGATTTCGCGCAATAATAGTCACTTGGGTACTAGGCGAAATAACCACGCCCTTGGTTAAATAGGTGTCACCGGGGCCCATATAGAGGGCGGCGTGAGTGTGTGCGGTGGCAATCATCACATCCGTTTGGGCAATGCTAACGATACCCCGTAACAACACCCACAAAAAAACCAGAAAAACTGTTTTCATCGCTATCTCATCATCACTAACGGGCGGTTTTATAACGCAAGAAATGCCTTCAAACTGGCAACCGAATTAACGGTATAGACGGTTGCTTCTGCGTCAATGCGCTTCATTAAGCCACTTAAAACATCTTTTGAGCCAATTTCGACAAATGTTTGAATCCCTGCTTGGCGCATGGCTTGAATGCTCTCTGTCCAACGAACACGCCGTGTAAGCTGGTTTGCAAGTTCTTCTTGGATAGCCCCAGCGTCATGAAGTGGCGTTGCTGTAAGGTTGGCATAGACGGGCAGGGCGGGCGTGGTAAAGGGGGTGTCGCCCACTTTTTTGCTAAAAGCCCCTTCTGCGCTTGCCATAAGGGGCGAATGATTGGCGGTGCTGACGTTGAGCTTTAGCGCACGCTTTGCACCCGCTTCTTTTGCCAGCGCCATGGCGTGTTCTAGGGCTTCATTATCCCCACTAATCACAATTTGACCGGGGCAATTATCATTGGCAATCACAACGGGCTTGCCAGTGGCTTCGCTGGCTTGTTGGCACACGCGCTCTAGGGCATCAATGGGCAAGTTAAGAATGGCAGCCATACCCCCGGGGTTGGCTTCACCTGCGCTTTGCATTAGGCGAGCGCGTTCTTGTACCAGCCTTACGCCATCGGCAAACGCCAATGCGCCGCTGGCGGTTACTGCCGTAATTTCGCCAAGGCTATGCCCCGCAACAACGGCAGGAGTGGCACTAGGGTTTAATGATTGCAAAACGCGCAGAATAGCAACGCTATTGATATACATGGCGGGCTGTGTGTTGACGGTTTGGGCGAGGGCGGTTTCATCACCTTCAAACATCATGGCGGAAAGCGAAAAAACCATAAGGCTATCGGCTTCTTCAAATGTGGCTTTGGCAATGGGGTAGGCTTCGGCGAAGTCTTTGCCCATTCCTACTTGCTGTGAACCTTGACCGGGGAAAATAAATGCCGTAGTTGACCAATTCATAAAAATGTTCCTTAGCAAGAATCAAAAAAATCGTGTTAATAGTAACACGATTTTTTGACCTTGCGAATAGGTTTGGTGCAGAACTAGCTTTCTTTAACCTGCATAATGACTTCGCCCTTGTATGCGCCACACTTGTGGCAAACGCGGTGCGAGATATGATATTCACCACAGTTTTCACACACAACTAAGTGATTCAACGACAGCGCATCATGAGCGCGGCGATTGTTGCGGCGTGACTGGGAGACTTTTCGCTTAGGTAAGGGACCCATGCCGTTCTCCTTGTAACAAAACAAAAATAGTGTATCTCACGAAACTAGCGAATTATAGTGAGAAGAAGCCTGTAAATCAATGCTCAAACCCTTTATTCCACTGTAACGCTTTTAGCAAGGTTACGCGGTTGGTCAACATCTGCGCCCCGAAGTGCTGCAATATGATAGGCTAATAACTGCAACGGAATGACGCTAACCACTGGGCTAAGCAACCTTGGACAGGCAGGAATGTAAATCACTTCATCGGCTTTGCTGGCAATAAAGTTATCGCCTTCTGTGGCGATAGCCACCACAATGCCACCGCGTGCTTTAGCTTGCTCAATTTGGCTAATCATCTTCTCGTACAAGTTATCTTGTAAGGCGATGGCTAAAACGGGCATTTGCTCATCAATAAGGGCGATGGGCCCATGCTTCATTTCGCCCGCAGGGTAGCCTTCGGCGTGAATGTAGCTAATTTCCTTCAGTTTTAGCGCACCTTCTAGGGCAATAGGGTAGTTGATGCCACGCCCCAAGTATAAAAAGTCCGTGAACTTATAGAGGCGGTGTGCCATCTCTTGTACAAGGGCATCGGTTTCTAGGGCGCGTCCGACGAGGTCAGGGAGTTTTTCGGCATCTTGGATGTATTTACGGCGAGCGTCTTCTGTCAGTGTGCCACGCAATTGCCCCAAGTACAGCCCTAGTAGATATTGGTCTACAATGCTGGTGGTGAAGGCTTTTGTAGAGGCTACGCCAATTTCAGGACCGGCGTTCATTGTGATGTATCCATCAGCAAGGCGCATGGCTTGGCTACCAATGGCATTGACAATGCTCCAAACTAATGCCCCTTTGTTACGTGCTTCTTCTACGGCGGCTAAGGTGTCTACGGTTTCACCACTTTGGGTAATGGCAAGCACCGCCGTCCTATTATCTAGGATGGGGTCACGGTAGCGATATTCGCTCCCATAATCCACTTCTACGTTTAGGCGTGCAAAGTGTTCAATAAAGAACTTGCCTACCAAACCGCTATAGTAACTTGTGCCACACGCCACAGTTACCATGCGTTGCAGTTCTTTGGCGCGTTCTGCGCTTAGCTTTAGTTCAGGAAGCACCACTTCAAAGCTATTGAAGTTAATCCGCCCACGAATAGTATCCGTGATGCTACGGGGTTGTTCGTGAATCTCTTTTTGCATAAAGTGCTTAAATGTGCCTTTTTCCGCGCTAATGGGGTCAAAGGGGATCCTATGGACTTCGGCATCCACAGGCACACCCTCTAGGGTTTGTATATGATAGCCTTCGCTGGTAATGGTTGCCATTTGACGACTCTCTAAGAACACCATTTGGCGCGTATATTCCAGAATGGCGGGAATATCAGAGGCAATGAACATTTCACCTTCACCAATGCCCAATGCCACGCCGCCTGCGTTGCCAATACGTACTGCGACTAAGCGGTCAGGTTGGTGCTTGTTCATGAGGACAATGGCGTGCGCTCCGCGTAAACGAGACACGGCAAGGCGGGTAATTTCGGTTAAATCGGTAATGCCTTCACGGGCTAATTGCTCTACAAGCTGAACAATCACTTCGGTATCGGTATCCGAGCTAAAGGTAATACCTTTTGCCATTAGTTCTTGGCGAAGCTCTAGGTAATTTTCTACGATGCCGTTATGCACCACCACAAAATCACCGCCCATGCTAATATGAGGGTGTGCGTTGCGCTCAACGGGTGCGCCATGTGTTGCCCACCGCGTATGCCCAATGCCAATGGAACCCACTAATGGTAATTGCACCACTTTTTGCCGTAAGTTAAACAGTTTGCCTACATCACGGCGCACGTCAATCATGTCGTTGTGTAAAACTGCCACGCCTGCCGAATCATAGCCGCGATATTCTAAACGACTAAGCCCTTCGATGATGACGGGTGTTGCGTCTTTTTCACCGATATAGCCCACAATACCACACATAAACAATCCCTCCGACTGTATGTAAAGGAGTATTCCTTTAGGGTTAAATGAATGAGAGATGCTGGGTTGTTGCGTTTTCTACATCCCTGTAATCGCCTCTAAATTGGGCGTGTTCCTCTGGGATGGTTAGCGCAAGCTGATACATGGCTTCACGCATCATGGTACCCCGTGTTTCTTTGTTCACATGCCCACCACTGGCTGTATTAAAGCGAAATGGCTTACCAAAGCGAACAACAGTAGGGCTACGCTTAAACGCTGAAATATTTTGCCGCCAATTTTCTACCCCCACTACAATTGTGGGCAGAATAATGCAATCTGTTTTCTGTGCGATATACGCAATGCCCTCTTTAGGCTCTTTTAAGCCTTCTTTGTTACGTGTGCCTTCGGGTGCCATAATCAGCATTTGCCCACGCTTTACTAGCTCAAGGGCTGTCGTTAGGGCGACGCGGTCTACTTCACCACGCTTAACGACAAAATTCCCCCACAGGTAAATAGACAATCGAGGCACCAAGCCATCAAGCGTTTCTACTTTTGCCATAGTCACTGCATAGCGGTTGGGGATAACAGAGGTTAAGAGGGCAGGATCTAGTGCGCTAACATGGTTAATCATCATAATCGTGCCACCATTGGGGGGGATGTTTTCTCCCCCCCCAATGTCGAACTTGCAGATGAGGTTCATGATGGCGCGAATCCCCTTTTTAAGCCACCATCTACGGCGGTCGTAATGGGGTTGCATGGCGATAAACTCGTCAACGGTTGCTGGATAGCTCATCATTTCCCCCAGTGGTACTTTGGCACAGTCTAACGCGGTTTCTTCGTGTTATTACGCGGTGTATTTGTGTTTCTGCGCGTTGGTTTTTCGTCGTCTAACGGACGCGCTGGTCTGTCACCCGATGGACGTGCGGGTCTGTCGCCTGCTGGGCGTGCGGGTCTATCACCCGATGGACGTGCTGGACGGTCACCATAGGAGCGTGCGGGTCTATCACCTGCTGGACGCGCTGGACGGTCGCCATAGGAGCGTGCGGGTCTATCACCTGCTGGACGCGCTGGACGGTCGCCATAGGAGCGTTCTGGTCTATCACCTGCTGGACGAGCTGGACGGTCGCCATAGGAGCGTTCTGGTCTATCGCCTGACGGACGCGCTGGACGGTCGCCATAGGAGCGTTCTGGTCTATCGCCTG
>DAOTTQ010000016.1:0-10379 GCA_034437555.1 Anaerolineae bacterium | reverse complement strand
CGCTCCCGACAGAACCATTGTGGGAATATGGGTCGCGTGGGGTAGAAAACTGGGTTTATCCGTGGGGGAACGAGTTTGATGGGTCACGGTCGGTACATGAGAAAACGCCGACATATGGGTATAAACGCCCTGCACCTGTGACGGAGTTTGCCAGCGGGTCATCGTGGGTAGGGGCAATGCACCTTAGTGGCAATGTGTGGGAGTGGCAACTCAGTGCCTATGCAGATTATCCGTATGTAGCGAGTGATGGGCGTGAGGGTGATTTAAGTAGCACATCTGTTCGTCGGGTGCTTCGGGGCGGTTCGTTCCTCAATACGACTAACTCCCTTCGCTCCGCCGGCCGCAACAGGCATGACCCAACTGATGGTAGCTATAATACCGGTTTTCGGTGTGTCCGCACTTAATAGCTCTGGTTTCTGGTTTCTGTTCTCTGATTTCTGGGGGGTTTGGGGCGTAGGACAACCTCACCCCAAATCCCTCTCCAAAAATTGGCGAGGGACTTGAAAAACGCGCTGTTTTGTACCCCTTCCCCTCGGCGTAGCGGGGAAAAATTTTGGGGGGTTTTGGGGAAGCCACAAGTGCGTAGGACAACCTCACCCTAAATCCCTCTCCAAAAATTGGCGAGGGACTTGAAAGCGCGGTGTTTTGCGCCCCTTCACTTCGGCGTAGCGGTGGGGGAAGGGGATGAGGGGCAGAGGGATGTTAATCGTTGCCGATATTCGCTGATGCCGAATCGCTTTCGTCTGATTCTTCATCATCAACGGCGTTAGGGTCGCCATTTGCCATGTGGAAGGCAACCATGTAATCGCCCTCGGTGCGCCGATTATAGCTGGTGGCAATAAACGTATAGGTATATGTAATCTCGGGTTCATAGGTATACACGCCTAAAGGCAAGGAGAACATGGCATCTTTTACGCCCCCCGCCAAGTAACGCTCGCCAGTCCGTGAGGCATACCAACCGTCTAGCGAAACCGTCTCACCCCAGCAACTTGCGCCCCCGTCATCACACACCAATGGGTTTTTACTGTCATCTTCTACCGCAAATGACCAATCATCCCAATTGATATTGGTGATGTACATCAGGGGGTCTAGCCCACTGCTGACAGACATCATATACGCTGATAGTGGCACGCCCGAATCAATGGTATTGCCAGAAATAGACACCGAGAAAATATCCCCAATGCCGTCATTGGTCGGGGATACATACATGCCCTCTAGGATAAGGACAAATTCACCTACCACGCCATTAAACCCGCCCACAATTAAATCAATATCGGCAAAGGTGCTGTTGCTATTGTTGGCAAAGTAAATTTGGGCGGTGGCGCTATTGGCAAAGACCTCGCCCGTAGAGGGCAACCATGCCGTGTAATACGCCGCTTCAGGGGAATCATCCGTACACAGCCCGCGCCCACTAGAACCCAATACTGCCAGCACAGGGTCGAAGCCATTCATGCCAATGACAGTGGCGGTGTAATTAAACCCAGCACGCATTTGTACTACACGCACCTTTACGCCATTTTCGATGTTGGCGTTTTGATTGTCGCAATCTACCGTAAAGCTATAGGGAGTTTGGGCGTGCGTTAGCCCCTGTACCATCATAAGGAACAAAAAAACAACCACTACTTTTCTCATGTTTGTTATACCCTCTCTAAATATGCCACCCCGATAGTCAACTCTTTACGGTGGCATGACGTTTTAGAAATAGTATAGCACGACTTTTTATTTTTAGCCTTTAGGTCGGGTAGGTGATTTTGGGAGTGATGTACCAGCACGCGCCTAAGGCTATCATCACCCCAAACGGCACAAAGGCTTGGTCATTGGGGAGCGCGTTTGCCAAAGGCACATACGCATACGCCAAAACCCATCCTATGCCGAATAACGCTTTGATGAAACCAGAACGATGCCGAAGCGCGTATGCCATCAAGAGCAATGACGGCAAAGCATACACTAGCGTATAGCCATTGGTTTGGGGAATGGCTAATAGCTGAAAGAGAGCGAGGCTTGCCATGCCCCACGTTAAAAATACGCCGCTACGCCATGCGCCCCACGCCACCCACGCGCCGATAACGCTAAAGAGCGCAAACGTTGGCACGCCAACACTGCCGAGCTTAAGCGGAATCCAGCGCGTTGCCGTCACGTTGTAACTGCCGTATTCACTGATGCGCCCCAAAAATGTCAGCACCCATTCGCCTACCCATAGTGTAGGAATAAGCCACAAAATCGCCATCCACACGGCAAAAATGCCCCATACGCGCCACCGCTTTCTATAGCCCGCCCACAACAAAAGCGGAATAGCAAGCACCGCACTTTCTGGGCGCACCGTCATGAGGACGAGGAAGAACGCCAACCAAGCCTCTTTATGGGCTTTGAACGCCCACAATGCACCCACTAACGCCATGAGTGTAAAGCCCACATATTGCGCCAAAATAATGACAATGCCACTGTATCGCCATCCTAGCAACACGCCTAGCGTTAGCAATGCGAGTGTAAGAGGGCGTGGCTTCCAGCCGATGACACCCCATGTATAGGCAAACCCTAATACCGTAAAGAGGGCGAGATTGACGAACATCCATAAGGGCGCGGCAACATCATAGGGCAATGCCCACAACGGGGCAAGCAGAACGCACAAGTGCAATGGGTAAGCAAAACGATGCTCATCAAGCGTGCGGTCGTAGCCACTGGCACGCGCTTGGATAAGGTCTTGGGTTTTTGCGGTCACGCTGGCATCGTAAGGGCTAATGCGCTGGTAAAACGAGGCACACCCATTATGCACAGGAAGCGTATCGGTAAACGCCACATACGGCAATACAGCCTGGCTAATGCCCCATGTGCCTAGCCCCAACGTCAGGCTGATTAAGATACCCCACAGCGTAATAACAGCAAAAGAGCGCGTCATGGGCTAACCCACTGGTAAAACACCATGCCCTCTAGCGTGGCTTCATAGGCAAGCAAGCATGCCACATAAGACAACCACACACGGCGCGTAAGGATAAAAGAGGGGGGATTCATGTGTGAGATGGATGCCTTTCATTACAGTTTTTACAGGTTTAGTGTATCATTTACACTCTATCATATCTTACATGCACACAAAGGACGAGAGAGACACTATGAAGGTCTTGGTTACAGGGGGCGCGGGGTATATCGGCAGCCATGTTGTTGAGCTTTTGCTAGAACGTGGCTATGAGGTTGTGGTCTTTGATAATCTATCGGCGGGGCATCGGCAGGCAGTACACCCTAAAGCCACGCTAATTGTGGGTGATTTACTCCACAAGCCCGACTTAGAGGCGTGCTTTCAGGCGCATACGTTTGGGGGCATTTTGCACTTTGCCTCACATATTATGGTGGGCGAAAGTATGCAAAAGCCGTTTAAGTATTTGTATGATAACGTGGTGGGCGTAATGAATGTACTAGAGTTTGCCACACAATACGGCGTAAAACGCTTTATTTTGTCGTCTACGGCAAACCTGTTTGATGCGCCCGAAGTGGTGCCGATTAACGAAGATGAAGCCCTGATTCCGGGCAGCGTGTACGGCGAAACAAAGTATTTTGCCGAGCGTATGCTAACGTGGATGGACAAAATTTATGGGCTAAAGTATTGCTGTTTGCGCTATTTTAACGCCTGTGGCGCACACCCCAACGCGCACATCGGCGAAGCCCACGACCCCGAAACGCACCTGATTCCATTGGTATTACAGGTGGCAATGGGCAAGCGTGAATTTATCACGGTGTACGGTGATGACTATGAAACGGCGGACGGCACTTGTATTCGGGATTATGTGCATGTGATAGACCTTGCCGAAGCCCACATTTTGGCATTAGAGGCGTTGGCGGATGGCGAAAGCTGTGTGTACAACCTTGGCAGTGGAACGGGCTATAGTGTGCTAGAAGTGATTGAGATGGCGCGTAAAGTAACGGGGCATAGCATCCCGTTGGTGATGGGTGAACGGCGTGCTGGCGACCTGCCCACGCTGATTGCAGATAGCACACGCATTAAAAAAGAGCTAGGCTGGCAACCCGAATTTGACAACTTATACATCATCCTAGAAACCGCGTGGAAGTGGCATCAAAGCCACCCCAACGGCTTTGAAGGCTAGGCTTTTAGGCGTTTAATCTCTTCAAGGACAGTCTGATAAGTATGTTCGGGCTGTCTGCCATCTAACGCAACTACGGGCTTGCTTTGGAGCGCAAGAGGCAAGCGAGAAATTTCTTCTACTTGTAAGAACACAATCGGCTTCTCACGAGATAAGAAATATTGCAGGCTTCCCTTAACGTGGGGTGTTTGGATGCTTCGCTCTGATACCACCATGAGCAAGCACTTTGTTTCTAAACGCGCTTGCTCTATGGCTTTTACCCAAGCGTCGCTTTCTAGGGCGTGAAATTGGTCAACCCAAGGGAGTGCCATTTTCTCGCGTAAGTAATCATAGAGCGGTTGCACTAATCCCCAATCTTCACGGGCATAAGACACCAAGACATGCTCACGCAGTTCATCTGTTTTATAGGCTTGCTGACGACCGGGCGTTGCCACTTGGTCGGTAATGCGCTCTTGTTTGCTCGTAGGGGGGCGGCGAAGGGTGTTATCTTCTAGCAAATCTTCATCGGTAAAGGGCATATTGACGGGTTCTAGGCGTAGGTGGTCTAGGTCATCGGTGTACCACATCTCTACACTAGTTCCAATGCTGATGTAATCACCGAAGCGCAAGTAGGCGCGGTCTACACGGTTGCCGTTTAGATACGTGCCGTTGCTTGTTCCCATATCTTTAACAATGTAAACATCACCCCGTAGCTCCAAACGCACGTGATAACGACTGGCTTCTTTTTCCGTAAGTACAATGTCGTTTTCCATGTGCCGTCCGATAGCAATTTCTGGGCTATCTAGCAAATACACATCGGGCTGGGGCTTGCTAACCGTGCGAATGACCAAGTAAAGCGCAGAAGTGGGAACGTCTACTGACTTGATAAAATTAGTTGTTGAAGCAGCAGCATGTAAACTGCTGGGGATGTATTCTAAAAGAATGGTTTCGCCAAGCTCTATTTTATAGGGGGCGGTGACGGGCGTAGCATTTCCATCAAGTTGTCTGCCATTAAGAAACGTGCCGTTGGTAGACCCCAAATCAAAGATTTCGTAATCGTACATCACTTTCATTAGCCGACAATGCTCACGGCTAACTTGGTTATCGCGAATAATGACTTCGTTTTTGATACCACGACCAATAGTGATAACGTCACCCTCTAATAAAAATTCTTTGCCGGGTTCGGGCCCGCGCAGCATTCTAAGAATTGGCATTTTTTCCTTGCCTCTGTGTGATGACAACTTCCCTTGTTATTTTAACGAAAGATAAAATGAAATCCAAACGCCAAACCTAAATGTTTACAAACATAGACAAAATAATTACTAGCCTTCTGTTTTTAAGATGTTTTGTGCCAGTTCTAGCAGTCTTTCGCGCCGTTCTGGTGTCATACCTTCACGGCTGATGAAGTATTTTTCTAGGAGTTGGGCGTGTGTTAAGCCTTCAGGAGAAATACCGAGTCGGGCGCGGTCGGGGCGGTCTACGTTACGCTTAATGCCGGCAATATGATATGCCCCTGCGCTTCTTAGGGCTTCGCGCACTCTTTCCTCTTTGAAGAGGGCTTCTGTTTCTGGAATAAAGCTCACTTCTAGGCGCACAATTGCCCCGTCAACCTTGTGTTGTTTAATTAGACGTAAGACCGTTTCGGTGGGCAATTTGTCCTGTCGGCAATCGGCTTTAATGGTGAGCATGGGGCGAGCATTTAACGGGACAAACTTCCATGAAGTGTCACGGTATGCCAGCTCTATCCAACAAAAGCCCTTATCATCGGCTTCTTCGCCAAAGTCGATACGCTCGATACTGCCACTGTATACTACGGCAGGCACGCCATCGCGCCCGCGCGTTAGGTTTTGGTGCTTATGAATATGCCCCAGCGCGACATAATCCCAGCGTGCATCCGCCATCAATGAGAGTGGCACTTGCACATCACGCCCAATCATCACGTTGCGTTCACTGCCCAATAATGCGCCCGCCACCGTAAAATGTCCCGTTAATAAGCGCGGTACACCCACGCCCGCCAGTCTATCGGCTTCTTCGGCTAGGTCTTTTAACAAGTTTGCCAGCACGTCCTCTAGCATTTCGTCAATTTCACGAATCGTTTTGCCGTGGAGGGCGCGGTCTTGCATAAGGCGGGCGCGCACGGGGTAGGGGGCAACACCAATGACAACACGCCCCCGCTTGGTATTCACTTCATGCACATTAAAGCTATCTGCCACCAAGACATTGGGGACAGCGAGTGTGTCGTAAATTTCGATGCTACTGGCTTTGCTTTGGTTGGGCTGAATATCGTGATTGCCAATGAGCATAACCACAGGCGCAAGCGTAGCTAAATCCATAATGCGGTGGGCAAATTCGCGTTGAAACGTGGGCGAAGGCGTGGCGGTTTTGAAGGCATCGCCCGCAAAAATAATCAGGTCTACGTCTTGCTCACGGGCATAAACCACCATGTCATCAAGGCGGGCTAAAAAGTCACGGACGCGACTGCTTACGCCCGTTTCGTTGTCTATTTTGCCAAAGTTCTCCATGCCGATATGCACATCGGCAAAGTGTAGCACGCGAATGGGTTCGGTCATGGGGTGTTTTTGCCCTTGATAATGCTTGGTATCAGTGTTGAATGGCTATTTGTTACACCCTGAATTTTAACACAAAAGCACCCCTCATGTGTGGGTTAAACAGGCAAAAGATTGTTCAAGGGTTTTAACAGTGTATTGAGTGTGTTAAGAATATCAATGGGCTTAAACCCGCCTCGATAGTGCAACAATACTTGGTGGCTTGTTTCCTCTTCTTGGGGCAATTTGCGCGTTGCCGTTAGCAAAATAATCACCATATCGTTTAGGCGGTCATCTTGTTTAATGGTGCTTAGCACATCAAAGCCACTCATTTCTGGCATGGCAAGGTCTAAAAAGATGAGGTCGGGCTTGTGCTGTGCCATTAGTTCAAGGGCTTGTTGTCCATCATACGCCCTTAAAATGGTGTAGGGACGCTGGTCGGTTTCTATACTGCGCTGTACCAATTGAACAAAGCCCAAATCATCATCCACAATCAAAACGTAGTCTACAGAGGGGTATTGGTGAAGTTGCTGAACAATTTGGGCAGGCGTGATGGGCTTGGCAAGGATGCCCTGCACGCCTAATTGCTCGGTCATCCACTGTGAACCGTGTAAAGCGCACACCACTACAGGGAGCTTGGTTTCAAAGGGCAAGGGCGCAGTAACATGGCTGGCGAGCGTGTTATAAATGATGGCAGTAGGCTGATAGGTCTCGATGGCTTTCTCTAGGTGTTGTAACTCGTCTACCTGGACTATTTGGTACTGTGTGAGGTGTCGTTGCACCATCGAAATGAGCATTGGGTCTTTCTCGATGACCAACACGCAATCACGGCTGAAGGCGTTTGGAACGCTCATTTCATCGTCAAAGTGCCACTCTTGAACGGTATCAAAGGGCAGTGTGAATGTGAATAAAGACCCCTTCCCTAGTGTACTTTCGGCGAGGATATTGCCCCCGTGTGCTTCTACAAATCGGCGACTGATGGTAAGCCCTAGCCCTGCGCCTCCGTTTCGCCGACTAAGCGAATAGTCCACTTGGTAAAACTCATCAAAAATTAGCGCGAGTTTATCCGATGGAATACCAATGCCCGTGTCTTCCACAGCAAATACCAGGCGGTTGGCATCGGTGTGAACGCGCAACACGACATTACCCTCTTCTGTAAAACGGCGAGCATTGGTAAGAAGGTTCATTAATACTTGGCGTATGCGCGTTTTATCAATGTTGAGGGCGGGCAAATTGGGCGGAATCTCGGCGGTAAACGTGACATTAGGGTCTTTGAACAGCGTTTGAAGCATTTCTACGGTGTCGTTTAAGAAGGTGGTCATGTGGGTGCGGTCAAAATGAAGTGTAAACTGTGACAAATCAATGTGTGACAAATCCAACACATCGTCAATCATATCCAGCAAGTGTCGGCTACTGCGATAAATTTGGTAAATATCGCGGTAAAGGCGCGGTGGAAACTGCACATCGCCATAAACTTCGGGTGTGCGGTACATCAGGTCACTAAAGCCTAAAATGAGATTGAGGGGGGTGCGTAGCTCGTGGCTGATATTGGCGGCGAAGCGTTCCTTTAGTTGGCGGGCTTCGTTGGCTTGTTGGCGAGCATAAATGAGTTGTTGTTGCATGTGGCGTTGGGTTTGATAGGAAATGTCCAGCGATTTTACCGTTTGCAACAGTTCGGCGCGGTGGTCACGGGCTTCTGCCAGCAATTTATCGGCGCGGTGGTGCATTGTGCCATACCATGATAGCGCAATATAGAACGTATCTAAGGTTGCGCCTGTTACCGCGACCATCAACAAAAGTAATAACGATAAAGCCTCTAATGGGTACGCATACACGCCCAAGCCTGTTAGTAATGCGGGCATTGCCCACACGCCCAAGCCCATCAAAATAACGCTTCGTGCCACCAACAGCCCACTCATTAGCACTAAAGGTAAGCCGAGCATGGGCAACCACGTGATAGGGTGAAACACCAAACTCGCCCAAAACCCCACCAGTAGGCTGGCAATAAAAAGATAACGTGCCAGTGCAAAGTGTGTTTTGGTAAGCCTTCGGCATAAGAGGGTAATGCTTCCAATTGCCAGCACCACCCCAAAGGTCGCCACATTGAAAGGCTGTTCTGAAAGTAAAAGATAGGCACTTAGCCAACACGCAATCAACACAATCACCGTAAAAGCATTCAGCAAATTCTCTCGTAAGTCCTTACGAATGGCTCTAACGAGGGGGTCTTGTGGAAAGAGCTGGTCGCGCCATGTGGCAATTTTAACTAACATGCGCTTAAATCCCCACTTGCTTAAGGGCAGAAAAGAGCGTCTCTTGGCTAATGGGTTTGCTTAAAAAGAGGTTTGCACCCAATGAATACGCAAGTTCGGGGTCATTAATCACCGAGCAAATGATGACGGGCGTTTGTGATGTGCCTTCGGTAAGGCGAAGGCGTTGGAGCAATTCCCACCCATCCATTTCGGGCATCATCAAGTCCATGATGATGGCTTTTGGCTTAAAGAGGTGTGCCAATTGTAAGCCTTCTGCGCCACTTTTTGCACAAATCACACGATACTCGCTACTGGTTAGATAGCGTTCTAGGAGCTGCGTAAAACCTTCGTTGTCGTCAATGATAAGCAGGGTGCGCCCGTGCATAGGGATAAGTACCCTAAGCAAGTAGTGATTGGTAGGTTCTTGAACCATATCATATTGCCAGCCCACTTCACGCATTAAGCCCCTGATAACGTCATTTAGGGTGATGTGGGGTTGCCTGTAGATTAAAGAGAGGCGTGCGCCATTGTCTTCCTCTAATAAAGAAATGATAATTTCTTGCCCACCTAATTGTTGGATGGCTTGGCTAAGGAGGCTGATAAGGGCTTGTTGGGCAACCGTTTGGTTGGTGTGAACGGTGATGGGGTGAAGCGTTTGGGCAATTTTAAGGGTCACTTCGTGGCGTTGTGCCAGTTTGTCTACGGCGCGTAGGGCTTGCTTAAGCAACCACTCTAGGTTAAGTGGCTTGTTTTCACTGTCTAGCCACGCCACCTCTGATTTAATGCTGGCTTGGGGTAAAGGCTCTGCGATGGGTGTGTTTTGGGATGGGATGGGTTTGGGGTGGCGTACATGCCATAAAATTTCACCCACGCTTTCTTGCCCACGCCGTAAATCACGGTAGGCTTGGCGTGCCGAAATGCCCAGTTCAAACGCACTTTCTTGTAGCGTCATGCCCCCCACATAGTGCAAGTGCATCAGGTTAAACAGGCGTGAAGCCCCCGACCGCACCGACACATTTTCGCCCGGATTAAGGGCATCAATTGCGCCAATAAGCTCACGGCGTAGCGCGTGACCAATGGGTTCATCGGCATTTTGTGAGTGCTTGTGGGCTTCTGCAAGGGGGTGACGTTGCAAATAAGGGAAGTCGTATAAGTTCTCTAAAGCCTGCTTAACTTGTTCAATAAATTCATCGGGTAGGATTGTTTCGGTTGGGGGTATGTCGCTCATTTTCAAATCAACCTTTATTTTTTGCTTTATTTTATGGGCTTTTAGCAAGATAACGGATGGATTGTCATCTTTGTGTCACGGATGTGGCAAAAATTTGGTGGCATCTCGCTCTTTGTGATGATAACCTAAAGTGTAGAAGAGCGCATATGGGCGACTCTTAAAATTTTTTAGTTTTTAAGGAGATTTTGTTATGGTTAAGCGTTCCTTGATTGCTGTTGTTGCCGTGCTTTCACTTCTTTTTACTAGCATTGGCTTCGCACAAGACGATTTAAGTGGTCAACTCGAA
>DAOTTQ010000015.1:0-3253 GCA_034437555.1 Anaerolineae bacterium | reverse complement strand
GCTTGCATCAATTGCAATTCAAGAATGAGCGAGAATTTCTGGCAGGGCTGGACAGCGCTGTCTTGGAACAGGTGGATTGGCACTTCCGCCGCGCGTAAAGAATTAGTTAAATTTTGGGGGCATTTGGGGAAGTCACGAGTGTGTAGGGCAACCTCACCCTAAATCCCTCTCCAAAAGTTGGCGAGGGACTTGAAACGCCTCTTGCGCGTTCGCGAAAAACGATAATACACGCAGAATTACATAAAAACGTCAAAAACTGGCAACGCGCCAATAATACGTACCATCCGCCAAACCCAGCGTTTGCGCGTCTACGGTTAGTTGCGTTTCTGAGAGAACCCGTTCAAACAAAAGTTCAGTGTCAAATTCACGTTTTTCGTCAATTTGCAGGACATACCCACTGGCATTATTTACCGCAGACCATGACAAATTAACCGCGCTATAGGGTGGTGTAGAAAGCACCCCAAAGATGCGATTGTTAGTGGGCGTAAGCAAGCGTGGCGCAGGAAGAATTGGCGGACTCACCACAAAGGAACGCACAAACGGCGTAATTTGCCCGTTGATACGCAAACGCCACACCTTTTCACCCACCGCAAGGTTGGTAATGTTGCAGTTCAGCGCGGTCGTCATGCACCCCGCGACCGCATCACCATTCTCAAGGTTGCTTATAAAGTCGCCGTCTAGGTCAACATCAACGTTGTACACGGTACCGGGGGCAAAGGCATACCAAGAAAAGCTAGCGTTTGCCGTGCCATTAGATTGTGCGGTGAGGACGGCATTCTGTGCAGGAGTGCGCATCAGGTCTACGGTGAATGTCACTACTGTAAACGTATCGATAGCTCCCCCACTAGAGGATAACCCAACGCGCAGATAGTAAACGCCTGGCAGAAGGGGTGTGGAGAGCCTTACCGTACTTGCCGATGTTTGTTGGTCAATCAAGAAGGTTTGAAGGGTGGAGTCTGTCCCCAATTGATAGCGATAGGGACGACCGGGTGTTCTGTTTTCCCAGCTAATCGTGACGATAGGTGAGGTGACTACTGAGTTATTGATGGGGGATGTAATCACCATTTGAGGCGACCCCACCTGAGGCGTGACGGTACTGGTCGGTGTCACCGTGGGGGTATAGGTGGGTGGTGGCACATCTGTGGATGTTGCCGTAGGGGTAGCCGTTTGAGTAGGCGTAGTGGTTGGAAATGGGCTAGGCGTACTCGTGGGTGTAGTGGTTGGATACGGACTAGGCGTAATAGTAGGTGTCGCTGTTGGGTCGGGGATTGCTGCCCCAAACAGGGGATTTTTAACGACATAGGTATAAGCAATATCATCGGCACACCCCGCAAAAGTACAACGGTCTGTTGCGCTATAAGCAATATACTCGCCGTTACTGCTGATTACTGCTGTTAGATTACCTTCCCACATCGCTCTATGGGGTGGCAATGTCGCGTCCGTAACAGCCGCCATTTGTCCTGTGGCTGTATCTAGTACAAATCAATCGTCTCTAAAGTTGTTATCGCCAGGAATGTAACCATCATGTGCCCAAAGCACCAAATACCGTCCATCACTAGACACACCGTTTAGAATAATCTCGTTATGCCCTGTATTGGCAAAGGGGTCAAGCTTTGTTTCAACACTACTATTGGGGTCTCCAACGTTCACATCACGACGATACACCCCAGTATACTCAGCATTAGAGTATACATAGTAGAGCTTAATGGTGGTGCTTGCCAAACCCGACGTAGTGAGAAGAGAGTCGTCCCAAGCATAAAATAAACTGAGAAAAGTGTTAGTATTGGAGTGTTCACTTGAGGCATTGGTAGGATACCTCCAGGACTGTGCGCTATGAAATAGTGCAACATCAGTGCTAGAACGATGCCCACCGAAAAAGTAAACCTCGCCACCAATGTTAATAAGTTGGCTTTTGTACCGCCATTGCTCGCCATTTGTTACGTAGCTATCATAGGTATACGGCGTAAAAACGCCCGTTTGCAAATTATAGCGATAGTAGGAATACGAGCCAGGCGATGCGCCAACGATGTTTTCCGCATTACTTGTAAATGTCAGATAAAGCCCATCGTCTGAAAAGACAGGGTCGTAAGCAGGAGCATCTAAGGGTTGCCCTTCATCGTTCATAAAGGGAGTTGTTGTGTTCAGCACCCTATCACGAATGAAGATGTCATGAGAATTGTCATTATCTCCTTCTACAAGTCCATTCAAATCCGTTTCAAACGCCACATAGCGACCATCCGATGAAATGCTCGGACGCATAAAAAGAGTAGTGTAAAGTGTATAGTTAACTCTACTAACAACATGCTCTATCGAGCAATTTTCACGGTCAAATACAAAAAGGTCAGTATCAGAAGCAGGCGTAAGATTAGTCGCAGCAGATGAGAAAAGGGTATACAAGCTAGGGTGATTGCATTCTGCAATGCGCCCTCTAACTTAACGCAGTTTGATAGCACACAATCCATCGGGCAAACTGCCAGAACACTGCAAATAGCCCTAAACCAATTGCCAGAAAACACAATTCCCATAGGCTGCAAGCTAGACCTTCCTGCTATTGCACAGACGATTATTGCAGAAAATCCATTACCTACCCCAACAGCTACACCACTTCCCACAGCTACGCCTGCCTCTCTTTCACGTCTTCGGCTCACATCCATGTGTTCGGATGAGCCTGCTAATGTGCGTGTGTGGCGCGTGCGCAACACAAACCCTGTGGATGTGCTTGCCACATGGCAAGTCGTTGGCACATCGCAAACGAATAGCCTAACAGTACCCGCCTCCAGCGATGCGTTCTTCCAAACCGTCACCGTCTCGGGCCCCAATACTACGCGCATTCTTGTTAATAACATCCAGCAAGATGTAAAAGCCAGTGGGGGCGCGCAATGTAGCTCATAGGTAGCGTCCTAGCTAGCGATAAAGTGCCATCCCCCACTCAATATCAAAGTGGGGCGGGGGGATGCTTGTACAGAGATAGCGTGTGCGAAGCCTCATACTCGCTACCTCTTTGAAAGCCTCTCTTCCTTGTACAATCATTCCTGTGAGAGGGAATTTAGGGTTTGGTGTGCAGGGTGAGGCGTTCCAGAATTGGGGAGGCATCATACACGCTGGCGGGGGCGCGCGTCGAACCATCCAAAATGCCGATGTAGCCTTGTGTGGTTTTGATGTCGTGGAAGGGGCGCGCAGTGGCAAGTGGTATACTTAATAATCATAACAAAGACGCTCATAAAGATGGCTAGCTTATGCCCGCTCAGATATT
>DAOTTQ010000014.1:0-1848 GCA_034437555.1 Anaerolineae bacterium | reverse complement strand
CGACTGCCCACGGGCGCGGTTCTATTCCCAGAAAACACATTATCCGCGATAAATTCGTTCCCCCACGGATACTCCCAACCTTCAATGCCGCGTGACACATATTCCCATTGCGCTTCTGTTGGCAACGTTGCATCACGCAACACACAAAAATCATGCGCTTCAAACCATGTAATGCTTTCTACTGGAAGTTCGTCGCCATCAAAATTATTCGCATTGGCTTTTACGCCCCCCAAACGCTCAAAGTCCGCTTGCGTCACTTCGGTCTTGTCTACCCAAAATGGCTCATCAAAGCACACTTCATTGCCGTTTTTCTCACCACTTTCGCCTGTTTCACTCCCAATGACAAAGCACCCTGCTGGCACTAAGACCATCGTCACCCCATCTTCAAACGTTTGCTCAAACGGTGTCCAATCTGCGTTGCGCGTTCCGTTAAAGTTTTGCGCACGTTCTAGAGCTTCTTCCGTTGGGATGAGGGGTGTGGTGGGTGGCGGTGTTATGGTGAGCGAAGAGCGGACACACCGAAACCCGACACTATTGTTACCATCAGCCGGGTCATCCCTGCCGCGGACGGCGGAGCGAAGGAAGTCAGTTGAACTGACGAATGAACCGCCCCGAAGCACCCGAAGAACATCCATTCTTTCACCCGCATTGTCCTCACGACCATCTGTCGCTGAATAAGGATAATCTTGGTACAGTGAACTCGTCCATTCCCAAACATTGCCGCTCATATTCAACGCCCCTACCCATGACGCGGAATCAGGAAAACTATCTACTGGTGCTGTAATCGCGAAACCATCATCATTTTCCTCATTAACGTAGTTGTAACCTGAAGACCAATCTGCCTCACCGCAGTTGCTATCACAATGATTCGCTTCATTACCGCTAAACTCATTTCCCCAAGGGAAAATCAACCCATCCGGACCCCGTGCAACGTATTCCCATTCTGCCTCCGTTGGCAAACGACCAACTCCTTCACCATGTCGCCATTCACAATAATCTCTTGCTTGGAACCATGTTACTTGGTTAATTGGTTGGCTAGGTTCGAATGAAAAACCAGAACCGGGCCTGCTTTCACAGGCGCCCACATCAACGCACTCTTGGTATTCTTCACGACTGACTTCGGTGCGTTCTATCCAAAAGGGTTCCGTGAATATCTGCTTGTTATCTCCATTTTTCGCTTCATCTTCAAACCAACCGCGCTGGCATTCTGCGCCGTTGTCTGCCGCCTGGCACATTTCGAAACCAAGTTCAATTTCTTCTGGTGTACTACCCATTTCAAAACTACCTGCTGGCACTAAGACCATCGTCACCCCATCTTCAAACGTTTGCTCAAAGGGTGTCCAATCCGCGTTGCGCGTTCCGTTAAAGTTTTGCGCACGTTCTAGAGCTTCGGGGGGTACAATGGGTTCTATGAAGTATGCTGAAGCGTTGGCTTCGGCTGTCCACCCTTCACGACTACCCAAACGCACGCGCACCCACGTAATGCCATTGGCACAAACGCCCGTTTCTAGCACTTCAAACGGGATGTTTGGTTCTAATACGCCTTGTTGTTCGGCATTTTGTGAAGGTTCTACTCGTAGGCGATTGGGGTCGGGAGGAATCACAAAACCCTGTTCACCCACCACCAGACGCGTAGGCGGGCAAGTTTCTTGTGCATGGGTGGGGGGTAACATCATCAAACTCATGAAAGCAATCAGCACACTCAAAAATGCAATCTTCATCACATTATCATCCTATCTAGGGCTTGTACAAGTTGTTTTTGGGGTAATGCGAACATAAAGGGTTACTCCGTCTGAAATAAACAGCGTTACCCCTTTATTATACTCGTTATAAAGTAGCGTAGGGCAA
>DAOTTQ010000013.1:0-157042 GCA_034437555.1 Anaerolineae bacterium | reverse complement strand
TGTATTCAATATCGGCTTGCACTTGATGGCGTTTATCGTCTAGCACGTTTTCTAGACGTGCGAGTTCGGCTTTAAGAGCCAACATTTTTTCCACAAGGCGCACAATGGCATCGTGCTGGCTTTTTTGCACGGGGTCATCAAGGTTTAGGCGTGGGATGGGCAATCTTCTAAGCTCAGCAAGTGTAGTCTGCCGAAAGTCGTCTTTCATTGCTATCGAAGACGTATTGGTGTAGATATAAGATAACAACTTGCTATTTAATATCCCCAGGACATATTTGGTCTGAAAACTGTCTCTAACCACAAACGGACTCACGTCTTTATTAAACACCATCTCATCTTTTGTGTAGGCAACTAGCATACGATTTCCTCTGCTAATAATACGCCTGATGAGCAATTTCTCACCCAACATATAGAACTTAGCCAAATTTTGATTCTTCGTAATATCCACAAACCCAGTCTCATATACCTGCAAATCATATCTATCCATCTTTCCATCAAGCATAAAGGGGGTTTGATGTAAGTCCGTGCGTTCTGCATTTAACTTAAAGCCACTCGTAGATAAACCTTGTGTCGAGTAAGAAATATCGCCTAAAGTCACAAATCCTTGACGCTTGTTCATCAGAAAGTTACTGGCAAAGAGGTTATATATTACCTTGTAGGAGGGTGCAACTACTAACTCAGAAGCTACTGAAGTAAAAGGTAACTTCTCTAATGATACAATCTGTTCTTTTTTGTCAAATTGGTGAATCTTATATTGATTATTCTTCTGCCCGTTTATGATAAAAATTCCCGTATCTACATAAGCATCACTAAAAACATCAAACGGTAGGTTAATAATTTCACTCACCCCATATTTCTCAAATACGAGTTTTCTTACAAAGTTGAAATTCTCGCCGGTTTGCCACGCGACAGACGATATAAACCCTAACTTTCCATCGGGTTTTAGCAATTTTCTTAATCCTAAGAGGAGGAAAATGATAGATGTGTCGTATTTTCTTTTCAACTCCTGATGAGATTCTTTGAAGTAATCTTTTTGTTCTAATGATATTTCTTCCATAGGGATATACGGCGGATTACCAATCACCACGTCAAACTTGCCCAGCGTTTCCCAATCAAATGCCGTATCCCCACCCACTTCGGGGCTAGAAACAAGGCTGTTGCCGTGTCGAATGTTAGTAAGTAAGGGCAGTTTTTGCCGTTTAGATACAGCCCGTAGCATAAGGTTTAGGCGCGTGACTTCTACGGCTTGTTCGTCTAGATCTATGCCGAAGATATTCTCTCTTAAAATGCGTTCTCGGCGTTCACGGGTGGGTACATCGGGTTCGGTTTTTGCTAACCAAAGGTCAAGCACATCAAACGCTTCTATCAAGAATGCGCCACTGCCACATGCAGGGTCTACAATTTTAAGGCTGTGGGGGTCGCGCCCACTTTTTAGCAAGTCGCCTAGCGTTTGTTGCACAATATAGCGCACCACATATTGGGGCGTATAGTAAATGCCCTGCGACCTACGCTTTGTCTCTTTTTCGTCAGATAGATGGCGAATAAGGTCTTTTTGCTTACGTTTGTCATCGGTTGCATATGCAATCAAATCTGCATCACGATAACTTAGATATTGTTCGTAAACCGTACCAAGCACATCTGCTTTGATAATTTCAAAGTTCCACTGAATCTCGTTTTCTGTGTCCTCGTAGAATTCGTCAATGATGTCGGCTAATACGTTGTCATCAATGTGGCTTAAAACGTTTTCTACATGAGCAGGAAACAAATTAGAATTATAGATAAAATGCAATGCCTTAAACTCTGCAAACAACCGCTTAAAGAGCTGACCTTTCCCATTAGCACCTATATTTTTTTCGCCAAGTTCTTGAATTTTAATGGCTCTAAGTACCACAGTTCCCTCAACGCCCTTATCTTCAACAGAGCGTAAAAAGATCATACGGTCAAGAAGATATTGAACGGCGTTATCAATTTTTCTAATCTCTGCAATGCTCTCTCCTTTACCCTGTGGGACTCCCTGAAATCGAATCACATTTCTAAGGAGTCGGCTGCGCCAGCGAACCATATTTTCGAATAGAATCTTTGTCACAGGGTGGCGTTTATATTTTTTGCCTCTTAGCACTGCCACCGTTTCTATGGCATTTTCTTTCATCTTTTCTTTACCAATAAGCCATAAATCGTCAAATTCGTATTCGTTATCGTAGTTTTCCATTTCAATTTTTGCTAAGCAAAGATAACTTTCATCTTTTTCTTTGGATTGTGCATAGTAAATTCGTGTTTCTCTAAAATTGCTTAGAACCGCCCAATCAACGCCTGTTAAACGTGCATAGTTGATTGCTTGCTTATAATGGTCATTCAGATTCTCTTTTACTTTCTTCGTTTCAAGGTAAAAAGACACTCTTTTATCAACGGAAAAAGCGTAATCGGCTCTCTTGCGATTATGAACAGTTTCTTGAGGGAATACCTCATTCAAATCCCTAAAGTTCCATCCCAGCGCTTCCATCATAGGTTGAATATAGGCTTGGCATATCGCCGCTTCGTTGTGTGTGTGGCGTTTGGGGTCTGCCTTAAAGCGTGCAACCAGCTCGGCAATGGCTTGGCGTGCTTGTTCTTTATCCACAGGAATACTTTACCCCCTACCATAAAAACCGCTGTTTAGAACATAAGTATAACATAAACCTATTAAAAACCACGCACTACCGCCCGCCCACCACGGGCTTTATCCACCAACATAAAAGCCCCTTATGCGGGGGCTTAAATGAGTCATGATATTGAGGGGGATGGGCGACGGCTTAACTTAGTGGTTATAGCCGTTGGTATGAGCAATTTTGTGGTGTGCTGTACCGCGTGTGCGGTCTAGCCCATGCCATTCATAGCTTTTTCCCGCAATAAACGCCTCTAGCATGTCCCTAGAAATGGTGTCTTCGGGCTGAATAGGGGGTGTTTTGAAGAAGTAGCTGGAGGGGGCTTCGATGCTACCGCTTAGACCACGGTCTAGGGCAATTTTTGCACAACGCACCGCATCAATAATCACGCCCGCACTGTTGGGGCTATCCACCACTTCCAGTTTTAGCTCGATATTCAAAGGCACATCGCCAAAGCTACGACCTTCTAGGCGAATGTGCGCCCACTTGCGGTCTTCTAGCCATGGCACATAGTCACTGGGCCCAATGTAGACGTTTTCTGCTCCCATGTCATAGTCAATTTGGCTGGTGACAGCATTCGTCTTGCTAATTTTCTTGCTCTCTAAGCGTGAACGGTCTAGCATGTTGTAGAAGTCCATATTGCCGCCGACGTTCAGCTGGCTGGTGCGCTCAATTTTTACGCCACGCGCCTGAAACAAGTTTGCCAACACGCGATGCACAATGGTTGCACCCACTTGGCTCTTAATGTCATCGCCTAATACAGGAAGCCCAGCGGCTTCGAAGCGGGCTTGCCATGCGGGGTTGCTGGCAATAAATACAGGAATGGCATTAACAAACGCTACCCCTGCTTCAAGGCAGGCTTCGGCGTATTGCTCTACGGCTTTTTGGCTTCCTACGGGCAAATAATTGACCAGTACGTCTACCTTAGCATCACGCAGGGCTTGCGCCACGTTCACGGGTTCGGCATCCGATTCTGTGATTTTTTGGGCAAGATACGTTCCCAGCCCATCGAGAGTACGACCACGTTGCACGGTTACGCCCAAATGAGGGACTTCGGAAAATACAACCGTGTTGTTTTGCCCACTAAAAATAGCTTCGCTAAGGTCTTTGCCTACTTTGTCGCGGTCAACATCGAATGCCGCCACAAACTGAACATCATGAATATGATAACCACCTAAATTGACGTGCATAATGCCCGGCACAAAATCCCCATCTTTCGCATCCGCGTAGTAGTGGACACCTTGAATGAGAGAAGATGCACAGTTCCCTACGCCCGCGATGGCGACGCGAATGGGTTTGCTCATACTTTAACTCCTGAAACAGCTTTACAAATGTTAAGCAGATATTGTAACACCAACCTGACGTGGTGTGATGCGCTAATGTTACTCA
Organism: Anaerolineae bacterium; assembly: GCA_034437555.1. Classification (GTDB taxonomy): domain Bacteria; phylum Chloroflexota; class Anaerolineae; order Aggregatilineales; family Phototrophicaceae; genus JANWYT01. Next base: position 153,011 of record DAOTTQ010000013.1, on the reverse strand, counting down.
CTTGGCGTTAAAATGACATTAGATTATTGCGAAAATTTGACTAAATCGCATAATGATACTCTGTCGCGCCGTTCTTACCCATAACATTGATGCTCAACACTTACCAAAACGCTTTACCTGTAGCACACAAATAATGCTACAATAGGGGCGTTGATAGTGTGTGAGGCTAAACGTGGAAGCACCCATGGTTGCGTGGTTAAAAGCCACCTTTAACGCTGTACCCGATGTAAAACGCGCTACCGAAGAACCCGACCCAACGCAAATTTTTCAAAATCACTTCGCCGACCTTGTGGTGGAAACATGGATGGGTGCAAGGCTTTATGTGTATGTGATAGAACAAGAACCCAAAATTAAAGACCTACGCAACGTTTTACGCCAAAATACGCAAAACGGCATCGGCACGCTTTTTGTGCTTAATGGCTGTTTGCTCCCTTCCCACGAATCCCTAATTAAGGCTTCGGAGTGGCAAGAGGCTCTGTTGCGCTTACATGACGGCTGGATTTATGCCTATGTGTCGTCTAATGATGGCATCTATGCGCTAACCCAAGTCCATTTTGACCCCACGCCCTACGCCGAAGAGTATAACTGTTGGCACATGCCCAATTTCAGCATCGAAAGCGTTGCAGTACGCCACCGCGAAAACGATGCCAGCCTTAGGGGGCAATGGGCAATCGGCGATATTGCCTCTATCCAATTTAAGCGTCGCGTGCATCACGAGCGCATTAACCAACGCTTTCACTACGCTACCAAGAAAACCCAAGCCCCCAAACAGCGCGAAGCCAACGACAAGCTCGACGCTTACTATCAAATGTTGGGCATAGAGCGCAACGCCAGCGAAAAAGAAGTAAAACGTGCATTTAGGCAAATGGCATTACGCTATCATCCCGATGTGAGTGCGTTACCGCGTGGTGAAGCCGAGCATCGCATCAAAGGCTTACTAGAAGCCTATGATTACATCAAGGAGTATCACGGTTGGCGTTAGAAACTTTAGACCTTCACAAGCACATCGATCACATTAAAAAACGCGCAGAAACGCTATCGCCTGCGCGTTTTGCGCCATCCCAACAGCCCTTTATTAGCCACATCGGTGAGATTGCAAAGCACCTTAGCACGCTTTTTCAAGACATTCCTCGCGGACAATTGGCTTATTTTTACGTTTTGCCCGCATTGGGCGAGGAACTGCAACGCCGCGTGGTTGCCCTATATGGCTATGCCCAACTGCTGACAGGCTATACCGAATTATTTGACAATGCCTCCCTTACAGACCAAGACAAAGAAACGCTGTCTACGATTTATAGCGAAGGCGTAGAGCTTGCACTGTCTATCGGGGAGTGTCACCAACGGGCAGCCCAATGGCGCATAACCCAACGCAAACAAGAACCCCAATCGTTTGAGTTAGGGCAACTTTTACGGGATTACATCGACATTTATCGCTACTTTTTAGGCGATACGGGCATTGGTATTAGTGTGGTGTATGAGCCATGTACTGAAGTGATTGCCCGCCCCTATCATGTATCAGAACTCATCATGCACATCATAGGTGTACTGTGCCGTGAAATGCTAAACCCCCAAAATAAAGACCAAGAGCATGTTACCTTACGGGTTAAGGACAACTTCTTAGACATTAGAACCCTTCACGGCATTTGGGAGATAGAAACAAGCGCAGTTCTCTTTTATCGTCATGAACGGGGCGTTTACATTAGCCAACTTGAGAAAGATAATGGTAAAATTCAGATATTGGGGGGCGTATTTGGTGACCCCGATATTCGTTTGACCCTAACAAAGAAAACAACTTATGAATAATCCACTGGTAGATGCACTGATAAACATGATAGACGCATCCGATGCGCTCTTATTACAAACAGAACTCAACGACCTGCAACGAAAATTTGCAAACTCTATTTTCACATCCGCCATCGAACTAAGAGACTTGGTGATTGTGATGGATGATTTAACCCGTGAACAAGCCCAACACATTTTTGGTTTTGAGGTGCGTGCCAATTTATCAAAAATCATTGGCTACGCTGAAGTGTTGCTAGAAGAAACCGAAGGCACGCTAAATCCCATCCAACGCGATATGGCAGAGACGATTAATCGCGCAGGGCATGAGATTAACGATTATCTCAATGAAGGCAACTAAGCATGGGTGGAACGCTCTTAAATGTTGTCACGGTATTTATAGGCAGTTTAATCGGCTTACTGGTGGGCAATCGCCTGCCAGAGCGCACCCGTGACAGTGTCACGATGGCACTGGGCTTAGTGACTGTTGTCGTGGGCATGGGCAATGCTAATCAAAGCGGAAACATCATTATTGTGCTATTGGCTGCCGTTATTGGCGTACTCATTGGTGAGACACTACGCCTAGACGTGCAATTAGAACGCTTTGCCGACTGGTTACGCACACGCTTGGGGGGCAATACCAGCCCCGCTGACCCCGATGCACTGGGCGAAAGAGAACGCTTTATCAATGGCTTTGTCACGGCAAGCCTTGTATTTTGTGTGGGGCCGCTTACGTTTGTGGGGTCCATTCAGGATGGTATGGGGCTGGCGATTGGCTTCCAAAGCCTTGCCATCAAGAGCGTGCTAGATGGTTTTGCAGCAATAGCATTTGCGTCTACCTTTGGTGTGGGTGTAATGGCAACCCTCATTACCATTATCATCGTACAGGGTGGGCTTGCCTTAGTGGGTATGGGCTTGGTGAGTGCGCTTAGTGACCCCAACCTCACGCAATCGCTAAGCACTTCGCCCGCCATCATTGAACTAACGGCGGTAGGGGGCATTTTGCTTATTGGGCTTTCCCTTATCCTAATGGGAGTGGCGCGTCCGCGCATCGCCAATTTTTTGCCCGCGCTCCTGATTGCGCCCTTGCTTGTTTTGGGGGCAGGTGCGTTGGGTATTAACGTTTATCCATTATAGGGGGTTCTCTGATGAGCATGATTCGGCGTTTAGCACCGCCCAACTGTCCGCGATGCACCGCACCCAAGTCGATGTATGTTGCTAGTGACCAGCGTATTACATGCCGTATTTGTGGCTATAAAATGGACGAAACACCCGAAGAAATCGCGCCACCCTCACCACAGCCACAGCGCGAGCCTGTTAAAACGCTTAAACAACGCTACGGCGAAACCTATCAAATTTTGCATGGGGGCGACATAGATACATGGACACGCGCCATGTACCACACCGCAATGGATTATGTGCATCAAGACAAGCCCGAAGCAGCCATCAGAGCCTTTAAGCGCGTATTAGAGCAACAACACGACTTTTTAGACGCGCATTTGTGGCTGGCACGGCTTAGCGATGACCCCGAAAGCAAAAGTGAACACTATGGCGCAGTCGTGGTACAAATGCCGAATCACCTTGAAAGTATTCGGGAACTCATGGTAATGAAGGGCGATTTAACCCGTGACGAAGCCGACAAGAGCCTACATAGTGATGAACCTCATGTGGTAGCACTGGATATGCCCGTAGAAGCTGAAAGCGTTGCGCTTAAATGCCCCGTGTGTGGTGGCGCACTGACCAAAGGGCGTGATGGCATTACGGTTTGTGGCTATTGTGGTTATCGTGATGACACCCCCGCCCGTCAAGATACGGGCATACGCTCGGTGACGATGGCACTGTTAAAACGGCGCGGACAGACCATACAATGGCAAGTGGGCAAACGCCTGCTTCATTGTGATAATTGCGGTGCAGAACGCATCTTAACCCCACAAAAACTCACGGCACGTTGCCCGTTTTGTGGGGGCGCAGATGTGCTAGAACGCGATGCCCTACAGTCGTTTGTTCAGCCCGACGGCATTGTGCCGTTTGGCATTACCCACGAAGAAGAAGCCCGTGAACGCCTAGAAGAAACCCTCAAAAACCCCTTAGAACGCGTGGCGGGCTGGTTTATCAATAATCGTGTCGCTTCTAAAACATTGGTGCGTGCATATTTGCCGTTTTGGTTTTTTGATGCCACAGTGCAAGTTACGCGCACCAGCCAAGACCCGTATGCCAAGCTCATGACGCGCAGTAAACGCGCCACCGCCACCCGCCGAGAAGAATTTAACGATGGCGTGTTCGACTTGCCCTTTCCTGCATTTTCATCGCCAGAACCGCGCCTTGCCGAGCGCGTGGGACGCTATGACATGCAGACCGCGCTCGCCTATTCACCCACCCTATTGGCGGGTTGTGAAGCCGAGCTTTATACGATTGATTTTGAGAAAGCCTCGATATTAGTGCGTCCGCGTGTTACTGAATATGTGCGCCAACGCTTTAACCACAACCCACACGGTGACAGCCCTATCACAGTCTCATGTTCGGTACAAACCATGCAATTTCGCCTTGTGATGTTGCCCGTGTGGGTAGCGACGCTTAACGAAGTAGATGGTGATGTGCGCTTGGGGCTAGTGCATGGTCAAACAGGGCGTGTGGTGCTGGGGCGCGCTTTTAGGCTTAAGGAGTAATGGCAATGACGAATGACCCCCTGTTATCCCTCTTTGCGCGTTGGGAACGTCGCTATCAAACGCGCACGCTTTGGGCGTGGTTGCCGTTTGCCTTGATTGGAGGGGCATTATTGGGGTGGGGTGTTGCCCTAATTGGCGCATTCTTTGGCGCAACAAACACGCCCCTATGGGCTATCGTTGCGCTTGTCTTTGCGCTTGTGGCGTGTGGGGTGTGGGCAATTGTGCGCCTGCGCCGCCCGCTAAAGCACGCCCTTCATTATTTTGAGGCACAATGGGGCTTACAAGAACGCTTCTCTACGGCGTATGAAATTTTAGAGGGGCGCATTACCTCAAACGGGCTTACAGTATATCAGCTTGCCCAAACACGAGAGATTGCCCCAAAGATTGCCTATCAGCAACTTTTGCCCTATACCTTTGGTGTGCAACAATGGACATTAAGCGCGGTGGTTGTGGTGGGCTTGCTGATATTCGTGGGTGTATATCCCTTCGCACGCCCCAGCACACTCTCGCCCGATGTGGAACGCGCCATCACAGAAGGCATGACGGCACTCCGTGATGCCCAAACTGTTATCGCCCAAGACACCACACTTACATTAGAAGCGCGCGATGTTCTACTAAGCACACTAGAAACGCGCATTACCGCCCTCACCGCCCCCAACGTGACGACAGAGAGCGCGTTTGCAACCCTAAGTGATGCCCGAAGAGACCTCGCCCAAGCCCTCGCATCGATACAAGCTCAAGAAGGTGATGAAGGCACAGAAGGCATGTCGCCATCGCTAGAACAAGCCTTAACCCAAGTCCAAGACACTCTCGCAGAACAAACGCAAGCGATTGCCAATGCCGAAGCCCCTCAAGTAGCAGATGCCCAAAGCGACAACGAGAGTGACACGGCATCACAAAGTGAAGGCACATCCCCACAAGAAGGACAGCCCGAAGCCGCTAGCGAAAACGCGCCATCAGAAACAGCGGGCGAAAGCGAAGGCGACCCTCAAGAAGGGCAACAAGGGGAACAACCCTCCGACATAGGCGAAGGCGACCCACAAGAGGGCGAAACAGGCACAAATCAGGGGGAACAGGGGCAAAGCCCCGAAGGTGAGGGTGAAAGTGGCAATGAGGGTGAGGAAGGGCAAGGGGGCGCACCCGAAACCAGCCCAGAAGGTGAAGGCAACCCCGAAACAGGACAATCGCCCGACAGTGGGCAAGCCTCTTCTTCATCGGGGGATGGCGAGCAAAATGAGCCAAGCACACAGGGCGCAAGCGAAAACACCCCCCCTAATGAACAAGACCCCGATGGCGAAGGCGAAGCGGTATTCGAGCAAATCTTTTCGCCGAGTGTTTTTAATTCACAAGCCAATACCGACATTGTGCTAGAAACCGATGACGAAAACGCACCCATACGCCCCAGCACTCAAGACAGCACCCCGCAAGAAGGGCAATTTGTGCCGTATAACCAAGTCTTTGAGGAATATGCTCAACAAGCAAATCGGGCATTAGAGCGTGGCACAGTGCCATTGGGCTTGCGTGACCTGATTCGCTCTTACTTTAGTGGGCTACAGCCTTAATAGCACTTGCCCCACAAACGCCTGTTGTGAACTTGCCCACGCTCTTATAAAGCCTATTCGGTATATAAACGCAAAAGGTGAGATGTAGTTACACCACATCCCACCTTCTATACACATGCTAACGCCTGAAAATCAACCAAAACGACCTGCGATATAATCACGGGTTTCTTGGCTTTCGGGGTTGCTAAACAGCTTCTCGGTTTGGTCAAATTCTGCCAAAATACCCCAGCGATTTTCCTTACCTACCACTGTTTCATCTTTGCGAATGCTAAAGAAACCGCAGTAATCGCTGGCACGTTGGGCTTGTTGCATATTGTGCGTCACAATCACAATGGTGTAATTCTCTTGCAGTTCGCGCATTAGCTCTTCAATGCGTTGGGTAGCGATGGGGTCTAGTGCCGAACATGGCTCATCCATCAAAATGACTTCGGGTTCAATGGCAATGGCGCGTGCGATGCACAAACGTTGTTGTTGCCCACCCGAAAGCGCAAGCCCACTTTTCTTCAGGTCACTTCTTACTTCATCCCACAGAGCAGCGCCGCGCAAGCTGTTTTCGACAATGCCATCCAACGTGCTTTTGTCCTTGATGCCCAATAAGCGGGGACCATAGGCGATATTGTCATAAATACTCTTTGGGAACGGATTCGCTTTTTGGAACACCATCCCAATATAACGGCGCACTTGCACAGGGTCAACGTGGCTGTCATACAGGTTTGTGCCGTTAAAGTGAATTTTACCCTCCACACGCGCCCCAGAAATAAGGTCGTTCATGCGGTTTAGTGAGCGCAACACGGTTGTTTTACCACAGCCAGAGGGCCCAATGAACGCCGTGATTTTATTGCGCTCAATGCTCATACTCACATCGCTTACTGCCAGCTTAGAGCCGTAGTACACGCTCACATTTTCCAGTTCCAGGGCGTTTTCTGCCCGTACCATCGTATTATCTGTCATTGTTCCCTTATATCCTTATGCCATAGCGATTACGAAGATAAATCGCGGTACTGTTAAGCAAAAGTAACACCGCCACCAACACAATAATGGCAGCCGCAGCCGCATTCTTAAACACCAGTTCGGGGCGTGATGTCCATTGGTAAATTTGAATCGGCACTACCGTAAACTTAGAGAAAACGCCGTTGGGGTCAATCCCAATAAACGTAGACGCACCCACCACAATCAAAGGCGCGGTTTCGCCGATGGCGCGCGACACCGCCAAAATGATGCCCGTTAAAATACCGCCAATGGCATTTGGAAGCACCACACGGCTCACCGTTTGCCACTTGGTTGCGCCCATCCCGTAAGACGCATCGCGCAGGCTAGAAGGCACCGCTTTAAGAGCTTCTTGGGCGTTAATGATAATGGTGGGCAAAATCAGCAAGCCTAGCGTTAAGCCGGCTGTTAATACCGTGCGCCCATTGCTATCTGTCACACCAACAAAACGCCCACTGGTGTAAAACTCAAAGACACGCGCAAACACCGCCAAGCCCAACATCCCATAAATAATGGAAGGCACGCCAGCAAGGTTGCGAATATTCGTTGCAATGACTTTTGAAACAGTGCTGTTCTGGTCGGCGTATTCTTGCAGATAAATAGCGGCTGCCAGCCCAATGGGGAACGAGACAGTGACAACCACAATCATAATCCACATTGTGCCTAACAAAGCAGTTCTTAAGCCAGCGGTGGTGGCATTGCTAGACACAGAGCTTGTGACAAAGTCTAGGTTAAGCCAAGAGTAAAACACGAGGTCGCCTTCGGGGTATTTTTCGGCTGCCAGTTTTTCAATTTCCCCACGATTCGTTAGGCTGTCTACCAAATTCCAGCTTTCAGAAATGTTCGGAATAACAATTTGTCGCGTAATGATCTTCACAAATTCTTCTTGCGCTAAGTTATCACTCAAGACGAGGGCAATTTCTTGCTCTGTAAGGTCATTTACGGTTTTACCAGCAAGTTCTGTACTAAATACCTTGCCCGCCAAAACAGTTTTTAAGGGTTCTGTTGTAAAGACAGTATTTGGCACTTGGCTTAAGTTATCACGCAAAATAACACGCAACCGATTAGGGACTTTTTGAACGAGCAAGTCTACCAATTCGGGTTCGCTAAGTTCTACCAGTGGGCGTTCCGAGAGTTCTTCGGGCAGCACACTGTAGGTAAACACCACATAGCCAAATGCGCCATTCGCCACATTAAACGCCACCGCCAACAAAATAATGATAGAGAACACATTCGCAGCGAAAAACAGACGTTGCCAAATGGTTCCAATCAGTTGACGGCGTTTTAAGGACGCGCCAAATTCTTCTCGCTTTTGAAGCACAGGGACTTTTTCGCTCATTATTGATACACCTCACGGAAGCGTGCTGTAATGTAATTGCTGATGAGATTTAGCGTCAGGGTCACACCAAACAGCACCAAACCTAACGAAAAGAGGCTTTTATAGTCCATCGAGCCATAGCTAAGGTCGCCAGTACTAATGCGGGCAATATGCCCCGTAATGGTTTCGGCAGCTTCAAATGGATTTATGGTCAAATTAGGACCCGCGCCTGCCGCTACTGCAACAATCATGGTTTCACCAAAGGCACGCGAGCCTGCCAAAATGAACGCCGCAATCACGCCCGAAAGCGCAGCAGGCAATAGAACACGAGTGGCGGTTTCAAAGCGTGTTGCGCCTAGCCCTAGTGAGGCTTCTTTAAGCGCACGGGGTACTGCACGAATAGCATCTTCGCTGACGGTGCTAATGAGGGGAACAATCATAAAGCCCACCACCAAGCCCGCAGAAAGCTGATTGTACACCTGTACTGTATCTGCCCCAAAAATACCGCGTAGTAGGGGGGTCATAAACGTTAACGCAAAATATCCAAGCACCACTGTAGGGATACCCGCGAGAATTTCCAAAGTAGGTTTGAGGATGCTTCTTGTTCGTTCAGAGGCATACTCACTAAGGTAAATTGCCGTTCCTAAGCCAATTGGCACTGCCACAAACAATGCAATCAAACTAACGTTGATAGTAGCTGTGAGAAGGGGCCAAACGCCAAAGTTGCCAATTTGTGGTTGCCAGCGCGTACCCGTAAAAAACTCTGTCAGCGTCACTTCCTTAGCAATAAACACTTCTTTACCGATTTCATGGGCAGTAGGTTCTGTGCCATCATACCCACGCTCTACAACGACAGTGTCGCTGTCAACAACTTCGGTAATGAGCAAAAGTTCGTCGCTACTTTGCACGCGTAGAATGTCATTCAGGCGTAAAGGCAAACCACCTTCTGTTACATCTAAGGCTGTGCTGGTTTCACTAAGCTCGATAATTATCTTGTTATTAGAGTCAATTTCGCCATAGCTTGTAAAGAAGTTTAGGGCTTCGCTTCCCAAAACAATCACGATACCGATGGTGGTTAAAACAGATAACGCACCACACACAAATAGGACGTAACGTATGGAGTCATCCAACGGGCGGAAGCGTTTTTGCAAGCCCCCCTCGCGCTCGTTCATCTGCGCTCTCACTTTGCTTTGTGCCATGTCTCTCTATACATCCTCTGCTATTAAACAAAAGCGGGGAAAGGGTTGCCCCTTCCCCCGTTGATTACACTACGGTTCTTTTGTGACGACTACAATTAGTTACCAGCAGTCAAGGCAGCCAACACCACGCGGTTTACGCTCATGGAGTATTTGGACACTGGGAAGTAACCAATTTGACCATCTGCTGTACCCAATTGGCTGTTGACGTTGCTTAGGTAGTAGCTGATGAAAGAAGCGACTTGGGGTTTTTCTGCCAAAATTTCAACTGCACTGTAGATGTACAAAGGACGGCTGAGGGGGTATTCACCCGATTCAGCATTAACTGCGTCGGGTTCGATACCGTCAAGGCTAATGGCTTTGAGGGCTTCGGCGTTTTCAACGAAGTAAGCATAACCAAAGAAACCAATGGCGTAGGGGCTACCTTCAACACCTTGTACGAGGACGTTGTCGTCTTCGCTGAATTGGATGTCGGCGGCGTTCAAGATACCTTCGGCATTGTCATCTAGCACTTCTTCTACAAAGAAGTCATAGGTGCCGCTGTCTGTGCCAGGGCTAAACTTGAGGATGTTTTCTGCGGGCCATTCAGCGCGCACGTCTGCCCATGTTACGGCTGTGCCACCAAAAATAGCGGCAAGTTCTTCAAGGGTCAAGTCGGTTACGAAGTCATTAGCGGTGCTAACAACAACGGCTAGGGCATCAATACCAATGTAGAATTCCACTACGCTACGACCGTTGCCGGTGCATGCTTCAATTTCGGTGTCACGGATGCCACGGCTAGCATTGGCGATGTCGGTTTCGGCTGCAACGCAGAAGCGTTCCAAACCTGCACCAGAGCCGATGCTGTCAACGGTGATTGTGCCAGCGAAACCGTCTTGGTTGAAGAGGTCAGCCATGCGTTCTGTTACTGGGAATACGGTGGAGCTACCGGCGGCGATGACGTTGTCGCTTACGCTAAGGGCATCCACTTCTGGAAGGGTGATTTCGGGAAGAATCACAGCATCAATGACGTGAATCACGCCGTTGCTGGCTTCGATGTCGGCGGTGATAACGGTAGCAACGCCATCAAGCATTACGCCCATGTCGGTGGTGACGGTGATGCTGTCGCCATTGACTGTGGCTGCCATCATATCGGTCACGTCTGCGCTTAGTACCTTACCGGGAAGCACATGGTAGGTTAGGACGGCAGAGAGAACTTCGGGATTTGCAAGCAAATATTCAACTACGAAGGGGGGAATGGCTGCAAAGGCTTCGTTGGTGGGGGCGAAAACAGTGAAAGGACCTTCGCCAGAAAGTGTTTCCACTAAGCCAGCAGCAGTTACCAATTCAACCAAAGTGGAAAAGTCTGGGTTGCCAGCGGCAATTTCTACAATGGTTTGTTCTTGTGCCATGCTCGTAACAGATACTGCAAGTACGAGTGCAATGGCGGTAATCAGGGCGCGTAACTTCAACATATAGTTCTTTCTCCTAGAGTTTTGTCTTGAACGATGCAATCATTCTTTGCGGGCGTTTTTGCCCGTGTTTGTAGATTAAACGCCTTTGGTTAAAGTTCCTTCCCTACCATTTTAAGAATCAAAACGGCTTCGTTAAGTTTTTTTAATACGCTAACCACACAGCAAAAAAGGGGCGAAATCCCTATTCTGCCCCTTTTTTACGTTTTATCACTTTTAATTGGCAAAAAATACCCTTTTATTGCGTTTAGCGCGCTATCGCTTCTAGCCAATTTTGCTTTGCTGTGTTAAGAGCTTCAATAGAAGCTGGAAAATAGCCCACAGAAATGATGTATTGGTTGACATTGCTTAGGTAGTAGCTGATAAAATCTGCCACTTGTGGCTTCTCTTGCATGATGTCTGCATCGCTATAAATGAATAATGGACGCGCCAAAGGATACGTACCGTCTTCGGTGGTTTCTTCTGTAGGCACAACGCCGTTAATACTAATGGCGTTTAGCGTTTCGACGTTTTCTACATAATAGGCAAACCCAAAGAAGCCAATGGCGTAGGGATTACCGATGACACCGCGTACTAGCACGTTATCATCTTCACTCAGTTGTAAGTTAGACGATTCTAGAAGTGGTGCTTCATCTGTATCGAAGACCGCTTCTACAAAATAATCAAACGTCCCGCTGTCTACGCCCGCCGCATAACGAAAGATAGGTTCATTAGGAAAGCCTTCGCGCACTTCGTCCCATGTGGCGGCGGTGCTAAAAGCTAGTGCCAGTTCTTCTAATGTTAGGTCTTCGATGAAGTCATTCTCGCGAGTTACCACCACTGCCAGCGCGTCTGTCCCCACTCTAAACTCAATCGGGGTGCGCCCGTTAGCTTCGCAAGCCTCTATTTCGCTGTCTCTAATCGCACGGCTGGCGTTAGCAATGTCGGTTTCGCCACTAATGCAAAAGCGTTCAAATCCTGCGCCTGTTCCGCCACCTTCATTGACAATCGTATCTATGAAGCCATCATCAATAAACGAATCTATCATCCGTTGTGTAAGTGGGTTTACTGTAGAACTACCCGCAATCACCATATTGCCAGAAACATCAAACGGGTCTATAGCGTCTAGTAAAACAGGTGTTACTTCTACTTCTTGTGTTGCCTCTGGGGTCATTTCTGGCGTGGCTTCTTGTGCCATAGCACCCACACCAAACACACACACCAAACAGAGTAACATTAACCAACGAGTTTTCGTCATCGTTCAAATCCTCATCATAAGCCTTCACTCAAAGCGCACTTGCTTTCTCAATAAACAGCATAAGTGGTGCGTATTAAGTGTAAAGGGAATGAATGTTAAATCTTCTCAAAAAAGAACAATTGTGCTATTCTATGTAAAAGCCAAAAGTTGCGCTATGATAAAGGATGTCATTCGCACACAGTAAAGGCTATCGCGCTCATGTTGAATTGTATTGGCGTTCTTGCTCACCCTCATCGTCCACAAACCACGCCAACTGCGGAGGGCATTGTGAACAGCCTAAAAGCCCGTGGCATTAAAACGTGGTCTCATACCCAATGGGACGAAAATAGTATTCAAGCTGATGTCCCTACCGCACAAATAGTTGTGGCAATTGGCGGAGATGGCGCAATGCTTAAGGCGGGTAGGGTGTGCGCAAAGCACAACGTCCCCATGCTAGGGATTAATATGGGCAGGCTGGGCTTCTTAACCGAAGTACAAGCCGTTAGTGAATGGGAAACTGCCCTCGATAAGCTCTTGGCAGGTGATTATTGGCTAGAAACACGCATGATGATTCATGCCACCCTTAAACGAGGCAAAGAAACCCTCATTGAAGGCGAAGCCCTAAACGACTTTGTGATTAGTGGGAATATGATGGGCAACATGGTACAGCTCGACACCTACATTGATAACCACTGGACAACCACCTATAACGCCGATGGGCTTATTATTGCCACCCCAACGGGTTCTACAGCGTATGCGCTGGCTTCTGGGGGTCCCATTTTGCCCCCTGACCTTAAAAATATCCTGATTGTGCCATCCGCACCCCACCTTAGCATGGATAGACCCATTATTTTAAGCGAGGGTTCTACGGTAGCAGTACGCCCAAGCCCCAGCAACCGTAACTCTGTTACCATTACCGCAGACGGTACGTTATTAGGGATGCTAGGGGATGCGGATACGCTGTATGTGCGTGCCAGCCACTACCCCAGCCACTTTGTAAGAATGCGCCCCAAAAGCTATTTTTATCGGTCACTCTTAGACAAGCTAGAACCCCGCATCAATCGGCGCGTTGACGGGGTACTTAGTGAGTTAGAAGATTAAGAAGGCGATATGTTAGAAGAGATTCGCATCCAAGACTTTGCCATCATCGACCAGTTAACGCTCTCGTTTTCGGCGGGGTTTAACGTCATCACTGGCGAAACAGGCGCGGGTAAGTCCATTATCATTGATGCCGTTGAACTGCTGGTAGGCGGAAAAGCCGATGGCGGGGCAGTACGTAGTGGCAAGGAAAAAGCCGTCATTGAAGGCGTGTTTGTCCTTGATGAGCGCGTACAAGCCCGCGTCTTGCCCATCCTAGAGCGTGAAGACCTAATTGCCAGCCCCGAAGAAGTAAAATTTATCACGCTAACCCGTGAAGTACGCACCAACGGGCGCACACAAGGGCGCATTAATGGCATTAGCGTTAGCCATGATATTTTGCGTGAAGTAGGCGAAGAACTGATAGACATTCACGGGCAAAGCACCCATCTTTCACTCTTTAAGCCACGCTATCATGTGGATTTACTAGACCGTTACGCCGATTTACTGGAAGTACGGCTGGCATTAACGACAGTGGTCAACACACTAGGCACGCTAAGGGGTGAGATAAAAACCCTAACAGACGACAAAGCCCAAATAGAGCGTCGTGCAGAACGCCTACGCTATGCCATAGAAGAAATTACAGTGGCACAGCTACAAACCAACGAAGACACTGGCCTCATCGCCGAGCGCACGCGTCTATCTAACAGCGAGCAAATTGCCACCCTTTGCGCCGAAATTCGCGTGTTACTTAGTGGTGATGACAGCCTAGAAAGCACGCCCATTGTGGATGGCTTAATGCAGGTAGCGTTGCTAATGAGCAAGCTGACAAAAGTAGACGCTTCCCTAGATGAAGATAACACCATTGCCCAAGACCTTGCCCAAAACGCCCAAGATCTTGCCCTAACCATCGCCAGCTATGCCGATGAAGTAGAGTACAGCCCCAAACGCCTTGATGCCATTGAAGAACGTATTGAACTCATTAAAACCCTTAAAAAGCGTTACCAATGCGATAGCATTGAATCACTCTCGGCGTATGCCCAACGCGCACAAACCGAGCTAGAAGGCATTGAGAACAGTTCGGAACGCCTAGAGCAATTACGGGCGCAAGAAGAAAAAACTTTGCGCCATATTGGTGAGCTTTCTGAACGCATGAGCAAAGTGCGTGAGATTGCGGGCAAAAATATGAGCAAGCGCATTGTCCGCGAGCTAGGCGACCTACGCATGGAGAACACGCGCTTTGAAGTGCAAATGAACCGTGAAGAACTGGCTACAGGGTGTTATGGCAAAGATGGCAAGCGTTATGCGTTTGATACGACAGGCTTAGACAAGCTAGAGTTTATGATGAGCGCAAACCCCGGCGAACCCTTACGCCCATTGGCAAAAGTAGCCAGTGGTGGCGAAGCCGCCCGTATTATGTTGGCAATTAAGCGCGTGTTGGCACAAGCCGACGAAACCCCCACCCTCATCTTTGATGAAATTGACCAAGGACTAGGCGGGCGCATTGGCGCAGTGGTGGGTGAAAAACTGTGGGCATTGTCACAAGGGCATCAGGTGATGTGCGTTACACACCTTCCCCAGTTAGCGGGCTTTGGCGACAAGCACTATAAAGTGCAAAAGACGCTTAAAGATGACCGCACATCCACGCTCATCATCTCTTTAGAGCAAGATGAACAGCGTATTGATGAACTGGCACAAATGATGGGCGCAACCAGCGAAAGCGGTCAGCAATCGGCAAAAGAAATTTTGCAGGGCGCACGCCACCGCAAAACCGAGCTAAGGACTACGCCTTAACATAGTAGCCTACCCGTTCCAGAACCCGTACACTAAACAGCCCTCACAATGATGAGGGCTGTTTGTTTTATGGGAATAGCAAAGGAACAAGTTAGCCGTCAAGGTTGGGTTGTTCGTCCGCGTTGTCTTGGGTAACAATATTAGACATTGGAATGTCAATAATTTCTGGCACAGTAGCACCCGCCAACATTTGTACTATCAAGTCGGTGGTAGCTTTGGCGGTTTGGCTGCGCCCCACTTCTAGCGAGGCTCTAAAGTATTCGCCACGCTGAATTTTTTCTACCACCAATTGTTCGGCATCAATGCTGTAAATGTCTACAGCGTCAAACGGCACGCCCGCATCTTGTAAGGCTTGGGCTGCCCCCACAGAACCCGCGTCATTGATGCTGGCAATCACGCTAAATTCTACGCCCTCTTCCAGCAATTTCTTCACAGATTCATAGCCAAAATCGCGTGTGCCACCCGTGTATCGCCCAACAATGTTGGCTTCGGGAAGCACACCACGGATGCCCTCCTCAATACCGTTGGCACGAATTACAATCGACTCCATGTCGCTAAAATCAAGAATGATGATGCCTTCGCCTTGCTTACCTTCTTCGTTTAGACGACTGCCCGCAAATGTACCAATCGCATTACCCATTTGATAATCGGCATCTTCTGTAGAGGTATAAGAGCCACCGACATATTGAGGAGGCGTATGAACCGCCGTAAACGGAATCTTTTCGGCGTTGAGGGTGTCTAGGGTTTGCGTAATGGTGTCATAGGTAATGGGACAAAGGACAAACGCCGTTGCGCCTTCTGTAAGAGCTTTTTCCATTTCTAGGCGTTGGGTATAGCCGTCACTTTGGCTATCATACACCTTAAAACGCAAGCCTTTACTGCGTAAATGTGAGGTCATTTCACGGGTCAGCGTGGTATGGTATTCGCTGGTGGAATTGCACGCTACCACCGCCACAAAGCCCTCTGTCCCTAATTTACGTTGTGCCAGTGCAATCTGCTCTGCTGACGGCTCGAAAGCATCCCACAAGCCCACTTCACCTTCTAAAACAGTATGCGTTGGCACAGGGTCGGGCGCACGATTAGACAATAATGCCACTGCGCCCACCACCACCGCCAAAATGACCGCGCCCACGAAACCCCATAACGCGACAGGGTTTTGCTTTGTTGTGGGCAATGGCAAGCCTTTTGTAAGAGAGCTAGATTGCCCCGCAAATTTAACCGCCGCGCGTGGCAAGGATGCACTGCTATTACCTGCGCCTGTGGCTCCGTCAATGGCTTTTACAAATTCGCTCATGTCAAAATAGCGATCATCTCGATTCTTAGAAAGCGAGCGCATCACCACCGTTTCTAGTTCATGTGAAATATTGGGGTTGAAGTCGTTCATGGGTGGGGGCATTTTTTCAAGGTGCTTATACACCATGCCCACAATACTATCTTCGCCTTCTTCGGTGGTAAACGGCGGACGACCACACAACATCTCGTACAACATAATGCCAATGCCATAAACATCGGTGCGTTGGTCTAAGCGTTCTCCACGCAAATGTTCGGGCGACATATAGGTGAGTGTGCCTACAATCACATCATTTTGCGTGATATCTGCCTCTGCATTTACTTTTGCTAGTCCAAAGTCACTTAAATAAGCGTTTTGGTTGTCATCGAGTAGCACGTTTGCGGGCTTAATGTCACGGTGAATCACGCCCTTACTATGGGCATAAGCCAGCCCTTGCGCCACCTGACGAAATAGCTTTAACGCCATATCTAATGAAAGTGACTCATCACCCTTTAGCAAGTCTTTCAAAGACCCACCCCGCAAAAGGCGCATTGCCAAATAAGCGTTATCACCCTCAATACCATACGCATACACGGGCAAGATATGAATATGTTCTAGCTTCGCAATGAGTTCTGCTTCTTTTGCAAACCGTTTTTGAAAATCGTCTTGTTCTTGTAAAGCGGAAAGGTCAATGACTTTAAGCGCAACATCACGTCCCACAGACTGCTGACGCGCCCGATACACCGAAGCTGCCCCACCCCGTCCGATGCGTTCTGCGACCACAAAATCACCAAATTGTTTGCCGTTTAGATGGTCAAGTGCGTACACGTTTTTTTGCCTAAGTTTTTTATGAACACCTGTACTTATTATAGCTAGGAATAACGATTTTCACATCAAATCAGCCCGCTCTCGGCGAGATTGTGTTAAGAAAGTGGGCAACTTACAAAAACGCGCTATAGTAATGGAGAAATTAGCAGTAGATAAAATACAAATAGGTCGCACCACGTTGGGGTAAAGGCAATGGGTTGTAAGAGACAACGCCTTAAGAACGCATCCGCATGGCATAATTTTCACTATGCCATGCGCATAATGAGTTTTTTACTCTGTAGATGTGTGTGGTTACAAAGGATAATCCAGCAACATGGCTTCGAGTGCCATTCGCATATTGGCGTTGGTGTTTAGGGTGCTATAGAGTAGGTGGCGCGTAGCGTTTAAGGCTTTTAGGGCATCATTTAGCTCTATCCGTTGCACCAATTGTTCAAGGTCAATGCGCTTGTCGGTGTTACAGGGTTTCACCGGGCTTTCTTGCTTTAGCAATAGCGCATCACGCCAATAGGATTGCCACATTTCTAGCAAATAGCGTAAAGCATCCTTATCTTTGCTGGCTACGTCCGCCAATTTTTCGGCAACACCAAAGCGACTGGCGCGATTACCACGCAGAGCTTCATTAAGCATGTTTAGCGCGTCCTCGCGTTCTTGTAGAACCCCATCATTGTGCAATGCCTCTAATGCCCACCCCACGCGCCCACTTGATAAACGGGCAATCAGCGTGGCTTGTTCGGGGCTTGCGCCTTTTTCTAGCAAAATACCCTCTACGGTGGCGGTGCTGGCGGGCTTTAACGGGAGCGACTGGCAACGGCTTTTAATCGTGGGCAAAATGGCTTCTAATGATGATGCGATTAGCAAAATAACAGCATGGGGTGGCGGTTCTTCTAAGGTTTTTAAGAGCGCGTCTTGGGCGCGGGGCTGGGCGCGGTCAAAGTCGTTAAAAATGGCAATGCGATAACGTGAGCTATACGGCTTTAACGCAATGAGCTTCATCACTTCACGGATAGCATCAATTTTAAGCATGTTGCTTCGCTCATCCGTGTTGGGGTACAAAATATCGGGGTGATTGCCACTCAGTACCCATCGGCAAGAACGGCACTCTCCACACGGGCGCATGGTCATTTCATCATGTGTGCAATTCAGCGTGCGGGCAAACCCATGAGCAAGCTGGTTTTTGCCAATGTTGGCTGCTCCACTAATCAGATAGGCGTGGCGCGTGCGCCCATTTAGCAAGCCCTTTTCTAAAAAGCCCAACGCCCAATCATGCCCATACACCCCCCAATGAGGAAACTGTGTGATTTCATTACCCACCGCTTGCCTCCGTTGGGGTGCTTTCGTCTAGGCTTTCTAAGTGAACCATGCTTAACATCAGGGCTTGGGCGCGCTTGATGTGGGTTGTTTCTACCTTATATTTGCCTTCGGGCGTTAAAATAATGGTGCGGTTGTCCATCCACGCCACAAAGCCTAGTGCGTCTTGGGGCGGATTTTCTACGGTCTGCACAAGGTCATCATCCACATAAAATAGGGCGCGATCTTGATACCATTCAATAATATAGCGATGGGGTTGCGTAAGTAAATCGGCATCCAATACCACCTCTTGAATACGAATGTTACGTTGCCCAATACGCCAAAAGAGCCGTTTAAAGAAGCGAATCTTCGTTTTTTGAATGAAGGGTAAAAACCGTTTGGCAAAGCCTAATTTTGCATTGCCCATGCTGGCTTTCCAGCCCGTAGGCGCAATATCCGGCGTAAGGCTAACATGGCTGGGGGGCGCAGTGAAATAAAACCACAGCGTTTGAGGCAAGTCCACGCGCTCATGGTCGCTGTTAATTGCGCCATTCCAAAAGCCAAAGCCCATTGTGCCTTTCATGTTAGAAGGATGCAGGCTAGCAAGGGCATCTATCGTCAACCGAAGGGGGGGCTTGCACGTAAAACCAGTTTCAGCGTCATAATTGGTCAGTTGGGCAGATTGATAGATGATGTCTTCGTCTTGTGTCGGCATCAGCGAAAGATGCAACGATGCGGGACGGCGAATGACTGCGCCACTGCCCAAATGGCTCACCTTCCAATAAGGATTAATGATTTCTGCAAACGTATCTTTGATATTTACCACGTCCAACGCTCACTTTTTAACAAGTTTTGGGGTGTTATCAATTCTTCACCATTCTCACCCTCTCATCATGCCCCTATGGTAGGCTACAATCGCACATCATGCAAGCACGCAGGGAGACATCTTGGCACTCATCTTTTACATCGTGGGCGCGGTTTGTGCGCTTATCTTCATCCTAAGTAACCTCATCCGCACGTTTCGCCGTCAGCGCAAAGTACGCTTTATTGAGCTATTTTTGGTGTTCCTTATCGTTGCGTTGTTAATCGTTAGCCTGATTATTGATAACTTCTCGGATGCGCGTTTTGGTCTCATTGAACAACTTAACTTCTTAGTCATATTGCCCCTCTTTTTAACGGGCTTAGCGGTTGCCGTCATTGAAAGTATTCGCCCACAAGGGCTAAAGTCCTCACGAGGGCTTACCAGCGTAAGTATGGCAATTGTTCTTTTGGTGGCTACCCTTACCAATAGCATTTTGTCACTCATCATAGAACAAAGCGCAACGCCCATTGTGCGTCGTCCCACACCCGTTAATGAAACCCCCACAGGCTTCGACCCCTGCGACTTTGGGCAATTAGGGGCGCGGTTGTCGGGTGACTTCTTGGGCATTATTGCGATTGAAAGTGGCATTACTCAAGAACAGCTTTTGGCACGCTTTGCCGAAGATGGCAGCATTAGCGCAGCCCAATTGGTGCAAGAAAACGGGGGCGATCCCGAAGATTTGGTGGTGGTACTGCGCGAATTTGTTGATAACCTCCTTTTGGGCTTGGTGGCAGATGGCTGTATTCCGCCCATTGCCCGCCCACTTGCCCTAACGCAAATTGAGCCGTTTATCGGCAGTTCGGTGTATAGTGACTTTAACACACTGGTAACGGGCATTACCGCACAGCTTGGGGGTGGCGGGCAAGCCGTAGAATCCGTACCCACCAGCCAAAGCACGCCCAATGAAAGCCAATTACAAGCAACACGCATTGCGCTGATTACGGCAATCCCCACCGTAGACCGCCGACCCACCGCAACCAATACGCTTACGTCTACGCCCAGCATTACGCCATCGCCTACGGCAACGCGCACGCTTGCCCCTACGGCAACCGCAACGCCCACCCGTGAACGCTTTGTAACGGCAACGCCCACCCTAACGGCAACCCTACCCAATCCCTGCTTGGCAACCGCCAATTTTAACGTGAACATGCGTAACTTGCCCCAGCCTGAGGGGTCTGAAGTCGTTATTCTCATTCCATTTGATACAGTGTTTACGGTGTATGCCCCCAACGAAGATAAAACGTGGTGGTTTGCCCAATACGAAGGCGAAGCAGGCTGGATTAACGGCGAATTTATTAGCCTAACCAACCCCTGCCTTAGCTTGCCTGCCAGAAAACCCTAACTAACACACGCAAGGAAGATAGCGAAAGATGAAAATGAAACCCATTTATTGGCTTGGTTTGTTGGTCTTTGTCGTGATTGTTATCATCACAACGGCATTGCTCATTCCGCAAGGCACAAACCCCGCCTATGCCATTGCCCAAGACTTTGTATTAAGCGCAGGCAAAGGCGATGATGCCAGCGCCATGAACACGCTTAGCCCAGAATTACAGGCATGGGTACGCGAAAATTGCCCCGTTGAAAGCGTGTCGCGCTGTGTGGATGATTATACCCCCGCAGATTGGGGTGACTTCTTAAATGCCGTATTCAGACGCGCACAACGCGATGGACGTGACGCTTGGAACATTCTCTTTTTAGCCACCTACGCCGAAAATCAGGGATTTAGTGGGGTGTGCATTTACGCACGCACAGAGCAAAAACCCGATGAGACTTGGCATGTGGTCGCGTGGTCGGGATGGATGTCTTGTGATGAGCCGAATTCGGGGTTAAGTGACCTTATCAACGACCCTAGCGTTCCTAACCGCGCTCCCTAGTGATGTGAAGCATGAGAACTTTTTGTGTTGCCCTGATTTTAGCCGTTTTGGTGGGCTGTGCGCCCATTGTGCCAGCAACCACGCCCCCACAATTGCGTTATACACCTGCGCCTTCGGTGATGATTGAGGAAGAGTGGGTGCGTGATGAGGCGTTTGAAATGCGCTATCCCGCCTCTTGGCGTGTGGTTAAAGTTAACACCGCGCCCGAACCCACACGGCTTGTCTTTGTGTCGCCTAGTGAGAATGATGACCCACAAGAAAGCCAAATCGCCATTACTGTGAGTATTGCGCCTATTGTTCCTCCGCAAGCCGCACAAGGGCGCGTGATACTATTAGAAGAAGTTACGCTGGCATCAGGTACAGTATGGCTAATGAGCGAAGCCCCACAAATCCGCGAAAACGAATTAAAGAGCGTCATTACACAGATGAAGGATAGCCTAAGCGCCCCATGACCCACCTATTAACCCTCATTTATGTGCTGTCCACGGTTACTTTAGCGTTGTATACGCTGGGGCAAGCGTTTGTGTTGGTGCAATATCTGCGTCACCGCAAGCACACGCCTACCACGCCCCCCTTGCCTAAAGACTTGCCCTATGTGGTGGTGCAATTGCCCCTGTATAACGAGCAAGCCGTCATTGCTCGTTTGTTAGGGGCGGTAGTTGCCCTAGATTATCCGCATGAAAAACTCACCCTGCAATTTCTAGACGATTCCACCGACGACACCACCCCCACACTGGCGCGGCTGATTGCGCCCTACATTAGCGCGGGGTGGGATATTCAACACATCAGGCGCACCCAACGGGAAGGCTATAAAGCAGGTGCATTGGCGTATGGACTTACACAAACTAACGCTGAATTTGTTGCTATCTTTGATGCCGACTTTATGCCCCCACCCCACTTTTTACGCGCCACATTGCCCTTTCTAATTGAAGATGAGGGCTTGGCGATGCTACAAACACGGTGGGGACACCTTAACGCCGAAGCCAATCCTCTCACATCAGCGCAGCGCCTCAGCATGGATGCCCACTTTACGATAGAACAAACAGGGCGTTCACGGGGGGGGTTGCTGGTGCCGTTTAATGGTACGGGAGGCGTGTGGCGCGTGCGTGCCATTCATGAATCTGGCGGTTGGTCAGCGCAAACGCTTACAGAGGACTGCGATTTAAGCTATCGGGCGCAATTACAGGGGTGGAGGGCGCTTTATCTGCCTGATGTTGTGGTACCAGGCGAGCTTCCGCCTCAATTGGCAGCCTATCGCCAGCAACAAGCCCGTTGGGCGCAAGGCAACACCGAATGTTTAAAGCACCACGCGCTCCCTATTTGGCAAAGCCCACTCTCGCTGACCCAGCGTGTGATGGCACTGCACCATCTGGCACAATACCTGCCCCAAGTGTGCATGATGTTCGCATTACTGGCACTGCCCCTCCTCGTTGCTAAAGATGTGCCACTTACACTTGCGCCTTTAGGCTTCGCTAGCCTCATCCCGCCCTTAATGTACGTCATTAGCCAATCCGTACTCTATCAGCATGTGCGCCATTTATGGGCATTCCCTGTTTTAGCATTGCTCACTACGGGCATGATTGCCCGTAACTCGTGGGCGGTGGCACGTGCCTTCTTGGGACTAAAGGGCGAATTTAAGCGCACCCCCAAGTTTGCCCAACAGTGGCAAGCCAGCACCTACGCCCTGCCACACCTTAACATCTTGCCCGAAGTGGTGCTTTTGTGCTATTCATTATGGGGGCTAGGGCTTGCCATCCAAAAGAGTAGCCCTCTTTTGCCGTATATTTTGCTGTATGTGCTGGCGTTTGGGATGGTGGTCACGTGGGAAGTGCGCGACCATTGGCAAGTGACACATCCGCGCTCCCAAAGCCATTGGCGCACAAAGGAAGGCTAAAGCACCCTTGATTACCCTGATTGCAACCGTTCTTAACGAAGGTGAAAGCATCAATCGCCTGATGGATTCGCTCCTTAGCCAAACCCTTCCGCCTGATGAAGTGGTTATTGTGGACGGCGGAAGCACCGATGACACTGTAGCACGCCTTAAAACCTATGAGGGGCGCATTATGCTTAAGGTGTTGGTGGCAAAGGGCTGTAACATTAGCAAAGGGCGTAACCTTGCCGTACAGCACGCCACACACAATATCATCGCCATTACCGATGCCGGCGTAAGGCTTACCCCCACATGGCTAGAGCGCATCACAAAGCCTCTTTTACAAAACGAAGCGTTGGGCGTAGCGTGCGGTTTCTTTGAAGCCGACCCCTATACCCTGTTTGAATTGGCGATGGGCGCAACCGTTCTGCCGTTAGTCAACGAAATTGACCCGCAAACCTTTTTGCCTAGTAGCCGTAGCATTGCCGTCAGAAAAAGCGCATTTCAGCACGTTGTTGGCTATCCCGAATGGCTAGACTATTGCGAGGACTTGGTGTTTGATTTGCGCCTGAAAGCCACCCAACCTCCTTTTGTATTTGTACCCGATGCGTTGGTATATTTTCGCCCCCGTAGCACGCTAAAGGCGTTTTTTGTGCAGTATTATCGTTATGCGCGTGGGGATGGTAAAGCCGACCTATGGCGCAAGCGTCACATTATCCGCTATATCACGTACTTGGTGGGCTTGCCCTTGCTTTTGGCGTTGGGGACGTGGGTTCATCCGTTGTTTTTTGGCGCACTCTTATTGGGGGGGCTTTTGTATGTGCTTGCGCCCCTTAGGCGGTTGCCTAGCGTGATGGCGCGTTATGAGGCAATCCACAACCAACGAGCTAGCCTGTTCACGTGGTTACAAGCCCTTTTGCTCATTCCCATTATTCGCGCAGTAGGGGATATTGCCAAAATGTGGGGCTACCCTGTGGGCTTGCGTTGGCGTAAGGCACATTATCAGCCATATATGCAACTTTATGATGGGCTAGACGTATAAAAAACAGGAGCTTTAGCGATATAATAAGCTCATGAACGCATGTTGAGGACGTTTGCCATGAGTAATGACGATATTACTGTTTGGAAAGTCATTTCTACCGTCGTAAAGGGCGTTGCCAAAACCGTAGAAATTGCAGGAACGGGCGTAAGTACCGCCGTGGGCGGTGTACAGCGTAGTGCAAGCGCAGTGAGGGATTCGATGCCAGTTACAGAGATAACCACAGTTTTTAATACCACCGATAAAATCGTGAAGTTTGTCAATAAAGAAACCCCCAGAGACAGCAAAGACATTTTGGGGCAAAGTGCCATTGTGCTAAAAAGCGAACATACCGCAGGCGCATGGGTGCCGTGGTTCGACCCGCCTCTGTATGATGGCTTTGAACGCCGTCATATTGCCGTTGTCATTGATGAAGTACCCGCCGTGTACATTTGGCAAAAGGGTGACTTTGTGTACTGGACAAACCGCCTAGATAGCACTGGCAAGCCCGCCAAAGCGTACAAGATGAGTGGCATTACGCATGTGGGCGGTGCTAGAACATTAGTCATTCGCAATGACCCCGAAACGGGTTACAGCGCATTTATGACGGCTGCCCCCTCTTAAATACGACACACGGGCAACCCTTGTTTAGCGTTGCCCCTTAATCACCCTCTGCAGGAAAACACCATGCCACAGTATACATATGAGTACAACAATCAGCCCGAAAACCTCACATTAGAGCGCAATGGTGAGCATGAATACCGCGCCACCCTGCCCGATGGCACAGTGCAAACTTTTGAGGCAACCGCATTAGGCGATGGCGTATGGCGCATTAGCGTTAATGGGCAAGCCCATATTGTGCGTGTGGCAAGCGCAGGCACAGAACGCTATATTCATACCAGCGGGCAACATTATGTGGTATCACGCACCGATAGCACCAGCAAACGCCGTAAAAGCCTTGCAGGTAAAGGTGATCTTAACGCGCAAATGCCGGGGCAAGTAACGGATGTGCGCGTCAGTGAGGGGCAAAGCGTAACAAGTGGGCAGGTGTTACTGATTATGGAAGCCATGAAGATGGAAATCCGCGTTACTGCACCCCAAGATGGCACGATTAAACGGCTAAACGTGCAAAAGGGGCAAGTAGTAGAACGTGGGCAAGCCTTGATAGAGATGACGTTTGAAACAGCCTAAGTCATTGATAGATACCTCTCCAGAAGTGCTAGTCATTGGCGCGGGACCGGCGGGTATTGCCTGTGCCGATGCTCTACAACGGGCAGGCGTGCCGTATTTGGTCATCGACCGCGCCCCCATCATCGCGTCTACATGGCACAGTTTATACCCTTCGCTAAAGCTAAACACCACGCGCTTTTATTCGCATTTGCCCCGCGCACGCTTCCCTTTGTCTTATGGCATGTTTCCTAGCGCACGCCAATACTATGATTATCTGCTAAAGTACGTGCAAAAGCACCGCTTTAACATCCGTCTGGGCATTATCGTAAAGCGCGTTAGTAAAGATGGCGAGCAATGGCGCGCTGAAACGAGCGAAGGCGTGGCGCACTATCGCGCTGTTATTTGTGCGACAGGCGTTTATGGTCGCCCCGTCATGCCCCACATTGAAGGGCTAGACCGCTTTAAGGGACGCGTCCTGCACGCCCACGATTTTAAGCACCCCCACCAAGTGACAGGGCAAAACGTACTTGTGGTGGGCAATGGGCCCAGCGGTATTGATATTGCCGTTGCCAGCGCACACACCGCCAAGCATATAAAAATTGCCATTCGTAGTGGCGTTACGCTCATCCAACGCTACCCGCTAGGCTTGCCTAAGCACGCATGGATGATGCTGGCGGAACATTTGCCATCGGCATGGTGTGAACGCCTGATGAAGCTTAGTAATAGGGGCTATCAAGAGTCTGAACGCTATGGGCTTGTGCCACCCAAAGGCAAAAAGAGCCTCACGGCGTATCAAGGGCGTGAACTATTGGATGCCGTTAAAAAGGGCATTGTGTATCTCGTTACTGCGCCGATTGCGTTTGATGAACAAAACGTCACATTGGCAGACGGAGAAGTCATTTGCCCCGATGTTGTGATTATGGCAACGGGCTATGAGCCAGTGCTTCATGAATATTTAGACGTGGACATGCAATTTAGCGAAACCTATTATGAAGCCTCTGCGCTCTGTGAATGGAACTTAACGGGCAATGGGCAACGGGGCTTCCCCATGCTAGACCGTAGCACCCACCCCAACGGGCGCGAAGTGCAAGGGCAAAAGGGCTTATACATCGTGGGCGTGCATTATAAGGGCAAGGGCGCAATGTATAACTTTAACGTAGAAGCGCAAATTGCCAGCGAGCAAATTGCCAGCGCATTTTTTAGCCCCTAAACACTTGTAGAGTTCCTAGTCAAATAGACGCTTTACTATGCTAAAATCAGCCTAACGGAAACAATACAGTCCACTTTTACAGGAGAGCAGATAATGAAACGCTTCTTTTTAACGCTATTTTTTTTATGCCTTACACTGGTTAGTTTTGCCCAAGACCTACCCAATTTTTCTGATTTACCCAGAGGTGAATGGACAAATATCCCCGTAGAAGGGGCGCAATGTCTTTATGGCACGCCGTATAGCTTTTTTGTGCGCCCTGCGGATGAACCCACCGATAAGCTGATGGTGTACTTTGAAGGGGGCGGTGCATGTTGGGATGGTGTAACGTGCGCCAGTAAAGGTGAATTTGCCTCTGTCTACGAAGTTACACCCGATAAAATGAGCTTTTACACCAATGGCTTTTTTGATTACGACAACGAAGCCAACCCCGTCAGAGACTATAACGCGGTGCTTGTGCCGTATTGTTCGGGGGATGTTCACGCAGGCAATGCCGAAGTCACGTTTGAAGTGCCAGCGGGAAGCGTAGAGGGCTATACCGAACCCAGCATTACCGTGCCGTTTAATGGCTTTAGCAATGCCAGTAGCGTGCTGGATTGGGTATACCAAAACATTGTTGCGCCCTCACAGGTGTTCATTAGTGGGTGTAGTGCTGGGGGCTATGGGGCAGTGTTTCATACCGCAAACATCATGGAAAACTACGCCAACATTCCTGCTGTTATGCTGAGCGATGCGTCTAATGGCGTTACACCTTCCAATTGGGAAGGTTTTACCACGTGGAACATCCTAGACGGGATGCCCAGCTTCATTGAAGGTTTGGCAAACATTAGCACAGAGGACTACAACACCACTGTACACATTTTAGAGATGGCAAAAGCCTTCCCAGAAAATCGCTTTGCACAATACAACGCCGCCATTGACGGGGTACAAGTGAGCTTTTATGCCTTAATGACGCAACAGTCCATAGACGCTTTTAACTTTGCGTTGGTGGCACAACAATGGGGGCAAGGGCTACAAGAAAACCTAAACACCCTAGAAACCGAAGCCCCCAACTTCCTCAGCTATACGGCAGGCGGGCTAACGCACTGCGTCACCATGAACGACATTACGTACACATTTACAGTGGATGACTTTTTGTTTGCAGACTGGGTGCGAGGATTGCTAGACAACACGACCGACGTTAGCCCCGCCTGTGACATTACAAAGGGCGAATGTTTTACAGACCCCACCGTTGCGGGGCAATAACGCCTACGAAAGATGTTTTTCTAGGCGTTTGATAAGGTCATCATAGGGGGTGTGTGTGCGATTGGTAACGGCAATAATGGGCTTGCCCCCTTCACCTGCAAAATAGCCCGCTACGCGGTATTGCCAGCTTAGTGACGGCACAATCAGCATTTTGCCTTGTGCCATCTGATAGCGTTTGCGCCCCTGAAGCATACGCCGTTCTACCTCACTATTGGTATTGGGCAATAGCGTATAGTCCTTCATCTCGGTAATGTCTTCCCACAGAATCAGGCGTTCTTTCCACCAGAGGGGCTGAATGGTGATGCCCTCTGTGCTAAGTTTTAAGGGGGGCGACGCGCTTAAAAACATCACCAATGGGCTAGTGAGCAAGCCGAGCATAAACGCGGTAAGTAAGAAAAGCCCACCGCCCGTTAAAAATGCCAGCAACACTTGTAAGGGCAACGCCAAAAGCATAATGCCCAAAAGAAATGCCATCAGGCGTTGTGAGAGCTTATACCAGCCCATGTTGGGGTGAGGGTAAACGTGCGTTTCGGGCATGGGTTAAAGTTCCTTTAAGGGTAAAGACCCCCAAAAATGGGGGAATTGTCGTATAATGAAATGTGTTAAAATAAGCGGCGTAGCTTTTTAGATACAGAGAGGCAAAACCATGTTCGATTATAACCGTAACCCAATTCCTTCTGCCAGTGCAGGGACATTTGGTGGCGCAACAAGCGCCGTACAACTTCAGCCATTGATGCGCAGCGTGTACTTGTGGATGACCATTGGATTGTCCATCACGGGCGCGGTAGCCCTTGTGTTGGCAAACGCTATGGAAAACGACATTAGCTTGTTCACCAGCCTTGCAAGCTCCTCTATGATTTTAATGATTGTTCAGCTTGGTATTGTCTTGGGCTTGAGTTTTATGCTCAATCGCATTAGCCCCAACGTGGCGCGTGGCTTGTTTATGGCGTACGCGGTTTCGATGGGTGTCACCATTTCCGTGATTATCCTCGCCTACACAGGCACAGTGAATGAACGAACGGGTGAACTCATTATCGACTGGCTCATTCCTGCAAAGGCGTTCTTTACGTCGGCGGGCTTGTTTGGCGCAATGACCGTTATCGGCTACACCACAAAGGTTGACCTAAGCCGTTTTAGCACCTTCTTTATCATGGGCTTAATCGGTTTGGTGATTGCAGGCTTTGTGAACGCGTTCATCTTCCGCAGCAGTGGGCTAGACCTTGTGATTAGTGTGGGCGGTGTGTTGCTTTTTACGGGTATTACTGCATGGGACACCCAACGCATTAAGCAAATAGCAGCCGTCACCCCTGATGATGGGTCGGATACCTATGCCCGCCTTGCCATTATGGGCGCGTTGATGCTGTACCTAGACTTTATCAACTTGTTCTTGTACCTTTTGCGCATCTTCGCACGCCGTGACTAATTACAGTCTTTGCGCTGTGTAAGAACGCTAATCTCTAAAACAAAAGAGGGACAATTCTTCACGAATTGTCCCTCTTTTTGTGTGTTTTTATGGGGCGCAAGATGCGCCGTTGGCGGTGTTATTTACCAGCCGCGTTGGGCAATACGGTCACGGTCGTGCAATGAACTCACGTTAATACCCACCATTGCTTCGCCTAGCCCGCGTGATACATTTGCCAAAATATCGGGGTCGTTAAAGTGCGTCACCGATTCCACAATGGCTTTGGCACGCTTGGCGGGGTCGCCACTCTTAAAGATACCGCTTCCCACAAATACGCCGTCCACGCCCAATTGCATCATCAGCGCAGCATCCGCAGGGGTAGCCACGCCACCCGCCGCAAAATTCACCACAGGCAAACGCCCTAATAGTGCGGTTTCTTTTACCAGCGCGTAAGGGGCTTGGATGTCTTTGGCGTAGGTATAAAGTTCGTCCTCATCCATGCTCTTAATACGGCGAATTTCGCCCAGCATTTGGCGAGCATGACGCACAGCTTCAACCACATCACCCGTACCAGCTTCGCCTTTAGTGCGAATCATGGCTGCGCCCTCGTTAATACGGCGAAGGGCTTCGCCCAAGTTACGCCCACCGCACACAAACGGCACAGTAAACTTCGTCTTGTCGATGTGATGTTGGTCATCGGCGGGGGTTAGCACTTCGCTTTCGTCAATGAAGTCCACACCCAACGCTTGCAAAATTTGCGCTTCTACAAAGTGACCAATACGCGCCTTTGCCATCACAGGGATGGTTACAGCTTTGATAATGCCTTCAATCATATCGGGGTCGCTCATACGGGCGACACCCCCTTGAACGCGAATGTCGGCAGGAACGCGCTCTAGTGCCATAACAGCACATGCGCCTGCATCTTCTGCGATTTTAGCTTGTTCGGGCGTAACCACGTCCATAATCACGCCACCTTTTAGCATTTGTGCTAAACCGCGCTTGACGTTTTCTGTACCTGTGTTGCCATTATTGTCATGTCCGTTGCCGCTCATCAGGAAAAATCCTCAAAACTACTCGGTTAAATGTGATAGTACCAATCGTAAAGTTTGGGAGTGCTAAAACGTATGTCCATTCTATACCAATTCACAGGGTAATCTAGCCTATATGATGTAAAACTTGCACAACACGCATCATAAACGGCTTACAGCAAGCATCAACATGATAGCTCACGTCCATTTGCTCGCTTACATGGTCATAGCCTGCGGTAATGCGAATGTTAGGCGCTTGCCCATGCGTTTCGCACATTATCTCCCCCAGCTTGCGGGTAATGGCGTGCGTCATCTCTTGGCGCATTTGCTCAAAGAGCATCTCTAGCTCATAGGCTTCTAAATAAGCATCGGGGTGAGAATCGCCCTCGGTGTGAAAGTCAAATGTTAGTTCCATTGATGCAGTGTCCTTTAGCGTATGATCAGTGTGCTTAACGGCAATCTATCACCCACGTTATCGCCGTTTGCATCTGTAATGGGGGGGCGATAGCCGTTCCCGCAGTCATCAGGCGCAAATTGGCAGGTGTACCACCCCACCAATACACCATATTGCCCTGTGGGCATGGTGCTAGGAAGCGTAATACTGTAAGTGTCTACTAGATAGCCTGTGGGTGTCCACCATTGGCTGATGGGGCGTTCTGCGGGGTGTAGCTTGTCCTCTTGGGCAAGCGGTGGCGCGTCTATTGCGCCAATGTGAACAAAGCTAGAGAAGTCTACGTCACTTTCCCGCAAGGGCAACCAATACAGGGTAATTTCTACCGTGTCGCCTGCGCTAAAGGTGTTGCTGTTGATGTTATAGCCTATCAATTGGGCAATGTCGTCTACTTGATAGAGCGTTTGGTTTTGGACGGGGGCGATACCCACAACAGAGTTGTGCCAGAAGATGCCTTCGGGGGCAAGCCCAAGCAGAACAACCGCCAAAACCACGCCCACGCCTGCGCCATAGCCCAATTGTTGGCGTGGCGTAAGCGCAACCTCTACGCGCCCGCGTGCTAATGCCCTGCCCAAGCGCAACACTACCAAGCCCAGCATTGCCAACAAACTTAGCCCACTAATGACCCCACCCATTAAACGCGGCGGCGTTGTTCCCAATACCACGCGCACGTTATGTGTGCCTTCTGGCACTTCTAGCGTAATAAAGCCGTGTGTGGGTGAGGGCGTTACAGGTGTTTCTACGCCATCCACATAGCTTGTCCAGCCCGCCCAGTAGAAATTAAGCACTTCCATCGTAAAGGCTTCGGGGGCGGTAACTTCCCATTCTAGCCAAAGCGCGTTGTTCAAAAGTGGGGTTGCCGTTACGCCATCTGGCACATTGGCTTTATTGATGGGATAGCCGTCTGCATAATCTGCGAGTAGGCGTTCATTTTGCGTCGGTAGCGTATACACCGCACGGGGACGATACTCATCCGTAAACGTCGTGCCGAGTTGCACGCCCAATGTTTCGCTTTCGTGCAAGGCTTGGGTGCTGGTATCAATGCCTTTATTTGTCCATTCTGGCACAGTAAAAGCACTGCCAGAGGACAGCATCAGCGCAACAATAAAGAGCGCAATCACACCCTGACGCAACACATTAGGCAGGCGTTCTAGCCAAAGTGCATTTAAGCCCACCAAGAACGCCCCACAAAACGCCACGCCCCCCAACAAACGCCATGGGAACTGGATAAATCGCAAATACGGAATGTTTTCCCATAATGCCGTGGATTGGGGCGTAATAAAGAAAATCAGCACCGCGCCCGCCAATGCAAAGAACACCCCTTGCCGTAAAATACGGTCATCACGGCGACCATCACGCACGGCACGCGCAATAAAATACAGCACGCCTCCCAAGCCCACCAACGCCAGTACCCATTGTGCCAAACCGATGACCGTTACCAGCTGAAGCCCATTAATTGCCCCTAAATCATTAAGGGGCATCGGCGAAAAGAGCGTGTTGAATGGCACAAAGAAATTGTGATAGTCTAGCAACGCCACGCTGGCGAGATTTTCTAAATAGACCGTGTCGGTTTCAAAGAGAACGGGCAACCAAAAGTACGCCGCCAAGCCCACCCCAAGCCCCCATGAAATAATCCCCACAAGGGGCGCACGCAATAATCGCCATTGATTCCGTGCGGTAATAAGAATGGCGACACCCTGCCACAGCACCCACCCAAACACCAAAACACTCAGTACCGCACCCATCAGGTTATGCGTAATAATCAGCGCGTATTGGCATAAGGTCGCGCCCGCAAGGTTCATACCCGAAGGATTTTTAAGCACTGTCCCCATGCGCCACATCGTTAATGCAAACACACCTAAAGAGAGCAATTCGGGGTAAGCACCACGCACATAAGGCAACGTAAACAGGATATACGGGCTATACACAAAAGCCACCGCCCCCAAAATACCGGCAACACGCCCCACCTGTGAGCGCAAAAAACCATACATGCCCGTAGCCATCAGCAAGAACGACAGCCCAATGACCATTCGCAACGCATCCAACGCCACCACGCCCAAAACCTGCATAAACGTGGACGTGAGATAGTAAGTCATGCTAGCGTAAAAATGCCACAGCGGTGAACCATAGCCATAGTACAAGCCTTCTGCCCAACGCGGAAAGAACATGCCGTTAGACCAGCTTCGGTTCATCTCGCCCACACGGTAAGCGTGATACAGTACGTCATGGCTATTGGGCAAACCCGCCTGTAGCAAAAAGGGCAAACTGGCAACCAACGCAACAGCAATTACAAGCAACCATCCAAAATCAAAGCGTTTCATGGAGTATCCTTCAAGGGTGTTCTGATGTGCGTGTACGATTCTACTCGCTTCTTATCCCACTTTTAAGTTGCAACTTATCTTTGCAAGTGGCGTACAATAAGCTATATGATCTGTTATACATTCCGAAACGCACACTACACGGAGGAAATTTTCATGAAACGATTGCTGGTAGGTTTACTTTTACTCTTAAGCCTTAGCGTATTTGCTCCCCTTACATCTGCCATTGGCGAGGGCGGAATTCAGGATATGGCACGCTACTTTGGCGAAGACTATGAACTTTTCTTTGCCATTCGTACTGACGACCTTTACGTCAGTGAAATTAACAGCATTGTCAACACGGTCATTAGCAAATTACCTCCCGAATTGGCATCGTCTGTTCCATCAGAAATTGACTTGCGCTCCTTCATTAGCTTGCCTATAGAAAATCAGGTTTACACTTATGAGGATATTCGTGGTGTTCTAGGCGATTCATTTGCTTTTGGGGCGCGTAGCCTGCAAGCCCTAGACGGTGGCACGCCCAAAGAGGGTGGTTTTATGCTTGCCGTTGAAATTAAAGACCGCGCCGCCCTAGAAACAGCCCTTAACTTAGGAAGCCTTAATGCCATTGAAGCAAGCGCATTTAGCCTTTACACCCTCCCTAGTGGCACGCTGGCACTCACCGATGATTTGCTGATGTTTGCCGCCGATGTAAACACGCTTCCTGCTATTTTCACAGGGCTAGAAGCCACCGAAAAATATCAGAGTGCCATTGGCGCACTGCCCGCCGAATCTTACAACATTTTGCTGTACGCCAATCTCGAAAACGCGCTAGAGGTTGCTCTTGCCGATGCGCCTGCCGAACTTTTGGTAAGCCTAGAACAATTGCCTAATGTTTTTGTATTGGGTGCAACCATTCTAGATGGCAAGTCCCTAGCCATTGACATCGCGGCAGATACTGCGCTTCTTTACGCGCCCACCCCTATAAGCACGTCCTTTGCACAAAACTTGCCCAATGGCACAGACTTACTTGTTCATTCCACCGATTTAGGCAAAAGTGTTCAAGCACTGTTAGAGCAAATAGACACACAATTTCCCGCAGGCGCAGACCAACCCTCCCCAGCCACGCAAATTCGCCAAGCCTTAAGCGCATTCGTCGGCTTAAACCTTGAAGAAGACTTGCTCAGCTGGACAACAGGCGATTATGCGCTATTTGCAAGTTCGGATGTGCGTAATTTGTTTGCCACATTCGCAGACAATGGCACATCTTCATTGGCAACCCTTAACCTGGAACTAGGGTTTGTACAACAAGCCACCGACCCCGCTAAAGCCGCGAACCTTGTCACGCGCCTAAAGAACTTGGTCGCCTTAGCCAATACCAACCAAACCACCGAAACACGCTTCACTTCTGCCGACTATGACCAAAACGGCACTGTGGGCTTTACCGTTGGCTTCCCCATAGAGCAAACCAATGAAACCCTAGACCTTGTGTTTGCCTCTAACGACCGCTTCTTCTATGTAGGCACACTCAACGCCCTAGAACGGATCTTGGCAGGCGATACGCTAGACAAAGACGCGATATTGCCCCAAGCCAGCGCGTACTTCTTGCCCAATGCCTATAGCGTTGCCTATACCGACGATGATGGGTGGGTTGATTTCGCAGGCATCATTGGCGCAGGCATTGTGTCCGGCCCCACAATTAACAACGTATTCGAGAACATTCAATCCGAACTCAGTGACGAAACACCCGCCCCTGCACCCGACCCTTCGGATGAGATGGCGAATTCTTCACGGATGTTCTTAAGCGTGTTAGACGCCGTCAAGAGCCTGATTGCTCATTCGTCCATCAGCACTGCCGTCACCGAATTTGGTGCTGTGGCGCGGATGATTATTACCTTCAAGTAACGCCGTTTTACAACAAAAAAAGGGCTGACATTCTCACGTCAGCCCTTACTTATCAGGGGGTGCTTTTGCGCCCCTTTTGCGTTTTTAGCATATAGCTTAAAAAGCCGTCCAAATAAACAAGCCCACAAGCAACGCTACACCTGCCATAATGGGGTACGCCACCCGATACAGCAACGCCCGTAAAGATTGCGACGTCCGCCAATAATACGCATGGTGCAGTGCCACGCCCACCAAAAGGCTAAACGGTACGCTGATGAGCGCAAGTGGCAACGTCATATCGGAAATTGTGAGTAGCCCCAAAGACCCCACCAAGCCCCCCACGCGCAACACAAACGGCGCAATAGCAAACGCGGTAACGGGCAATACCAAGAGGGCGCGTAGCAAATGAGAGGGGCTTTTAGCAAACGCCCACACTAGCCCGCCTATTAGAAATGCTATCGCCACCAACGCCACCGAAAAATCGGACACAATCACCGCGCCCAGCATCAAGCCTGCGCCTACAATATCGCCCGCCCAACGATAGCGAACCACTCGTGCGCCATACGTAATAAACGCCCACAAGAACATACTTGCCATCAACACGGTATATTGCCCCTGTAGCAATGCCCACGCCATGCCCCCAGAAGCCAATGTTGCCAAGCCAATCGCACGTCCTAAAGGTTTGCTGTGCCATTCACTCCCAAAGTCGTAGGCTGCCCACACCAGCAAAAACACCAAAACGCCACCCATCGCCAAATGCACATCAGGCGTAGGCTGTTCTAGTTGCCCTTGTAAATACGCCGTTAATGTGGGGAAAATGGGCGCAAAAATGGCTTGCGTGGGCGCATCCGACAATACGTCATAGGTGCGCGTTTCCAGCAACCTATCTGTTTGAGAGGCAATCACAACACTAGCGGGTGTGTTCATAGGTGCAAGGCGCACCACTGCCACCACAATGAGCAAGCCCAAGAGCGCAAAGAAAAAGAGGTCTTGAGGTCCCGTCCAGCCTTGCTCGGCATCTTCTAGCGTCCCTCCTTCGGCTTCGGCGCGTGCCTGTGCATTAGACAGCGTACCGCCCAATACCACGCCCGATAACAACGCGAAAAAGAGGTAATCCACCACCAGCGTATCCCACCCAAAGGCAAACGCCCACCAAACCGCACCGCCAGCCACCAATGCCAGCGAAAACGTGGATGCCAGCCCAATACGCGGTTGGCGCGTGTGCCACGCAGGCGCAAGCATTGCCCCCGCCCCTAAAATGACTGCCCCCACCACTAACAACACAAATAAAGCCATACTGATACCGCCTTTCTTACTTATGAACGGCGTGTTATTTCCCACGCCAAATGATTAATTTCAGGGAAAATGAGCTTTTCCATTGCGGTTTCTACGGCGTTGGGGCTGCCGGGCATACTAACAATAACACGCCCACGATATACGCCTGCCGTTGCCCTGCTTAGCATGGCGGATGCGCCCACTTGCTCATAGCTTAACATTCTAAACAGTTCACCAAAGCCCGATAGCGTCTTTTCTAGTTTACGGCTAATCACGTCGTAGGTGGTATCACGCGGAGAAATACCCGTTCCACCATTAAACAAAATCACCTGAACCGCTAGTTCGCATAGCTCATCTAGGGTTTGCGATACTTGGTCGGGTTCATCTTTAATCAGGCGATACGCCAACACTTCATGCCCCAATGCCATACAACGCGCCTCAAGATAGGCTTTGTTTGCGTCATTTTCGGGGGTACGTGTGTCACTAACGGTCACGATTGCCAGCCGTACTGCCTCTTTGCCTGCTTGTTGTTTGTGGTCACTTGCGCCCATGCACATTAGCCTCATTGTATTACATTTAGGATGCCAGCAAAGATAGGCGGAACGATACCAAAAAGCAATGAGCAACCTCAATACTTCACCATTTGACAACTCGTTAATCACCGCTTAAACTAAAGGCAATCGCCCGAGAGAAAGAAAAATATTTTTATAATCATGAACTCAAAGAGATTTTTATTTTCAAGAGGTAACAGTTTGACACGCGACAACGGCACTTTCTTGTCGCGTGTTTTTTTGTGAGGCATGTTTTATCTCAAAAGCGTCTGTTGTACTGTAAACGTTTCATTATCTAAAAAGGGGTTACACATGGACAGCAGTTTTGTAAATAAAATCCAAAAGTCAAAAGAATACACGCAAGAACCAGAACGGGTCACATTTCACACCTTACAAATTGAATTTAAAGGCGAAAACAACACCTATCAAGTGGTATTGGGCCCCGATGGTTGGTCTTGTACTTGTCCCGGCTACCAAACCTATCACATTTGCCCCCACGTCATGACCATTGAAAAAGTCTTTAAGCCTATGCTAAAGCGTGACCCACAACCCTATGCAGAGGGTCAAAATATTGTGAGTGATGTTAAAAAGAGCAAGCGTTATAGTGAAGAACAAGACCGTTTGAAGATTTTGGCGTTTACGGCGGGCTTTAGAGGTGATAACAAAGAACATCTTATCACTTATGACAACGGCACTTGGACAAATAACACATCCTCTTACTTTGCCACACACGGCGTTAGCACGCACATCATGGCAATGGAACGGATGCTGGCAGGCATGGTAATTCCGTTAAAGACACTTCAACAAGAATCCTAAATTTTTGTGTGAACCATCAACAATTTAATCAAAAAAGGGCAGTTCATCATGATGAACTGCCCTTTTTTATGATGCTTATTTCTTGTCTAGTGTGGCGTTTAGCTTCTCTAGGGTTTCAAGAAGGCGTTCTTGCAACACCACTTGGGGGTCGGGGGCAGGGGGTTCGGCGGGAGCTTCTTCCTTTTTCTTTACAAGGTTATTGGCAAAGCGCACCATCATAAACACCACAAACGCCACAATCAAGAAGTTAATCAGCGCGTTGATAAACAAGCCGATATTGATTGTGCCTGCGCCGGCATCCTTCGCCTCTTGTAGGGTAGTATAGGCATTACTGTCTAGCGCAATGAAGATGTTAGAGAAATCAATGCCCCGTAGAAAAATACTGATAATGGGCATAATGATGTCCGCAACCAACGATGACACAATGGCGGTAAAAGCTGTCCCGATGATAATGCCAACCGCGAGGTTAAGCACGTTCCCACGCATGATAAACTCACGAAATTCTTTAAGCATGGCAGAAGCCCCCAAATAGATAGAGTAAATGTTATTGGCTATCTATCAAGTCTGCAATGAAGTCTAGTGAAAGCACCACTTCGTTGCTGATGTTTGCCACACTAGGAACACTTGGAATCCGTATGCCCCAGTCTGCCCACAAAATAGTTGTGGTGGCAGTTCCAGAGAGGGCTTCGGGCGTGTCTAGTGTCACAGTCACATCAAACGTGACAGGTCGCGTGTTGCCAATAATAGTTAAATCACCTACCACTTGAAAGGTAAGACTTTGTCCAAGCCCAGAAATTGACTCGGTGGGCAAGCCTGTAATGCTAGTGGGTGCAAACGTAATGAATTCATAGGCAGCTTCTGCGGAGCGCAAAATTTGCCCTCTGATGGCTTGGTTACGGAAGCCGTTATCGGTTTCCAAAGTACGCGCATTAATGGCAATCCCGCCCAATTGCGATTGTGTGGGGTCAGCTAAATTAACGATGATGTCTCCTGCGATTTGGTTGGTTATGCCCACAACATCAATTCGGGTGCCACGCAAATCCTCTTGCAATATAAACCTAGCTACAGAGCTTTCTGTGCTAATGCGGAACAACCCCACACTATAGCCAAGGTCGTTGGCTTGTGCGTCGGTGCTATCAGCAGTTTCGGTTTCCACAAGGTCTGCCACAAAGTTTAATGTCAGCGTTATTTCTTCGGTGATGTTTGCCACGCCAGGCGCATTAGGAATACGGATGCTCCAATCGCGCCACAAAATAGTTGTGGTAGCAGTCCCCGTTAGTTGGTCGGGTGTGGTGGGCGTTACGCTTGCCATAAACGTTACTTCACGGGTGGTCTCTAAAATCTTTAGGTCGCCCACAATTTCAAACTCTAGGACATCACCACTGGCGGTAATGGCTTCTTGGGGCAAGCCTGTAATGCCTGTGGGCGTAAACGTAATGAACTCGTAGGTGGCTTCTGCCGAGCGCAAAATTTGCCCACGTATCGCTTGATTGCGGAAGCTGTTGTCAGTTTCTAAAGTACGGGCATTAATGGCAATTGCGCCCACTTGTGACAGTGTGGGGTCGGTATAATCCACAATAAAATCGCCCGCAACTTGATTAGTAATGCCGATTACATCAATACGCACGCCGCGCAAGTCCTCTTGCAAAATAAATTGCACTTCAGAAAGGTCGGGGTTGATACGATACAGAGCGCGAGCGTAATCAATGGGTTCAGATGGGATAGGGGTGGCTTCGGGAGTTTCTTCTGGGGCTTGCAAGAAGCGTGAAGGAATGACTTTGTTTCTGGGGGTGGGGGTTTCGCTGGTTGTGTTGCCACCGCCCAATGACAGCGTAGGAGCAACCGATTGTACGTCAGCACTAGGTTCGCCACTGCCACCACTAATCATAATCCATACGCCAACGCCTGCGCCTGCACCCAAGGCAAACGCCACTAACGCAATAATGATAACTGTGCTTCTTTTCACCATGTGTTTTTATCTCTCCTGTTTTATAAGCTGAATTTATAGCAATACAATTCGATTCTGCTAAGTGTACAAAATTCAACATGGTGCCTTGTTCTTAAAGCCCCTATCTTAGGATGTAAGAAAGGGGCTAAAGCCTAAAGCATCGTGTGTATGCTAAACAGTATTATTGTTCGGTAACGGGGGCGGTTTCGGTGTTTACATCGTCAATGCTTAGTTCGATGTGCTTGCGGTCAATGTCCATACCCACAATTTTAACCGTCACCTTGTCGCCCTCTTTGAACATATCACGGGGGGTAGAAATGCCCAAGCTCGTCATACGACTGGTGTGTACCAAGCCTTGTGCTCCGCTAGGGGCTGCCACGAATACGCCAAAGTCCACAACATTGGTTACAACGCCTTCAAAGGCATCACCGCCCTTGTATTGCGCCACAAATGTTGACCATGGGTCTGGCAGGGTCGCCTTGCGGTTAAGGGCAATGCGTTCTTTTTCCACGTCTATGCTGTCAATACGGACGCTAATTTCGTCCCCGATGTTCACAATTTCGGTGGGGTGAGAAACGTGACGGTGGTCTAGGTTGCTGATATGCACCATCCCATCCACACCGCCAATGTCCACGAACACTCCAAAATCGGTGATGTTCACGACCCTACCCACGACTACTGCGCCAATCTTTAGTTCTAATAGGCGTTCATTGCGGGTGGCACGGCGGGCTGCCCTTTCAGATAAAATAAGGCGGTTGCGCCCTGTTTCTACCTGAATCACTTTAAGATGTAGCTTTTGCCCCACTAGGCTGTTCTTTATTTCTTGAACTTTGCCTTCTTTGGCGGCGGGGGTTACGCTTTCAATGTGCGAGTTTGGCACAAAGCCCGTCAAACGACCAAAACGAACCAGCATGCCGCCCTTATTGCTGTCAATCACGGTGGCTTCGGTAAGGTCGTCACTTTCCATGAGTGCTAAAGCCTTGTTCCAGTCTTCTAGTTCTAGGGCTTTATTAAGCGACACAATTAAATCGCCGTCCTCATTATCGGGTTGCAAGATATACACTTGCACAGAGTCTCCCGGCTTTAGCGATTCTACGTAGGCGCGGTCTAGGCGTTCTATGTCTCGGCGTGTTACAACGGCATCGCGCTTTAAGCCTACATCTACAATAATCTCATCTCGGCGCGTTTCTAAAATCGTTGCGGGGATAATCTTCCCCCGTTCAGGTGCTTCATAAGCATATGCGTCAAGAAGCGATGCGAAGTCTTCAGCATCTTGCGATAACGTAAGGTTGCTTAGCTGTACTTGAGCTACCATTATCCGTTCACTCCCGTTTATCAATTTTGCCACGCGATAGCGGTTAGGCTATACGGCAACGTCGGCACAAAGCCCGCCGACAAAAGGGCTTACTCTCTTAATCCTAGACCCATAATGTAATGGAAACATTACAGCCAGACTAGGACATTCTAATAAAGTGATGATGTTTGGCCAATTTTGAACCTTTTTGCGCACCCCAGCGTAAGGTGTGATAGAGCAACCAGGAGATGGGCAACGAGCGTGCAACAACTAGAGGAAGAAGAAATTCACTGGCTACAAATGGCGCAGGCGGGCAACACAGAAGCTTACACCACCCTACAGCTTGCCCTAGAACCAGAGGTGCGCCGTTTTGTGCAACGTCACATCCAGCACACCGAAACCACCGATGACATTGTGCAGGATGTGTTCATTCGTTTTTACACCAACCTGCACAAAATTGACCCACCCGAACGCTTTCGCCCGTATCTGTTTCGGATTGCTAGAAACGCTTGCTATGACGACCTTCGCGGTTCTAAACGCCGTGAAGAATCGCTAGACGATGATGCCGTAGAAGTGCGCGTGTCCTTTATAGAATCACGCCACCAACAAAAGCACGATGACGCAACCCATTGGATGCTCTTGGGGCTGGAAGTCAAAATGGCAATCGAGCAATTACCCGATGCACAACGCCAAACCCTACTGATGTTTAGTGAACAAGGCATGAGCTATGCCGAAATTGCAGAAGCCACCAACGTGACCGTTGGCACAGTAAAATCGCGGTTATTTTATGCAAAAAAGAACCTACGCGGTTATCTAAAGCCCACAACCGTTGAATTGCTAGACGAAGAATTTTCGTAAACACACACCTTAACCCTACAGGAGAACACATCATGAACGACCGCCCACAAGACGAGAAACCAAAGAACAAGCCCAAACGCGGTATTCGCACTAACCTTGACTTTGGCGCACCCCCTGCACCCCCCGCCCCTCCTGCGCCCCCAGTACCATCTTATGGTATGGATGTGTTGTCGCGCCTGCAACGTAGCTTTAGCCAGTTGGCAAATACGATAGAACAATCTTTAGCCAGTAACACATTTCAAGGCACAGCTAAGATGGTCATCGAAAGCTACCAACGCCTACACCAAAAAGCACAAGATGCGCTACCTAATGAAGACCTGCTAGACGTTGTACCAAGAGAATTTGAGTGTGATACCGAGCAAGAGTGCCTTAGCCAAGTGAAGTTTGCTTCGCATCAGCTTGCCTCTCATTTGCAATCGCTTCAAGAGGAAACCTCCCCAGAGGATGGCTTGCGCGGACTTGGCAGACAACTTCAAGAGCAAATCAAGAGCTTTACAAAGAACATCATCCAACGCGCTATGACCGATTTTCACATTGAAATTGGCGATAGCACAGGCGAAAACCTAAC
Organism: Anaerolineae bacterium; assembly: GCA_034437555.1. Lineage (GTDB taxonomy): Bacteria > Chloroflexota > Anaerolineae > Aggregatilineales > Phototrophicaceae > JANWYT01. The sequence goes on along the minus strand of DAOTTQ010000013.1, from coordinate 110,962 downwards.
CGGCGCAAACCTAAGCGGTAAAGACATGATGGGCGAAGACTTTGAAGATGCTAACCTCACTGGTGCAAATTTAAGTGGAGCAAATCTGCGTGAAGCCAACTTTGAAGATGCTAACCTCACCGGCGCAAATTTAAGTGGGGCAAATCTGCGTGAAGCCAGCTTTGAAGATGCCAACCTAACGGGGGTCAACGCCCACAACGCCAACTTTACCGAAGCCAATCTTGAAGATGCCAACCTAACGGGTGCAAACCTCACGATTGCCAATTTTACCGAAGCCAATTTGAAGGATACTGTACTAAAGGGCGTAAATGCTCACAAAGTAAACTTTAATGAAGCCAATCTTGAAGAGGCGGTACTTTCTAGCGCACGCCTTGCCGAAGCCAACTTTAGGGGTGCAAACTTGCAAAATGCTACTTTGTCGGGCATTAGCGCAGAAGGCGCAAACTTTAGTGAAGCAAACCTTGAGGATGCCAACTTTAAGCACGCCAACCTTTCACATGCCAATTTTAGAGATGCCAACCTTGAAAACGTAAATTTTATGGGCGCAAATTTGCACGGCGCAGACTTTACCGACGCAAATCTAGCGGACATTACGCTTCCTGATGGGCGCGTGTATCGTGAGGGCGATGACCTATCTCGCTTTGGGGTTCTTGGCGTAAAGAGCAAACGCAAAAACAGCGGTGTATCACAACCTATCGTTGCAGACCCCGACACACTAGAAGATTGGCGTGGCGCAAACCTACTAGGACAAGACTTACGCGCTTATGACCTTTCCGAAGGCGATTTTACAGGCACAATTTTTACACAAGGCAACCTGCAAGGCGTAAAAGCCAGTAATGCCACCCTACGGGGAGCGCAACTCATTGGCACAGACGCACGTCACGCCGTTCTTGATGAAGCCGACTTGACGGACGCTAACTTTGCAGGTGCAGATTTGCGGGGTACAAGCCTACGTGGGGCAAACCTACACGGGGCAAATCTGGGGGGGGTACAGCTAGATGATGCCATCCTAGACGGCGCAACCCTGCCCGATGGCACGCAGTATACACCCGACACCGACCTTTCGCGGTTTGGGGTGATACTTTCCTAAAAGGTTGGGCGGCTTGGTTTCAAGTCGCCCTTTTGTTTTGTCATACGCGCAGACGTTTACTAACTGCATGAGTCTTGTTATTCATCGTGGGGGGCAATGGTGCTAGAATAGACAACATTCTAAACGCCCATAATGAACGGAACACAGCATGACAAACAATACACCCGAATCACCACCCTCTGTTGAACACACCGATAAACATACGTCACCAGCACTTCTCGTCTTTTTAGCCATTCCTGTACTCGGTATCTTGGTGGCGTTGCTTATGGTGGCGAATGAAGGCAATCGCACGTCCAATGCGCTCCCGTCAAATATGAACCCCAACACCGCCTCTTTAGTGAACTTTGTTGCCCCACAATTTGAGTTAGAACGCCTTGAGGGGGGCATCGTCAAGCTAGAAGATTATCGGGGCAAAGTGCTATTTTTGAACTTTTGGCAAACCACTTGTGAGCCATGTAAGCGAGAAATGCCCGCGTTTGTTGACTTTTTAGAGGATAATGGCAGTGACGTCGCGTTGCTTGCCATTAACTTTGATGAAAGCGCCGACCAAATCAACGCCTTCTTACAAGAAAACGGCATTGATGGCATACCCATCGCCCTAGACAGTAACTCGGCGGTGCGCCGTAGCTATGGCATCGCCAATATCCCCGTCACCTTCATCATTGATGTGAACGGGGTTGTGCGGAACATGCGACTAGGCGAAATGCGAGTAGAAGCCATGCAAGCCGAATACGAAGCAGCTAAAGCTCTTTCTTCTTCGGCAAATTAGGCACGGGGGGTTTGCGTTTGGGCTTCTCATCCCCCGACCTATCAAAAAAGATGGGAATCTCGGACGCAAACCGCTTGTTGGGAGTGTCCTCTGGCTTGCTGACGGGCGGTTGTGGCGCACTTACTTCTTGCGCGGGCATAGAAGGGATCGGTGGCAAATTGGCTCTGGTAGCTTCAACAGCTTCACGCAGTAGTGACTTTGGAATCACTTCTGTGGGCGTATTGGTGCTAGTTTGCACCTGCTGAAACACCTTGCGCTTAAAATCAGTAATGGTTTGCTGGGTAATGGGCAAGTGTAACAAGTGGATAATGTGCGTCATCGCCTGCGACACAATCGCCTGATACAATGTCGGCGCAATCGTAGAAGCCTCTAAGTCCTCTAGGATGTACTGCATCATCCCGCGTATTTCTACTTCGTTGGGGGGCAAAAGTTGCCTGCTTGCGACATACGGCACAACATAGCCACTAAACGCCCTAATTACGGGCGCACACAAGCCTTCCAAGTAAATAATGGGTGGGCTTTCTTGGTCAATATAGTGTGCGCTGATGGTGTTTAGCATTGGAAACAGTGCATCCGTTAGCAAACGATACAGCCTTGCATACGCCGATACCCAATCGTTAATCAGGTCAGCTTGATTGGGCGTATAGTGCGGTGGCACATGACACCACAACACTAAAACGCCCTCACGCGCCAACGCGTCGGCTAAAAGGGGCATTCCCCCTTGTACAGGGACTTGGTGCAAAATGTGGGGAGCGCGTTGTTTTGCTAAAGAAATCAGCGTTTGTTCTAGCCGTGTTCGCATCTTAGAAAACCTATCCCGTCAACTGGCAGTTAAGCCACCGTCAATGGCAAGCGTTGTTCCGTTAATAAATGAAGCCCCATCACCGCACAAGTATAAGATTGCGCTTGCCACTTCATAGGGCGTGCCAAGCCGTTTCATGGGGCTGGCAACTTGCACCCGTTGGGCGGTTTTTTCGTCGATTGCACTGATGCCACTCACCATGGGCGTATCAATATAAGAGGGGCAAACGGCGTTCACGCGCACCTTGTGACGGGCAAACTCTAGTGCGACAGCGCGGGTTAAGCCAATGACTGCGTGCTTGCTGGCAGAATAGGCTGCCCCACCCGGCGCACCAATGAGCCCCGCCACCGAAGCCAAGTTCACAATTGCCCCACCACCACTTTCCATGATAGCGGGGATTTGCGCCCGCATACACAACCACACACCCTTTACGTTTACGTCCATCACGTTATCAAACGTGCTTTCTTCGGTTAGGGTGATGGGGTTTAGCATTGTGCCACTAATGCCCGCGCTGTTTACTGCATAGTGCAACGCGCCATAATGTGCTAGGGCATGGTTTACGCTGGCTTGCACGCTGGCACTATTCGTTACGTCCACTGGTAAAAAGGTTGCTTCGCCCCCCTCACCCTTGATAAGCGCAACAGTGGAAAGACCACCCTCTTTATTAACATCTGTTACAAGCACCTTCGCGCCCTCTTGGGCAAAAAGGCGTGCTGTTTCGCGCCCAATGCCACTGCTTCCACCGGTAATAAGGGTGACTTTATTCAAAAAAGACATTTTTTGCTCCTCAATCGTGTTTTAAGTGTGTTAAAAAAAACGCCCCTGTTCCAGCAACGCCTGTACTTGCTTTAAGCACGCCAACGCTTCTTGGGGCTTGCCCAACGTCAGATACAATTCCGCGCTTTCTTGCAAATACGGAATAGCACGCGCTACGTCATCCACTGCCAAAAGGCTGTGTGCCAGGTGGTTTAGGCGCACCGCCATCTGGCTAGAATCGTGCAATTGGCGGGCAATGTCTACCGATTCTTGATGATATTCTAGGGCAGTGCCGGGTTGATGAATATCATCATACACCAGCCCCAAATTACTAAGCCAAATACCGCGTCCGCGCACGTCACCCACTTCTTGGGCAATCAATAATGCCTGTGACAGGCTTATAATGGCGCGGGTGTATAGCCCCATTTCGCGTAGCACATTCCCCATATTGCCTAAGAGACCGTTTTCTGTCAGGCGGTCATTATCTTTTTGGGCGCAGGCTATCGCACGCTCAAAGCACTCTATCGCCTGTTCAGAATCGCCTTTGCGATAGTGCGTCAGCGCAAGGTTACCCAAGTGCCGCGCCATTACGCCCCATTCTTCGTCGGTTTCGGCAATGCTCACCAACAGTGTAAGGCTTTCTATGGCAACAGCATAATTGTTCGCCTGTAACGCAAGGCGTACTTGTCTTAGGAGTTGTGTTTGTGCTTGCGCGTCACTCACGGCATTTACCCACCCAATTTTCGCTTAATGAACCCCAAAAAGGGGCGTGCCAGTTTACTAGAGTCTACCATTGTTCCCTCTAGAGTACGGGCGTTTGCCTCTTCAAAGTCGTGCAAAAGGCGTTCAATATCTCTTAGTTGGGCTTGGGCAGGCTCGTTTCTAAAAATCACAATTGCCGTTACAAATTTGCGCGCCATAAACACCAAGTGCATGCCTGCAATCCCTTTTTGGATGCGTGGCTCTATAAATTCGTGGCGTTCTAGCTTATCCGAAAATTCGTTAAGGGTGATAGAAATTGCGCTCGGTGGCAAATCAAAATTACCCAGCGTTTCTATCATTGTACCGCTACGATGGTGATAAATGCCCATTCCCAAAGCCATCGCTTGCGTTGCTCGGCGAATAGCAATGGTGTTCATATCATCAGAAGTTGTCAGCGATTCGCTCATCGAGAGAATTTCAAGCTGGCTTTGGTAGCGTTCATAGATGATGTTAAATTGTTCTGAGCTAATTTTGCCTTCTGTAAATTCCGTCAGCAACGATTTAATTTTGCCGTGAATCTCTGCTTTTTTACCTGCGTATTTGTCATCCATGCCTTGATATGCCTTGCCATAGCGATAAGCGACTATTGAGTTTTATTGTATCACAAGACCCTTAAATTCGATGCTTAACAGCACAGTAAGCAACTCCCTAAATTAATCGTGCTATACTGTCACAATTATGATTTAGTGCGCTTTATCCTGTGCGCCATCCCCTCAATTAGGAGCTATCATGAGCCTGTTGCTAGAGTCGTTGCTTTCTTTTGGGCTTAACTTTGCCGTGGCATTTTTTATTGTGCGCTATATCTATTACCCACGCCAACGCAAGCAAAGCTATGTGATGGCATTGCTCGTCTTAAACACGGTTGTTTTCTTTGTGATGGGCTTACTAAATCAGGGGGACATCGGGCTAGGTGTGGGGTTTGGCTTATTTGCAATTTTCTCTATTTTGCGTTATCGCACCGATACCATTCCCATCCGCGAGATGACCTATCTTTTCGTACTTATTGCCTTGCCCGTCATCAATTCGGTTTCAATTATTGCTCGCCCACAAGCCTTTTTAGTAGCAAATACCGCTACCATTGGCGTGCTTTGGTTGGTAGAGCGCGGATGGGGCTTTCGGTATGAAAAGCGCAAAACGGTTACTTATGGGCGCATTGACCTTATTCGCCCCGAACATCGCCAAGCCTTACTAGATGACTTACACCAACTCACGGGCTTGCCCGTCACGCGGGTAAGCATTGGGCGATTAAACTTTGTGAAGGGGGTTGTAGACCTGAAAGTATATTATGACGCGCACAGCCTTAACGCCGAAGATGACGACCTTTCGCTAGAAGATGACAGTTCGGAGAGCTAATTCATGACTCGCAAACGCACACGCTTAGTTGCCCTTTTTACACTGCTCTTTTCGTTATCCACATTAGCACACGCCCAAGACCGCCCCGAAGGATGGGAAGAAATCACCCATAGCAACCGCGCCCCCCTAGATTATGCTATCGTGTTTCCCCAGAACACCGTCAACACCATAACCATTACGCTAACACCCCAAAACTGGCAAACCATGCTTCAGGATATGACCGACCGCTTAGGCTCTTTTGGGTTTTCACGGGGCGGAAGTACCACCGAGATTGTTGAGGGTATTAGCCCAACGCCCATTTGGGTAGATGCCACGCTGGCATTTAATGGACGTGAATGGCAACACATTGGGATTCGCTTTAAGGGCAGTTCTTCATTACAGGGAACATGGGCGCGAGGCATTTATAAACTGCCGTTTCGCTTAAACTTTGATAATTTTGAGGATGAGTATCCGCAAATTCGCAACCAGCGTTTTTACGGCTTCCAGAAACTTAGTTTCGCCAATCACTGGGCGGATGATACGCTCCTACGCCAAAAGATGACTAGCGAAATTTTTACACAGGCGGGGGTCATTACCCCACAAACGGCATTCTATGCGGTCTATGTTAACTATGGCGAAGGTGATATTTACTTTGGGCTATACACCGCCACTGAAATCATTGATGACACCGTGCTTCAAACCCAATTTGAGAACGCAGAAGGCAACTTATATCAACCTGAAGGGCAAGGCGCAACCTTTGCCACAGGCACATTCCTAGAAAGTGACTTTGTGCGCCAAACAAATGCTGATAGCACTGACTATAGCGACGTGAAAGCGTTGTTTGATGCACTACACAGCGAAACTCGCCAGAGCAATCCAACAGAGTGGCGACAAAATTTAGAAGCCGTGTTTGATGTTGAAGGCTTTTTGCGTTGGCTTGCTATCAATAGCCTTGTGTTAAATTTTGATACCTATGGGGTTTTTGGGCGCAATTACTTCCTATACCAAAACATCCCTGCCCGACAATTAACGTGGATTCCATGGGACTTTGATTTTGCACTGATGAGGCGCATTGGCTCACAACACACAGCCGACAGTCTTAACCCCATGACCACGTTAGGGCATCAAAACATTGGCGCAGAGTGGGCGTTAATTCGTTATTTGCTAGATGAACCCGTTTACCATGAAAGATATATACGCCACGTCCAAGCCCTTAGTGAGCGCGTGTTTGTCGCCAGTACCCTAGAACAACGGGTTCGCACACTCGCCCTGCTCATTGCGCCCTATGTGCAACAAGAACAGCCCCTCTATACAAATTTGCGCGTGCCAAATGCCTTTGATGACGGCGTAGAAGGGCTGATTGCCCACATTTATGAACGCCAAAGCATTGCCCAAGCGTATTTGCAAATGGTCTTGGGGTCGCCCTAATAGAGCTTACAACGGGTTCTAAAGGGGTGGGTGTGTTTGCGTGAAATAAGAAACGCGCCCATACTATAGGATAAGAAACACTTTTGTAAAGCTCTGTTAGACTATTTTAGGAGAGAACTAATGCACAAAAGAAAAATGAGCTTACTGACATTGGTCATGAGCGTGGTCTTACTTTTTAGCATCATGACCCAAGCACAAGGGGGCATTTTGTCGTATGGCATGACCGTTCCCGATAAATTGGATAACACAGTTCCACAGGTTTTATACATCTTTAACGGCGTAGCCAATGACGTGGTTACAATTTATGCCTTAGGGTGGGCAAACGACTTTCAGCCCACGCTCACACTCTTAGGCGGTGCGGGTCAATTAGGGTTTAGCAACCAAGACCCCCTCACCCCCATGAGCAATGATGCACGCATTACGGCACGTCTCCCCCAAGACGGTACGTACAGCATCCTGGTGGGCAGTGCCAACGGTGTCTTTAACAGCTACACGGTCTCGCTTCAGGTGAGTCCGCCTGTTGCCAGCCAATTTTTAGCCAATGATCCCACCGAAGTGTTTGTGTCGCCCCAAACACCACCACAATCATATAGCTTGCCTCTTTCGCCCGACAGTACTCAAGTGATCTCTGTGCAAGCCTCCCCTAACCTTCCATTGTCGGTGCAGGTACGTGATGCCAACGGCAACGTGATTGCTTCTATTGGTGGGTTACTGCCTGCCGTTAGTTTTGCCTTGCCCGCGGGCAGTGGCAATTACGAACTGATAATCAATAGCCCCGATGCCACATCGACAGGGAGCGTCACCATTTCACGGGGTGGCACAACAGGCGCAGGCACAAGCTCATCTGCACCAGCTACCACAAACACCGTCGGCGTAGCCCCAGAAAATATTTGCGCGGTTTTCGCAGTAGTTGCAGGTGGCGTAAACCTGCGTAGTGGGCCCAGCACAGACTATGCCACCATTGGCTCACTCATCGGCAACGAATACGTCACTGCCACAGGCATCGCTAATGGCTGGTACACAGGCACTTATCGCGGTCAAACGGTGTGGGTGAGCGCAAACACAAGCATCACCATCGCACAGGGTGCGTCATGCGCCAGTTTGCCCACTGTACAACCGCCACCCCTACCTGTCGTACAGTCCACACCCACACCTACGGCAACCACTGGCGGAAACCAGAATCAACCAACACCTACGGCAACCGCCACCCTAGACCAGAATCAGCCCACACCTACGCCTACAAATACGGCGTTACCCCAAGAGTTCCCGTCTTCGCCCACACAATTCTCTTTTGTGATACAGCAGAATGTGAACGATGCACAAATCTTTAACAACACCATCAGCTCGCCCGGCTGGCACTTGGTACGGGTTAGTATCGATGGCATCACCAATCAGGGCGCAAACTCTACCAAGCAAGTGAACTTTGTGCTTACTTGCAACGCCACTAATTTAACTTGGGGAACAGCAGGCGCAAACGCGCCCACCAACAATGTTTGCAATGGCTCTACCAGCAATTTCTTTGGGTTTGATAGTAATCAGTTCAGCTTCTTTATTCGTGTAGAAAGTGGCAGTAGCGTAAGCTATAGCATTATTGCTACGGGCGGTTAAGCCCATCACACGATAGTTTTTAGCAAGGGGGAGGGTGTTTTTTGCCCTCCCCCTTTTGCATTGTGAGGTTTAAGAAAGTGCGGGGTTTTTCAGCAAGCCCGTTAGAAGGTCAATGCACGCGCTCACGTCGCGCAGGTCTACGGTTTCGCTGGTAGTGTGCAAAAAGCGCGTAGGAATACTAATACAGCCACTCGGAACGCCACTATGTGCCAATTGCATGGCTGATGCATCGGTTGTACCGCCCGTTAGCAATTCCAATTGATACGGAATGCCGTCGGCTTCGGCGCGGTCTATCATCCATTGCTTAATTTGGGGTGGCACAATGTGTCCGCCGTCAATGACCTTAATGGCAGCCCCACCGCCCAGCTTAACCGACATTTTACGATTGTTAATTTCATCGCCTGTTGCCGTAACATCAAGTGCAATCGCTAGGTCGGGGTTTACGCCCTGTGCTGCCACACGCGCCCCACGCAAGCCCACTTCTTCTTGCACTGTAAACGCAAAGTAAAGCGTGTTTGGCGTTTGCTTGTTCAGGCGTTTCATTGTTTCAATAGCCACCACACAGCCAATACGGTCATCTAAAGACTTCGCTATCACGCGCTGTCCGCGCACGTCCATCTCGCGCCAAAATGCTGCGGGGCTACCCTCTGGGACAACTGCGCCATCTTCATTTTGTACGTCAATAAAGAAGCTATCAGCATCGGCAGCCGCCGTCCGCCCCTTACCAAAAGCGTCATGAATAGCAATCACGCCGATTGTGCCATCTTCAAACTTCACGCGGTTGCCGTGCATTGACGTATACAGCAAGCCGCCAATAGGCGTAAAGCGCAAGTATTGGGTCGTCGGTTCTTGATAGGTTGCCATCATGCCAATTTCATCCATGTGTGAGGCAATCAAAACTTTCTTGCCCCCACTCCCCACACGGCAAATTAGGTTTCCTAAGCCGTCTACGGTTATTTCGTCACAATAAGGGGCAACTTCTTCTTGGATGACGGCGCGAACGTGATGTTCATAGCCACTGGGGCCCCACGCCTCGGTTAATTTTTTAATGAGTTCTAGCATGTGGTTTTAGTCCTCTGGATAAGTGGTTTTGTTGTTGTGTGTATCATGCCCACACGGGCAAAAGATTAGGGTTCGTCCGATGGTTCTGTATCGGCGTTTTGTTGAGCAAGATAGCCTTTTACCATCTCACGGGCTTTTAACAAGCCTGTTTGAAAGGTGGGCGAGTGATGCGTGGTTCAACACGATTAAATGTGATTGGCATGGCTTTTTACCCTTTAATGGCATCACTAGTGAGCGAATTTAAGACCGCTTTTACAAGCTCTAGCATGTGCTGATAATCTGTTTTGCTTAAATAAGCGTGCGGGCTGTGAATATAACGGCAGGGCATGCTAATCACCGCAGAAGGCACGCCCGATTGCGTCAGGTGGATGCTTCCTGCGTCTGTGCCACCGCCGCGCGCCGTTTTAAGCTGGTGTGGAATGTTGTGAGTGGTGGCTGTTTGGCGAATAAACTGCGTTAAACGGGGTGAAGCAATCATGCTGGCATCCATCACCGTAATGGCAGGTCCCGCCCCCATACGGCATACAGGGTTTGGAATCATCAGGTCGTCGGGGTCGGCATCGCCCAATGGCACATCGTGGGCAGTTGTACCCTCTAGGGCAATCGCGAGGTCGGGCTTTAGGCGGTTGGCGGCAATTTTTGCGCCCCTTAAGCCAATTTCTTCTTGCACACTAAACGAAGCCACAATGTCCACAGGGTAGTTACCACCCTTTAGCACATCAATGAGAATAGAACAGCCCACACGGTCATCAAACGCCTTACCTCTTAGTACGGTGTCGCTGACTTCGATATACTCACTATCAAACGCAATGCGCTCACCCAAGCTCACCAAGCCTTCTGCGCCTGATTTGCTGGTTGCGCCAATATCTATGCGTAAGTCTTTAATGGCTTTCGCCGTTTGATCTTTGCTATGGTGAATGGGCGTAGACAAAATAATGCCATTTAATCCCTTCTTGCCCACCTTTACACGCAAGCCCAACATAATACGCGGGTCAATACCGCCCACGTTGGCAAAGCGTATTAGCCCATCACTATCAAACCCCATCACCATAAAACCCACTTCGTCCATGTGGGCATCCAGCATAACGCGCAAGGCTTGCGTTCCTGTTCCCTTCTTAAAGGCGGTCAGGTTGCCAATGCTGTCTATGGTAATGTCGGTTACATCATCCTTGATGGCATCGTGGATAAGAGCGCGTACTGCGCCCTCATCACCACTTACGCCAATGGCTTGCGAAAGTTCCTTTAGTAACATACTTTGCCGTCCTAGTTATTGTCACGTATAGCCACACATTGTAACAAGAACGGGCATTTTTCGTTAGGTATTTGGGTAAAACTTGCTCAAATATTCGGGTAAAGAGCGCATCGGCGGGCGTTCTATATCGCTAATTTCAGCAATCTCTAGCCCAAAGCGGTCGGGTTCTTGCACAATCAGCTTCATGCTTCGGTTTGCTTTGTCCAGTAAGGTCGTTTCAAAACGATGTTCCAGGCGGTCTATGAACACTTGTAAGATAGCAAACGCCATTTTGCTTAAGCCCACCAACGGCTGATTATGATGCACGCGCACTTCAAGATTGGTTTGTGCAATACCCTGTAGCCCATAGTGTTCTAGGAGGTCTATCAGCAAGCCCGTTTCTACGCCATAGCCACTAAAAAACGGCACGCGCTCTAGGGCTTCTCGCCTGCCCGCATATTCACCCGAAAGCGGTTGTATCACCCCCGAAAGTTCAGGATAAAACAAGTTTAACCAAGGGCGTGCCACCAGTTCTGTAACGCGCCCGCCCCCAAAAGCCTGCATCTTATCGTCCACCTTGATGGGGCGTTGATAAAAGCCCTTGACGTATTGCACACGCGGATACATCAACAGGGGACCCAACAACCCGTAAATAAAGCGCGGGTGGATATTGGTAATGTCGGTGTCAACCCATGCGATGATGTCACCCTTTAGAACGTGCAGGCTTTTCCAAAGGGCTTCACCCTTGCCCCTGTGTGTGCCAGCTTCGGGCAAAATGTCGGGGTGTTTATACACCGTTACCCCCAAAGATTCGGCAATGGCAATCGTGTTGTCGGTAGAATTGCTGTCTATCAGGACAATTTCATCTATCAGTGGCACATCTTCCATCAGTGTCTTTTGCAGGGTACGAATGACATTGCCAACGGTAGCTTCTTCATTAAGGGCGGGCAATCCCACACTAATCGTTAGCCCCTGCTTCTGCTTTAGAGCAAGAAGCGCGTGTAAATCACTAAATTCGCTACTATCAAACGTATTTTCGGCAAACCAGCGGTCAACCCGTGTGGATAGGTTTTCTTCTGTGGTTGGGGGTAAGTGGGTTTCGATGGCTTCGGGATGCCACGCACGCACCAACGCAATGGGCTGGGTGATATGCTGGCGAATCACGCTGGTTAGGGGGCTAACGCCACTGTGTTGAGCATCAGGTTCATAAAACGTTGCGCCCATCACCACCGCTTTATGCCCATGTGATTCGTCTAAAATGCTCTCGGCAATATCACCTACTGCCGTTACCACACGCCCAATTTGCGGTTCTGAACGAATAAGAAACTTCATGTCGGGGGCAATGCGCTGGCGGTCTGTGGCGTGAAACAACGTGATAGGCGCGGTATCTGCCAGTGCTTTTGCCACACGCAAGCCCAGTGTCATATTGGGACCCCCACGCAAAGACAATAGCACGCCTTCTTGCCCTTCTGTTACAATGCCATCCAATAGCACCATGTCACACGGCGCAGATTGGAGCATGATGTTGGTGGCATTATGGGTGGCACTGCTAATTGACCATTGCATCACCAACAAATCAATCTCTAGGGCTTTGACATCTTCTAAAATACGGGGGTAGGGGTCATAATCGACATAAACACGCACTTCGTCATGAACTTCGGGTAAATCTGTGGCAACCTTTAGCAGGCTATCGCGCCACTGTTGCACCTGAAGCACCCCTTCACTAAGGGAAAGATGGGCGGGCTGTATCACCATGCCCCGCAAATGAATCTCGCACTCCGTAGAGGCAAGGTGTTTGGCAAGCGTTAGCCATTCGGTAAGGTAAATGTTCTCAATTAGAACCAGCATTACACGGTAAGTTGGTAGTCCTGCCATGTATTCTCCTATATAGGGTGTCGGTCACATAACGTCATTATAAGGGCTTAAACCCCATATTCTACCTGTTCTTAACGAAAACTTTAACGAAGTGTTTTTCGTCTTAGAGTAATTTCCCCAATTTACTCATCAAAATGGGTCAAAGTGTGTCATAATCTATCCTAGCGACAAGATGTGAGAAGGCATAAAACAATGATGCTCGATAGCGCGTTACTTTCTTGCTTAAAAGAAGCAGAAAGCCCTTACGACCTCTTAAATACCCTCATTGCGGAAGCTGACAAGCGCAAGTGGGCGTTATTTGCTGTTTATCAGGGGGTAATGCACCAAACTATAAAGCCCCTCCCCGATGCCCTAACCGCGTGGCTTTCTACCAATGATGCGCCCATTACACCGCTAGAAGTAAGTGGTGGCGTGGTTTATCCACTGGGGCAAGAAAAAGTGATTGTGTTTTCAGAAAGCACTGATGGCGTAATGTGGTTTGCGGAATGGCTTAAACTGCGCCTGTCTATGCTTCACCTAACCACCTCATCACAACACTTTGAGGATACCAACCGCCGTATGCGTGAGATGGAATCCTTAAACAACATCAGCAAATTGTTTAGCAAATACTTTGGCAGTGATGCCATTTGGTCGCCATTGTTAGCCGAACTTAGTGCTTTATTTTCTAAATTACGCGTGGTGGTGGCATTTTGGGATGACACCAACAACACTTTTTACCAGCCCGTGCTAGAAAGAAAATCACAGCAACACCCTATCATCGAACCATTAGCCCTCGCGGTAATGCAATCACAAAACATACTTGCCCTACAAGACGCACACAACTCACCCGCCGAGCTAGAACGGATTGGCATTAACGATAAAGAAGTGCTTGGGGGGGTGCGGTCTTGGATTGGAACACCGCTTGTTAATCGCAATGGCGATGCTATGGGCGTTTTCTGCCTGTTTAGCCACGCCCCTAATGCGTATCAAGCAAGCGATTTGTCGGTCATTAGAGCCATTGGCGCACAGCTTTCTATGGCACTAGACAACGCCCGATTGCTACAACAAGCCACCAGCAGCCTACAAGCCATACAAACACAAACCAACCGTATGGCATCGCTTCATCGTATTGCCCTCATGTTAAGCAACACCCTAGACCCGCAAGAAATGCTCACACAGTCCGCCCAGCTTTTAGCGGAACTGTTTAATGTTGACCATGTGGGCATTTTACGGCTAAACCCCAACGACAACAACATTTATTTTGCCGCCGAATACCCCGATTCTAGGCTGTCGGGTATTGTTATTTCGCCCAAGCACTCTGTTGATTATCAAAAAATCTTATCCGACATCCGCAGAAATCAGCCCATTATCGTGACACAAAAAAACGCCAGCGAAGTGGTGGGGCAAGAAAAACGCGGGGATATGTGGCGCAATGCCAGCAGAAGTGGCACAACTCTCATCATGCCCATGGTGATAAATGACCAGATTATGGGGAGCTTAGGATTAGATTCTTATAACCCTCAGCGCATTTTTGACGAAGAAGAAATAGAAACACTCATGACAGTGGCGGCACAAATTGGCACTGCTTTACAAAACGCCGAACTGTATGAAAAAGCCGTAGAAACAAACCACCTTAAAAACGAATTTTTAGCCAATATCAGCCATGAACTACGGACACCCCTCAACGCCATCATTGGCTATACCGAACTATTGGCTAACGGGGCGTATGGCGAACTGAACGACCAACAAAATGACCGACTAATGCGCGTTCATAGAAGCGGCAAAAACCTTTTAGAAATTATCAACGACATTCTCGACTTGTCCAAAATTGAAGCGGGCAGAATGGAACTAGAGGTTGTCTCGTTGAATGTGGAAGATGTCGTTCAGGATGTCATAATGACCATCGACACCCTTGCCGAACAAAAAGGGCTAGAGCTACAAGTGCGCGTTGTGCCTCCTGTCCCATCCATTAAAGCCGATTCGCAACGCATACGGCAAGTGGTTACAAACTTGCTTAGTAATGCCGTCAAGTTTACCCATAAGGGTGTTGTTGCCGTTACAGTACAATTGGTGAACTTAGTCAACCACATCAGTACAGACCGCCGTATCCAAGTTCCTAGCTACTTAGGCAGTATCGCCGATGGGCATTGGCTGATGATTGCCGTTAGTGACAGTGGCATTGGCATTAAGCCCGAACATCAGCGCGTGATATTTGATGCGTTTCGCCAAGCAGACGGCTCTAGTGTGCGTGAATACGAAGGCACAGGCTTGGGGCTTGCCATTAGTGAACGGCTAGTAAAAATGCACAACGGCTATATTTGGGTAGAAAGTACCGTCAACAGTGGCAGTACCTTCTATGTGTTATTGCCCGCCATGCCCCCCGCCGAAGACACCCTCGAAATTCTTCTTTATGATGACAAGCGTCCGATTTTACTGGTCATTGATGATGATATGGCAACACTGCAACTTACAGAGGATTATCTGGTTAACAGTGGCTATCAGGTGGTTACTTCGCGGGATGCTGTCCAAGCCCTCGACATTATTCCACGCATCAAACCCGCCACGATTATCACCGATGTGGTGATGCCACACATTGACGGTTGGGAGCTATTACGCCGTCTGAAAACCGACCCCGAAACTCAGCATATTCCGATAATTGTGCAAAGTGTGCTAGACAAGCGCACCACAGGCTTATATTTGGGCGCGTCCGAATATCTTATCAAGCCTATCAATCAGCCCCTACTGCTAGAAACTTTAGCGCGATTCGTGCATATCATGGTAGAAAAGCCCATTCTCATCGTAGACGATAAGAACCACCATCGGCTCTTGATGCAGGATGTATTGCAATCGGCGGGCTACCCTGTAGAAGCAGTCAACACGGGCGAAAAAGCCCTAGAGTGGGTAAAAGAAAATGAACCTTCAATGCTGATTGTGGATGTGATGATGCCGGGCATTAGTGGTTTTGAGGTGCTAAGGGTACTGAGAGACCGTGACCCCGAACAAAAGATACCCGTCATTTTAACCACAGCCCGCGATTTAACGGTGGGCGAAAAGCGCAAAGTAGAGGGGCTAGGGGCGCAATTTATGGGGAAGAGCCAAATGAGTGGGAATACCCTTGTAGAAAACGTGCGAATTGCCCTTAACCGACGCTTACAGAAGCATCATTCGTTGTAAATGCCATCCACGAGGGGGACGGTGGGCGCACTGCCTAGCGTGAGTGTACTGCCGTTCTCTAAGTTTCCCCACTGCACCAAGAAGGCATCACCCTCTTGAATCGTTGCCAAATATGCCGTGTCACTTAAAAAAAGCACCTCACGCCATTGGTCATTGCCTAGTCGTGTGGGGGGTTGGTTGGCTTGCCCCAAATAAAACGCCCCAACGCCCGTTACAAACCAAAAGCGATTGCTTTTGGGTAGCCAATGCGCCGTAGAAATGTTCCCTAGTTCGCCACTTTCATATGCTTGGGTATTGTCACCGTTTGCCTCTGCTAAAGACAAGGTAAACCGATTGCTGGCAACATCGCGCACTAAAAACGCCAATTGGCTGGCATCATCGCTGTACACAGGCAAGCCAAAAAAGCTGGCGCGAACACTGCCAATGCGCGTTCTACCAGAGGGCGTTTGGATGGGCAATTGCCATAGGTCAGTCGCGGGAAGGCTGTCTTGGGTGTCGTTGTACACAAGGTCTTTGTCGGGCAACGCCAAAATCACAGCCGCGCTATCACTCGTCCAGAACACATCAGGGTAAAATGGCACGTCCGCGCCCGTAGCCACGCCCACGTAATACAGCAAGTTCACCACACGCGCCTGCCCTAAGGGGTCTATCACGCCAATTCTGCCGTCTTGCCTGCCGTATGAACCGCTACTTACGACCACAATATGCTCACCATTGGGCGAAATGCTAAAACGCCCACCTTCATCGGGGCGCAAAAGCAACGCCACTTCCCGAATACGTGCATTGGCGCGGTATAAATCATCACGAGGAATAAATGAGGGGACGGCAACTTCTAGGGTATTAAAGTACAACACTTCGTCATCGTACCACACCACATCCCCAATAAAGTTCCTGCCATCAATAAAGGTACGTTCTTGGGCTTGCCCCACTAATTGCGCTTCGGCTGTGCCATCACGTTCCACTGTCCAAAGGCTATACGGCACGCCGTTAGAACCGCGTGTAAACGCAATATATCGCCCCCCCTTAGACACATACGGGCGAATCACGCCCCCACTTGCCACACGCCTAGCAAAAGTATCGCCTGTTTGCCAAGCGTATAAATCGCCATTCGTCACCCATGCCACCACCAGCGCAGGTTTCTCTTGTGATGAAGTTGTTCCAAAAGGGGAAGAATTGGCATTATCACCAACGCCTAAATTACATCCAAACAAGCACAGCATTAGCAAAAGCCATGCGTAGCGCATCCTAATCAATCAGCCTGTCTAGGGTGGCATGCAAGCCGTTGACGATGCGCTCAATGTCATAGTGACGCACCAATAATTGGTGGCGCATTGCTTGCACATCCACCAACAAATAAAGCGCATCCGCAAGATAGTCAATGTCACCTTCGACGCGTAATTGGGCGAGTAAAGCGCGAATCGTTTGCCACCACCACCCATGCGCCTGATTTACACTCACAAAACGTGCATTAGTAGCAAGCACACTCTCACACAGCATCTCAAGATGCTCATACACATAATGTGCGACTTGTTCTAAAAACCAATAGAGCTTTTTATAGGGGTCGGGTTCTTGGCGTAGATGAAACAGCACACGGTTTTGCAGTTCTTGCATGTCTTGGTCAAGAAGGGCAATGCACAACGCGGCTTTGTCCGCAAAGTGACGATACAGCGTGCCTTTGCCCACTTGTGCCACTTCTGCTACTGCTGACATGGTGACGTTTTGTACACCATGCGCCCTAAAGAGGGTTTGGGCTGTATCCAAAAGCAATTGCCGATTGCGGGTGGCATCGGCGCGTGGGGCTTTTTCGGTTTGAATAAAGCGCATATTATCGTCCATGAAGCGTATTATAACATAGTTTTTTCTCATTTAAGTGTAAGAAGCACGCTAAAAACGAGACGCAATGAGGCAAGATGTCATGGGGTTTAATGACGTTGCGCCCTATTTTTACGCCTCATCTTTCGTTAAACTAGCCATCAACGACCAGGCTATTTTTAGTGAGTGTTTACGAAAGCGTGGCTTATGATTGTTGCAATTGCCTCTGACCATGCAGGCTATGACCTCAAGGCACATTTAGTCACTTATTTAACAAAATTAGGGGTTTCTGTGCTTGATTTAGGGGTAGAAAACGCCACCACACCCGCTGATTATCCCGATGTTGCCCACACCGTAGGTAAAGCCTTACAAGACGGGCGTGCAGAACGGGGTATTTTGATTTGTGGTAGTGGCGTGGGCGCGTGTATTGCCGCCAACAAAATGAACGGCATTTATGCCGCCATTTGCCACGATGCCTATAGCGCATCACAAGGCGTACAACACGACAATATGAACGTGCTATGCTTGGGTGGGCGCATTGTTGGCATTGCCCTTGCCGAAGTTTTGGCGGGCGCATTTTTACACGCCTCTTTTGAACGCGACACCGAACGTTTCGTGCGCCGTTTTGAAAAATTGCAAGCTATTGAAAATGAAAATAAAGCTCATTAAAGGGCATCGCGCCCTATTGCACCACCAAGAACACGGAGGGAACCCATGACGAATCCAGCAGTAGAAGTTCAGGCTATCGGGCAAAGCATCTGGCTCGACTACATTAACCGTAAAGAGCTACAGAACGGCGAATTTCAGCGCAAACTCAACGAAGACGGCGTGCTTGGCGTAACATCCAACCCCACCATCTTTCAACAGGTTATTGGCGATACAGAAACCTATGATGAGGCGATTAAAGCCATCATGCACCTAGACGCTGAAACGGTGTATGAACAACTGGTAATCGAAGATATTCAAGCCGCCGCCGACCAAATGCGCCCCATTTATGACCGCACCCATAAGCGCGATGGCTACGTTAGCCTAGAAGTGTCGCCCCTAATTGCCAGTGACACCGCACAAACCATTAGCGAAGCCAAACGCCTGTTTGCGTTGGTTAATCGCCCTAACCTGATGATTAAAATTCCTGCTACCCAAGAGGGCATCCCTGCCATTGAAGAAGCCATCTTTAACGGCATCAATGTCAACGTCACCCTCATTTTTAGCGTTAGTAACTATGAGCTAGTTGCTGACGCGTTTATCAAGGGGCTAGAACGGCGCAAAGAAGCAGGTTTGCCCGTAGATAGCATTGCCAGCGTTGCCAGCTTCTTCCTTAGCCGTATTGATGTTTATGTTGACCGCATCCTAGAAAATAACATCCGCAGCGCACAAGTAACGGCAGACACCGCTCGCATCTCACAAAACAATAACTTGCTTGGGCAAGCTGCCATTGCCAATGCTAAACTGGCGTATAAAACGTTTAAGGGCTTATTTTACGGCTCTCGCTTTGCGCCCCTTGCCAGCGCAGGCGCACAAGTACAACGCCCTCTGTGGGCATCCACAGGCACAAAAAACCCCGCTTATAGCGATACGCGCTATGTCGATTCGCTCATTGGTAAAGACACCGTAAACACGCTACCCCCCAAAACACTGGTTGCCTTTGTAGACCACGGCACAGCCTCCAATACCATTGAACGCGAAATCGGCGCAGACCTTGCCCCCGAAGACGTATTGTCACAACTGGCGGATGTGAGCGTAGACATGGACTTTATCACCAACCGCCTGCAAGATGATGGGGTGGATAGCTTTGTCGAGAGCTTTGAAAAACTGATTGACCAAGTGCGTAGCAAGCTCATTCTCATCAAGACAGGCTTTAAGGAACGCTATATTACCGCGCTTGGCGTTCATGTGGATAGCGTAACCCGCGCCCTTAATGACATGGACGGCAAGTTTATTAACGGACGCATTTGGGGCAAAGACGGCACAGTCTGGAAAGAAAACAATGCCGTCATCACCAAAATTGCCAATCGCTTGGGCTGGCTAGACGTGCTAAAAACCATTGATATTGAGCGCATTGTGGTACTAGGAGGCAGCGTTAAAAATAGCCAATGGTCGCATGTGGTGCTTTTGGGCATGGGCGGTAGTAGCCTTGCGCCAGAAGTCATTTACAAGACCTTTGGCAAGCAAGATGGTTTCCCCGAACTACTGATTTTGGATAGCACAGACCCCGTCCGCATTGCCGATGTTGAAAACGCCATAAAACTAAATACCACCCTGTTTGTGGTAGCCAGCAAAAGCGGTGGCACAGTAGAAACCTTGTCCTTCTACAAGTATTTTTACGCCAAAACCAACGGCAACGCTTCACAGTTTATTGCCATCACAGACCCCGACAGCGAACTATCCCAAGATGCCGAAGCCAAAGGTTTCGCACACATCTTCCTTAATCCCGCCGACATTGGCGGACGCTATAGCGCATTAAGCTATTTTGGGCTTGTGCCAGCCGCTTTAGTGGGTGTAGACGTACAAAAGCTGTGGGACAGTGCCACCAGCATGATAGAAGCCTGTGGCGAAAAAATCCCTACACATGCTCACACGGGCATGTTGTTGGGTGCGCTCATGGGGGCATTGGGCAAAGAAGGTCACGATAAGCTGGCGATTCATACCACGAATAGCATTGCTAGCGTGGGCGATTGGATTGAACAATTGGTTGCCGAAAGCATTGGTAAAGAAGGCAAGGGCATTGTGCCTGTGGTGGGTGCAACGGTGGGCAAGCCCCATGATTATGCCACAGACCGCGTTTTTGTGTACTTGCGTGTGGACGATGATAGCGATATTGAGGACATTGACGCAGGTATCCGCGCCCTACGCGAAGCAGGTCATTCACGGGTCACGTTGCGCCTTGCCGATAAATACGCTATTGCCGGCGAGTTTTTCCGTTGGGAATTTGCCACCGCCGTGGCAGCGCACTTGTATGGCGTAAATCCATTTGATGAACCCAACGTGACCGAAGCCAAAGATGCGACCAAAACCCTGCTAAAGCGTTATCAAGAAAATGGCAGTTTGCCCCAAGACACGCCCTTTATTAGTGGCGAACACACCCTTCTTTATGCCGATGACACCACCATTAGCCCCCTACGCGAGCTGGCACGCGCCCATAATTATGATGCTGACAGCCGTAAAGAATTTTTGGCGGCGCAAATTATAGGGTCACAAGCGGGCGATTACTTTGCCATTTTGGCATACCTAAACCCAACGCCAGAAACCGATAAACTGATGCGTGACCTACAACGCCGTTTGCGCCACGTCACCAAACGCGCCGTTACGGTGGGGTATGGGCCCCGTTATTTGCATAGTACCGGGCAGCTGCACAAGGGCGGTGCTAATAACGGCATCTTCTTCTTGATTACCACCGACCTTGCCGAAGACCGTGCTATTCCCGATGCGCCTTATACGTTTGGCACACTATACCAAGCGCAAGCACTCGGTGACTTTCAGGCATTGCAAGCGCACAAACGCCGCGCTGTTCGCCTTCACATCAGTGGTGACTTGGAAAAGGGCATCCAACGCCTTATGGATGCCATCGAATTTGTAGAAGAACGCCGTTCCTAAACGCCCTTCAGCCACATAAAACACAAAAAGCCCCTGTCTGATAACGATGGGGGCTTTTTTATTGGTAACCCATAATAAAGAGCTGTATACTCCACTTGTAGTATATAAAAAGTGGTATATAATTTATCTTGTCAAAGAAAGGCAAACGCCCATGTTGAAGTATGTTTTGCTAGGTGCGCTTAGTTATCAGCCCTTAACGGGGTATCAGCTAAAGCAATTTGTGGATAATACTACCAAGCACTTTTGGTTTGCCCAAACCAGTCAAATTTATCGCACCCTAAAAGAAATTGAAGAAGCAAAACTTGCTGTTTCTGAAGTGCAAGAGCAAGATAAACGCCCCGACCGTCGCCTTTATCACATCACCCAAACAGGGCGTGATGACCTAAAAGCATGGCTCATTCAGCCCATGACAACCGTAGAACCCACCAAAGACGCGCTGGTTATACGGCTTTTTTTTGCGAAGCAAATGGACAAAGACAGCCTTCTCACCCAGCTTAAGCTGCAACGCACATTGCACCAGCAACAATTGTTACTGTATCGCACAGAAATTATCCGGCAAATAGAAACCTCTCGCGCACAGCACCCTGAACTTGACCGTGATGCCCAGTTTTGGGATATGGCAAGGCGTAATGGTGAACTGGCAGAGGAGTATTACATTCGTTGGCTAGATGAAACCATCCAGCGCATAGAAGCCATGCCCGACTAACAAACATCATCACACAGCACCATAAACAGGGAAAGAACACATGACACAACAAGAAAATATCACATTGCTTTATCAAAATCCGCCCACAAAACGCTATGAAGGCGTGCAAAATCGCTCACAATACCTCACAATGCGCGATGGCGTAAAGATTGCTATCGACCTCATGTTGCCGATGGGCGTACCAGAAGGCACACGCCTGCCCGCTATTATGATTATGGCGCGGTATTGGCGCAGTTTTCAGCTTCTCTTTCCCGACCAACCCAAGAAAGCACTCATTGGGCCCCGCGAAAGCATTGCCGATGACCTTATTCCGCGTGGGTTTGCGCTGGTGGTGGTGGATGGCAGAGGCATGGGTGCATCCTTTGGTGTTAGCCGTTACCCCTTTGCAAAAGAAGAAATGCAAGACCACGCCGAAGTTGCCGAATGGGTGGCAAATCAAGCGTGGTGCAACGGGCGTATTGGTGCGTTTGGCATCTCTTATGAGGGCGCAACCGCGCTTCGTTTGGCGGGCATGGGCGTAAGTGCTGTAAAAGCCGTCATCCCCCAAGAAATTGAGTATGATGTGTACACAGATGCACTTGCGCCGGGGGGGATTTTCAATTCGGCGTTTATTAAAGCGTGGAACGAAAGCAACGGCTTGCTGGATAGTGGTAAAACGTCTAGCCTCTTTCCTTGGTTGGCACGCCTTATCATTAAAAGCGTGCGCCCCGTAGATGAAGACCGCAAAACACGCGCCCAACTCACACAAGCCATTGCAGAGCATCGCGCCAATACGGACGTTTTTAAGGCATCGTCGGGCATTGTGTATCGTGATGACCTCTTTGGGGAAACAGGCGTAACCCCAACCGATTTTAGCGTGCCACCGTATCAAGAAGCCATTGAAAACGGGCAAGCCGTCTTATTTTCGTGGGGAAGCTGGCTAGATGCCACCACCGCCGAGAGCGTCCTTCGCACCTATAACACGCTAAATAACCCGCAAATTGGCGTGATTGGCGCATGGAAGCACGAAATGACGGCACACGGTAGCCCTTATCTTAAACCGCATCACAAGCCGAACCCCCTACAAGCAGAAATATGGGGTGCAATGGCGCAGTTCTTCTCACAAACCCTGCAACAAGACGCGCACAGCATCACGGGCAAACGCCTGTTTTACTATACGCTAGGTGAGGAACAATGGAAGCACACCACCGCATTTCCATTGCCAAACACCCAAGCGCAAACGTGGCACTTTCAAGCCAATCACGGGCTTGCCCCCCACGCCCCCACAGAAGAAGGCACAGACCGCTATACCGTTAATTTTAACGCCACCACAGGCAAAACGAACCGTTGGCAAACGCAAATGGCGCGCCCTTTGGTGTATGCTGACCGCGCCAAACAAGACCAACTTTTGCTGACGTATACATCCGAACCCCTCGCCAATGACCTAGAAATTACGGGGTATCCAGTGGCTTATTTGACGGTTGCCTCTACTCATGCGGATGGCGCGTTCTACGTCTATTTAGAAGAAGTGGATGCCAGTGGCGTAGTGCGTTACCTAACAGAAGGGCAATTGCGAGGTATCCACCGCAAAATTTCGCAAACACCCCCACCATATATTAGCCACATGCCCAACCACAGCTTTAAGCGTGCGGATGCCTCTCCGTTGCCTGTGGGTGAATTTGTAGAACTGTGCATTGGGTTACAGCCGACATCGGCATTGCTTCGTAAGGGAAACCGTGTGCGTATTGCCATTAGTGGCGCGGATGCTGACACCTTTGCCCCAATTCCTGCTAGTGGCGCACCTGTCTTACAAATTGCACACGGGGGAGCGCAAGCCTCTAGGGTAGTGCTGCCCGTTATTCCGCGCTAAAAAGCGCACACCCTATCACTTGCAAATTTATAAAAATAGGCGTTAAATGAAACAATATGTGAAATAATGAGGAGGTTACACATGGCACGTTGGATAGTTGTTTTAGTCGTCGGAATGATTTTGCCGTTATGGATAAGCGCACAAGGCGACACACTCACGCTCACCCTTACATCAGAAGAAAGTATCGCGTTTGAATGCCTTACCACAACCACACAACAACCCTCAACCAGTATCGTATGGGTGCTATTTAACAACTGCTTATTCGGTGGCGTTCGCACTCGGCTTTCGCTTCGTCCTTATGACTTGCTTACTAGACAAGCCCTGACAGAAGCACCCCTTGCCATTAGTGGTATTGATAATAGCCTGTACAACATTGACCGGTTTGTGACAGCTTTAGCGTTTACACCAGAAGGCGATTTCATCATCCTTGCATCAGATAACAACACGTCAGGGTTCACGAGTTTTAAGGTCAATCTTACTTCGGGGGAAGTGACGCTTGGTGCAGAGGGCGATGAACGCCTAAACGCGCTTCTCTTTCAGTTTAGCGAGTATCCCATCTATGAAGCCGTCTTTAGCGCAGACCATCGTTATGCGGCAATAAAGGGCGAAGAAAAACTGTCTGTTATTGAAGTTGCCACAGAAGAACTCCTCTTTGAAGTACAAGCCGATTTTCCATTTGCTGTCTTTTCACCAAATTCAGACAAGGTGTATGTGACTGTCCTAGATAACCCCGACGATTTTACTGTGAATAACTCTACGCTCACCATTTATGAGACAGCAAGTGGCGAAGTTTTGCAAAGCCTCTCATTTCCATCATTCGTTACGTACCCTAGCCCTGACGGGCGTTACATTGGCTTTCAGACCGTCACTTCAGACGGATTAAATGAAGAATTGGGCATAGTCGAAACAGAAACAGGGCGTATAAGCACGCTATTACCCATCAGCGAACCCCCAAGTGCTGCGTTAGCTTGTGCCAATACAGGCAGAAGCCTCACAGACTTTAATTACCAAAAGACTGGTACATTTAACATCAATGGTTGGCATTGGTTGCCTGATGCGTCTGGATTTATCACAGTGAATACCCACGACGGCACTCTCCCAGGAAGAGACTGCTTGATGGACTCTAGCCGTTTGCGCCAATACACAATTTCGGGCAATTAAGCATCGCTACGGCGCACTGATAGGACTAAACGTTAAATAGCTATAGCCCGCCGCAATGCGCCGATTGTGATTCGGCGGAAATTCTGCAGGGCTTGTATCCTATCGACAAAATAGCATCGGATGGGGGGATTATGACAGGGTTTAAGGGCTAAAGAGACATATTGCCACACGACATAATCTCTGATACGATTGTAAACAGTACGCCCCCGTAGCTCAGCGGATAGAGCGTTGCCCTCCGGAGGCAAAGGCGTAGGTTCGATTCCTATCGGGGGTACACCCAAAAGACGACACTTTCATGATGGAAGCGTCGTCTTTTTTTGTGCATTTGCGCTAATGCCTAACCTAAAAACATCACATCTAGTATGCCCTGTGCCGTTGCAAGCAGGTCTGTAATGTCGGGGGGTGTTGTGGGCAAATTTGAAATGGATACAGTGGCTTTTAGCTGTTCTAACGCCTCATCACGCCACAATAGCTGATAGGGGTAGTAAGGCATTTCTAGCGTATGTGCGTAATAGTTTGCCCCCTGCAATAGCACGGTTGCCCGTTCTGTCTCGCCGTTTTGGGTTGCCAGATAGCTCGCATACAAAAGAACATTCACCACATATTCCCACATGTTGTTATGTCGTGGGTTCAGATAACGAAATATCTGGGTATAGGCACTATAAAACTGCACCACATCTTTTTGCTGTTCGGCTAAAACCGCTCGCCAAAAATAAAATCGCGCCAGCAAAGAAGGCGAGAACAAGGCTTTTACCAGCGGTTCTGCACGCTCTAACTTTAACGCGAGTGCGTTTAGCTCCCCAATACTGTAGTACATCTTACACGCTTCAAATAGGCTATAGGCTTGAATAAATAAAATGCCATTTGACTCGCTTACTGTACAGGCTTTTTCCACTAGTTGTAAAGCGTGGGCTAAATGACCCGTGCTATACTTCACATCAGCAAGGTTAATGTAGTAAATGGGGGTTTGCAAATGATAGTGATGCGTTTCACAAATGTTTAAGCCCTCTTCTACAATGAAAAGGCTTTGATGATGCTCGCCAAAGTTAGCGAGTAAACTGCCCAAGTTGATATTCACCATGCTTAGTAAATAAGAGTCATCTAGCTGTAAGGCGCGTTTTCTAATATCATAAAGTCGCAGGATGGCATCTTTTACACCCATCATTTGTCCCACAATAAAAAAGCGCGTGTATTCTACCTGTAGGGCATCCCCCAGTTCTTCAAAAATGTGTAGGGCTTGGGTATGCCACATTTGCGATAGCTCATGATGCCCCAGCGCATAGGCACTGTGTCCACCCGAAACCAGAAGGGGCGCATAAATGGCTTTTGGCAACTGTTGAGCAAGTGCAATGGCACGTTTTGTATGGGCAAACGGTTCTTCTGCAATATTCATGATATTCCATATCCAGCCTAATGCCCCCAGAATACGCGCATAAAGTTCTACAAGGTCGGGGCGTTTTGCCAAGTACTCTAGGCAAGCACGCACGTTTTCCTCTTCTTGCTTGATGTTGTTAAAGACTTTAAGTTGCTGGTTCGTTCTAAAAGCAAGCGTGTTTGCCTCTGAAAAATCACAGACCCAACGCGCATGTGCCTCTTGCAGAGATGCCATTTCGTCATTATTTTCTAGCTGATATTGAGCATACTCTCGGATACTTTCTAGCATGGTATAGCGTGATGTGCCAAAAACAGCTCGGCGAACCAGATGCTTTTCCACCAAGCGGTTTAATTCGGAAGCATGCGGAGAGACTGCCAAAACAGCACCTTGCACCCATCCCCCCTTAAATACCGCCAGATGCCTAAAGAGCGCACGCTGTTGAGGTGTAAGAAGCGCATAACTCCAATCAATCGTGTGAAAGAGCGTGCGTTGCCGAGCCGGGACATAACGCAAATCAGAGACCAATAGCTCTAAACGGTGTTGCAATCCCTGCAAAATCTCATCAAAACTTAGGGTTCGGGCATGAGTTGCCGCGAGTTCAATGGCTAGGGGCAAGCCTTCTAGGTGTTGGCACACCTGCCTAATGCTGGCATCGTTGGCTTCGTCGCGCTGAAAGTCACTACACACCGCACGCACGCGCTCATAAAAAAGCTGGCACGCCTCTTGCAATGAAAGCGCAGGCAATTGATACAATTGCTCGCCATACAGCTTAAGCGGTTCTCGGCTAGTTACTAAAAAGCGGGTGTTGGGGGTATGCTTTAACCAGTGCGCCAGCGCGTGAGACGCAGGCAACACCTGCTCAAAATTATCAAGCACCATCAACAGGTTACGCTTTTGCAAATATGCCGTCACCTGTGCCAAAGGGTCGTCACCCTCGCGCATCATGCCTAGCTCTTGTGCGACAAAAGACACCACCTGTTCGGCATCATCTAGCTTACTTAAATCAATAAAATACACGCCATCCGCAAAATGGTCTTTCACGCGATACGCCAACTCTACGGCAAGGCGTGTTTTGCCTGCGCCCCCGCGTGCCGTAATCGTTAGCAAGCGGTGAGACATCAGCAACTCTTGAACCTGTTTTAGACTGTCATCACGCCCCACAAATGAGGATAAACGGCTAGGCAAGCGCGTTTCTGTGGTAGAAACCACTGTGACAGACGTTTCTAGCGTGGCGTACAAGGCTTGGGCGGTAGCATCGGGTTCTACGCCATATTCTTCCCACAGCATCTTTCTATACGTTTCATATTGCTTTATTGCCAGCGTGCGGTTGCCACTTTGATGATGGAGTGCAACAAGCGCGTGATGCAGTTCTTCGCGAATGGGCGCAAGCGAAAGCGCGTTTTGAAGGCGTGTGATGGCATTCTGTGGCTGTAATGTCGCCTCTGATTTTGCCAGTGTCAGCGTGCTTTGCACAAACTTCTCGTGTAGTTTTTCTTGCTCTCTTAATTGCCAACTTTCAAAGTCTCGCGCGTCTTTTACAAAAAAGGAGGGCATAAAGTCGCCTTCATACAGTTTAAGCGCGTGGGTGGGGTTTTGGTCTAGGGTGTGTTCAAATTCGTTTGCATCTAGCCAAGCCTGTACACGCACCTCACTATAATCACTTATCAGCGCATCTCCCAAAACAGCCCGTGACTTGCTGATGGCAGTGCGTAAGCTTCCAAAGGCTTGTTGGGCGGTGCGGTCGGGCCAAAAGAATTCCGCGAGGGCTTCACGCGGTTTGGGGTGTTGGCTACGCGCCAAATACACCAGCAACGCGACTATTTTTACAGGGACTTCGAGGGTAATATCGCGCTCCCCCATCAGTACCCTTACGCGCCCTAAGGTTATTAACCGCAGTTCTGCCATGAACACTTCCTAACAAAATGGCTCAATCCGCCTTCATTATAGCGGATAAGCCAAATAATTTCTGTAATTTGACGGCTGATTGACGTTTGATTAACGCTATAAGCCCTATGATGTAGGAAGTATTTCGATTTGACACCGTTTTAGGAGCATGGACATGAAACGTTTTTCTTGGTTAATTGCACTTATTGCAGTATTCAGCCTTACCCTAAGTGTTTTAGGGCAAGCGGGACCCGCCCCAGACCGCGACGGCGATGGCGTACCCGATTCATCAGACCTTTGTATTTCTGACAGCGGACCCGCATCAAACAGCGGTTGCCCCGTTCCTGTTACAGACCGTGACGGTGACGGCGTATCCGATGATATTGACCAATGTCCCGATACAAATGGCGCAAACTTTAACAATGGTTGCCCCGTTGAGCCTACCGCCACGCCAGAACCCGAAACTCAACCTGTTGATACAACAGTGGTTTTGCCCACGTTGCCCACGACAGGCGATTGTGTGGTGGCAACAGCGACCAACTCACGGGTTAATGTACGCAACAGCCCATCTCCTGATGGCATCATCATCGGCGTACTAGAACCCATTCAAACGGCAGCAGTCGACTATTTTCTAGAGCTTGATGGGATTAAGGGGGAATCCCTCACCTATGTGCTGGCCGACATACTTATTAGTTCGGCACAGCCCGTACGTGGCTTTATCGACACCAGTGTCTTGCGTTTTGGCGGTGATTGCACCCAAGTGCCTACTATGGAACTCCCAACAAGTACTGGACCTTTCATTATTCGTAGTGGCGATGCAAACGATGACGGCAACGTAGATACCGGCGCCATCTTCGTTTTGAGAATAGACCTTTTTGGTACAAATCGCCCCGACTTCGACCCTACCAAACCCACCATCTTCGTTCCTAACTTGGATGACGACCCCCTAGCCGCCACAATTGTAGAGTATGCAGTAAGTTTCGAGTCTAGCCCACAATGCGACGACATCCTTGTTTTCGACCCCAACACACCCATTCCCGGCTGTCTTGTTATCACCAATGACCCTGCGGTCAACATTTATGTTATGTGTAAGGATCTTAATTGCTGGATTGTCCTTGAAAACCTACCACTGGGTAGCACTGAAAGCACCCGCAACGTAGGCACAGACTGCACAGAAGCCTGGTGTTCTGAGCCCCTTAGCCAAGTCGGTGAACGCGTTGTGCTGGCAATTGCAGAACCCGTTGACCCCACCGATCCCACACCTCCTAGCTTGTTCTTTGTCCCTAATAGCTCACCAACAGGCGGTGCTGAGGCGGAATGTGCCGAGGTAAGTATTAACTTGGGTATCTTCTCTATTTCAGGTTGCCTTATTTTCACCGACAATCTCGTTGCCTTATGCGTTAGTGATGTGTGCATTTACGCCGATTAAGCTAAACCCGCTTTAAGCGAACAAAAAAACGGCACTTTCACAATGAGAGTGCCGTTTTTATTTGCAATGTATGCTGATATTTTAGGGCGCGCTAAAGCATTCCGTATGCACTCAGTAATGAACAAACCGTTAAAGTAGCAACCCCTACCAAAATTTAGCGTGTAAAGGCGAGCCTTCATCTTCTAAATAAGGACCCTCAACATGCACAACGCGGTTACCCTTTGCGAAAGTTTCACGACACGGCGCAAGAAAATCTGAACCCGCGTATTTTGCGAGTGTGGTTTCGGCACAACCATACACCACATACCCAACACCCGCCCAATAAATTGCCCCCGAACACATCATGCAGGGTTCTGTGCTGGTATACAGCGTGATTTCTCGCAAAACTTGGGGTGAAAATTGCTTGCCTGCTTGGCGCACCAAGTTAAGTTCGGCGTGTCCTGTGGGGTCGTTTTCAGTATGAACAGTGTTTTCGGCTTCTAGGATAATTTCTCCTTGATGCACTAGCAACGCCCCAAAGGGATGATTGCCGTTGTTGACGGCTTGTTGTGCCAGTTCATAGCACCGCCGAATAAATTTAGAGTGGTGTTCCATTGTGCAAAACCCTTCTTAAAGTTGTGTATAATCATTAAAAACCAAAAGCACTTTTCGCACAAGGTCAAAGCGCATTAATGGAACTATTGCCACAAATAAAAGCATGGCTAAAAGCAGATACTCCTGTATTGCTTGCGACAGTAGTTAAAACGTGGCACTCTGCGCCCTGTGGCGTAGGCAGTAAGATGGCATTTACCCCTTCATTACAGGTGGTTGGCGCGGTGAGTGGTGGCTGTGTAGAAGGCGCAGTCATTGAACACGGGCTAACGTTGTTAAAGGGCGCACCCGCCCAAAAACTGCGCTTTGGCGTTAGTGATGCTACGGCGTGGGAGGTCGGGCTGGCGTGTGGCGGAAGCATTGACGTTTGGATTGAACATCTTCAGCCCCACGACCCCCTGCTACAAGAAAACCTTCATCCCCCCAAATGGGTAACGCACCTGATTACAGGCACGCGCTGGCACTTACACGGCTTGCCAACACCACTTGCGCCCCTCATCCCACAGCTAGAGCAACGCACCCAATCAGGAATAATACTCTATGAAGATGAGCCACTCTTTTTTGATGTGCTAGCAAAGCCACCCCACCTTATTTTAGTGGGGGGTGGGCAAACTTCGGTGACATTAGCACGCCTAGCCAGCGTTATGGGCTTTGAGTATAGTGTGATAGACCCACGCTCGGCATTCGCCACACCCGAACGCTTTCCCGATGCTAAAAACATCTGGCATCATTACCCCCACACCCTAACCATCACGCCCCAAACCGCCGTCATGACGCTAACGCATGACCCCAAAATAGATGACCCTGCGCTCTATACCGCCCTTAAGAGTGATGCGTTTTATGTGGGTGCACTGGGGAGCGTGGCGACGCACGCACAACGCACCCAACGGTTATTAGAGGGGGGCTGTAGCGCACAAGATATTGCACGCATCCACGCCCCCATTGGACTAGCGATTAGCGCAAAAACCCCCGACGAGATTGCTTTAGCCATTCTCGCACAGATGGTTTCTGTGTGGCGGGGTTAGTTCTTTTTGGGCGGTTTATCCGATTTTGGATTGCCCTTGGTGTTTCCTTTTGCGTTACTCTTCGGCTTATCGCTTGATGGTTTCTTGGGCTTGGTGGGCGTTTCTACAATGGCGTTGCCTCCCAAGTTCATGTGACTGGCACTCACTTGGCAAGCCGTTTGAATGGCTTGCACGGTCGCAGGCGCAGCAAACTCAAACCAACCATAGATACCCTGCTGCTCACGGGCAGCCATTATGGCGTGCTTGATGGCAAAAAAGACCGTATTCGCCAAAACCAACGGCGGTTCACCAGTTGTTTTAGAGGACTTGATACCACTCACAGGCGAAATTTCGTGTTCAATATTGTGGGGCGAATAGCGCGAACTATTCAGCAAGGTCACTCTAAAATCCAGCGGAATCGTCTTGCTATCGGGTGGCTTGTACGTCCATGTGTTATCGGTTACCAATTGCCCCTGCGCGTTAAAAATGATTTCCTCTGTGGTCACATACCCCACCCCTTGTATAAACCCGCCCTCAATTTGCCCCACATCCACACACGGGTTAAGGCTTTGCCCCGCATCATACAAAATATCGGTGCGTAGAATAGTAAATTCACCCGTCAGCACGTCTATTTCTACTTCAGAGCAAGCAGCGGCATAGTTGTAGTAAAAGAAGGGAATCCCATAGGGGTGTTCGTTGGTCACATCGGTAATGTAGGGATAGCGGAAGAACGCATGTTGAGCAAGGTCAATGCGGTTGAGATAGGCTTGCATCACCACATTATCCCACATCAACGTAGAAGCCCCATTCACCATCACTTGCGTATTCCAGCCTGTGCTGTAGTTCCAATAGTCTACACCGTTAGCAACACACCATGCGTCACCATAAGTCACCCGTAGCCCATTCACAAAACCTTCTAGGCGTTTGCGTAAAATGTCACAGGCTTCTATGACAGCACCGCCGTTCAGGTCTGTGCCTGTGCTTGCCCCTGTGGAACTGGCGTTAGCAATCACATTGGTATTATTCGCGCCCACCCGAATCTTGTTAAGGGGTACGTTTAGCTCATAAGCTGCCACTTGCGCCAATTTTGTGTTAATGCCCTGCCCCATTTCTACGCCCCCATGATGCAAGAGAATAGAACCGTCCACTTCATAAACGTTAATGAGTGCACCCCCTTGGTCAAGCAAGACCGCCGTATAGGACACCCCATATTTTAGGGGCATCATTGAAATACCGCGCTTACGCCATTTATTATTGGCATTAAAGTCTCTAACGGCTTGCAGGCGTTGGTCAAAGTTGCTTTCTTGGCGCATTCTGTACCACACATCTTCCACCAAACAATCACGGAGTTCTGCGTTATAGGGGGTGGTTTGGTACGGTGGCACTTTATTGGGCGCATAGAAGTTGACTTGGCGTAAATCTTCGGGAAGCATATTTAACGTATACGCAGCACGTTCTATCGCCTCCTCTACCACCAAATCCATTTGCACCACCCCAAACGAGCGCATAGCGGTATTACTGGCTTTGTTGGTACGGCACACTTCGCCCGTTGCAGCAAAAGTATTCACCATATAGGCGTTGTCTGACGAAAGCAAAATCAAGTCCATCACGGGGAACGACACATCATAAGTCATGCCACCGTCACTATAAAACGCCATCTTCCAGCCGTTAATGCGCCCCTGTGGGGAAATGGACATATTGTACTGTCCCAGCAAATCGTGTCGCTTGCCAATTGTCCACATATCCGCTTCACGGTCTAAAGCCAGTCGTATCGGACGCTTAAGCACGTGGGCAGCCACCGCCGCCGCACAAGCTAGCATGGGCGGGCGCGTTTCTTTACCGCCAAAGCCTCCCCCTAAGCGTTTAATTTGCACGCTAACGTTGCTATTAGGATAGGTAAGAATGCCTGCCACATAATGCTGAACCGTTGCTGCATCTTGTGTAGAGCTAAATACCAACATCGTGTTGCCCTCGCCCGGCACAGCAATGCTAATTTGTGGCTCCATATAAAAGTGAGCTTGCGAACCGCTGGCTTGTGAACCCTGTAGCACATAGTCATTGGGTTGGATGGGGTAAGTGGGGTTATTCAGCCATTGGTCATTGCTCCCTAGCCGTTGGATGCGATGAATGTGCGTCACAACAGGGGGAATATCAGGGAAGATAGAGTTCGCTTGGATAGCCGCAGGAATTGTTAGCAGAGCAGGCATTTCATCGTACATTAAAAACTCGCCCTGTATCATTTGGGCAATCAGCTTGGCATCAGAAGCGTTTGTTGCTACAGCCAAGCCGATTTGTTGCCCAAAGCTGTTCACTTCATTCACGGCAAACACAAGGTCATCACCGCCAAAGCCGATGGCATTCGTCCCGTTAGCTGGCACATCTCGCGCCGTAATATAGCCCCTAAACGTAGCGAAGCGTTGCTTAAGGATGTTAATCATCTCATCAAGCGGTACGCGGTAAGCAAACTTTGCATTGGCGCGTTGGCTATACACAAAATAGGCTTCATAGCCACCTTGCGGTGTGGGCAAGTCTTGCGTATATTTTGCCTCGCCTGTCGTTTGCAAGAATGCGCCAAACTTCATCACTGGCTCGCTGATGGGCTTTTCGTCCTCATAAATGGTGATGTGTTGTTGCCCTGTGGATAAAGGACGCACATAACGTTGCCCCGCAGACGCATTTTGTGGCGACACTTCATAAGGGTCTGTGGCAAGCGCAACCGCCACAAACGCCTTATAAAACAGCGTAAACGCTAGTTCGCGCCGATACGCATCGGTAAAACCCTCATCATTAGGATACAGTGGCAAGAATGCTAAGAAGTTCTGAAGCACGTTTAATGCCCCAAAAAGCGTGTTCTCGTTCCATTGCCTGCCATACAGCCACTGTTCCACAGGCGTTGCCCTAATGGGAACGCGCACTAGCCCACCATATACAATCCGTGAGCCTACCACCACGTTTTTTGTGTCCAGTGTGATATAAAAGCCCGCGTTGACAATGGCATGGGCGTTTTGCTCACGGCGTGCAATTTTATAAGAAAATGCCACATCCCCCGTGTTACTAAACGGAAACGAAACGCCGATGATGACCGCATCCACAGGCAAAGCCGACCAAAGAGGCATTTGTAAGATGGGGTATGTTACTACGCCGTTCGGGTATGTAGACGAACCAATGTTCACCGTCGCGTTGAGGGTGGCAAGCAACAAGAACAAGTCTGAAGGGAAGGGTTCTCCTGTGCCTTCGGTTTCATGATTTTTAACCAGCATCATGTTACCTGCAATGCTTCCCACATCACGCACCATCACATTCGCCAGCCGTTGCAGGTGTTGGCGCATTGCCTTAATCCCCACAGTACGATAGGCGGGCTGTGTGGCAATCTCTTTGTCTAGGATTTGCATCATTTGGTTAATTGTTACTGCCCCACCGAACCCCAAAAATTGCCCTGAGTTAAAGCTCTGGTTCAGTTCGGGTACTAGCGAGACATCAATAAACACCACAGGCGCATCAGGGTAAATGCCAATAGACGTATTGCCGACAACCAATTTTACGTTTTCGCCCGTGTGCATCAGTTTAAGCTGATACACTTCCGAAAGGCTGATAGGGCGATACCATACCGCATTTTCACCCTCAAAGTATAAGGGCGAGGGGGTAAAGCCTTGTAGTTGTGGCGGAAGTGTTGCAACAAATGGGGCTTTAACGGAGACTTCTTCTTCAGAAACGGGCAAGCAAGTTAGTTGCTCTTGGGTAGGTGGGTTTTGTGCTAAAGAGCGCATGGCATAAAGAATAGGACGGTAGCCCGTACAGCGACAGATATTGCCGTCAAAACGGTTTTCTACGTCTTCTTGGCTGGGGGTGGGGTTATTTTGGCGCAATGCCACCATGTTCATTACAAAACCTGATGTGCAATAACCGCATTGCGTGCCATCGTAAACCGCCATACTATGCTGGATGGGGTCTAAGCCCGTTTGCACATTCCCCACACCCTCAACAGTTGTAATTTGCATCCCATCTACGGCGCATAATGGGCGCATACAGGCGTTTACAGCACGATGAACAACGGTTTGCTTAAATGAATCCCAAGAGGACAGCATGACCGTACATGCCCCACATCCCCCCTGTCCACACCCAATTTTTGTGCCTGTATAGCCATTATCACGTAGCCATTGGGCAAGCAAGGTGCGTGGATTAACATTATCTAGCAAATACTCGTCTTCGTTCACAAAAAAATAAAGCTGTGTGCTGTATCTTTCCTTAAGACTAAAAATGCCTTCTCTTCGATGATTTACCATACATGCCTCTTTCATCAGAATGTTTTGCAAAATAACTTTCAAGGATATAATAGAAGTGGCGGTTTATAAACAAAAACAAAATTGCTTCAGGTTGTAATATACTTTGTTGTCTCATTTATACCGCTGACCTCTCACAACCTGATTCTAGTGTAAATATAACTTGTTTTGCTCAGTTTCGCACCTCATCTCACACTAGCCCATTTGACAGGACGTTTTCTTATGACTATGGAACTTATCAATAGACGGTATGAACAGCACGAAGTGGTTGGCGATGGTGCAATGGGTATCATTTACCGCGCCTATGACCGTCTGGAGAAACATTTTGTAGCATTAAAACGAGTGAGAGTGGACTACGTTCCTAGCACAGATAGCAAAACGACACGGCGCGAGTATCTAAAAGCCATCACCCAAGAATTTAAGTTGCTCTCTAGCTTGCGCCACCCCAATATCATTAGCGTGCTAGATTACGGCTTTGACAACGACCATTCGCCCTTTTATGTGATGGAATTGCTAGAAGAATCGGATAATTTGCTCGACTACAGCAAATCGCTCCCCATAGCAGAACGCTTTACTTACTTAGTAGACTTGCTTCGCGCCCTAGAGTATTTGCATCGACGCAACATTATTCACCGTGACCTAAAGCCTAGCAATGTCCTCGTTACCAAAGATAATGTGCTGAAAGTGCTAGATTTTGGCTTGGCAACGTTTAAGCAACGCCAAAGCGACGAAAACCAAAGCGGTATGGTGGGAACATTGGCGTATATGTCTCCCGAAGCCTTTAGGGGTGAGCTAGTGGATGGGCGGGCTGATTTATATGCGGTGGGCATTATGGCGCACCAAATGTTTACCAATAAGCACCCCTTTGATACCAGCAACATCCCACAGTTGTTACACGATACGCTAAATACCCCGCCCAACCTAACCGTGCTAGAACGCACTCATGCCGAACTTAGCACAATCGTGGCACGCCTACTAGAAAAGTCACCCATAGACCGTTATCGCTCTGCCTATGATGTGATTGTACAGCTAGGCAAAATAAGCAATGTGGTTATTCCCGAAGAAAGCCATGCCATCCGTGAGAGCTTTTTGCAGTCGTCGCGGTTAGTAGGACGTAGAGAAGAAATAGAACAGCTTAGTGATGCCTTTCGCCAAAGTATTACCCAAAACGGGAGTTTGTGGTTTGTCGGGGGCGAATCGGGCATTGGCAAGTCTCGGTTACTGGATGAAATTCGCGTGCGTGCCATGATAGAGAACGCGGTTGTTTTGGTGGGGCAAGCCGAAGGCGATATGAACACACCACTTGACCTGTGGCGAGAACCGCTCCGCCGTTTGCTGATTACAGAAACCAAGTTTACTAAGCAAGAGCTGGCAATTCTTAAGCCCTTTATCCCCGACATTGAAACATTGGTTGGACACGCCGTTAATGACCCACAACCCTTAAGCGGGCGTGCCGACCTGAATCGCCAAACTAGCACCATTGCCAATATCATAAAGCGACATGCCAAACAGCAATTAACGGTGATTATTTTAGAAGATGCACACCTTATCCCCAGTGGGCTAGACCCGCTTCAGCAAATTTTGCCTATCGTCAGTGGCTTGCCTCTTTTAGTTTTGGTGAGCTATCGTGATGATGAAGCCCCCCATCTTGGGCAAGACTTTCATGGGGCATCCTATCTTACGCTAAAACGGCTACAAGATGCCCAAATTGCCGAGCTAGCTGAATCCATGATTGGTGAGGCAGGCACACGCTCTGATGTAGTGCGCCTGCTACAACGCGAAACCGAAGGCAATGTCTACTTCCTCATTGAAGTGGTGCGTAGCCTTGCCGAAGATGCCAAAACGCTTAACGACATTGGGCTAACCACACTACCTCAATCGGTTTTTGCGGGCGGGATTCAGGCACTCTTGATGCGCCGTTTTGAGCGTGTGTCACCAGAAGCACGCAATTGGCTCAAGGTAGCGTCCTTGGTGGGGCGTGGTATCAATGTGCCTCTCATCCAAGCCCTATCCAAAATGACCGATGCCCAAATGGAAGAATGGCTGGGGCAATGTTCTGATGTGGCTATCTTAAATGTAGAAGAGGGCAGATGGCTGTTCGTTCATGATAAGCTACGCCAAGCCATTTTCATTACCACGACGGACGAAGAAAAACGCCAATATCACGGGCAAATCGCGCAAACCCTAGAGCGCATCACCCCTGAACCTATGTCGATTGCTATTACCATCACAGAACATTATGCACAGGCACAAAACACCGCAAAATTAGCCATTTTCGCCCCCGCCGCCGCCCAACATGCCCAACGCATTTGTGCCTATCAGGATGTGTTGCGTTTTGCCAATATGGTGCAATCCCCCCCGCCTAGCTTGATTAAACTGTGTGGCGATGCCTATGAGGGCTTAGGAAACTATAAAAAAGCCCAAGAGATGTATGCCAAAGCCCTAGACATTCCCACCATACAGCCCAATGACAAAATTGCTTGTCTCAATGGCTTAAGCACTGTGGGCTGGCGCAAAGGGCGCTATGATGAGGCTATCTCCTTTGCAGAACGCGCCCTAGAACTGGCAGAACAACACCAAGACATTGGCGGCAAAGCCACTGCCCTCAATAACTTAGGTATTTGTGCTAGTGATAACGGCAGATTTGCACTTGCTCAAGCCTACTATGAAGAAGGGCTAGAGCTTCGCCAACAAATTAACGACAAACAAGGCGAGGGTTATATTTTGAACTCTCTGGGGATTGCCACCACTCACCAATCAAAATATCTTGAAGCCCAAAGCTACTTTGAACGCGCCCTAGAGGTTGCTAGACTAATTGGCGATAGGCATGAAGTGGCATTTGCCAAACATGGGCTTTCAATGGCACTGTGTAACTTAGGTGAGCATCAAAAAGCCATCCAAGAAGCCAAAGAGGGCATGTCAATTGCGTATGACTTGGGTAATATGCGGGGGATTGCGCTGTGTTCTTGGCGATTGGCGACTGCCGAAGGCTACGCCAATAAAACAAATACACTAGCCACCTTTGACGAAGCCATTCGCATTTGCGGCTATATTGGGGATGAGCGATTGCTTTCAAGTGTTCTTTATGACAAGGGGAGCGTACTTTTTGCCAGGGGTGACCTGCAAGAAAGCCAAAAAGTATTGCATGAAGCCTATACCCTCATGCAAAAGAACAACGACCACATTGGGATGATTCGCTTGTTTATTTTGCAGGGTAAAGGTTTCCAACGCCAAAACGCCTTAATAGATGCCCTATCGAAGTTTGAAGAAGCGCATGGTTTGGCACGCCAAATAGAGAGCAATACCCATATCGCCGAAACTTTAATGCAGGTTGTCTATCTTCGGCTTAACGCTAACGCGCTAGATGATGCCGAACCCCTATTAGAAGAAGCGTTGCACCTGCTTGCTAGTGCTAACGCCATCAGCATGGTGGTGTCATTAGATGTTTTATGGGGGATTTATTGGGCGAAGCGTGGTGATTACATTCAAGCCGCCCAAAAGTACGGGTTTATTGAGCGCAGTCATGTTAAAAACAGAAGTGATATTGTCAGTGGTTTAATAGAGCTAGATGCGCTCATTGCCCCCCACTTATCACCAGAAGAATATGCACACGCAAAAAACGACATTCGCTAGACGA
Organism: Anaerolineae bacterium; assembly: GCA_034437555.1. Lineage (GTDB taxonomy): Bacteria > Chloroflexota > Anaerolineae > Aggregatilineales > Phototrophicaceae > JANWYT01. The sequence goes on along the minus strand of DAOTTQ010000013.1, from coordinate 71,772 downwards.
TGTGATTGCTTTAGAGGGCAATAAAGGGTTTAAGCCTTACGTCTGTAAGACTTGCCCTTAAACCCCTGAAGAGATAACAAAAAAGCCACCTTTATTTCTAAAGGTGGCTTTTTGCTTTATCTATGGACCTAAGGGGACTCGAACCCATGACCTCTTCAATGCCATTGAAGCGCTCTCCCAGCTGAGCTATAGGCCCTCAATAAGAGCGAATTATAGACCACAGGAACGCCTACCGTCAAGGCACAAAAATGGAAAACCTCCGCGCCAGTGTCTAATGGCGTGCGCTTTAGCCGATGGCTTCTACTTGTGGGAATTGTGACAAGGCTTGCACAAAACGCGCCATGATGTCTTGGGCATCGGCTTCGGTGTTGCCCTCAAAGCGCAACGATAGCACAGGCTCGGTATTGCTGGCTCGGATGATGCCCCACCCGTGTGCAAATTGCACGCGAACACCGTCAATGGTGCTAATATGTCCTTGCCCCTCTAAAGCGTCTGCCATGCCCATGAGTACCGCCAGTTTGTCACTATCGGGGCAATGGGGGCGATATTCGGGGGTGCTATACAGGCGTGGCAAGCTGTCATCTAGTTCACCGATGGTTTTACCGGTGTTGATGATCATTTCTAGCACGCGCCCCATCACCAAAAACGCATCATCGCTCCCGTGATAGTTCTCCGCTAAAAAGATGTGTCCGCTCATTTCACCGCCAATGAGTGCGCCTTTGTCGCGCATCATGTCTTTTACAATGCTGTGTCCACTTGGCGCAATATACGGGATGCCCCCTGCTTGCTCTACGGCATCAAACAGCACTTGGCTACACAAAACTTCGCCCACCACGCCCGCGCCCTTATGTCGCTTTAGCAAATCTAGCGAAAGCAACGCCAGCAAACGGTCTGCCGTCACCAATCGTCCACGCTCATCAATCACGCCCACGCGGTCGGCATCGCCATCAAACGCAAAGCCAATATCTGCGCCTATTTCTAGCACTTCGGCTTTTAAGTCGTGGAGGGTGTGTTCTTCTTGGGGGTTTGGCGCATGATTCGGAAAGTCACCATCAGGCTCTAAATAAAGCCCCGTCACTTTTTGCCCCAGTTTTTCTAGGATGCGCTTGGCAAAAATGCCCCCTGTCCCATTGCCCGCATCAATCACGACCTTCAATTGCTTAGGCAGGCGCAAACGCCCCACAATATCGTTAACAAATTGCGCATACGCGCTTTGGTTCTGAGTGATGTCGCCCGTACCAAAGGCATAGTCTTTGGCTTGGATGAGGCGCAAAATAGCTTGCAGGGCTTCATCGTAAATGTTTACCGCCCCCAAACTTAGCTTAAAGCCGTTGTAGTGGGGGGCAAGATGGCTGCCTGTCACCATCACGCCCCCGCAATTGCCATCATGGACAGCATGCCAATACACAAGGGGAGTGCTTACCATGCCAATATCAATCACTTGGCAACTGGTTTTTACCAAGCCGTTCATTAGCCCACGCTGTAGCTCATAGGATGTACGACGATTATCACGCCCCACCACCACGCGGTTGATTTGGTATTCGCGTTGTAAGTATGTCCCTAGCCCACGCCCAATGTCATAGGCAACGGCTTCGCTAAGAAGGGCTTTTTCCCCATATGCAATGCCCCGAATGTCGTACTTCTTAAAGAGGCTAGTGGCGATGTCTGTCACACGATTTCCCTTTAGGCTTCTGTGCTAGTAATAGGAGTAACGCGCTTGCCGATAATGGGCGCAATCACAGGATTATTGCCCGATTGCATGTGGTCTAGCACACTGACAATAATAAAGCCAACCACAGCAATCAGCAACGCAAACACCACATGCCCCGCACCAAAATCGGCAATCAGGCTGCTTCCTGCACTGATACGTTCCCAAATGGTACGCAAAGACCCCAGCATAATGCCCGACAAAGCCGCAATGGTGAGGGCTTCATATTTGCGAAGCAAGAAGCTGATAACGCGCGAAAAAGTAAGAATACCCGCCAAACACCCCAACGAAAACACCACAAGGGGGAAAATATTTAGGCTACGCACCGAATCAAGCACATATTTGTATTGCCCCAAGATGAGCAAAATAAAAGAACCGCTAATGCCGGGTAACAGCATGGCACTAATCGAAATCATGCCACTTACAAAAAGAGTGAGTGGCTCATGGTTGGAATTTTCTACAGCAGGCAAGCCCACAATAATAAACGAAACTACTGTACTCACGATAAATGAGATAATTGGGCCAACTGTCCACTGAATCCGAATTGCAATCGCAATAATAGACGCGATAATCAAGCCCCCAAAGAAGGCAAACACAAACGTGGGCTGGGTTTCTAGCAAATTGCCCAGCACATTAGACAGTGCCAAAACCGCCGAACTTAGCCCTAGCCCCAAAGGAACAATAAAGCGCACAGGCACATGCTCAAAAAGTTCGCTAAACTTAAAACCCAACGCCAATTTGATGGCTTCTACGTTTAAGGATTTAATGGCTTCTAAGAGGGTGTTATAAATCCCAAGAATAAACGCCATCGTGCCACCCGATACGCCCGGCACAATGTCCGCCGTACCCATGGCAAACCCACTAAAGAAAATGCGTGCATACTCCCCTGCGGTTTTAGGGTGTGAGTAGTCTTTTGTTGTTGTTGGTTCGCTGCTCATTGTTTTGTCCTGTTGAAGTTTTATCTTGTGAAATTGAAAAGTGGTGAGAGAGACGCTTAAACGCGCTCAAAAACACAAGGAGTTTACAAGAGGCAAGCCCTACTGTACAGTATTGTCGAACAACTCATGCAGAAAGCCGAACAACTTATGTCATCCCGCAGTAACCAAATTCATTCTCGCCTAACGCCCGTTACCCCCGCCGAAGACAGTTTGCCCTATTGGACACGCTCGACAAACCCCATTGTGCGCCGTCATTTGGGCTTATATTGGCGCACGCTTCCCCCAGAATTGCGTCCTGTGTTGTATATTGCGTTGGGGTGGATAGGCGTATTCATCCTAAACCTGCTGATTCCCAACATCGCCAATTATACGCTTGTTACCGTGATGGTTTCGTTGGTCGTCATGCCCCTTACGGTGCTAGGCTACGCCCATATTTTGCTAACCATTGCCATTGGCGCAGCCGATATGATGCAGGAAGAACGGCGCAATAACACACTTAACCTCTTGCGTACCACACCCATGACCCTAGAGCAAATTTTGCTTGGCAAGGTTGCCGCCTCTTTGTGGCGCAGGATGGACGATTGGATTTTGGTCAATTACTCGGTTGCGCTTACAGCACCCCCCATTTTCTACGCTGCCTATAGCTCTATTTGGCTGATTGACCCCTTGCCGTTGCTCTTTCCAACTGCCCTCACGGGCTTAATTGCCGTGTCGCTCTTGCGTCTCATCCTAGAGCCGTTAATGGTGGGGGTCATTGGCGTGTTCGTGGGGGTCATCACACCACAGCGCAATGTTGCCATTACGCTCTCTGTAGTAATGAGTGTTGCTTATTTTGGGCTGTTGTGGCTGGTGGGGCAATTTCCATTTGTACACGGCATTATCAATCGGCGCGAATTTGTGCCACCGAGCCATGGGCTAGTGTTGCTGATTGACTATGTATTGCCGTTGGTATTACCCATGCTGATTATGTGGGGACTTTTGCGCCTAACCACCGCCCTCATCACCCGTGACGAAGGCTAGTAAGGGCGCGAGGCAAGCCAGCGTTGGATGTCCTCTTGAACGGGAATATCGGTTACAAAATCTTCAATACGAATTTGTAGCACTGTCAGTTCGTCCCCTTCAAAAAGGTACTGCTCTAATTGCGAGTACCACCAACGTGGCGTTTCTTCGGTGTAGATGAGCCAAGACGTTTCATCTAGCTCATAGTTATCGGCGCGTTCTAGCGTTGCCCAAATTTTTTCAATGTCTGCTTCGGGTGGGTAAAGTGTATACGTGATAAGGAGCAGTCTTTTTTCCATTGTATTGTTTACCTGTTGCGCTTATCCGCGCTGAAAAAGTAAGTTGACCACGCCCATATTTTGCGCCAATTGCGCTGTGAGCGTTTGTTGGGCGGTAATGTTTTGGGTGATGTCTGTAAGGCTACTATCGGCTTCAATAATGTATAGGCGGTCAAAGCCCATTGCAAGCACTTCAGAGAGGGCGTTTACGGCATCTTTTTCAAACGCCTGCAAGCCCAATGGATTGTATTCCATCACTAAAGATAAACGCACAGAACGCGCAATTGTTCGGCGCATCCCACGCAACGCACCCATTTCCGCGCCCTCAATGTCCATCTTTACCACATCCACGCTCATAATGCCCAATTCTTCTAGTAAGGCATCTACGGGCGCAGTCCGCACTGTAAACGTTTGAGGCTTAAAGCCTTTCATACGGGGCGCAATGTCTTGGTCGCTAAGTGTCGAAAGTTGCACATCGCGGATGCTTTCGTCATAGTGCAAAGACCCACTAGCAGACATCATCAGATAGTCGTGCAGTTCGGCTGTGCCTTCTTTATCCGCCAATGCCACCTGTAAAAGCGTTACACTGGGATGATTGCCCACGTTTTGCTTCAGCATGGCATGGTTACGCGGATGCGGTTCAAAAGCCACAACTCGCCCGCCATCTCCCACCAATCCTGTTAAAAGGCGGGTATAATAACCGACATGCCCACCAATATCTAAAACAGTCATGTTTGGCTTTACCAAGCGTTTAATCTGTGAGACGGTCTCGCTTTCATGCCGTCCTGTAAGTAGTTCTAAGCGAAACCAAAACGGGTCATCGGGCATGGTCTTAAAGCCGTTACGGGCTTCTAAAATAGGAATCAGGGTGTGCTTCATCAGCCAATGCACAAGGGCATGAGCAGGGCGAAAACGCTTAAGGGTACGCCGATAAAGCGAAAGACCCATCGTAAAGAGTGTTGTTTGGGTAGTGGCAGTGGGGTTTGTCTCCACAGTGGGTTATTTCCTTAATACGTGCCAGAATAGCGCATAGCCTAACGCAAAATAAGAGGTGGGTCAATAGTCCAAAAACCAATGTTCTTCATTCCTTAGCAAGCATGTTATAATTCGCGTGATAAATTCAGTGAACGGCAGGGCAATGACGGACGAACTGATAGGCAAAGCTGTAAACGGCTACGAAGTCCAAACGTTGATTGGTCAGGGGGGCATGGCGCGGGTTTATTTGGCGCGTCAGCAGTCGATGGATAGGCAGGTTGCCCTTAAGGTACTGCCCCAGCAATTTTTAAGTGATGATACTTATTTACAGCGTTTTAACCGCGAAGTGCTGATTGTCTCGCAATTAGAACACAGAAACATTGTGCCTGTGTATGACTATGGCGAGTTTCACAAACAGCCTTATATTGTCATGCGCTATATGCCCTCTGGCAGTGTGGATGATTTGCTGGCAGAAGGCGCGTTAAAGCCCGAAAAAGTCATTAGTATTGTGTCGCAAATTGCGCCCGCACTAGACTATGCCCATAGCAAGGGCGTGCTTCATCGTGACCTAAAGCCTAGCAATATCCTCATGGACGAAGCCGATGGAGCATACATCACAGACTTTGGTATTGCGCGTCTTGCCAATGCAAAAGGGGCAACCATCACGACACAGGGCGTTGTTGGCACACCCAGCTATATGTCCCCCGAACAAGCACAAGGCAAAGAGCTAGACGGACGAAGCGACCTTTACAGCCTTGCCGTGATGCTTTTTGAGATGATGACAGGGCGCAGACCCTTTGAGAGCGAAACACCCTATAGCATTGCTGTGATGCAAGTTACCACGCCCCCACCGCACCCCAGAGCCATTAACCCGAATGTGTCGTTGGCAATGGAAAACGTGATTTTGAAGGCGTTGCGTAAAGACCCCAACGAGCGTTATCAAACGGCACATGAACTACTAGAAGCCGTGAAGCGTGCCATAGAAACGCCCAATTTTGTACCTGCACCCACGCCCGCCCCTGTGTCTTATACGCCTGCAGAAGCCACGCCCCAGCCCATGCCGAGCGTGCAAAATGTCGCGCCACCCTACCAACCCAATATGCAAGCCCCACAACCGCGCTATAACACCTCTCAAAATATGTCTTACGCGCGTGTGCCACAACGCAAACAAACCAGCCCTTTTGTGGGCTTATTGCTTGGCGGTGGCATTGGCTGTTTGGGTGTGATTATTGTGGGGGCGATTGCCTTTTTGGTATTTAATTGGGCATTGCCCCCTGCGCCAGAAAGTGCCGCAGATAGCACAGAAAGCGTTACAGACAACGCAAATGCCTTTGTCACCAATACCAACGCGCCTTTCATCACGCCCAACGCAACCCTAGATGCCACCAGCGAATCCGCCCGCAACTTGCTTCTTTTGCGCCAAAGCAACGATGCAACAATGACCGCTATCGTGCTATCCGCCACACCTACACCCCAAAACACGCCCACACCCGCCATTGGGCAACGTGAAAGCCCCCTACTAACGGGACGTTTGGCAGAGGTGCGCGGTACGATTGTCTTTACAGACCAACGCGGCACCAACCCCAATAGCTATGACATTGTGACGCTTAACCTAGAAACAGGCGAAGAACGCCAACTTACAGACGATGGTTCTGACAACAGTTACCCCATTGCATCGCCCGATGGGCGATGGATTGCGTTCCAATCTGACCGTGACGGCGGTTTTGAAATTTACATCATGAATACCCTAGGCGGGCAAGTACAACAACTGACAAACAATAATTATCTTGACCGTGTGCCAGCGTGGTCACCTGATGGCGAGTGGATTATTTACTCCTCTGACGTGCGTAATGATGGCTTATATGACCTGTATCGCACCAAACTAGATGCCAGCGTCACCGAGCTTGTTTACAGCAGTAATGAGCGCAAAAGCCACGCCCGTTATAGCCCCGACGGACGCTATATTGTGTTTACGACAGGCACAAACGCCAACAATTCGTCTACATGGGAAATTGCCCGTTACGACACCCAAATGGACGAACTCACGGCACTCACCCGAAACAACCTACGCGATTCTTCGCCTCTCTATAGCCCAGACGGTACGCAAATTTTGTATACCTCACTGTCTAATGGTAGTAGTGGGGTGGCGTTAATGAATGCAGATGGCACAGGCAGGCAAATGCTATATAACTCTATTCATAGCGAATGGGCTGCCACTTTTAGCCCCGATGCACAGTTCATCATTGCCACCAGCCTGGTAGAGGACGAAGACCAGCTTTACCTGGTGACAGCTGACGGCACAGAGGGGCAATATATCACGTTGAACGGGGGCAGTTATGCCTCTTGGATAGGGCAGTAATGGGCTTATAATAAAGATACGCAACGCTTGTTAGATAAGGATATAAGGCATGAAACCACATGGTTTAGACGAAGTGATTGCGCTTGTTAGTGGCTTATCGCCGATTGACAAGGTTCGACTTGTAGAACGGGTGATGGCGACGCTTGAGGAGGATTTACAGTCGCTTCAGCCTAAAACATCACTTTATGGCTTGTGGACTGGGGTTAACGCATCTGGGGATGACCTAGACGAAGCAAGAGCAACAGCTTGGAAAAACTTCCCCAGAGAGGACATTTAATGGTCTCGGCGGTTATAGATACCCATGCCCTTATTTGGTATCTGGCATCCGACGCACGCTTATCTGCCAGAGCAAAAAACTTTATCGAAGAAACTGCCTTTCAGGGACAACAAATTGCTCTTTCTAGCATTACATTGGCTGAAATGGTTTATCTAATTGAACGGGGGCGCATTTCTGCGTCGCAGTTTAGCTTGCTTGCAGAATCATTAAACACACCAACGAGTTTATTTCTTGAATCCCCCCTCAACTTGGCAATTGTACGTCTGATGAGCCAAGTGGATGCCATTCAAATTCCAGAGATGCCAGACCGCATCATTGCTACTACGGGCTTATATTACGGTGTGCCTGTTATCAGTCGTGATAGCAAGATTGCTCTTTCTAGCATAAAAACCATCTGGTAAGGGGCAATATATCACATTTAACGGGGGCAGTAATGCCTCTTGGATAGGGCAGTAATGCGCTTATAATAGGGGTGTATTGACACCACCTCATCACAAAGGATGTTTGAACGATGGACTTACAAACAATTCACGGACACACACGCTGGCTTGTGGTACTTGCTGTCCTTGGCGCGGCAGGCTATGTGTTATACGGCGCACTCGCAAAGAAAGCCTATGATAAGCTCGCGGTGCGCGTCATGACCATTTTTAGCAGTCTCATTGGCTTGCAATGGGCGTTGGGCTTGCTCGTGTTCATTCTTAACCTTAGCGTTAGCGTGCAAACAGGCTATCGTTGGGAACATGCCGTTACTAATACGCTAGCGTTAGCTGTGGCACACGGTCACTTTTCTATGAAGCGCAAAGCCGATGAAAGCACCCCCAACCCCAAGTTTTATTGGCGGGCGTTACTCATCATTGGGCTAACAATGGCACTCATTTTTGTGGGCGTGGCACGCTTGCCCGGCAATGCGTGGGTAGGCTAGGTACGAGCGCATGATAGCCAAGAGAACCTTGCTGTATGGCATTATTGCGTTTTTGGGCTTGGGAGCGTTGCTTGCGCTAGACCTTGCGAATCGGGGGCTGGCGTGGCAGTTCTTTCGTAGCCAAACAGGCGAAGAAAGCCCATTTGGGCAACTAAGAGGCATGGTAGAACTGGGGGGTAATGTGCTTCGCGCCCCGCTTAATACCCAAGCCTCTGCGCCCATTCAGCACAAAGACAGCCCACCCTATGGCATTAACGTTTTTCTACAAAAAGAAGTAGAAGAACCCAAGCTCCGCGCCATGCTAGAGATGATTAAAGAAGGCGGGTTTACGTGGCTACGGCAAGAGTTCACTTGGGAAGATTTAGAAATTGATGGACGCGGGCAATTTACCGATTCTCGCAACGATTACAACGGCGATGGCATCCCCGATACCATTGACGCATGGGAAAAATACGACCGCATCGTTGACCTTGTAGACGAGTACGGCTTTAAGATGATGGTACGCCTAAGCAACCCACCGGACTGGGCAAATAGCCCCGAAAGCAAAGGCACATTTGCCCCTCCCGATGATGTGCGTGATTTCGTCAATTATGCGGTTGCCGTCGCAGAGCGTTATAAGGGGCGCATCACACACTATCAAATTTGGAATGAACCCAATATCTATCCCGAATGGGGTGAACAATTTGCAAACCCAGTGGCTTATACCGACATGCTCTGCCAAACGTATACTGCCCTTAAAGCCATCGACCCCGAGATTGTTGTGATTAGTGCTGCCATTGCGCCCACCATTTCATTGGATGGTTATCAGGGTTATCAAGACATTGCCTACTTACAAACCATGTATGACAATGGCGCGGGGGCGTGCTTTGATGTACTGGCAGCGCAAGCCTACGGGTTATTTAGTGGCGCAACCGACCGCCGATTGCGCCCCACCACCGTGAACGTAGCACGCCATACCTACTACCGCGCCATTATGGTGGCAAACGGTGATGCTCATAAGCCCATCTGGCTAAGTGAAGCATCGTTTAATGCCGTGCTTTCGGCAGAATTGCCCCCCGACCAAATTGCAGACTATGACCGCTTTGGGCTATCCACCCAAGAAGAATCGGCACGCTTTACACCCGAACTTTATCAGCGCGCCCAAGAAGAATGGTCATGGGTGGGTGGGGTGTTTTACTGGTTTTTCACGCGCCCCGACCCCTTTGAACAGGGGCAATCGTTTTACTATTTCCGCATGGTAGAACCCGATTATTCGCCCGAAAAGCCCACATTTACGCCCCTGCCCGTGTATACATCGATGAAGGACTACATCACGGGGCAAACGCCCACGCTTTATTCTGGCACACACCAAGCCGAAACGTGGCAAATCACGCATAAAGAAAGTGTGCCATCAATAGATAGTGAGGCGCAGTTTGGCGAAGCCCTCAAGAGCTACAGCACGGCGTTTCGTTTTTATGGCACAGATGTTTATGTGCGCCTAAAAGACGTACCACACCGCATTATTCTGAAGCTAGATGATGAGCGGCACATGGCGTTAATGCCCCAAGAGGGTTGGCAATGGGTGCGCGTGTATTCTAGTGTGCTACCCGAAGCCCACAGCATTTCATTTGAGGGACTATCACAGCAATATCAGATAGATGCAATACGAGTAGAGAACCGCGTGTGGGGCAATGTGGGCGTACCCATTGCCGTTTTAGGCGTGTTGCTCTTGGTCAGTTTAGCCGCGTTGGTATATGAAATGAGGCGCAACCATGCGTAGAGGTTGGACTGTTCTTCTCATAACGCTTATTTTGGGGGTGAGTGCGTTTTTACGCACCCATCAGCTAGACGTTTCTTCAATGTGGTATGACGAGGGCGTATCCTATGGACACAGCCAACGCACCCTCTTTGAGATGATTCCCATGCTTCAGAATAATGTGCATGTGCCAGCTTACTTCTTCTCGCTTTCTGTGTGGGAAGATGTAACAGGCGATAGCATTTTTGCCATGCGCTATTTGTCTGTCCTCATGAGCGTGGCAAGCGTGGCATTTGCGTTTGCGCTAGGCAAGCGTCTTTATGGGGATGTGGCGGGCATTGCAACGGCAGGTTTTATTGCCCTCAATACGTTTAGCATCCACTATGCCCAAGAAATGCGAATGTACGCCATGCTTGCGATGCTGGCAACGGCGAGTATGTGGCTATTTGTGGGCTTTGTTAAAGCCTATCTGCGAGGCGATTCACTCTTTTTTCCTGCATTGGGCTTTGCGGGTGTCAACGCGCTCGGCATGTATACGCACTTTAGCTATGCGCTGCTTATGGTGGCACAGGGCGTTATGGCAGTGCTGTGGCTTGGCGCAATCCTAATGGGCAATATGCGCCTGATAAACCCCGCACGGCGCACCACATCACGCCTCATTCGCCCCGGCATAGAACCCATCTACACCATTGGGACAACCTTTCGCGCCCTCATCATTTATGGGGTTGCCAATCTCATCACCATCGCTTCTTTTTACCCATGGATAGAGGTTGCGCTAAGGCAAACAAGCAGCGTTCCTAATTATGCCAGCCCCATTGGCTTAGGCGAATTTTTGCGCCTTCTACAAGGTTGGTTTGCGTTTGGCATTACCTTCGAGGAAAACCTGAACGGCATGGGCATTGTCGTCTATTTCTTACTCCTGTTTGGGCTGGCAATGTTGCCATATCGTCCGCGCGGGGAATGGTGGCGACTGTTACTTCCGATTGTGTGGCTGGTGGTAAGTGTGGGATTGTACGTTTATTTTGGCTTATGGGAACGCTATTTGCGCTTCTTATTGCCTTCACAAATTGCGCTGGCGTTGTGGATGGGGCGTGGCGTGTGGGTGCTATGGCATCTTCGTACCCGTGAACGCCGCACCCCATGGCGATATTTACCGCGTGCCGTAACCGTATTTGCGGTGCTGGCATTTTGGTATACGCTGGCATCGGGGGTCTTTACAATGTACAACGGCGCAAAAACAGACCTCAGCCGTGATGATTTTAAGGGCTTGGGCGCACAAATTCAGTTACAAGCCACGTCCCGAGATGCCGTGATTGTTTCGGCGCAGGGCGTGCGCGAAGTCTTTGGCTATTACTATAAAGGGCTTGCGCCGGTGTTCCCATTGCCTTCTACGGGTGATTTACAGCGCAATGTAGAAACGATTATTGGCAATTATGAGCGCGTGTTTGCGGTGTACTATGGCGAGCGCGAACACGACCCAGAGGGCGTGATAGAACGCACCTTAAACACGCAAGCCTTCCCCATTGAGGGCAATTGGTGGAACGGGGGCGCAATGCGCTATTATCGCTATGCCACCGCACAAGCCCCACTCATCTACGAAGCGCGCAATGCGAGCTTTGGCGGGGTGATTGTGCTAAATCGTGCAGGCTTTAGCACGCTTGCGCCCCTAGCCAACAGTGTGTTGCTGATGGATTTAGAGTGGCAAAGCGCGGTAACGTTGCCCACACCCTATAAAGTGTTTGTACAGTTGCTAGATGCCAATGGCGTACTAGTAATGGGGCGCGATAGTGAGCCTGTAGGGGGCATGAACCCCACGACGACGTGGCAACCGAACACGCCCATCAACGACCACCACGCGCTAGACCTAGCAAACTTGCCGACAGGCACATATACGCTCATTGTGGGCTGGTACGACCCCAATAACGCACAAGTGCGCCTACCCCTTGATGATGGGCAAACCGCTTTAACGCTTCTAACGTTTACTTTGGGGGCAAATTAGGGGCAAATTAGGGGCAACAGGACGTATTTTACAGAGCTTTAGGCGATTTATTAAGGGATTTGATAGGCTGTTACGCGGTATTGTTATATAATACACTCAACATTATTTCGCAGTAACACTCTTTGGGGGGAATACATCGCCAATATCGGCGCGTGTGTTGCTTGCCACAGCCCCTACAAAGAAGAATTTAACGTGCCACCGCCCAACCTAACCCAACATTACCCACTAGCGATCAGGGTAATTATATTATGTGATAAGGAGCTATTGTGAGCGCGATTGCGAACTATGCTAAAAGCCTAGAAGATGAATTTAACACACAGATTGCTCGTGAACACGCCTATAGACCGCATCTTAAAACCCTATTAGAAGCCCTAGAAGATGGCTTAAAAGCCGTTAATGACCCCAAACATAGTGAGGGGGGCGCACCCGACTTTATTATTTTACAAAACGCTGTGCCGATTGCCTTTTTAGAAGCGAAAGATGTGGGCAACTCTTTAGACAAAACCCTAAAAACCAACCAACTGGGGCGTTATAAAGAGGCGTATGGCAACCTGATTTTAACCGACTACCTAGAGTTTAGGTGGTTTTTAGATGGGGAATTGATAGAAAGCGTTAGCATTGGTAGAAAAGAAAAGGACAAGCTGGTCTTTGACACAGCAGAATACCCCAAGCTAGAGGGCTTGTTAGGGCGTTATATTCGCACCCATGTACCTACAGTGACAAGTGCAGAAGAACTAGCGCGGAAGATGGCTGTCTTGGCAAAAGATATTGCCAGACTAATTGAGTTGTATCTAGAGGATGACCCCCAAAATACTTCTGCCCTTAGCAAGCAAAAACTGATTTTTGCGCAAGAACTTATCCCTAGTTTAGATGACGAACAATTTGCAGATATGTACGCTCAAACGCTGGCGTATGGGTTATTTGCTGCCCGTGTGAATTTTACAGATAAGCCAGAAGCTTTTACGCTAAAAACTGCCTTTTGGAATCTACCAAACACCAACCCCTTCTTAAAAACACTGTTCCAAAACCTTGCCACAGACCTTGACGACCGCATTGCCCGCTGGGGAGAGGTGATTGCTGTACTTTTAGGACGTGCCAAAATGGACGACATCCTAGAGAACTTTGGCAAGCGCACGCGCCAAACCGACCCCGTGATTCACTTTTATGAAACGTTCTTGATGGCATACGACCCCAAAGAACGCGAAAAACGGGGTGTATATTACACGCCCGAACCTGTAGTCGATTATATTGTGCGTGGGGTAGACCACCTGCTACGCCAAGAATTTGGGCGAGATGGGCTGGCAGACGAGCAAACGCTTATCCTAGACCCTGCCACTGGCACTGGTACGTTTTTATACTTTGTCATTCAGCACATTCATGAGCAATTGGTGACGATTGAGGGGCAGGGCGGACGCTGGAATGCCTATGTAAGCGAAAAATTGCTAAAGCGCATCTTTGGGTTTGAGTTGCTGATGGCATCGTACACGGTGGCGCACATGAAGCTACAAATTTTACTAAAGGAACTTGGCTACGACTTTAAGGCACAAGAACGGCTGGGCGTTTACCTAACGAATGCCCTAGAACCGCTTAACCCCGAGCAACAAGAACTTAAAGAGGGGCTAAGGGCATATCTTTCAAGTGAAGCCGAGCAAGCCGGCAATGTAAAAACAGAGCAACCCATCATGGTGGTGCTGGGTAATCCGCCGTATAGTGGTCACAGTTCTAACTTTAGCAAAGACCCTGAAACAGGCGAGGCAACGTGGATAGGCAAGTTGCTAGACCCCTATTTTCTTGTGGATGGCAAAAAGCTAGGTGAACGCAACTCCAAATGGCTACATGACGACTACGTTAAGTTTATTCGGATGGGACAAGACCGCATCCAAAAAACGGGGTACGGCGTTTTGGCGTTTGTGACGAATCACGGCTACCTAGATAACCCCACGTTTAGGGGCATGAGGCAATCTTTGCTACAGACGTTTACAGACATTTACATCCTAGATTTGCACGGCAACAGCAAAAAGAAAGAAAAATCACCCGATGGCACACCCGATAACAACGTTTTCGATATTCAGCAGGGCGTGGCGATTGGCATTTTTGTAAAGAACCCCAATAAGAAAGTAGACGTGGCAACGGTGCATCACAAGCACCTGTGGGGAGCAAGAGAGCTAAAATATGCGTGGCTAAGTGGGCATGGGCTGGAAGACACAGACTGGGTAACGATTGCCCCGTCCTCACCGTTTCACTTGTTTATTCCGCAAGATGTTACTTTGCGCGAGGAATATGAACTTAGTGAGAGGATTAACGACATCTTCCCTATCAATAGTGTTGGGATTGTAACGGCACGTGATGCGCTTACTGTTCAGTACACAAAAGACGAAAGTGAAGCTATCCTAACACAATTTATAAGTCTAACGGTTGAAGATGCGCGTCAAAAGTTTAACCTTGGTAAAGACGTACGTGACTGGTCTGTGACTTGGGCGCAAGAGGATTTGAAAGCCCAATCATCTATAAAAGATGTTATTCAGCCTATACTCTACCGTCCATTTGATGTGCGTTATACACCCTATACGGGCAAGACAAAGGGCATTCTGTGTATGCCTCGCCGTGAAGTGATGCAACACATGCTAAGGGGTGAAAACTTGGGATTAATCACAGTAAGAAAAACTCCACCTTCAAGCCTTTGTAACTATTTCTTGGTAACCGACGACATAATCAGCAATGGAGCTATTCGTTCTGACAATCAAAGTATTGATACTCTACTTCCCCTCTACATTTATAAAGACCTCACCACCCCTTCTGAAACCAAACAAAAGCAAATGGACTTAGAGGGCGCAGACCAATTCCCTTATAATGATAAAGGGCGCAGACCGAACTTAAGCGCGGCGTTTGTTAAAACGTTAGAAGAACGGATTGGTAAAACCTTTCAACAAGACTTTAGCCCCGAACAGGTCTTTTATTATGCCTATGCGGTGTTCCACAGCCCTACCTACCGCACACGCTACGCCGAATTTTTGAAAATAGACTTTCCACGCCTGCCCCTTCCCAAAGATTGGGAACAATTTGAAGATTTGGCGGGCTTTGGGCAAACGTTGGCACAACTGCACCTAATGACGCACCCTAGCCTACACCAGCACGGCATCAAGTTCCCCGTGGCAGGCACAGACACCGTAGACAAAACGTACCCCAAATATCATGAGGGGCGGGTTTACATCAACAAAACCCAATACTTTGAAGGCATTGAAGAAACGGTGTGGGAATTTTACATTGGGGGCTACCAAGTGCTTCAAAAATGGCTAAAAGACCGCGTGGGGCGCACCCTAAAAGACGATGATATTGTGCATTACCAGCGCGTTATAAAAGCCCTCCGTGAAACCATGCGCGTCATGGAAGACATAGACGAAAGGCTTTCATTTCCTATCGGCTAGGTAGGGTTACAATGCACGGGCAAGGGGCATTTATTCCCCCATAAACGGCTCATTAAGGGCTTCTAAAAACACGCTAAAATTATCGTGGTGACGCAGAAACCTATCTGCGCGATTCTATCCTTAATCCGACGGCGTTCATTGTGCCAGATGACCCCGCCTATCAGCCCAATGCCATGCCTGCCAATTATGCAGACGTGCTAACAGATGCACAACTCAACGACCTCATTGCTTACTTGCTTTCGCTATAAAAAAGGGGTGTGAACAGCGTTGTTCATGCCCCTTTATATACTAGATGCTACTTCACCTCAATTTGCCCTAAATGCGGACGGTTATCCAACGCGTCTGTGATGAGGCGTTCTTGCGTATTCACGTCAATAATCCCGATAAAAATGTCATAGACACCCGTTTTATCGGGCATTTTTAGGGTTATTTCGCGCTCATAGCGCACATTTGGCAACCATGTTTCACTAGGAAACTGTGCATCTAACGCGCCATCACCCTGAAACGCCAGTGCGTTTTGCCCATCCATGCCATGTAAAAATAAGGCGTAGTTCTGCTTAACATCAGACGGTGTGACCCACACCAAACGAAGCGTGATGGTCTCGTTGGGGCGTGCCTGTGTGGGGAACTCCACCGACACCAGCCCAACGCTATCCCCATTAGGCGCAACAAAATCGCGTAAAATAGCGGTTTCTGTGGGCTGGTTTGCTAGTATTGGCGCGTATAAGCCAAAGGGTTGCAGTACCACACGGGTTAAGCCGATAGGGTTTGTAACAGGCAAAGATTCTAGGTTGCCAGCGTCATCGCCATAATACGCCCCCACAATAACCTCACCACTGTTCTTTTCTAAAGTGGCATTAGGCAACAGAAAGCCCACGACTTCGCCGTAAATGGTGTTGGGTTGCCAGCGTGACGTAGGCAATGGCGGAAAAGAGGCTTCACCTAAGCGTAAATCATAGCCATCAACCCGCTGCCCACCATTCTCTGCATAAGCCATAAAGAATGTATAATCACGGGATACCAAGCGATTGACCTGCCAAAATAACTCTACAGTGTACGATTGTTTTGGAAAACCCGTTCCTAGAGAAGTCACTTGCCACCATTGCGGAAATTTACGCCACCCGACCAACGTTAGTTCGTCTGAATACGTCACGTTAAGCGCAATCGCATCGGCAGGAAGCGCGTCATAGGTGCGCTTAGGGATAAACTCACCGCCCAAAAGCGACACACCCCACACCATCCCCCCTAAAAGCGCAATAACCGCAGTGCCTTTAGAGAATATCACTTTGCGTCCTTCAGGGGTGGCTAATGCACTGATGAAGCTGACCGTAAGCAACACCAAAATTGGCACAACAGGAAAGCGCATTCGGCTAATAGTTACAGTAATGGTGTGGCTAAAGAGCATCCACGCCAAAAGACCCGCCAAGAAAACCGTCCCATACCGTCGCATCCGCCATGCCACCCACAGCCCCACCCCTGCACTAATGGCTAAAAAGGCATGACCTAATGGCGCAATGCCCAAGAGTGGCGCAAGCTCGAACACATCTTCATAGGCATATCCATTGCCAATTTCATTAGAGCTCCAAAAGGACGTAAATTTATAGCCAATCAATGCCACAAAACGTATGGGGTCTAATACAATATCGCGTACCAGCCCCTCAAATTGTGGCACATCTAATGTGTAGAGCGCGTTGTTGCCCCCTTGAAATCCATTAGTGTGGCGATTATTCACCATGTAAAGCTGAACCGAGCCAGTGGTAGCAATGGGTATAAAAGACCCGCGCGTAATGTAATAGTTCCACGCAGTAAAGGGCGCAATCACCGCTACTGTTACCCCCACATAAACCGCGCTATGGACAAACCTCGTGCGCCAACGCGGTGTCATCCACCACAACCACACGCCCCACACCGCTAAAAGTGGGATAAGATTCATTCGTGTAATGGCAATCAGCCCCGCCAATATGCCCAAGCCCACGCTACGCCACAGCGTTAAGCGTTCTCGTTGCCACAATGCCAACCACAGTGTAAACGCGATGTAGCCCGCTGATAGTGTGGAGTCCCAATAGCTTGTGCCATAAAAGAGTGCCATCGGATAAACAGCCCACAACCCACCCGCCAAATAGCCCCCCAATGGGCGGCGCACAAAAAGCCACCCTGCGGCAATCATGCCCCCCGTGACAAGGCTATCCCACAGCGCAATCATCAGCCGAGAATGGACAAAATCGGTGTCACTTAGTGCCATTAACGCGCCAAACCCATACGTAATGCCGGGGTGATAAAAGAAAACGCCTCTTGGGAAGTTCCCTTCTATCAGGGCGCGTGCGGTACGATAGTAAGTAAGTTCATCTGTGCCAGCAGGCGGAATAAACGCAACAGTGTCTGCATTGGCACGTTGAAACACCACCCCCACGCGCAACGCAAACGCAAACGCCACGATACACAGCGCAATACCGATGTGTGACCACTTTAAACGCAACGGAAAGTTTTCTGTCATAAACACGCCTTATTCATAGCGTAGCACGTTCATCACGCGCTCGCGTACTGTTACATTGGCACTAAGGAAAGTTGCCAGCCAGCCAATTGCCAGCGCAACAAATACCAACGCCACCACCGTTAAACGGGCGTTGGTGGGCAAGGGCAAGGGGGTTCCACTTAAAGACGTGGCAATGCCCATCCCCAACGCACTTAATCCAATCCCTAAAAACGCGCTCAGTAAGCCGATAATGCCCGTTTCGATGAGCATAATCTTTAGCACGCTACCACTCTTTAAGCCGATGGCTTTTAGCACACCAATTTGTCTGCGCCGTTCTAGGGTTGCTAGTGCTACGGTATTTGCCATAATCACAGCTGCCGCTCCCAATGACAGAATGCCCACAATGGTAGGAATGGCTGCAAATTGCGTAATGAGGCGTGAAATTAGGCTATCAATAAACGTCACATCAATGGCAAATGTGGGCGGAATCCGAATCGCAGACAAGCGCACCAATGTTTCATTGATGGCTTCAGGCTGTACATCCAGCGCAAAAATGCTAAAGAACGGGTCACTAGGAATTGATTCAGGCGGTGTAACCACCCGCGTACCACTAAAAAGATTGTTGCTTGCGCCTGTTGTTAAGCCCACAATCTCAAAGTCTAGCACTTGCCCATTCACACGGTACGTTAGCACATCACCCACGCCCACCCCTAGTATATCGGCGGTATCTTTGGGGCCCACCAGCACCCGTTGCCCTCTGTCCTCTAGTGTTAGGTTGCGCCCCGCAATAATGGGGTTTACGTTTTCGTACAAGTCGGGCTTATTGGTATCCCACACAATAAAGCCTTCCCAAATGAAAACGGCTAATGGCAAATCACCACTGTTTTCATCCGCGTTTATAGGCTCGCCATTGATACGCACTAAGCCCATCGTGTTATAGCCAATAGTCGTTTGGCTATTGATGCCTTGCACACCTGCCACCGCAGCATTAATGCTAAACTGTGCCACAGTGCGACCAATGCCCCCCGGCGCAACAGGCAATGCCAGCACATTACCGCCAATTTGCCGTGTAAGTTGCAGGTTAAGCAGTTCGCGCGTGCCTTCGCCCACAAATGTAATAATGCTTAAAGCAAACATGCCCGCGCTTAATGCTAAAAGAGTGGTTGCGGTGCGCGTGCGTTGCACACTAAGGTTTTTCAGCGCAAGTTTTAGGCTAACGCTTCCAAAGGAGGGGAACTTGCCGATGAACCACACCAACACCCACAACAAACCTACCAAAATACCCAAAATAAGCAACGTCACCGCCACACTAATCACGCCTGCAATGTACGGCGCATTGGCATCAAGACGCTCTGCGAGGCTAAATGTGGGGCTAATGATTTGCCCAACCACCAAGCCAATTGACACCACCACCACAATCATTAAGCCAATGCTCTGCAAGCACCCCAAGCGCGGAATAACGGTTTCGTTGGGTCTTAAAATGGTAGCGGGGCGCACTTGTAATGCTGTAAGAATAGGCGCAAACGAGAAAATCGCCGTTGTCACCAAGCCCAATACAAAACCATACAGCAAGGCTTCGGGGTAAATGCGCCATGCAAGCGGTTGCTGTAAGAACGCCTCGCCAAATGAATTTACCACGCCGCCCAATAGCACGCCCAACGCGCTCCCGATGATGCTACCTAAAAGCCCTAGCGCGATGCCCTCTGTAAAGAATAAGAGCGCAATTTGTCGCCCTTTTAAGCCAAACGTCTTTAGGGATGCAATCTCATTTGTACGCCTGCGAATGAGTACGAGCATGGTGTTCATAATGCCCACGCCACCAATCAGCAACGCACCCAAGCCCATCACCACAATAAAATCGCCTAGCACCTGCGAAATTACTTGGTTGCGCTCTAATAGGCTTCGTGCCGTGTCATACTCATACCATTGCCCTTGTTGCCGTAGTAGGCGGTCTATACCCCGTAAAATCTCGCGCTCACGGTCTTCTGATAACGCTTCGGGGAAGGTAATACCAATGTTATTGGGCTGAATGTTGGGGTTAATCACGGCACGCGCTACGTCAATATCAATATAGGCAAACCCAAAGAACGCGGCAAATAGGTTACGAATACCGCCCTCGTTTTCGGTTGCCACAATGCCCCTGATGATAAACGGTTCTTCTGTGCCTGCCACGCGCACCGTATCGCCCACTTTAAGGGCTTGTGATTGCGCCATGTTGTCACTAATCACAATGTCATTTCCGCCTGTAAATAATGCGCTCAGGGGCGTGTTAGGGGGGTCTTGCGCCACAACCTCATAGGCAAGCGGATAATCAGCGGGGTTAATATAGTACGTGGTAATTAGGGAGGGTCTGCCAAACGTTTGGGCATCCACGCCCGCAATTTGTAACGCGCCACCATTGGCAAAAACAGTAATATCACCACCCTCTTCACGGATGTAACTGCCAATTGCCTGCGCGGATGACTCACTAAAGCTCGGCTCGTTTTCATTAACGAATAACGCTCCAAATTGGCTAACGTTGCCACGCACCAGCCGAATATCGCCCTTATTGTCAATACGGACGCTCTCTACCAAAGAATCGGCAATGGCTAAACCTAGCCCACGCAGCGCCACCACAGTGGCAACGCCCGCCGCGATACAAAAGATGGCAAGGGCAGTCCATCGCCCACCGCGGATAATGTTGCGCCCTGCATACTGCAAATAAAACATAACGCCTGCCCTTCTATGTAAGGTGTGCTACTATCCTAGCACATTACGTAAAAAAGGCAGGCGCAGTTCTATCCAAGCAGGAACAATGCGGTTTTAGGCGTTAATTACCTACAAACTTATGCACGCGCCCACCCCCATAATCAATCACATAAAGCTCACCAGTGGTATCTTCGCCAAAGCTACTCACACCAAAGCCTAAGTCAATAAGGACACCGTTTTGCCACTCCTCACTGGTTGTATCGCGGGATAAGTACCACACGCGCCCACTGCAATAATCGCTGTAAAGATACGCCCCTTGCAACGCAGGAATGGCTTCACCACGATACACATAACCGCCCGTAATCGAGCAACCATTTTCGCTATTGTGAATGTATTCTGCCACAGGAGAAACGGCGTTAGGTGCGCTTACGTTACGGCTAAAGACTTGTGACGCTTCAAAAGCGTTCCACCCGTAATTTTCACCGCCCACACTATCAAACGGCTGAAAGTTAATTTCTTCGTATTGGTTTTGCCCCACATCGCCCAAATAGAGGTCGCCAGTTTCGCGGTCAAAGCTAAAACGCCAGACATTCCGCACGCCATACGACCATATTTCGCCCAAACCACCGCCATTTGCAAACGGATTATCGGCAGGAATGGCATATCCTTCTGACGCATTAACGTCAATACGAAGAATTTTGCCTAAGAGGGTGTCTAGGTTTTGACCTGCGCCTAAGGGGTCATTGGCAGCCCCGCCATCGCCAAACGAAATGTACAAATAGCCATCTTGCCCAAAAGCCATGTGTCCGCCGTTGTGATTAGGAAAGGGTTGTGCCAATGCCAACAGTTCACGGCGTGATTCTAAATCTACTACGCCATCGCGTACTGTATATTCGGCAACTGTACTATTGCCGACACGGTCTGTATGGTTAATGTAGAACAAGCCGTTTTCAGCAAATTCGGGATGAAACGCCAGCCCTAATAGACCGCGCTCGGTATAACCACCGCCATTGACTTCCCACGAGAGCAAGCCATAGATGTCTAAGAAGAGGGTCTTTGTGCCACCTTCTACGATAAAAATGCTACCGCCTTGTTCTAGCACATACAGCCGTTCTGTATCGTCAGGGGCAGCCGTAACATACAACGGGCGATTAAAGCCCTCCGCCACCAATTCCAGCGAGAAATCGCTTGCACTAGGGGGTGTTTGCGCCCCTACAACGCCCACAACAAGCACAACCATTGCAACACTTATCAAACGTTTTAACATGCGTTTAGCCTCATAAGCTAGGGTCGGATTAAACTCATTGTAACAGATTTATTTCACCAGTTGGCGAGCAGCACGCACCAATTGCTCGTGCATAATGCCACTGCTCACCATCATGCCTTCATTGGGCAAGCCCGCCCCTTTGGTAAAATCTAGGGGGCTTCCGTCATAGTCGGTGGCAATACCACCACCCGCCAGCACCAATGCCACGCCCGCCACATGATCCCAAATCATATGGGTGCTTCTGCCTCCTCTGGGCAGACGAATCATCATGTCAGCGTCACCCACCGCCACCAGCGCGTATTTTTCCATAGAGTCTACGTCACGCACGCGCACTTGGGGCAAAAGATGGGCTTCTTCTAGCACGCGGATGGCATCTTTTTTGCCCGTGTTCGCATCTTCAAAACTTTGCACCGCCACCCATTCGCTGGGGTTTTGGCGCGTAGAAATGGTGCGTTCCCTTACTTCCGTACCAAAGAGGGGTTGCTGAAACACACGCCCATTCTCTACATAAAAAATTGCGCCTTCACCATCGTTATAGTGCGGGCAAGCCATCACCGCGCCCATTGGCACGCCGTCCTCTAAATAGCCCACGCATACGGCGTAATGCCTGCCTGCTAAAAAGCCTTTTGTGCCGTCAATGGGGTCAATCACCCACGTTCTATCGGCTTTGCGCTCTTTACCAAAGTCTAGCCATTCAACGGCATCGGCTTCGCTTACGGGGGCATCGAGTACCCGCGAAATGCGGTTCAGTACGTCGTTTCGGGCTTCACCGCCCACCACACGCACAAATTGCGTGCCGCTTTCTTCGGCAATCACGGCATCCTGTGAAAAGTGTTCTTTAAGGGCGCGTCCGATGATGGCTTGTGCGCCGTAGTCCCCCACCGTCACGGGTTCACTACTGCCTTTTTGTTCGCTGTATTTGCTGATATTTTGTAGCGCGTTCTGTTGCACATCTTGACACAGGCGCACCGCCTGCCGCACTGCATCAATCATAGGGTGAATGTTCATAGCAACCTTTCTTTTAGGCGTGTTAAGGCGTTGCGGTAGCCGTCAGGGCAATGCTAGTGGCAACGGCGGCTGTACCAATGGCATTTTGTGTTGCTTCAGCATTTAACGGAATTGAGGTGGCTGTTTGCAACAAGTAAACCAATAGGCGCGTGGGTGCAGCCTCTACGGTGGCAGGAAACGCAATTGCATCTTGAGTGGTACGGGGCATCCACGCCTCTAATGTGGGGCGGGCAAATTCTTCAATGCGTTGTTCATTAAGCGCGTTCTCGGTTTGGTATTCGCCCACAGGGAAAACCACACTCCCCGAACTTACACCCCACACAGCCATAAAGAACATAATCAAGCCCGCCGCCCCAAAGAAAAAGAGCAATCGCCGATTCACGTTTAGGCGTTTTGCGCCCAAATCCACACGGTTTAAGTACGCCACAATTTTCTTGAGGTCATACTTTTGGATGTTGATTGCGGGCAATTCACCCATGTTTGCAGGCACAGATACCCCATCTACAGAAAGTACACCCACATGATGCCCGTCTTTTTTGGCTTGCTGAATCGCTTTTTTGACTGCCTCATCTGTAAGGCTGGCATTGCTGGCAATCACTACCAGCATGGGGTGTTCTAGCCTAAGGGTGCGCGTCCCCATCAAATCCTCTTTTAGCCGATTTGCTATTGCTTCATCTTTTAAGGCATAGGTGATATTAAGCATAAAAAAACGTCCTTTCGTTTATCGTCGTGTGTATTGTCTGCGAAGCGTGCGGGCGTAGTTCACAATGTCCCACCGCGCTTCTTCGGATAATTCTGTATTACAGGGGGGCATTCTGCGCCACCCCTCAATGACTGCTTCATACAGCACTTCATCGCGTTGGCTTGCCATGCCATTCATTAACGCCTGAAAGTCTGTTACGGTTTGCCAGCCGATGCAGTGCGCGTTATAGAGGGCTTTGCCTCGTTCTAGCGATGCTTGGTCGGGAAGCACCGCGTTTACAACATCGGGCGGTGGGTTTTGTAGGGCAATCGTGTTTTGGCGTTGCGCCTCCACAATCACAAATGATGCCACGCTTAAAATCACACTAATCACAATCACACTAAATGCCACCAACAACGACTCTTTAGATAAGTTCAACCGTTGATACAGCCATAAGGCAGAAGGTGCTAGAACAAACGCACACGCCAATATCACCAACACCCCAAAAGTGGGCGTAAATAGGGTGGGTGATAAAATACCGTCTAAGCTAGAGGCTTGTGTCAGGTCAAACGCAAAGAAGGCGCGTGTTGTTTCGCCATCAGGGGTAATCAGGTCTACCAATGCCCACCACGTCCCTAGCGCGTTCAGGTCTGCGCCCGATGCCACATACACGCCCTCATCTGCCGCTTCAATGGGCTGGATTACGCCTCTGGCATCACGTTCTGGCGCAACAAACTGGGCTTCTATCGTTAGGTCATTGATGAGTGTGTCACCCCGTCTAACGACCACATCATAGGTATTCACGCCCAAATTAAACGGCGCAACCGTCAAAGACACGCTGTAACCATTGGCTTCTGTGCTAAAGGTGCTGGCAATGGGCGCACGTTGCAGAGCTTCGGGCTGGGGAATGGGCGTAGCACTTAAGACACTCGCCAAGACCAACACCACCACGCCAAACATCGCTTCTAGGCGCAATACCCCCCCAAACGTGCTAAACGCCCCTTGTAGGCGATGGTACGCGCCCATGAAGGGCTTTAAGCGTTGCACCAGCGCAGGGCGCAATGCTAGATGATGCCCCGCCCCTATTAACAAGAGCAAACCCACCAACAAAACCTTTAAGCCTAGCGCACGCCCATAAGAGGTCGCCACATCAGAAGCCGAGAAAAACCAGTTTGCGCTACTATACGCACCAGAGGCAATCACCACCAGTACCGCCCCAAATACCAAACGGCTATAGCGCATCATCACAAGGCGTAACGCGGTTTGCCGTGCTTGCCCTTCATAAGGCTGTAAAGCAATGGGCAACACCCACACAAGGACAATCAAGCCCCCCACCCAAAACGCCGTTGCAAGCGTGTGCAACCAATGCACCGCTACTGCTACCCATGCTAAAACCAATGAACCCGCCGCATGACTGGTGGTGGCTTGTGTGCCAATGAGCAATGCCACGCCCCACACCATCGCTCCCCAAAACGGTTTAACACTTCGAGGGTATGTATGCTTGTAGAAAATGCTGGCAAAAAAGCACGCCCCCAACAACACCAAGAGCAGGCTACGCCCGTTCCATACGTCACCAAAGCGTGACCCCACGCGCACCACGTCCCATAAGCTAGGCGATAGGGCTTGTGAGAGCGACACATTAAAGAACACCATTGTTTGCTGAATAAGGGCAAATAGGTGGGCAAAAATCGCCAGCCCCAAGCCCAAGCCCATAATGCCATTCAGCGCGTTCATCAGGCGTGGGGGCAATTGCCCTGCCACATGGCGTGGATTGCCCCACACAGGCAACAGCACGCTGTTATAGAGCATAGTCGCACCAAACAATAGCACCATGCTCGCTTGCCAAAGTGACTTCCACACAATTTCTAACGGTTGTGCCTGTTCACTGGCAGAAGCTCCCACAAAAGAGGCATCCTCGGACGAGCTACCCCCCACAAAAAATACTTGGCTTTGTGCCGAAACATGCCCATCACTACTAAATGCAGGGCGCAGTTCGACAATGTACGCGCCATCAGGGAGCGCATTTGCAGGAAGCTGTAACGCCATCAAGGCGCGGTTACGCCCGTCAACACCGCCTTCTGCCAGCACGTTGCCGTTGGCATCGCGCAGTAGGATAGAGCTAAAGCGCGGCTCTAAATCTTCACTGAACCAGTATTGTAAACGCGTGGGAGAGCGTTCTAGGGTGCTTCTGTCTTGGGGGATAGAGCGCAAAAGATAGCCATGTGCCTGTGTAGACAAGCCCGCCAACACAAACAACGCCACCCACAACACCAACAGGCGATTTAATCGTTTCATTCTTTACTCTAGGGGCATACTATCAGGGGTGGACGATGGTGTAAGGACGCTATCTTCGGGGGTGTCTTCATCTTCTAGGGCGCGACTACGAAACCATGAGATAAACATCATCACCACAAAAACCGCCGAAATGCTTAAAAAAATAACCTCATCAAAGATACCAAGCGCACCGTGTGCCAAAAGTGAGTTCATTTGCCTATGCCTTGCCTTTTTGTGCTACTTTTCACAAATTATAACAATTCTTAGACCAAAGAGATATAGTCGTTTGGCTTATCACATGGTGAGGCGTGGAAACATGCGTTATACTTATCTAAATTATCCTCTTAGAGCAAAAGGTTTTGGCGTGTCCAAACTGTTTATTTACCGCATGATTGGTTTTTTAGCATTTTTCGGGTTATTGGGTCTAGCACTCGCAACCGCCATTATTGCCCTTGCACCACAAACAACTACCCTTGATGGCGAAGAGTCTAATATACGCCAATTGCCCACACTAAGCGGCAACGCGCTGAACGGCAATGCGCTAACGCTTCCTGATGATTTTACAAAAGACGTTAATCTGGTGGCATTGCCCTTTGACGAAGAACAACAGCTAGAGGTGCTAAATTATTTGCCCCTGTTTAGACAGCTAGAAAGTGCTAATGAGCGCGTAGGCTATTACAGCGTTGCGCCCCTGCCCAATTTATCGCCGGCTGTGCGTTTGTTGGTGGTGGGGGGCATACAAGTGGGCTTATCCGATGAGGCAGTACGGGCGGTTAGCATGGTACTCTTTTTAGAAGACCAAGAGGCTTTCTTAACGGCACTAGACATTACCGACACAGAGCAAATGAGCGTGCTGGTTTTGGCGCAAGACGGGCGCTTGCTGGGCGTTGTTACAGGGAACTACACAGCAGAAAATGCCGAAGCCCTGCAATCCATCGTCAACAACGCCCTAGACTAGCCTTTAGGCTCTGCGCCCTTTGGCTTGTTCGTCCTCGTCATCTTGGTTTGCCAGCAAATCATCTAGCGTCATCTTGGGGATTTTGTTTTCTTCCATAATCAAGCGCAGTTCGGTGTTGATTTCGCCATCTTCGCCAATGGCGCTACGAATTGACGCACTTCGTGAGTCGGCAAATTCAAACTTGTGTACCGCCAATAGCACACTATCCGCTGTCAGGCGCAGTTGCCAGCGACCTTCCATTTCTTGTTGGTCATGGATGGGCATACGGGCAGCAGGCGTAATAAAATTGCGTCCGCGCTCTAAATTATGCGAGTCCTCACGAACAAATATCGGGTTGCCGCTGCTGTCCAAAATCTCAAACTTTATTAGTCCAGTGGCTTTAGAAGGCAACCGAAGCTGAACAAACGGCTGAATATAGTCTACATCGTCCGGCACAGTCCACGTGCGAAATACTTGGGGCGATTGGTTTCCGCGATACGCCAGCACACCAATATCAACCGCCAACACAGGCACATTGTCGGGGTCTAGCCCCGCCGATTCTACCGCGTTTAGGGCATGGCGATAAATGGGTTCTGTTTGGGCTTGGCGATTACGTTCATAGGTATCTTCCCAGGGGTCGATGTCTTCGTATTCATCTTCTTCGGTAGCGCGATTACCGCGAATACGATTGACCTCGCGGATAAACCCTGTATTGCTTACGCCACGCACCAACCAAAACAGACCCACCATTAAAAGAATGGGGAAAATAACCGAGCCTGCGTTAGAAAATATCAAAAACGCCAATAAAGCCAGAAATATCCAGCCCCCATTGTCGTTATTGTTGCTATTACGCATCATGATTTGTCTGTCCTTCTGCGTGTGGTCATGTTAGAACGCCTGCGGATGGCATCTTCGCTTAAAGATTGTTGCGATTCACTACCGCCTAGCAAGTCCTGAATACGCAGTGTTTTGGGCTGTGGGGCTTCGTCAATAATATCAAACGCAACTTCTTCCTCATCTATCTCTTGAAGGAGTGTGCCTTGTTGACGTGCCAATCGGCGCGTGCGCTCTGTAATAGATGGCGCAAGTGTAAAATTATGCAAGCCCACCAATCGCCCATCCACCGAAACGCGCAATTCCCAATCCCCCGCGCCCGTAATGTCATTATTGCCTTCAAGGGGCAAGTGATGGTCGCTCATGATGTTCATTTCGCCCTCACGCAAATAAGAGCGCACCTCATGGACAAATTTGGGTTGCCCGTGATGGTCTAAAATCTCAAAGCGAATTACCGCGTTTCTATCGGCTTCGGTGCTGTCAATATACAAGGTGATAAAGGGGCGTGTGCCGTCATCATCTTTAGAGATGCTACGGGTGCGCCTCATTGCCATGCCCTCATAACTCGATTGAACAGCAATTAAGCCCAAATCGAGCAAGACCATTTGTGGGCTAAGGTAGCCACCGCGTGATTTAGCGCGTTCTTGGGCTTCCTTTGCTTGTGGGCTAATGCGCTGGCGAATAGGAGCGCGTTTAAGTGTATCCATCAGTGTGCTTTTGTTGCGCCCAAACTCGACCAATGAGGCAACCATTGCCGCCCCAAAAATGCCCAAAAGGGCAAGCTGAACAGGCGCACTAATGGCTCCACCACTTGCTAAAAGGGCAAACCCAATGAGTAGCCCTAGAACTGTAAGCCATACGGTATTGCGTCGTCTTATCTGTATCATAGTTACATCCCAAACATGAATCTTTGTCATCATGATTATATACGCATTTTTGCCTTAAGAGGTTGTTGGCTCATGCAACACTTTATAAAGGCTATTTTTCTTTGTGGTCACGGGACACCATTTCTAAGGGGCAATGCGCCAATTCAGAGAGTGCCATTGCTAATGTTTCATGCTGGGGCAACACAAACAGGGCAGTTTGGGTGTGGCTGTGCAAGCGCACCATGCCTTCACGGGCATTATCGCGCTCTAGGGCAATCACACGCCGTATGCCCGACAATGCCAGCTTGCCGTGTGCCACATCATCGCGCAAAATTACCAACATATTGGGCAACACATATAAGCCCACTTCTGCGCCAAGTGTGGTTTCGCCCTCTAGCGTTTGCTCTGCAATACGTGCCATAAACAAAAGCGGTGCAAAGTTGTTTTTTGTTGCCCCCATACGGGCGTTGGGTAGCACACGCCGTAACAGCCGCATAAACGCGCCCATCTCGGAACGGTTAAGGTGAAGCGTAACTACCCGCCACACCCCTTGATGCTCAATATACAAACGCACCGATGCCGTATGAGGGGCATTAAACACCACTTCACTCACCCATTGAATGTCACTAAACAGCCACTCTATGGCGCGTCCATCCAATGTAATCAGTGAAAGACCGCCTTCAATGATGTGTAATACCGTAAAGGCTTGGGGGGGAGAGGGCTTTTGGGGCTTTTCCCATTGAAAGTAGCCCGATTGTGCCAACCGAACCAGCGTAGCATGATGCGGTAAAGACGGAAAAAAGCCACCCTGTTTTGCACGCCACCACGCGCCCGCACCCAGCAATCCTAGTGCAAGCAAACCAAACTCAAGCATGAGATATATTGTTTCTTGTGGTGTACTTTTGCACTGTCACCTGCCCTTTAACTGGCATCTTGGCTGACATCTTAAAATGAAAAGGGTGCGCCCCCCGCATACGAAAAACGTCGCTTTGGGGCTTGGGTTTGGTTCATGGGTAGGGTGGGGTCGTCATCTTCATAAGACAATGTTTCTAGGGGGTGTTCGGCTTGTTCGCGATAGGGGCTACCCGTATTTGCCAGCGCAACAATCACAACAACACTAATATTGTCCTTGCCACCGCGCTCATTAGCTAATGCAATTAAGCGACGACTGGCTTGGGCAGGGTCTTCCTGGTCAAGCGCAATGGTGGCAATTTCATGGGGTTTAACGTGCAATGTTAGCCCATCAGAACATAAAATGATTCGGTCGCCTACGTTCAAATTAACCCCAGAAATCAGGTCAACATCTAAATCATGGGATTGCCCCAATGCCCGATAAAGCACATTCCGCATCGGGTGGTTTTCGGCTTCTTCTGTACTAATATGCCCTGCTTCAATGAGGGCTTGTACAAAACTGTGGTCGGATGTAATTTGCATAATACTACCGTCGTAAGCATCCACCAAATACGCCCGACTATCGCCCACATGCGCCAGCATTACCGAGCTATGGCGTGCAAAAGCGAGTGTTAGCGTTGTCCCCATGCCCTTCAGTTCGGGGTGGGCAATAGCTTTGGCAATAATGTTGGTGTTGGCTTCGCGGACACTATCAATCAGGCGTTCTGCTAAAACTTCGTCATCAACGTTATCATAGTTTTCGTGGTTGTCTAAAAGAGGACGTGCAAAGAGGTCACTAATGGTCTCGATGGCGATACGGCTGGCTTCTTCGCCTGCCACCGCGCCCCCCATGCCATCAGCAATCACAGCGAGGGCGTGCTGGTCTTCCGCCCATAAATGCACACTATCCTCGTTATGAGGGCGTTGCATCCCCCTATCAGTTCGCGCACTGCTTTTAAGACGAATGCCATAATGTTGAGGGGTTGCCATGCGGATGTCCTTCTTTGCTGGTTTATCTCTATTGTAATCAAGGTCACTTTTGACGCAAGCGTCCTATTTCATATAACCGTTTGCTACATACCAAGTATACGTCTCTTTTAGGCTGGTTTTCATGTCGGTTTGGGGCTTTCCAAACAAGTCGTGCGCCTTTTGTCCATCAAAATAGACATTTACACCCCCAAGCCGTGTTTGGTTGGCATCAATGGGTGTTTTAACACCTAGCTTACGCAAGAAGTCTATCACATTAGCCATCGGTGATAGTAAGACATTGGGGACATAAATGATGGGAGAACGGACACCCACCACGTCAGCAATCATCTTAAACCACACCGCATAGGGATAGTTTTCTGTCATCAGGATATAGCGTTCTCCTGTCACCCCTTTTTCGTAAGCGTCTACGTGATAGCGTACCACATCATGCACATCAATTACGCTAATGCCCCCATAGGTAATGGGCGTAAACATGCCATAACGCTTGGTTTGTAACATAAACGTGCCACTAATCATATTCAGGTCGCCCGCCCCCATGATAACCACTGGATTAACCGTAACAATATCTTGCCCATTGGCAACGGCTTCGCGCACCACGTCTTCAGCAAGGGCTTTGCTGTGTCCATACGGGAAACGATGGGGAGGCAAGTTAAACGGGTCGGTTTCGTTGGAGGGACGGTCATTAAAAAAGCCGACCGCCGCCGCACTACTGGTAAACACCACGCGCTTTACCCCCAATTCACGGGTGGCTTGTAGCACTTTGCGCGTGCCTTCAATGTTCACTTCGCGCATGTGGTCGGCATCGGCTCGCCAATAATCGGCAACCGCCGCCACATGAAACACCGCATCCACACCTTCACAGGCACGCCTTAGCGCGTCTAGTTCAGTCACATCACCTAATGCAGATTCATAGGTTAAGCCTTTTAGGGCTTCCATTTTAGAGCTGGCACGATGCAAAGCACGAACCGTATACCCTCTGTTGTTAAGTTCGCGGACGAGATGCGACCCCACAAACCCTGTTGCCCCTGTTACCAATGCTTTCATAATGGTTGCCTTCCTGCAATTGAATAAGCCTATAGCCATTATAACGAACCCAAGTCAAAAAATGACAACTTGAGTTGACATTTTGTATACGATTGAGTCGGCTTTGTGGAACGAAGGCAAAGGGAAACCATGTTATTTACAACGCACAGACCCGTACGCCATGGTTGTTGTGCCTTAACACAAAGAACTAAAGACCGCAAAATTATCAATGATGAGGGTCTTACAACCGAAGCATTTAAGGCGCTACTAGAATAACCATAAAAACGGGCGCACCCTTCTTTCGCAAAAGATGCACCCATGGGTTACACAAGCTCGCTTGCTTATGCCTTAAAGGTACTAAGGGTGTGTAGCATTTCTTCGGGCGATTCTGCAAATTGGATGAGCTGACGATGTTCATCGGGGACATACGGCGACAACAATAAATAGTCGATAGTGCTATGCCAAAACGCGCCATAGCAAATGAGGGGACGTGGCGAAAGCTGTTTGATGCGTAGCAATTGCCACGCCTCTACCATTTCTTGCAGTGTGCCTACACCACCCGCCATTACCACAAAAGCATCGGCTTTTTCGACCAAATACACCAAACGCTCACGATAGGTAGGGAAAGGAATTTCTTCTTTTACATACGGGTTTACTACGCGCTCACGAATAAGCTGAATGTCGGGTACAGTAACGCCAATCACATGCCCGCCTGCTTCATGTGCGCCTTGGCTGGCGTATGCCATCGCGCCCCCATACCCCCCCGTCATCACAGTATAACCCGCCCCTGCAAGGGCGCGTCCTACGTTAATGCTATCTTGCAGAGTGGGGTCGTTTTCTTCTAAATGGGCAGAGCCAAAAACCGAGACTACTTTGGTCATACATCGCTCACTTTGCTTATGAGTAAAAATAACGCACAAGCATATCACAAACGGTCTATGCCTTTAATTGTGTAAAATAGGTTTTACGAAATTTAGCCACTTTAGGCGCAACCACCGCTTGGCAATAACCATTTTGGGGGTTATTGGCAAAGTATTCTTGGTGATAGTCCTCGGCAATGTACAACGTCCCTAGCTCGGATATTGCCGTTACAATGGGGCTTCCCCAAATGCCTTGTGCGGTTAGGCTGGCAATGGCTTCTTCTGCGGTTTGCTTTTGGGCTTCGCTGGTATAGAAAATTTCTGAGCGATATTGCGTGCCTACGTCTGCACCCTGACGATTAAGGGTCGTGGGGTCGTGAATGACGAAGAAAATGTTCAAGAGGTCTTGAAACGAAACCGCCGTGTTATCAAACGCCACACGCACCACTTCGGCATGTCCTGTTGTGCCATTACACACACTTTTATAGTCGGGGTTGGGGACATGACCGCCTGTGTAGCCACTTTCTACACTTAGCACACCCTTCAATTGGTCGTAGACGGCTTCTAAACACCAAAAGCATCCACCTGCTAAAACAGCAACTTCTTGAGTCATGGTTATTTATCCTTTAGCTCGTTATATAAACCACATCAGGCACTAGACGCACCGACACCCCTCATTCTAACATAAGCAAAGATGAGGGAATGCTGAAAAGGTCATAAGGGGTCATATCAGGTGCTTGACGGGTCAGTTTTTTTGTGTTAGGATGTTCCTTGTCGCTTAATATGCGGCGCAAGCAGGCAAGTACTGCTTTCTTGTCCACTTACAAAGAAGGAGGTGAATGTTATGAGTATTGGTCATCTGGAGGCTATCCGTTAGACCTTGCTGCACCTTCCGCGTGTAAAAACGCAAACCGTGAGCAACTCCCCTAGCGGGTAGCTCTGAAAGACCGCCCCTGTAGGCTTATCCCCTACGGGGGTTTTACATTTTAGCCCTACCAACAGAGCGTTTTTTCTCTATAATAAACCACCGTACCGTTCACACCCAATCGAATGATAACCCTTGTCGGGACACGGCTGACCCGATGATGAGTGGTCTAATACAATTTAGAGGTTAAAAAGACGCATGGCATCATATCATGGACCCAAAGCCAGAGTGCAAAGACGCTTCGGAGAAGTGCTAGTTTCGCGCCCTAAGTACACCCGTATTTTAGATTCGCGTGGCTATCCTCCTGGCGACCACGGCAAGGAAAAGTCCTTCCGAGGCGGACGGCGTAGCAACTACGGCATGCAACTGGACGAGAAGCAAAAGCTCTCTTTCATCTACAATGTGCGCGAAACACAATTACGCGCCTACTACACAAAAGCCACCCGCCTAGAAGGCACCACGGGCGGTAACTTGCTAGTTCTTTTGGAACGCCGTTTAGACAACTTGGTTTACAAGAGTGGCATCGGCGCAACCATTTGGGCAGCTCGCCAATTGGTTGTTCATGGTCACATTCTCATCAATGGCAAGCGTGTTGACCTCCCTTCGTACCAAGTACAGGTTGGCGATATGATTGAGCTTAGCCAAAAGATGCGCGACAATGTTCATGTTACCCAGTGGATGGAACAAACCACCTACTTCCCACAATACCTTAGCGTAGACAAAGCTGCCCGTAAATCTACGGTGGTTCGTTTGCCAGAAGTAGACGAAATTCAAGTGCCTGTCAACGTTCAGTTGGTGGTAGAGTTCTACAACCGCCTTACTTAGTCGTTACAGCACCCCCAGTTATCACAAAGAAAACGCGCCTTCTGTAAACAGAGGCGCGTTTTTTTGATGTGTTTTTACAAGTATATTGCCTTCGTTTAAGCTATAATAATTTGTAATCCTATTTGGTTATCAGAGGCTTTAACCCCATGCGTAAAAAAACAGGTATTCTTGCCAGCCTTTTATTGATACTTAGTGTGTGGCAAAGCCTTGCCAGCAACGGGCTAGCAGGCATCATTAACGATGCAACCCCGTTTGTAGAAGTGCCGTTTAGCCTGTCAGAAGCCTCATTGGTCACAGCCGATGTGCGCCCAACTTCTGGCGACCTAGACACACTGATTTATATCATTGACGACATCGGCAATATTCTCATTGAAAATGATGACCGTTCCTCGCAAGATACCAGCTCACAGGTCGCCAATTTGCGCCTGCCAGCGGGCAATTACACGCTAATTATTACGCGCTTTGGGGTGCTTAAGGGCAATACCAACGGGGATTACACTGCCTCGATTAACACTGTGCCTGATGTCACGCAGGAAACCACCCTAGATACAAGCGCATCTGCCTTACTAGCAACAGGCTTTCCAGAGCTTGCCCCCCGTGAAAAAGCGTCATGGACAGTTTTGGCGTATATGGGCGCAGATACCAACCTTGAAGAAGCCCTACTGGCAGATTTAGATGAATTTGAGCGTGGTGGCGGAAGCAATGAGCAAGTGAACATTATTGCCTTCGTAGACCGTAGCCCCTACTACAGCACCGCCAACGGAGATTGGAAAACGGGGCGCATTTATGAAATGACGGACGATACCACAGGCGACTATGGCGACGTTTACCCCCCAACGATTGATAGCACCCTCATTGCCGACTTAGGCACACAAGATAGCGGTAAAGGGCAAACACTGGCGCAATTTTTGGTGTGGGGCGTGCAAACCTTCCCCGCAGAACGCTATATTGTAACGATTGGGGGGCATGGGGGCGCGTGGCGTGGGCTAGTAGTAGACGATACAAACCAAAGTGCCATTTCCCTTAGTGACCTCCGCGAAGCCTTTAGCCGAGCAACCCAAACCGCAGGCGTACCACGTTTTGATTTATTGGTGAATGATGCCTGTTCTATGGCGAGCATTGAATACTTTGACACCATCAACGAGTTCTTTGGCTTGTCCATTGCCTCGCCAGAAAT
Organism: Anaerolineae bacterium; assembly: GCA_034437555.1. Taxonomy (GTDB): domain Bacteria; phylum Chloroflexota; class Anaerolineae; order Aggregatilineales; family Phototrophicaceae; genus JANWYT01. Next base: position 36,437 of record DAOTTQ010000013.1, on the reverse strand, counting down.
TGTCTCGAATCCTGCGCTGGATATGACCCTGCTTACTGAGAGCGTGCGTAATGACATAAGTCTGCTTAGTACAGCTTCTGGCATGGCAGAAGCGTACGTGACCCGTGATCTATCAGTGTATAGTGGCACAGATCGGCTTTACGATAGCATGGTGGTTACGGATTTAACGGCGTTTACGCGCATTACAGAAACCACAGAAGCGTTTGCAACCCTCATCAGTACAGACCCACAACGCTTTGCACCGCTCATTAGCCAAGCCTATAGCAACGCCTACAAGCCCTCTAACTTTATTAGCAACAACGATAAGCTAGACTTGGGGCATTTTATGGGACAGGTGATTGCCCTCACAGATAACCCGTCTATCATTCGCGCCGCCCGTGACGTGGTAACTGCCCTTGATGAAGCGCGTTTATATGGCACAGCCGCCAGCCTATCCGAAAAATTCACGTCCTACTATAACATCTACTTTCCGCCCAATAGTGCCTCATTTGATGCCAGTTACTTCACCGATAGCCCATTAAAGGCATGGGGGCAAATGCTAAGTGACTATTTTAACGTGGTTAGCCCGCGCCTGTGGCGTGTAGAAGAAAGCCTGTTGTCTTATCATCCACCCCAAGCCCCAGAAGTCACAGTGACCACCAGCACACCCCAAGCCAACGCACAATTTGTCCCAGTTGTGGGCTTGCAAGTGCGCGGGCGTAACCTTTATAACGGCTCTTTTATCGTGGATGTTTTGCGCCAAGATGGTCGTAAGCAACGCCTCTTAAATACCGACATCCTCACCGTTGTAAGCTTTGAAGAAGGCGTTGAACAGGTGAATTACTGGAAAAGTGGTATCGACATCTCCGAGTTTAGATGGGAACCATTTACCTTATGGCAAGTAACGGACGGCAGCAGTGGCGCAAATGAGCTAGTGGTACGTACCGAACAATCGCTCGTCATAGATGGGCTTTATGAGGACGATAGCACCCCAACGCCCCTTGAGATAACGCTTTCATTTGACCGCGCCAGCAACATCCTTAGCGCAGTCCGTAAAACAGGCATCACTTACGCGCCCATTACGCTTAAACCCGATGGGCAATTTACGGCATACCAGTATTTTGTCTTGGGCAACGGCAACACCAAGCCCGAAGCAGGTAACGCCTATCGCGTTGGCGACTTGCAATTTATAGAAGTCGCGCCCCCCGATGGCACGTACGAATTAGGCTTCTTGATAACGACCTTTGCGGGCATTAGTGGCTATGATGCGGTTTCGGTAGCGGTGGATAGTGGGCTAAACAGTGCGCCCGAAGCCCTGACAACCACTGAAGGCTTGCGATGGGAATATGCGTTTACTTCGCGCAATTTGCCATACCCCATCCCGCAAACGTGGCTAACCGCTTTTTCACAGGCACGCTTCACGCCCCCTAATGCGTCTGATACGCTCACGTTTGCGCTGTTAAGTGAAGTCGCAAATACCAGCCCACTCCAAGCCCTGACAGAGGCTTTGGCACGCACCGCGCCCAACGCCCAAAACATCCAAGACCGCGCTTATGTCTCTGACTTTACAACGTGGCAAAGCATTGGCTATAGCGATACCGTGAATAATACTGCCATTCATGGGCGTTTTTATGCCACACTGATAGATGGGATGACCTATCTTTGGCACTTCCAAGCCCCCGAAAGCACGGCTCTGGCGTTGCTTCGTGAAGTGTTTGAACCCATGTTAGACGGTTTCGCGCCACCGCTTACCGCCACCCTAACCCCCAATGATCTACAACCCACACTGATTAAATCGGCGTTAGTGCTGGCAAAAGAGGTTTGCGCCAATGCCCGCCTAAATAGTGCCTGTGTGGGACAAGGGGTAGCGACCTTCTCTACTCAAGAAAACAGAGTGACTTCATTGCCGGACGGCGCATACGCCAAATCTGCCCCGCTTAGTGCGCCGTCACCCGTTGGGAGCATCGAATCCACACAAACGCTCTTTAGCGCAAACATCGGCGAAAACACAGACGGCACAATTGACCCCTTTAGCGCAACCGTGTTTCACCTTCAGGCGGGCTTAAACAGCGATAGTGAGAGCGTACAAATTGTGGCGTTTGGGGGCGTTACTGTACGCAACGATTCCTTAAACCCTTCGCTGACTTTGCAAAATATCACGGGCAACAGTGTCAATGTGCGCCAATTGCCCTTCATAGATGCGCTGGTGTTACAGGTTTTAGAGGTGGCAGCGCAAGTGCAAGCCGTTGGCATTAGCGAAAACGGGCGTTGGTTGCGCGTGTTATTGCCCAATAGTATGGATGGGTGGGTATTGCGTGAGCTACTAAATGACGCACCCGAAATTGCCGACTTGCCCATTTCTAACCCCGAAGAACGCTATTATGCGCCAATGGAACGCCTAACAATTTTTCTGAGTGGTGACAGCGCAGAAACGCGCCTGTTAAACGGTGTGCTTATCATTGTGCCTCATGGGTTTGGCAATGCGTATCTCAATATCAATGGCTATGATATCGAACTTGCAGAAGGCTCTGTGGTGCTATGGCAAGGCGATAGTGCCACCGCCATTGATACCAACGAAGGCGATGTGGGCTTGGTCGCAACGCGCCGTCCTTCACAATGGACGTTTGAAGTGCTTAAAGGGGTAACACGCCTAAAAAATGGCGACCAAATGCTTACCAGTGTGGGGGGGACTGCCTTTTCTGTGGATGCGAATGGCGCACAATTAAGCACTTCACAAACAGCAACACGAAGCATCATACAGAATGCTCTAAACGGTTCATCAGAAACACGCAACAACCGCCCTCTAACAGACGAAGAAGTAAACACGCTAAGAGAAGCCCAAAACACGCTCAATAATACGCCCCTTAGCAACCTGCGCGAGCTAGAACACCAATATCAACGCCCACAAAACAACAATCAAGCCGATGAGGATGAAACACCGCCCGTCAGTCCATCGCGCTTTGTAACATCACAAACCCAAACGACAGAAGCCACCCCAACACCCGCCCCCGACTTACCCCTTAACAAGTGTGATGTGGGAGGCGAATGGTACGGCTTATGTGATAATCCCGACCCCGACATTCGGGCATGGTACTACAATAGCGCGTGGTACTTGCAACAATACGAAGCGGGCAACATCACCGTAGAGCAATTGCCAGTAGAACTACAGCCCAGCACGCCAGAACCGCTGCCAGCATCTACAGAACCGCCATATCAGTCTTTGGTGCTAGAGGAATCGTTTACATGCGATTTCTTTGGTGGCACAGGCTCTGGAGCGGTTCGTTTGAGCGCGGGCGAAGTTAACATCGTAAGCGCATACGTCACAACGCTCTCTAACTATCAAGGGGAGCTAATGTTTACGCCCACCATCGTTCAGAACGAGCCGATTGGATTTGATATTAATTGTAACAGCTTTCAGGGTTATACCACTGTAAACATTCGGGTTACGGTGATGGACAGTAACTACCAGACTTATGAACTCTATACAACCGTGTACGTTGGTGGTGAATAACGCTTAAACAGAGGGGTAAGTACGCCGTATTTGCCCCTATTTTGCTTGGCTAAGCGCCGTAAAGCGCATAAAGGCACGTTCTTGAGGGGTCATATCTACGGGGTATTCTACGGTGTCGTAGCTTTCTAAAATGCGATAGCCCTCTTTGATGTAACCGCGTATGGTGTGCAGGCTAATGCCCATTTCATCGGCGGCAAGGTGCGCGGGCATCCCCTCGATGACACATAATTTTATCGCTTGGCGAATACGGTCTGTCATTTCGGGATATTCACGCGGTTCTGGCAAAATGTGTGCGTTATACAGGCGCGTTTGGTAAGTGCTACGGCTTTGCAGTGCCACAGAGCGCGACACGGTAAATTCGTGGTAAAGCGCATAGCACACCGCCCACGTAATTTGTAATTGAACATCACCCTTTAGCAGGCATGCACTCGCTTGTCCTTCGCTACTTGCCTCTATAATGTGCATGTCTAGCGTTTGAATCAAGCACATGATATGCGCTTTGGGGGCAAACTTTCGCACTTGCTTAATGGTGTTCAGTAAGCCTTCAGCACCGCCCAAATGGTCACTATCCAGCACCACCACATCGGGCATTTCTGCTAGGGGGGCTTGCTGTAAATAGTGCCACACCTCATCAATGTGATGGGTATAAAACGTAACACGCGTGCGCCTATCCCATGCCATATAGCTGTTAATGGCTTGAAGCGCATAATAATCGCTATCGAATAGGACGACTTTTAAGTTAAGAGATAGGCTGTTCATAGGCTTTAATGACTCATGTAGATGAAAACTACCTTATGAACAAGTGTATGTGTAAACATCCCATTCGGCAACATTTGCACAAAATACTCACATCATTACAATTTTCTTCGCCACGCGCAATTGTGTAGGGAACACCGTTAAAAAGTCTGCTAACGATTGGAATTTGTTCCCACGCTCTTTCATATAACGGCGCATCACGCTAATGGTGGCGGGCAAAATATCCATGCCACGCGCCCGTTTTTCCATCAAAGCAAAGGCTTGAGATTCGCGTTTGCTAAAGTAATCCTCTAGGTAAATTGCCACGCCACCGCTAATAAACAGCGCGGTAAATTGTTCTTCCCATGTGGGATACTTGGATTTAAGCGCGTCGGTGATGGGCAAGTCTTTTTGAGAGGCTTCTGCCACTTTATCGGTGTGCTTGCTGAGATAATCTTTTAGCAGTAAGCGCATGTATTGGGCAAGCGCACCCCGATAACTGTGGGTGATGTTTGTTTCCTCATCAAAGGGCCAAGGCGCACTTTCGCCCCAAGCAAGCTGGGGTGGAACCACACTAATAAGCTGGGTCGGCGTGCTAAAGCCCACTTCAAAATCGGCAGGATAACCGATATTGGGCATAAAGACCAATTCTTGTGGCACATCGTCAAAGAAAAGCTTTAAGAACTCTTTGAACTTTACATCATCAAAGATGTTGTTGGCTTGTGTTCGAGCTTCTTGCCAGGCGCGGGCATTATGGGTATTATCCCAAAACTCTGCCACACCCGACACTGTATAAAACTCACCCAACGCCGTATTCCAGCCCGCAGGCATCCAGCTAGGGGGTGTTTCTAGTGTCATACTGGGGAATTGGCACGAAAAAACCAGCCCAAAGAGGGATTCTAGCGTAACGCCGCTATCCAGCATGCCTTGTAGTTGTTTGATGGCAATATGTTCTCGGTGTCCACCCTCCAGCAAGTGCTTAACGCTGGCGCGTGCGTAGGAATGGGCATGATGTTTTTTACGTTCTTGGGCTTTTTGTGGAAAGTTGGTGACCGCCAGTGACGCAGAAAGTAGGCGCACGCGGTCATCAAGCAGGACAGTGACAGGCTGGCTCATAGGCTTCTTCCAAGCACATCTATAAATGGGACTAATAATAGGTATCATTGTAAAGCGCAAACGCACCCTAAGCAAGAAACTTAACGCAATTGTTAGCCTTTTACCTCAATTACGCGCCCTTCGGCTGCCCGATATAGCCTATCCAAAACTGCTAAGCCCAAACCCGCCTCATCCAAGCCCTGCACTAGCATGATGTCTACGCCTGCGCTCTCTAGGGTACGAAGGGCATTAAAGAGGTGCCGTGCCAGTTGTGCGTTGGTTTCGCCCATTAGCATCACTTGAACACGAAGCCCCGTAAACACGCCCAGCTCGTCATCAGGAAGCAAAATCCCTACGCGCTTACCTTCTGCCAAATATGATTCGGCGGTTTGGCGCATGCGCTCATGTACTAATGCCGTGTTACCGCCTCTAAACAGCCACACTTCGGCATTGGGCGAATAGTGCTTTAGCAATGTTCCCGATGCTGGCGCGTTTTCGCCCTCTTTTAAGTATAGTTGGCGCACCACCACATTCGGTAATAGCTCGCGTAGGGCTTCTAGCGTTACGCCCCCCGCCCTAAGTACCGTCGGGATGGGCTGTGTGAGGTCTAGGATGGTGGATTCTACGCCTATCTGCGTACTGCCACCGTCTAAAATAATGTCTACATGCCCGTTAAGGTCATGCCAAACGTGCTGTGCTGTGGTGGGCGAAGGACGGCTAAAGCGGTTTGCGCTGGGGGCAGCAATGGGCAATCCTGCCAAGCGAATGAGCGTTTGTGCAATGAGGTTATTTGGCATCCTCACTGCAACTGTGTTTTGGTTCGCCGTTACATTATCGGGGATGCTGTTTTGCTTGGGCAAAATGAGCGTTAGCGCACCCGCCCAAAACCGCTCCACCAGTTCCCACACACGCTCATCATTCACAAGCGCAACTTGGGATAATTGGTCTAGGTCGGCAATGTGAACAATGAGAGGGTCATTGCTGGGGCGTTGCTTGGCTGCAAAAATTTGTGAAACGGCTTGTTGCGAATGCGCATTTGCCCCCAAACCATAAACGGTCTCGGTTGGGAATGCCACCAAGCCCCCCGTTTGTATGGCTTGTGCCGCCAATGCCATCGTCTGCGGGTCGGGATTTATGGGGTCTACATACGCCAAAAAGGTATTTGCGTTATAAGTCATGGGGTTTGCTCCGCTTAAGATGGTTACAATTTTGTTATGTATAGCAGTCTTTACGACTCTTTTGCAGATATTAAGCCAAATTTCACCTACAATCAAGTTAGCATGGTTGAATGCGTTTGAAGATATGAGGCAAAAGTATGGTACGGCGTAGCCTATGCACGTTAGTGATGTGTTTGTTGATGGGGATAACGTCCTTGTCACAGGGCATCCCGCAGAACTTAGAACCAATTCAGGCAGCAAGCGCGCCCCGCTTGCAGTCTCTTGTTTCGTTGGGGGCGGGTGCTGCCACCGATTTAGTATGGTCGCCTCGTGGTGACACCATTGCCATTGGTACGGGCGCAGGTATTTGGTTATACAACGCCCAAGATATCATGTTACCTCCTACACGGCTAGAAGTGGGGGCTGTTGCATCATTGGCTTATAACAGTGATGGGTCTTTGCTGGCAATTGGCACAGACAACGGCGCAGTACAGGTGTTTAGTGTTCCCATTCCACAACCTTTGCTAACGTGGCAAGTACAACCCTCTAGCCCACAAGCCGCTGTCACCGTTGTTTCGGTGATGTTCTCGTACGATGATAAGCTGATAGCCGCCGCCACTAGCCGAAACGTTTCGGCAATTTATGAGCTGGCATCACAACAAACCCTTTGGCAAGAAGAAAATGGCAATCAGCCTCTTGTGGTGCGCTTTAGCCCCGATAACAAGTTACTGGCTTTAGGCAATGCCTCTTATAGCGTTGACTTACGCGATGTACTGTCGGGCAAGTCGGTTTATGATTGGCGTTTGGATTCGCTTGCCATCGGCGGTATTACCGATGTGGCATTTAACCCCATTGGTAACCGCCTATTGATTGGCGGTAGTGGGCAACGCATCCTTGCGCTGGATGTTGATTTTGGTGAGCAAGCCTTTGTGTGGGACGCGCTGACGAATGACATTCAGCAAGTAGAGTGGTCATTAGACGGGCGCAGAGTCAGCATTGCCAATCACAGCCTAATCGACCCAAACCTAGACGTGGTGCAAATTTGGGATGCCACGCAAGGGGGCGCAGAAGTGGCGCGTTTGGTGGGGCATCGCGGCATCATTCGTGGGCTGTCATTTAGCCCTGATGGGGCGCGAATTGCCACTGTCAGCGATGATGGCACACTAAGGCTTTGGGATGCCAACACAGGGCAGGAATTGGCACAATTAACGGCACATTTTGGCGCAAGTAGCTCGGTGTCACTGTCGCCTGATGGCGCGTTGCTGGCACTTGCCGATGGTAACGTGCGTTTATGGGATATTCGGGCGGGACGCATGGTGCAATCGCTGGCAAATGGCGACATATTGCGCTCGGCACACCTGCTCCCTAACGCCAGTTTGCTGGGTGTGGGCAATCCTCCCATTGGGGGGGGTAAAGTAAGCGCATGGCAACCCCCTAGCCCCGATGCGCGCCTGCTTAAAGAGTTCGGTTCGCCCCTGCGCTTTCTTACAGTATCCCCCGATTATCAACAGGCGTTTGCCAGCGATGCGATGGGCAGTTACTTGGTGCTATTGGGCGATGGGTTTACGTTACCGCTTGCCGATAGTACGGGCGTGGTGTCTTGCGCGTACAAGCCCGACATGACACAATTTGCCACCGGCAATGAGCGCGGCGCAATTCACATTTGGTCAAGTGACGGCAGTACACGGCGCACCCTAACCGAGCAAGTAAGCCCCATTACCTCTCTTGCCTATCACCCCAACGGGGCGTTATTGGCTTCCGGTGACGCAGAAGGCATTTTGCGCTTATGGGACATCGCCAGCGATTTTCCCTCATGGCGCGTGTTCTTAACGGGTGGTGTGCGTCAATTGCTTTTTTCTAGCGATGGGTCGCTTTTAGTGGTATTGCTAACAAGTGGTGAAGTACAGTTTTACGAAGGGCTAACCGGCATACAGCTAATGCCCAGTACACCCCTAACACGGATGAACGCCCTGACATTTAGCAATGACGGGCGGTTGCTGATTGGAGCGGGCGCAGACGGCATCATTCACATTTGGGGCGTGGCATCCTAGCCTAAAACACGCCGACCACACACCGCAGGCGTTCCTCAAATTCACTTAGCATAACGGCGGTTGCACCCCACACCTTATGCCCTTCAACTCTATAATATGGCGTGCGTACATCAAAACCTTGTATGTGGCGTGTTTCTGTGCCTTTTACAGTGGGGTTAAGCAAGTCGTCTAACGCCAAACTAAGAACATCCGACACTTCAAACGGGTTAGGGCGAAGCGTGGGCAAAACGGGCGTGTACGCCACCGATGGAAACACATCAAAGTTAGAGGGGGGAATATACACTTGCGATAACTGCCCCAAAATAGTGAGTTCTTCGCAAATTCCCAGTTCTTCACAGGTTTCTCTTAGCGCGGTTGCCACATAATCATAGTCGCCCTCATCACGCTTGCCCCCCGGAAAGCTCACTTGCCCACTGTGCTTTTGCAGGGTTTCGGTGCGCTTGGTCAAAATTAGGTGCAGGCGTTCTTCGGCGTGTGGATACACCAACACCAAGACGGCAGCTTTGCGCGGTTCTTCTGCCCAACGCTGACCACGCGGAATAGGTGACATTCGCATATGGGCGGTTTGTGCATCAAAATCAGTTAAATTAACGGCTTCTTGAACGTGCTGTAGGGTAATGAGTGTCATAGGCGGTCTTTATGCGTCTACCCAAACGTTCAGGTAATGATGACGGCGTTTGTAAAGTTTGCCTTTTTCAATTACGGGGGCTTCTGTGCTTTCGGTAACGGGAATCAGGCGTAAGCGAAGTTGTTTAATGTTGGGGCGGTTTTTGGCGTTCCAGTCATCTAGGGTTTCTTGCATAAGCAAGTACGCATCAGTACCGCCAAAACAGTGTGCAATCCCCAGTTCTTGGTAAGGCGCAAACGTGGCACTCGTGGGCAAAATGAGTGATACCCCATGCCCGTATAAGCCATAGGCACGCGCTTCGTCGTCCACAGAATACAGCGCAAAACGGGCGGGATGTGGCACATTAAGCATCAAATACAGTTGGAAGCTATTCCAATACTCACGGGCGGTTAGGCGGTCTAGGTTACAAATGCCATAATCATCCGAAAGCAGGGTATGCAAGCGCACCGTATCAATATCACGCACCGCATCCGAAACCAGCGTAAGGGACGTACTGCCCACGTGCTTTCTTGTGTCTGGAAAGGCTTCGTTGCCACGCATATACACAAACACCGCGCCGCGATTATCCTCGCTATAGAGCGTGCCATCGGCTTGCTTAGTAAACTTTGCACTCACTTGAATACCATCTAACCAAATGGGCGCAACCAACGCACCATCATCACGCAATTGTTTTGTCCATGCGTTAGGAATATCCCACACGCCCACTGTGGCAACAATGCGGTCATAAGTGGCGCGTGGGGCATACCCATGAGAGCCGTCCGCGTGAACAACGCGCACATGCCCCATGCGTGCCTTCATCAGGTTGCGCTCGGATTGTTCTGCAAGGTCTTTTTCTATCTCTACACTGGTAACACGCCCTGTTTCGCCCACAATGTGTTGCATGATGGCGGCGTTGTACCCGCTGGCTGTGCCAATTTCTAGCACATTATGCCCTGCTTTTAAGCCCATTTGGTCTAGCATAATTGCCATCATGCTGGGCTGGCTACACGATGAAATAAGCATCCCCGTATTGTCATACTTTAAGGGAATGGCTTCATCAGTGTAGGCTGTTTCTACTGGCACATTAGGCAAGAAGATGTGGCGTTGTACTGCCAAAAATGCTTCTCGTAAACCCTTTACGCCCACCATGCCTTCTTTCCACATGGCAGTAATCAATTGTTGCTGTAACTGCTCGATATATTGCTTATCGACCATACCAAGCCCGACGCTTACGGAGCGAAACGCCCGCATTGGGCCCACTTTGGCTGGCGGTACGCACGCGCCCACGTGCATCAATATGAACTTGCCCTGCTTTTTGCAAGCGTGCAAATTCCTCTGGGGTAATGACGGGGGCGGGTTCTCCGCCAAGACGTTCTAAACGGTCGTTTAAGTCTTCGCCACCGTTGTTTTCGTTGTTTGGGTTATCTGTCATGGTTTTATTTGGCGTTGAATGCCACGCCGGCTCCTTTCGTGATATGCGTTGGCTGTGCTTGCGTTATCACCTATTACATAGTATAGGGCAAAAACGTCAAATTTTCGTAAAGTTTCTACTTACTCATCATCTTCTGCTATAAGCATGTCACCATCACTCATTAAGTCGTCTAATGAGAGCGCGTTCTTACTTTCATCCGTCAGGCGCATTTTATCACCACACACTAGGCAGTTGGGGTCGCGGTCTATCGTTACCCATAAGCCTGTATGTGGTTCGTTCATTTGCCCCTCTACAATATCAATGTAGTTATTGGCTAAAATCACGGTATTGCTGGGCATATCTTCATGAACGCTTGTGCCACGCAGTAGCTCATTTAGGGCAAGGTCGGTTTGCACACTGGCTACTTTTGCCACATGAATCCACAAGCCGGGTTCACCCTCCAGCGTGCCACCCTCGCCAATCATGCCATAGTCTAGCTTTTGGGTGGCTTCATCCAAAGTAATAACGGCATTACCGCGCAATTCTTCACTCCAGCACGCATAACAGGGACCATCATACGGGCGAATCACCACCACATCGCCCCCTTCACCGCGCTCATACACCCCTGCATAAAGTGCCGTCAGGTGGTGTTTTAAGCACATCTCATTGATTTGATATTTGGCGTTTTCGCCGTCCACTGCCACAATTAGCAAATCCAGCCCTAAAAGTGCGTCTTGGTGATTTTCTACGCGCCCTTCTACAACGGTTACTTGGGCTTTGGCGTTGCGGTGTTTAATTAGGTCTGCCACAGCAACGGCTTTATTTTGCCCCACATAGCGGTTATCGCACACATGCCTGACGATATTGCCTTCTTCGATGATGTCGTCATCCAAAAGCACAAAACTGCCCACGCCACTCATCGCAAGGCTTAACGCCACAAAACCGCCACCACTACCTAGCCCTACCACGCCCACCCGCTTTTCTGCGAGCGTTTGCATATTATCTTTGCCAAAAACGCCTTCTACGCGATGCCACGCCATACTGTGTTACTCCTCGTCTGTGTCGTCTTCTTCAACTTCTACAGGGATAGTGACTGCCCGTCTAGGCGCAGGTTTTGGGGTGATGCCCAACGTGCCAAATAGCTTTTTGGCGTAATCTGCAATAAAGGTTTCATCCGTCCAAGAGACGCTGACCTCTGGGGCAGGCGTGCTGTCTTTCCACAATTTGCCAAAGATGTCATAAATATACATGCTAGGGTCGATGCCCTTAAATTCGGCAATGCGTGCGCTGGGGGGCTTATTAGGGTAATCCCAGTCGGTGGCAATGAGTAGCACTTGGTTTGTGCCACTTGCACCAATAATCAGGCAAATTTCTAACGGCAAATCACCGTCCACTTCCCAAAGCACTGTGGTATTGCCAATGAGGAACATGCCCTCATCTTCTAGCAAGCCCATTTCATCGTTTAGCAAGTCACCATCCAAGATATGCCAAGGATACGGTGTCAGCGCGGGTAACTCGCTTTCTGGCACAATTTGGGGGGTAATGGGCTGGAAGAAACGGCTATCTCGATGAATATACCACCAATCCATCCGCAAGCTGGTTTCATCGCTCATTGGCACAGTAAAGTAATTTACTGTCGAGCCTTCTTCTGTGGTAACGCTGTCATGCCCCAGCGTCACAATCGGCACAAGCAAAAACTCAAATTGATTTTCTTCTTCTGCCATAAACTGTAGGGCGGTCATGAGGTCGCCACCACTGGGCTGAATCATAAAGCCAGGTTGTTTGTGCCAGTCGCCAATGTGCCGCAATGGTTGTTTCCATTCGGGCTTAATGGTGTTGCCGTTCATGTCACGCCCAATGCGTTGGTACGCTTCCCAGTTTTCTAGCAACCACACAAAAATATCGCCCTGTAAGTCATCGCCCTGCTCAAACATATGAGAACGGCGGATGGCGTTTTCGTCGGGAGCTATCGTGTCTAGTACATAAATGGTGGGCATGGCTTCGGGCAAATGAGCCGCCTCTAGCACCAAGCCTACCATCGTTTCGCCTGTTTCATCGGCAAGGAAGCGTTGCGACGCGTTAAAAATGCGGTCAACCACCCGTTGCGATATTTTCAAGTTCGGCACAATACCTCTGCTTATCATCGCCAAGCCTCTCATTCGCCTACCCACACCATCAAGTTCATCTCGGAGGGTTTTTTGCCACTCGCTCATGTTATAGGTCTCTCCTACGGCGTGGCAGTGGGGTATCGGGGCGGATACGTTCTTCAATGCCGGGCCAATCCCCCGTTGCACGCCATGTATAATAGGCATAAAGCCATTGAACAGCCCATCCGCTCACGGTAACAGCCGTTGACTTGCTCGGATTCCAGCCGTATTGTTCGCCGTCACGCGGATTAAACAGGCACAATTGCCCATCCTCATATTGGTGCTTTTCGCTATAAATACGAGGTTTTAAGCAGTACGCTTCCGCAGGGCGATTGGGATAGTCCTTTGGGTACAAAATTTTTAAGGTGTGTTCTACGTTTTGCACCACACTCATATTAATGTGAACCGTACCTTGCCAATACAGCAAGCCTCCAAACGGTGGCACAACCAGCTTAAATGTGCCTTCAAAGGCTGCCTTCATGGCTTCCACTTCCCACATCAAACGGGGTGATACTTCTTGTCTTGTTCCCCACCAATGACTCACGGTTCTCTCTCCATGCAATCCGTCCGATTGCCTATGACTTATTACGAAAGACGGGTGTAAGGGGTTGCACTCTTAGTTTAGCACAAAACCGCCCTACGTAAATTTAACCTCTGCTAAATTTAGAGTACCTCCCCATTTAATGTGAAACTACTCACAAGCGAAAAAGTGAACTTTACCAGTAGTGTAGACAGGAGGGGACTCTATTTGGTAAAAAGAAAAGTGTCCTATGTAGTCATGCGCCAACAGGTCTACACAGAACACCGTTTCATTTAGCCTTTAGCAAATCTTATGACGGATTTGCAATAGTTTCAAGGAGTCTCTTTTATGATGGTTCGCAAACTATCCCTTTTTGTTGTGGCTATTCTATTGACAATGGCTATTTTGCCAGTAAGCGCACAAGAAGGCGTGCTTACAATTTACAGTGGGCGTTCCGAAAGCCTGATTGCACCCCTCATTGCCCAATTTACAGAAGAAACAGGCGTACAAGTGCAAGTGTTGTATGGCGATACTGCCGCTCTTGCCAGCCAAATTAGAGAAGAAGGCGCAAATAGCCCTGCCGATGTATACATTGGTCAAGATGCCGGCGCATTAGGCGCACTTGCCAAAGCCGAATTGCTTGCAACATTACCTTCTGATATTACCGAGCGCGTAAACAACCCCGCATTTAAGTCCGTAGACAATGTGTGGGTGGGTTTAAGTGGTCGCGCTCGCGCGCTAGTGTATAACACAGACCTTATTACCCCCGAAGAATTACCTGCCAGCTTGCTTGATTTAACAGGTGAAGCATGGGCAGGTCGCGTTGGGTGGGCGCCCACCAATGGCTCTTTCCAATCGAATGTAACCGCCATGCGCCTTATCTTGGGTGACGAAGCAACGTCGGCATGGCTAGAGGGCATGGTTGCCAACGATACCGCCGCTTATAACAACAATACCGCCATTGTGCAAGCCGTCATCAATGGTGAAGTAGAAGTGGGCTTGGTGAATCACTACTATATTTACCGCTTCTATGCCGAAAACCCAGACACACCCGCCGCCCTGCACTATTTCCCTGGCGGTGATGTAGGCTCTTTGGTGAACATTGCGGGCGCAGGCATTCTAAAGACCAGCGACCAATACGGTTTGTCACAACGCTTCTTACTCTATCTCTTGGGCAATAGCGCACAAACCTACTTTGCAACAGAAACGTTTGAATATCCCTTAGTGGAAAGCGTGCCTCCTAATGCGGAACTCTTGCCCCTTGCCGACATTCAAACACCCGATATTGACCTCAGCGACCTTGACGACCTACAAGGCACGCTAGACATTATCGAACAAAGTGGCGCACTAGACTAAACGCCGTTATCACACAAAGGGGCGCAAATGATTTGCGCCCCACAAACAAACGCCCCATAGGGCAACGCCCTACAGCAAAGGACAAACCGCTTGACCCTAACTTTCTTGCGCCCATGGCGTTCTTTACAAACGTGGATACAGCTTTTAAGTGCCTTTGTGGTCATCGTGGTATTACTCCCACTTGCCTACTTGGGCATTCGTGCGTTAGGGGCAGGCGAAGAAGGTTTAGCTTACTTGCTTCAAGAACGCACGCTAACAATTGTAGGGAATAGCCTTGCGCTGATGCTCACCGTGACAGTGGCATCTACGCTTATAGGCGTGCCGTTTGCGTGGCTCACCAGCCGAACCGATTTACCCTATCGGCGCGTGTGGCTGATATTGGGCTTGCTAACAATGGTTATTCCGTCTTACTTGGGGGCAATTACTTACATAGAGGCTTGGGGACCCAAAGGCATTTTACAAAGCGTGCTTGCGCCCTTTGGTGTAGACCGACTGCCAGAAATACGCGGTTTCTTTGGCGCGTGGCTAAGTATTACGCTCTTTTCATACCCGTATGTATTGCTACCTGTCAGAGCTGCTTTACTGAATACCGACCCCGCCATGGAAGAAGTCGGGCGTAGTGTGGGCTTAAATCGGTGGCAGGTGTTTTTACGCATTACGCTTCCCCAATTGCGCCCATCATTAGCCATTGGCATGTTAATGACCGCCCTCTATACCCTAAGTGACTTTGGGGCGGTGGCGGTGATGCAATTTAATGTGTTTACCCGTGCCATCTTTCAGCAATACAACAACACCTTTAACACAGAACGCGCCGCTTTATTGGCGTTAGTTTTGGTTGCCCTAACAATGGTACTGCTGTATGTAGAGCAACGCCTCAACCGCACCACAGAAAACTATCGGGTGGGAACAGGCACACGCCGTCAGCTACGCCCCGTAAAATTAGGGCGTTGGCGCATCCCTAGCTTGCTTTTTTGTGCGAGTGTGGTCTTTATGGGGGTGATTGTGCCGTTTGGTGTCGTCATCTATTGGCTAGTAGGGCGCGTTTATAATAATCCTGTGCCTGTATCGATGCTGGAACTGACGGGCAACACCATCAGCATTAGCCTGTTAGCCGCGCTAGTGTCGTCATTGGTGGCGTTGCCGATGGGCGTATTGGTGGCGCGCCGTCCCACACAGCTTAATCGCTTGTTGGTGCGCCTAACGTATGTGGGCAATGTGTTGCCTAGCTTGGTGATTGGCTTGGCGTTGGTGTTCTTTACCGCAAATTATTTGCCTAGCATGTATCAAACGTTCCCATTGCTTATTTTGGGGTATGTGACGCGCTTCTTGCCGTTTAGCATTGGCACAACCCAAAGCGCACTTACACAAATTAACCCACGCCTAGAAGAAGCCTCTCGCAGTTTGGGTAAAAATAACTGGCAAACCCTTTGGCGCGTTACTGTGCCATTGGCGTTTAGTGGCATTATGGCAGGCGCGGCGTTGGTGTTCTTAAACGTGATGAAAGAACTCCCCCTCACGCTTATCTTATCACCCATTGGCTTTAGAACGCTTTCGGGGCGCATTTGGTCGGTACAAAATGAGGGCATGTTTACGCTGATAGGTGAGCCGGGCTTTTTGCTGATGTTAGCGTCGGCACTGGGCTTGGCGGTTATTTTATGGCGAGACCCACGCACGCGCCATTAGCCCTGTGCTATAATGCCCCGATTCAATAATGACTAAATGACCATTAAACGAATAGGCAGACCCGATGACACTGGCTTTAGAGTGCCGTCAAGTAACCAAACACTACGATTCACAATGCGCGGTAGATGACATTAGCCTTACAGCACAAGAGGGGCAACTGATTACTCTTTTGGGCCCCAGTGGGTGCGGTAAAACCACCACACTCCGCCTGATTGCAGGCTTTGAACGCCCCACCTCTGGCGCGATATACATCAAGGGGCAAACTGTCGCAGACGAAAAAACGTTTGTCCCTGCGGAAAAACGCCGTATTGGGATGGTATTTCAGGATTACGCGCTCTTTCCTCATCTAAACGTGCGGGATAACGTGGCATTTGGGCTAATGGATGCCCCCAAAGAACGCCGTAAACGCGCCGAAGCCATGCTAGAAACCGTTGGTTTAGCAGCCTTTGCCGAGCGTATGCCCTATCATTTATCGGGCGGGCAACAGCAACGGGTAGCATTGGCACGCGCATTAGCACCCCAGCCCAGCATCTTGCTCTTAGATGAACCCTTCTCTAATTTGGATACGGCGTTGCGCCAGCAAGTCCGCGCAGAAGTACGGCAATTGCTGCGCCAAACAGGCACGACCGCCATTTTTGTTACCCACGACCAAGAAGAATCTTTATCACTGTCGGATAAGGTTGCCGTGATGTTTGATGGCAAACTGCATCAAGTAGGCACGCCCGAACAACTGTATAACACGCCCGCCAATTTGAAGGTTGCCAGCTTTATTGGCGAAGCAAACTTTGTCAATGCCCACGCCACAGGGTCGGTTGCACTGTCTCCTTTAGGCGCAGTCAAGCTCTTACAGCCCATGCAAGGCAACGTCAAGCTCTTGGTGCGTCCAGAACGTATTCACATAGATTCTCAAGGGGATGGCGTGCGTGGCATTGTGGAATGGCGCGAATATTATGGACGAGACCAACGCATTGGGCTAACGCTAACCGACGGCACAAAGATTGTCGCCAGCACCGATACGCAAGCCGTTTATAACAAGGGCGACCAAGTGCGTGTGAGCGTTTTTGCGCCCTTGCTGGCGTTTTAATGATGCCCCTCCTGAATTGCGCCTGTTGGTGGGGTGTGCTATAGTAAACTTGCCTTAGATAATGGCTTCATTCAACCGCTTGAGGATACTTTTTTATGAAAGTCCGTACCCTGCCACTGCTATTATCGGTGATTATTGTATCGGTGATTGGCACATTTTTTGTGCTTCAATTGTTTGGCGTGGGGCAAGCAAGCAATAGCCAGCGCGTGCAAATTGTCACCGTAGAGGTACTCATTACCGCCACGCCAGACCCTAACGCAACCATTCCTGTGATTATTATTACGGCAACTGTGGATAGAACACAGGTCGCTGTGCCTGCCAATATCTTGCCCGATGGGGTAACGGTCTTTCCCGCCACCCTTTCAGCCAGCGCACTAGACCCCAGTGGCGAAACCAGCATTGGCTCGGCTTCGCTTGCATTACCCCAAAATTGCATCACACACACCGTAGAAGCAGGCGATGCGCCCTTTGCTATTGCCGCCGAATATGGCGCAAATCCGTTTACGTTGTTAGAAGTAAATGGACTAACAGAAGAAACTGCCGTTCTGCTTCAAATTGGGGACGTTCTCATTGTGCCACTAGAAGGCTGTCCAATAGAACAATTGCCCAATTATCAGGCGGCAGAAGATAGCAACGTTGTGCCACCTGCCCAAGCCACATTAAACACCACACAAACCACTGCCACGCCCAATACATCAGGCACAGCAGAAGCCACCGAACCGACAGGCGCAACCCCCACCCTAACATTACCGCCCACCGCACAAAACGCCCAAGTGCAAATTGTGGGTGTGGAACAAGCGGGGGATGTTACGGCGGAAGGCGTGCGGATTCGTAATACGGGCAACACCATTAACGTAACGGGCTGGACAATTAATGATGCACAAGGCAACACCTATACCTTTGGTGAGCGCATCATCTTCTCTAATCAAGAAGTAACTGTGTATACACGCCCAGGACAAAACACGCCCACAGTGGCATTTTGGGGCTTGGATACGGCAGTTTGGGGCGATACTGGCGACATTATCACCCTAAGCGATGCACGTGGCGCAACACAAGCCACCCTGCGCGTTAGCAATCTCATCAACCTTGACGGTTAAGGCTTTTTAAGAAGGCAGAAAACATCGTGTCTGAACAAGATGCAACGTTGCTGGAATGGATAGAGGGCGCGTCGTCGGGCAACCAAGAGGCGTTTGCCGAAATTGTATACAGCTTTACTGATGCCGTATATAACCTGTGCTATCGGATGCTGACAGAAAGCACCGAAGCCGAAGATGCCACACAAGAAATCTTCTTAAAGGCATATCACCACCTAAAAAGCTATGACAGAGAACGCTCTTTTAAGACGTGGTTGCTTTCGATTTCCTCTAATCATTGTATTGACCGCATCCGCAAACGCCGTATGCACCTTGTGTCGATTGATGAGCCTTTGCCCAGTGGCGCAACCCTAGAACTAAGCAGTGATGCTCCCCTGCCCGAAGAACTGACGTTACGGCGCGAGCAATCCTTAATGATACAAAGCCTGTTAGATGAGCTACAACCCGATTATCGCGCTGCTGTCGTGCTACGTTATTGGTATGATTACTCGTATACAGAAATAGCGGAAGCCCTAAACACGACCGAGAGTGCTATCAAGAGCCGTCTTTTTAGGGCGAGGCAAATGCTGGCAGATTATTATGATGCACAACATGCCAAACAAACCCCTCGTTCCGTAAACCCACGCTTGCGAGAAGGATAGGAACTCATGGTGAACGACATTAAACAGCTAATGCACGAAAAACTAGACGGCGTGCTTTCTGATGACTTAACCGAAGAACTGTACCAACACTTGGCACGCGACGAAGAAGCCGCCCAAGAATATGCCCGCCTAGAAACCCTAGACAACGTGCTGGCATCTGCGCCCCATGCACGCGCGCCCCAACGCCTTGCTATTACCATTATGGCACGCCTCGCCCAAGCCATTGAAATCCAAGCCAAGCTCAACGAAGCCCCCGCAGAAGTGCGCCAAGCCATTATGGCAAGCCTGTCATTGTCTATTTTGTCTATGATGCCCCTCATGGTAGCGGCAAGCTGGCTTGTGACCAATTCGATGGCAAACCCATCGCTCTTGGTGCGTGTGCTAGAGCGCGTTATTGCCCTCATGCGCCTGATGATTGACGCACAGCTTATTTTGCTAGAAGAGATAGAGCGCATTGCCAAAGATGACCCCATAACGGCGGCAGCCGCCTTGGCATTGATGCCGTCTATGATGCTAGGGTTGCTTGATTCTATTGAAGGACAGAGCGTAACATCCTCTAACGCTGAAGCAAACGAATAAACTCTACACTTTGCAGTTTACGCTCTAGCAAATAGCGAATATAGCCTAGCATCACACGCTCCGCATCGTTATGAAGCGCGTCATCAATGGCAATGCTTGCCACTTGTTTATATTGGCTACGTTGTAGATGGCGCAAAAACTTTAATGTGCCTAAAGGCAACGGGATTAGTCCGCTAATGTGCTTTGCCCCCTCAGGCGACACAATGCCCCCTTCGGCATCGCTAAAGAACTGGTTTTCGGGCAAAATTGGCTCGTGGGTAATTACACACTCATTAAGCTGGGGTCTAAAGCCGACTGCGTTTAACAAGTGCATTTCATAGTGGCGCGTTACTCGGCGCACATCCGCATCAATACACAAACGCGCAAACGCCGTATCCAATAAATCAAACAATTGGCTATTGTCTGCGTCCTCATCTTCGCTAAAGCGGTCTAGCAGTTCAGTACAGTAATTGGCATAAGCACCGCGCAACAGTTCATCACGCAGGGGCAAATAGGGCTGTACCATTTCTGCTTGCGTTAAAATATCAAACGTGCGTCCGCGTGTGACTAAAATATCCGCCCGCGTAAAAAGTTCCACATGCCCGGTTTTGGTGCTGACAGGCTTGCGTGCGCCCTTTGCTACCGCCTCTATTTTACCGTGCTGGGGGGTAAGCATGGTAATCAGGCGGTCGGCTTCGCCCATGTCACGCCGTTTAAGAATAAGCGCAAGGCTACGAAATGTCCGTGATTCGCGGGGCATAAGGGGTTCACTTTCTATAAGGTGGCAAAAGTCACTGTTAAAATTATATCATGCCTAAAAGATGCGTTATAATCCGTGCAGGCTAAACAAATTATTCTTAGAAAAGGTTTTTTACAATGTCCAATACACTTTCTACCAAGACCAAGCTGGCATACGGCTTTGGCGATTTAGGGGCTGCCATTGTCGCCGCCATCGGGGGCTTCTTTCTAAACGCATTTCTGCTGGATGTGGCATTATTGCCCGCCGCCTCTGTGGGGCTTATTTTTCTTTTAGCCACCGCATCAGACGCTATCACAGACCCCTTGATGGGCAACCTAAGTGACAGAACGCGCACCAAATGGGGCAGGCGTAGACCCTTTTTGCTGTTTGGCGCAATTCCGTTTGCAGTCGCCTACTTTTTGCATTGGATTGTTCCCCCACTCGATGCCAATGGGCTGTTCTTTTACTACCTACTGATTGCCATACTGCTTAAATTAGGCTTTACAGTGGTCAATGTTCCCTACACCGCCCTCACCGCAGAAATGACACAAGACTATAACGAGCGCACACGGCTAACAGCATATCGCTTTAGCTTCTCTATTTTGGGGGGTGTGTCGGCGGTGGGCTTGCACCCTGTATTGGTGGGCTTGGGCGGTGAGGATGTGAAGCTGGGCTATTTGATTAGTGCGGGCATCATGGCGGTTCTCATTGCGGTGTCTTCGTTGGTGGCATTTCGCTACACCTTTGAGCCAGACCCCGAAACACTCCCGAAAACACCGCCCTTTAGCTTTATGGAAGGCGTGCGCGTGGCGTTGGGCAATCGCCCCTTTTTGATTGTGACGGGCATTTATTTATGCTCATGGCTGGCGTTACAGCTTGTGCAAACCAATTTGCTCTTGTTTGTGCGGTATTGGCTGAATGCAGAGGACTCGCTCACATTGCTTTTGCTCATTTTACAAATAACGGCGTTTGCATTTTTGCCCGTGTGGTCATGGGTAAGCGCACGTTATAGCAAGCGCACCGCCTATTTGATGGGGGCATTGATATGGAGTGGTGCATTATTTGGCGTGTTCTTTGTACCACAGGGCGATGCCAGCCTAATGCCCATTGTGGCGTTCTTTTCTGGAATGGGTGTAAGCGTGGCGTATCTTATTCCATGGAGTATGCTCCCTGATGTGATTGAATATGATGAGCTACAAACGGGGCAACGGCGCGAGGGCGTGTACTACGGGTTCTTTGTGTTTATTCAAAAGTTGGGGCTATCGTTGGGCTTGGCATTATCTAATGCGTTGTTGGGGGCGGCGGGCTATCTTAACCCGGAAACGGCGGGCGTTATTGTGGCACAGCCCGACAGCGTACTGCTGGTATTGCGTGGATTTGTCAGCCTATTGCCATTGGTTATATTGCTCCTTAGCTTGCCGTTGGCGTGGATTTACCCTATCACCCCCCAACGCTTTAAGGACATCCAAAGCGAGCTTCAGGCGCGTAAAACAAACTAGCCATTTGTCACTTAGAGGGGGTATAATGGGCGCGTGAAACAACCAAATAGACCAACAGGAGAACTATCCCATGCCATCATCCTATACAGACATCGACTTAGACGCTTATAAAGCCGATTTTGAAGCCAAAGATGCCAGCGAATATGTGCTTATTGACGTGCGCGAAGAAGATGAGTATGCCGATGGTCACTTGGCGCGTGCCGTCAATGTTCCCTTAAGCGAGCTAGAAACACGCTTTGGCGAAATTACCACCGAAAAGCCCGTTGTTTTGGTGTGTGCGCGTGGTGGAAGAAGTGCCACAGCCGCTCAATTTTTGGTGACGAAGGGCTACAAGACCCTCTATAACCTAGACGGTGGAACATTGGGCTGGATTAAAGCAGGGCATCCTGTAGAAAAGTAGAGTGATATGCGCGGACGTTATAACATTCTCAAACGGGTGCTATCACTAGACCCTCAAAAAGATTGCCAAGAAATTGTCATCTTGGTGGGTACAAACGAATATCCGTTTTTGATGCGCAAAGCCCTAGAATTTGCCCTCTTTCGCACGTATGCCGTCCCAAGCATTGGCGCGTTGCTAGACCAAACGCGCCAATTTCACAATCACGGGCAACGCCGTTATGACGATACCAGCCTGTTGATTGCCGAATTTGTCGAAAATGGCTACGATAGCGAGCGTGGGCGCGAAGCCATTAAGCAAATGAACCGTTTGCATGGACGCTACGGCATTAGCAACGATGATTTTTTGTATGTGCTGGGGACGTTTATTTTTACGCCGATTGATTGGCACAGAGCGTTTGGGTGGCGCAAGCCCTCCGACCACGAAAACCGCGCTAACTTTTACTTTTGGCGTGAGGTGGGCAGACGCATGAACATCCAAGACATGCCCACCACCTACGAAGCCTATGAGTCGTTTTTTAGAAACTACGAGCGCAAGCACTTTGCTTATACGCCCGAAAGCAGGCGCGTGGCGGATGATACGATTGCTATTTTCTTGGGGTGGTATCCACGAATTTTACACCCCATCATCACACAAGTAATTTACGCCCTCATGGATGACCCCTTGCGTGAGGCGTTTCGCTATCCAAAGCCTATGGCGGGGGTGCGATGGGCAACCACAACGGGCTTGAAGGTGGCAGCGTGGTATTTGCGCACGCTGGCATTCCCCAGAAAGAAACCGTTTTTCCTTACAGAACAACCCAATCGCACTTACCCACACGGCTATAAAATAAGCGAGATAGGGTCATAGACCCTATTTTTCGTCCGTTTTAGGCTTTTCTTCGTTGTTAAGTCCCTTGCGGAAGTTGGCAACGGCTTGTCCAAGCTCGCCACCAATGCGCGAGACACGCCCTACACCGAAAAGCACAAGCACAATCACCAAAATGATGAGTAATTCACCGGGTCCTAGGTTCATAAGAGTGTTCCTTTTGCTAATTTCCTAAACGACATTTCTCGCCATTATAGCACCCTTCGGGATGAGATGAGAGCATAAACCGCCAAACCCGTGATGTTTGGCATGGTCGTTTAGGTCAGGTATCATGCCGCCTTAGTAATTGGTGTCATTTTGGTCTTTGCAAATTAAACTGTTCTCTGATATGATGTCGTAGCGTGAGATCGTGATATTTCTCTTCTTCTGTAGTTTAAGTCCCCCTTTCACGCGACATTGGGCAGGGCATTTCTTCGTGCATTGTTGCCCAATTTCACCCAACCGCTAATCAAAATTTGAGGACTCATGCAATTTCAAGAACTTCAGTTAAATGACGCGCTTTTACGCGCATTAGTTTCACTCGGGTACACTACCCCCACCCCCATTCAAATGCAAGCCATCCCCCATATGTTAGAAGGCAAGGATGTGATGGGTTGCGCCCAAACAGGTACTGGCAAAACGGCTGCGTTTTCGCTCCCTATTTTGCAACGCCTCGCCAACCTACCACGTCGCAAGCGCGGCGTCGTCCGCGCCCTTGTGCTTTCCCCTACCCGTGAACTTGCCAGCCAAATTGGTGAGAATATCGGAGGGTATGGCAAATATACTGGTTTGCGCCACACCGTTATTTTTGGGGGTGTTAAACAATACCGCCAAGAACAAGCATTGCGCCGT
The DNA here is from genome assembly GCA_034437555.1 of Anaerolineae bacterium. Taxonomy (GTDB): domain Bacteria; phylum Chloroflexota; class Anaerolineae; order Aggregatilineales; family Phototrophicaceae; genus JANWYT01. The sequence goes on along the minus strand of DAOTTQ010000013.1, from coordinate 12,475 downwards.
GGTGTCGATATTGTCGTCGCCACGCCCGGACGTTTAATGGACTTGATGAACCAAAATATCGTTGACCTTAGCGCGGTAGAAGTGCTTGTCTTAGACGAAGCCGACCGTATGCTAGATATGGGGTTCATCGCGGATGTAAAACGCATCGTCAGCCAAATCCCAACAAACCGTCAAACGGTGATGTTCTCGGCAACCATGCCTTCCGCCATTCAGTCGTTGGCAAACCAAATTTTGGTGACCCCAGTTCACATTGAAGTGACACCCCAAGCCACCACCGTGGACAAGATTACGCAAGGCGTTTTCTTTGTTCAAAAGAAGGATAAGTCCGCGCTACTTCAGCATGTGCTTATCGACGATAGTATCAACCGCGTTTTGGTGTTTACACGCACCAAGCACGGCGCAGATAAATTGGTAGAACAGCTAGAACGTGCCAACATCCGCGCCAATGCCATCCACAGCGATAAGTCACAAAATGCCCGTCAACGCGCTCTTGCCGACTTTAAGTCGGGCAGAACCCGCCTCTTGATTGCCACCGACATCGCCTCACGTGGGATTGACGTAGACAACGTAACGCACGTTATCAACTATGACCTACCCCTAGAAGCCGAAGTATACGTACATCGCATTGGTCGTACAGCACGCGCTGGCGCAAGCGGTATCGCTTACTCCTTCTGTGATGCCGAAGAACGTAAGTTGCTTCGTGATGTAGAACGCCTGATTCGCTTAAGCGTGCCTGTCATCTCGGAACACCCTTATGCCGCCGAAGCCGCTACTATGTCCTCCTTTAACCAAAAGCCCCGTAACAATGGCTATCGTGGTCAGGGTGAAGGCTATCGTGGCAACCGCGAAGGCGGGGGTTATCGTGGCAACCGTGAGGGCGCAACCTCTGGCGGTGGCTATCGTGGTAACCGTGAAGGCGCAACTTCTAGCACCCGTGAAGGCACACCCAGCAACACCACTGGCACTCGTGAAGGCTATCGTGGTAACCGCGACAACGCGACCACACCTGCCACCCCTAGTACCACTGGCACTCGTGAAGGCTATCGTGGCAACCGTGACAACGCCACACCCGCCAACCGTGAAGGCTATCGTGGCAACCGTGACAACGCTACACCTGCCACTCGTGAAGGCTATCGCGGCAACCGTGAACGTAGCCCATTCTCGGCACAAGGCTCTAAACGCCCTCGCGTCCAAGAATAATTCACACCCCACTTAACACTAAAAAGGGCGTATCCAAAACGGGTACGCCCTTTTTTTATGCCTGTTCTTTTGTAACTACTCTAAAGCATCTCGTAACGCGCTTAGGCGCGGGTCATCGTGTAGGCTTTGTAAAAGATGTGCCTTTACGTCGAGGCTGGCGTTTAAGAGGGCTTCTTTGGCATACGCGATAGCCTTTGCTAAATCACCACGATGCACCCAAATGATGCCCATGTTAAACCCAATGGCGGGGTCGTCGGGGATGTACTGGCTTGCGCGCTGCAAGCGTGCTTCTACTTCATCATACTGGGCAAGACGCAAAAAGATAAACGCCTGTGCCATTAAAATACGCGCCGTCATTGCCGTAAACACGCCTTTTTGTGATGATTGTGACGTAACGACGGCTAACGCCTGTAAAACACCTTCATAGCACACCAACGCCTCACTATCACGCCCCATTTTAACCAGCGTATCGGCTTCGTACTGTTGCCACCGCCAAGAAGGCGGTTGCGCTTTAATGACTTCTAGCACACGATGCCAGTTTTCTTGTATACCTAGCAAGTACACAAGGCGTTCTGCGTGGCGCGGTTCATTCACATTAAGCGATGCGATAGCGTTGGGCATATCACTCATGCGCTCGTATAGTACGGATTTTATAAATTGGTCGTCGGACGTAGGCGCAAGCACCGCCGTAATATCTATAAGGGCTTGTGAGGGGTTATCCATCCGAGCCAACACTTGGGCGCGAAGGCGTAACGCTTCATCATCATGGGGAACTTGCACCAATTGCGCGTTTAGTGCGTCTAGGGCATCTGTAAACTCGCCCGTTTTGATAAAAGAGTTTGCAAGTTGCATCGGGGTATAGGGCATAAGGTCACTCTCGCTGTATTAAAAGAGGTGGCATTGTATCGCCACCCCTATGTTTTATAACCGGAAAAACCTATTGGCTACGGGCAGGTGCAAGTAACAGAACCAACACCTGATGACAAACCACTGGGCGAAGAGGTTGCCCCTGAGGAGGAAATAAGTGCAGACGCGCCACCATTGCTATAACAGAAGGTCGTAGACGAAAAGTAATACACATACGACCCCGATGACCCACTGCCAATACTAAGCCATGTGTCCTCTGTCATGCTTCCTATGATAACATCATTCATCATGATTGAATCGCTTGTCTTCGCGTTGTTCCATGAGATGTTTAAAACGCCCGCAGAACCACATGAGAACGACACTTTAAAGCCCACAGGCGGAGCGACGACAACAGGCACCGGGGGCTGAAGTACAGCCACTGTGGCATCGCCTGTGCCACATAGAATACTATCGCCTTGCAATGCGACAACGTTCCATTTTAGCGTGCCAGCGTGCGGTAATGGGAAAATATCTGTGCTATAGCTGGTGGTATCGCCTAGCAATTGCCCACCAATATACTCACCACCCGCATTACTAAAGTTCACCACATACGATGTTGCGCCACTTACAGGTGTCCATGAGAACGTGACAAAGCCATTCGTCACCGATTGTAGGGGGTCTAGCAAGGCAAACGTGGCGCAAATATCCACAGGAGGCGCAAGGGTTGGCACTGGCGTGGGGTTATAATTTGCCAAAAATGCTTGCACATCCTCGCCTTCACACAGTAAATCAATGGGGTAATTAAGCGCATCGGGTGAAATACCCTCTAGCACACAGTATTGCGCCCCAAGTTCTTCTAGTGGCACTTCTTCGGGTTCACTAAAGGGGCAAGAAACGTATTGGTCATTGGCTTCCCCATCCACACCCAAGTTTTCGGGGTTACCCAAGCACACCACCGAGCGATACCCCTGTGAGACAATCAGGTCTTGACCGTTTTGCCCGCCCCCTAAGATGCGAACCTCACCATCAATCACCACAATTTCCATTTGGTTATCGTCTAAGATGCGGTAAATCACGGTAGAACCCACTTGCATGGCTGCCCCATTCACCGTAATGTCTACCTTGACGGTTTTGGGTCCTTGTACCAATAGCACGTTGTTGGTAGCTTCGCTACATTCGGGCGCACCAATGCCCGTGCGTAAGAAGAAGGCTTGCATGGGCATTCTTTGTGTGCCGTCCAAAATAGGCAGTGCGTCTAAAGATTCGGTAGCCTCTACAACGCCAGCGTTCACCCACCCAATGCGGGTTTCTGTCGCCACGCGCACCCACTCGCCATCGGGGCTAAAGCCATCCGCAATGAGGGACGTGCCTTGTTGGGCAACCGCAATCACATTGCTTCGTAAGCTAAAACCGCTACGGATGTTAATGTTGTTGAGGGCTGTCACGGTGATGCCGTCTGATGGCGTAAACGCATCTTCGGGCAATACAGCGTTTTCTAGCTCGGCATCCCCCACCAAAATCATGGTCACCGCTTGTCCGGGCAACGTATTGGGGATATTGGCTTGGATGCTTAGTACACCCACACCCCATTGTTCGGCATCCACGTCTAATTGTGCGGTTTGAATCTTTTGTAGGCTGGCAATGCCCACACGGTCAGAGGGGTTTGAGAATGTGTTTTCTTCAACATCTTCTGCAAACTCTGCGGACACAAGATTATAGCCATAACACGCCGTATTACGCCCTAAATTATTGCAATTTTGGTCAATCGCCTCAATGGCACTTTGAACAAGCGAAGGGCAGGCTTGCGCCAATGAAACCATCGCGGTAAACGATGTAAATAATACCCCTAAGAATGTCATCGTAAGAAAACGCCCCAGCTTTTTCATATCTAAACCTTTCTCGTGTTGCATTTCAATAACGCTATTAAAGCCCCAATGATTTTTTTTGTCAAACACGGTTATAATGTCAAACGCAATAGTCATCACTCGTTTTATCAAAGGTCAACTTTTAATGCGCTCACTTGCTCGGCTTTTAGCCACACTCGGCTCAGCTATCCTCACGATACTCGTCATTGTATTCGTGTTCTTTCCCGCATCACGCTTAGAAACAGCTGTTGGCGAAACCACTGTGCGCTTTAGTGCCAGTCGTGGGGCGGTGCTGTTTCCTAATGATTGTGTGACGCTGTCTTGGGATGTGTTTAACACGCTGGGGGTGCGCGTGAATGGGGAACTTTTGCCCACCCCTAGTGAAAAAACCTTGTGCATCAACGCCACCACACAGCCCATCCTCGCCGTTACCCTGTCCGATGGCACAGAGCAAATCTTTAACTTGCGCGTGGTGGTACTAGGAAGTTCGCCTGTTATTTTGGGCTTGTTTGTGGGCGCACTAAGCGCTCTCATGGGCGCAATGTTGCTTTGGCTACAATCACGCGCTTTTGTACAGCAAGCGTGGCGCACACCTCTCTTACAGCGCACGATACGCCTAACCGTGTTAGGCGCTGCCAGCGTTGGCTTGGTATGGGGTTTAGCAGATATGGCTTTACGCAGTTACTTTAGCTCTTTTGGCACACGCGAACAAAAAATCATGTACTTATACAGCGTAGAGGACATCCGTAAAGAGGAAAGCCAGCTTATTTATGTGCCATACGTTAGTTATTTGCCCAACCCCCTAACAGAAGGACACAATGCGCTAGGGTATCGCGGTGAAGAACTGCAAATCCCAAAGCCCGATGGCACATTTAGGATTGTGGCACTCGGCGGTTCTACCACCTATAGCACAGGCACAAGCCCCCAAGAAAGCTATCCTGCATTGCTACAGCGTGAGCTACGCGAAAGCTACGGCTATGCCAATGTGGAAGTGGTGAACGCGGGTTTTTTGGGCTATACCTCATGGGAAGCACTGGCAACCTTCGCGTTTAGGGCATTAGAGCTAGAACCTGATATGGTCATTTACTATGAGGGGGTCAATGATTTAAGCGTGCGTGAGCGCAGTAGCGTAGATTGCTACGCTGGCACAAACGCCATGCGAGGCTTAAACCCCGTGCGTGGTGTCTTTATTGAGCGCACAGGCGCATACCCCGATAGTACTTTGGCGCGGTTTATTGGCGTGAATACGGGCGCACTCCCTAATCCGTTAGCACTGGATACCGCTTTCGAGCCAACCCTTGTTGAGTGTGCCGAAGATGACGGCGCAATGACCATTGAAACACGGCTTGCCCAAAACATGCCCACCTATTTTGAGCGTAACCTGCGAAACTTGGTACTACTGGCGCGGGCAAATGGTGTTCAGCCCATCATTAGTACGTGGGTATACAACACAGAAGCCAACCGCCCCGACCTGTGGCGCGAGCAAATTGCCCTACAAAACGATGTTCTTATCCAAATGACAAACGCGCTAGACGTGCCGTTGGTTGACCTTGCCCGCACATTTCCCGTTGATAACGCCTTTTGGGAAGCCGATGGAATTCACATGCTGGCAGGTGGCACACAAGAGCAAGCCAAACAGTACGCCCGCTTTCTGCATGAAAACGGGCTAATCAAAGACTAACCCTGAGGCTTATTGCGTCGGGGTGATGCCGTTGGGATTGGCGTTGTCGTTCTGTTTGCTTTGGCGTTGTTTTTGTAGGCGTTCTACTTCTTGGAACAGCGAATCATCGTTAGAGGAGAGTGTTTGGAGCGCGATGCTATACCACTCTTCGCGTTCAAACGTGAGTATGCCTTCCACTTTGTCCACAATCTCAAGGGCTTTTTGTTTCTTTGTCTCGGCAGCCTTTAGCTTAGAATCGCCTTTAGAAATATCCCACTCTAGCAAGTAAGGGCTAAGTTGACGGCTGGCATAGCTAAAGATGCCGTAAATTTGCCCAATCAGTTCTACATTTGTCCATGAGGTAATGGCAAAGCTAAGGGCGTTGGTAATAGTCGTTATCGTCATAAAGCGTCCGTCTAGGTTTAGAAACAGCACCAACGCCCCCAAAATTGCGCCCAAAGCCTGTACATAAATCGCAATCGTGGTTCTTCGGCGCATGCTTTGGTAGTTCTTGCTAACGCGCTTGTCGTACCACTCTTTTTGCCCCCTGACACGGATGCTAATGTAGTTCTCAATATTGAGTTTCTTATGACCATCGTCTTCACCCAGCGTCTCATACATCTTGTCGATGCGTTCTTCTCTGCTTATTTTGCCATTTTCTGAAGCGGCATGAAAGTCATCTGTGCGAATAAACTCGCCTGCTTCGTTAATGCGCGTGTTTAGCAGGTTGTCGCGTTCTTCTTTTTCTACAGTGGCATAAGCCCCTGCTTCCATACGATACAAGTAAATTTCAGAGCGGATGCGTTCTGCCACCAAACGATGCTTTAGCCATGCGCTAATCCGCTCAAATTTTTGGGCGATATTGGCAGTAACCGAAGCAAGCACAGGCAACACAAACGATAGCGTACCGAGTATCAAGTAAAGCCATTGAATATCTGCAACCCAAGAGGCAAGAACGGCAATTGTCGTAGACATAAACGTTACAATGACTAGGCGTTTGCGACTAAGCCTAAAGTTGTCTTGGGCTTCTACGGCTTGCTCATCATATTCAAACAGCATCTCCCACGCTCTTACTAGCGCAGGGTCGGCTTTACCAGAGCGGTAGTGGGGCGCGGGCTTTACATTCGTAACATCAGGGTTTTCAGACATTTTACGCTCACTTTTTTATGCGGGATACGGGGTGATTGTAACACTGTCTTTAATTGCCCGCCAAACATTTATGGGTTAAAACCAAATTGATTACACACAAAAAACCAACTCGTGCCATATTGGAACTTTTTGCCCGCAGGTTTCGTCATAGAGCATAGAGTCGCCTTTTCACACACAGGAGGTTTATGCGATGACATGGCTTTTAGGCTTGTTCTTTTTAGGTTTTATGCTTTTGTTTGCGCTGATGTCCTTCATGCGCCCACAAAAATTCAAGGATGACGGCTTATCCGTCCAATAAGGCTTGTAGCTCTTTTACTTTGGGGTGTTCAATGTCCCCTGTACGCTCGATGTATTGCAACAGGTCATCTTGGATGCGTTGGATAGCTTCGGGCGATGGGGGGCGGTTTTGGGGCAGGGTACTATAGCGATATTGTGCTTCGGCACGCCCCAAGTACGTCTCATGAACGGCATCATCCAACAATAAAGCGCGGTCAAAGTCCGCCATAGCGCGGTCAAAATACGTGGCATCCTGTACCATCATCTGAACATACACAAAGCCTCGTTCAACGTGCCATTGGGCATTTTGCGGAGATTGCGACAGCGCAAGCGTATACAGTTCTTCTGCCAAACCGTAGTTTTCACTGTCATAAAACGCCTTGCCAATGTTGCGATTCTCTAGAGGAGGGCGTGGCGTAGCGGTGGGCAATTGCGCGTTTTGCGTCCTTACAATATAGGTGGCTTGGATGGCATTTTGGGTTTCTTGCAGGTCACGAGAGCTGAGTCCCCCCGATGACCCGGCAGGGCGTAGCCCATCCGTTAAAAAGACGCTGGCAAATAGCGACACAAACGACGAGAAAATCACAATCAGCACCACCACCAAGCCAGCAATCCAACGCACAGGCATTTTTTCCTCTACGGGCGTTTGGGGGGGCGGCGCAGGGTTGGCACGCCGTTGGGCATAGGGACCCGCCCGTGACGGGTCGGGGGCGCGATATGCCGCTTGCGCCCGTTCTTTGCGTGGGCGGTCATAGGCTTCACGTGCCACAGGGTCGGATAAGACACTATAGGCTTGGTTAATTTCTTGGGTTTTCTTTTTGTATTCTTCAATGCGCCGTTCTATTTCATACGCGCCCCCATAATTGCCCGCACCCTTTCGGCGTGCCAATTCGCCTGCTAGGCTGTCGGGGTGAAACGTGCGAATCTTTTCACGATAAGCACGTTTGATGCTTTCGACATCCGCATTGGGGCGCAAGCTAAGCATGTCGTAGTAGGTTGTTTCGGGCATTATTTTAACCACTAATTCTTTTGAACAATACTGTGAGCGTTTAGGGTTTATTTTACCAGAAAGCACGTTAAAACGGGAGAATACAGGGGGGGTTCTGTTTAGCGTTTGATGTAAAAAAGGGCGCATCTGCGCAAGATACGCCCTTTATGTGTGTTGCTTTTACGCCTTCAGCACATCGGGGTTACAAACGTTTTGCGATTGCCCCATTAGCAAGAAGTCACGCACCAATTCAGCGGCTTCGATTGCCACCGTAATTTGTGCATCAGTGGTGCTTGCGCCCAAGTGAGGTGTATCAATCACATTAGGAGCGTTTAGCAATGGGTGGTCAGCAGGAGGAGGCTCTACTTCATACACATCAACGGCTACGCCTGCCACTTTGCCACTCTTTAGGGCTTCGGCAAGGTCGGCATCATTGATGAGTGCGCCACGCGCTGCATTAATAATCCGCACGCCGTCTTTCATTTTGGCAATGTTTTGGGTGTTGATGAAGCCTTTGGTTTCGTCTGTAATCACCGAATGAAGGGTGATAAAGTCCGATTGGGCAAACAGTTCATCAAGGCTTACCATGGTGGCAAGGTCGCCCCCATCGGTGACGAAGGGGTCATAAGCGACCACCTTCATATCAAACGCATTCGCACGCACAGCCACCGCACGCCCAATGCGCCCGAAGCCCACAATGCCCAGCGTTTTACCGCGTAGTTCCACACCGACCATGTTCTTGCGTTCCCATTTGCCTGCCTTTAGGGTGGCATCGCCTTGTGGGATAAAACGCGCCAACGCCAGCATCAAGCCCAATGTGAATTCGGTGGTGGCGATGGTGTTGCCACCGGGCGTATTCATCACAGTAACGCCGTGTTCGGTTGCGCTGGCAAGGTCTACATTGTCCACACCCACGCCTGCGCGGGCAATGGCTTTAAGATGGGTTGCCACGGCAAACACATCGGGGGTAATTTTTACGCCACTACGAATCAAAATGGCATCCGCAGTAGGAATCAATTCCTTTAGCCTGTCTTGGCTAATTTTGCCCGTATAGGTTACTTCTAGCCCTTCGGCTTGCTTTAGAATGTCAAGCGCAATGGCATCTACATCATCAGGTACAAGAACATGAAACGTCATCTGTCTGTGTCTCCCTAGCCTATAAATTCGTCTAGCCCGCTTAGCACTTCGGCTAAGATGTCGGGGGTCATATCGCCCATGTGAGCAATGCGGAAGGTTTTGCCTTTAATATCGCCATAGCCCTTGTCCATCGAGAAGCCTTTGCCCCCCATGAACTTTGCCATATCGTCCACGCTAATGTTCTTTTCGCGGTTGTCTATGGCAGTAACGGTGTTGCTACGGTAGCCTTCTTGGGCAAACAAGCCAAATCCGCGTGACAATGCCCATTGGCGAGTGGTTTCTGCCATTTGAGCATGGCGTGCCAAACGCACATCTAAGCCTTCTGCCAAAATATCATCCAATTGCTTGTTGGCGGCATACATTAGGCTGATGGGGGGCGTGCTGGGGGTGTTGTTCTTCTTTAGGCTCTTTTCGATTTCGATAAAATCGAAGTAGTAGCCACGATGCTTCACTTGTTTGGCGCGTTCAATGACGCGGTCACTAATGCTGGCAAAAGCAATGCCGGGGGGCAACGCAAACGCCTTTTGGCTGCTAGTGAGTGCCATATCAATGCCCCACTCATCGGCGCGTAGCTCCGACCCTAAGAAACCGCTGACGCTGTCAATGATATACAGGGTATCGTCATATTGGCGCACAACTTCGCCAATTTCCTTAATGGGGTTGGTTACGCCGGTGCTGGTTTCATTGTGAACCACAAACACGGCATCATAGGCTTGCTTCTTAAGAGCTTCTGCTACTAGGTCGGCAGTATGGGCGCGACCCCAATCTAGCTCGATGGTATCAACTTCTTTGCCGTTGTCTTCACTAATTTTTGCCCAACGGTCGCTAAATGCACCGCTGACAAGGTGAAGGGCTTTCTTGCCATCACGAATAACGTTGCGTGATGCACCTTCCCACAAGCCCGTACCCGATGACCCGTGTACAAACACGCGAGATTCGGTAACGAAGGCTTTCTTTAGCTTTTCTTGAAGGGCAGCAAAAAGGTCTGCAAATGCAGTAGAGCGATGCCCAATCATCCAAGCCGTTTGGGCTTCAAGGATTTCTTTTCTTACTTCAACGGGGCCGGGGATAACAAGATACTTGTGGTCACGATTGCTCATGTGGGACTATCTCCTGTGCGCTATTCCAAAGGGCGGTTTGTGACGAAATGCACAACGAAAAGGAATTGTAACAGAGACCCCATAGGCAAGTGTAGGGGCAAGGCAATGCACCCCAGCAAAACAATGGCTAACAAGCTATTTTGTGTTACACTTTAATCAAAATAAACTTACTTTTAGTATTGGGGAAATTTATGTTATCGCCGATTGAAAAGATGCTTTTTACCCTGCTGGCGTTGCTGGCAATTGGCGCAACCTACACGGGTTTTATGGAAATGTATCGCGTCATTAATCGCGGTCAAGACAAGCTCCACTTTGATAAATTGCTCTTTAGAGCATGGCACGCCCTCCGTATTTATTTAACCCAAGAAACCACCCTTAAAACCAGAACGCTTGTTAGCCTCATTCATTGGGGTGTGGTGATTGGCTTTACATATTATTTCTTGGTCAATGGCGTAGACTTGCTCATTGGCATGGTGGATGGCTTTGAAGAGTCCCTTAAAACACTCACAGGCTTGCCCGCCTTACTTTATGATGGCTATCGCCTTTTGGGCGATGTGTTAAGTTTGGTGGTGCTGGCAGGCGTGGCGTACTTTATCGCGCGCCGTTTGGTATTGCCCAATAAAAAAGACCTGATGTATCACGACAACGTGCTATTACACCCCAGCGTTAAAAACGGTGGCGTGCTTAACGACAGCATGATTGTGGCGGGGTTTATCTTGCTTCATGTGGGCGCACGCTTCTTAGGTGAAGCCGTTCTTGTGGCAGAAGCAGGCGCAATTGACCCCTTTATGCCGTTTGCATCGCTCGTGTCGGTGCTGTTTGGGGGCATTAACGCCAGTGGACTTGACTTTGCACGCCACGTCTTTTGGTGGGTAGCGTTGGGGGGCATTTTGCTCTTTACGCCCTACTTCCCCTATACCAAGCACGCGCACCTCTTTATGGCTCCCCTAAACTTTCTTACGCGCCCCAAGCGCACCTCATTGGGTGAAATGTCGCCTATTGGCATAGAGGACGAAACCAAAGAGCAGTTTGGCGCATCCAGGCTAGAACACCTCTCTAAAACCCAAATTTTTGATGCGTTTGCCTGTATTCAGTGTAACCGTTGCCAAGATGTTTGCCCTGCATACCTAACAGGCAAAGAGCTATCGCCTTCCGCATTAGAAGTGAACAAACGCTATGCCATCCGTGAGAACATGAGCGCAATTGCCAATGGCGAAGGCACATTCCCCCTCATTGGAACAGTTATTAGTGAATCTGCGGTGTGGGCGTGTACGGGCTGTGGCGCGTGTGTGGACATTTGCCCTGTGGGTGATGAACCCATGTTTGATATTTTTGACATTCGCAGAAACCAAGTTTTGATTGAAGCCGACTTTCCCGAACAATTAGAAACCGCGTTTAAGGGCATGGAACGGCAAGGCAACCCTTGGGGGCAAAACGTCAACCGTGTGGCATGGACAGAAGGGCTAGAATTTGCAGTTCCCACCGTAGACGAAAACCCCAACTTCGACATTCTCTATTGGACGGGGTGCGCCGTTGCCGTAGACCCGCGCGCCCAAGAAACCGCGCGTTCTTTGGTGAAAATTTTGCACAAGGCGGGCATTAACTTTGCCATTCTTGGCGGTAGTGAAACTTGTACGGGTGACGTGGCACGTCGCGCAGGCAATGAGTATTTGTTCTTTGAGCTTGCCTCACAAAACGTTGAAACACTCAATGAAGTAAACCCCAAGCGCATCGTGGTAACTTGCCCCCATTGCTTGCACAATATTGGCAAAGAGTATCACCAATTTGGCGGTGAATACGAAGTGATTCACCACACAGAATTGATTGACGAACTGATTGCCCAAAACAAAATTCCGCGCATCACCAACCCCAAACAATGGGCAAACGTGACCTTCCATGACCCCTGTTACTTAGGGCGGCATAATGACGTGGTAGAAGAACCGCGTAATGTGCTAACGGGCATGGGTGCAAACCTCATTGAAATGCCACGCTCTAAGAAAAATTCGTTCTGTTGTGGGGCGGGTGGGGCGCAATTTTGGAAAGAGGAAGAACACGGCACAAAAGCGGTTAATTTGGTGCGCTATGAAGAAGCCATGAAAACAGGCGCAGAAACGCTTGCAGTCGGGTGTCCTTTCTGTATGCAAATGTTTGATAGCGCAAAGTCGGGGATGAATGGCGAAGGACCCGTGATTAAAGACATCGCCGAAATTGTAGCAGAGCAAATGAACTTACAGTAAATCGGTTTTGGAGGGCG